>NZ_JAFBCB010000001.1:607865-1215731 GCF_016907455.1 Brachybacterium muris | reverse complement strand
CTGCTGCACCACGTCGGCTCCGAGGCGGGCAGGGAGCGAGTGCGCCGCGTCGTCACGGGCCGCGGACCGCTGCGCAGCGAGGACGTCACTCCGCTGCTGCTCGAGCTGCTCGGCGTCACCGAGGCCCGCTGGGAGGCCGGCCATGAGGTCGGCGCCCTGCACGACACCCCGTCCGTCGGCCCCACAAGGAACCTCGACCATGAATGGTGACCCCTGCACCCTCGCTGCCGAGAAGCTCCTCGCCGCGACAGCCGTGCTGCTGGATTTCAACGGCACCCTGTCCCTGGACGAGGACCTCCTCGAGGACTGCTACGCCCGCGCCCTCGCCGCCCTCGACCTCGCCCCGCCCGCCCCCGGCGAGTACGCGACGCTGCTGGGCCGCAGCGAGGAGGACATCGCCGCGGCGCTCCTGGTGAGTCGTGCCGAGGCGGTCACGACCGACGCACTCCTCGACGAGGTCGCCGCCGCCTACGTGGAGGCGTGCCGGGAACGCCCCCGCGTCCCGGCCGCGCACCTCGAGGTGGTGCGCGCCCTGCACGCACGCGGCATCCCGCTCGCCATCGTCACCGGCACTCTGCGCCGCATGATCGAGCCCGTCCTCGCCGACCTCCAGCTCTCCCATGAGATCCCCGTCGTGGTGACGATCGAGGACGTGCGCCAGGGCAAGCCCGACCCCGAGGGCTTCCGCCGCGGGCTCGAGCTGCTCGGGGTCGATGCCGGACAGGTGGAGCCCGGCCAGGTCGTGGTCCTCGAGGACTCCCCCTCCGGCGTCGCCGCCGGGCACGCGCTTGGGGCCTTCGTGATCGGGTGTGGTGGGACCGCATCCGGGGCGGATGTGGAAATTCTTGACTTGGCTTCGCTAGCCAGCGCTAAAATCTGACGGGCGACTGGCATTCGCGCAACTTCGAAACAATCTTCGGGAGCAGACCCGCCTAAGATCCGTTAGAGGGGATCCACTGGACCCATCCCTCACCCCCCTCCACTGAAGGGCAATTTCCCGTAGCATCCTAATACGGCGTATCCGCACCCCACCGCCTAGCACGCTCATCAGCCCTGACCACCCTCCTGTCAAGAAAGCGCACTAGCACCCCCGGAACAAATCGATCAAACGTAGATCCATAAATATCCCGTCTCGCTTCCGCTAGAATCACTTGCCTAAATTTCAATTGCGTTCGCTTCGCCGCCACCCCCTCTTCGGTACCCTCGGCAATTGTTCGCGGATCGCTCGCATCGACCGCCATCGCGGCATCGATCATCTCCTTATACGCGGCCATCAAACGCCGGAGGCATCCTGGCGCCGCCACAGTTTGGATATGCAGCATCGCATCATGCATCTCCTCCATATGCCCCTGCAATTCCTCCAGCTGCGCCTCGAGCAATTCGCGCCTGGCGGAAGCATCCAACCCTCGACCGTAAGCGTCCAATTCGATCTCATTCGAGGCATTCAGAGCCACAAGAAATTTGTCACTCCAACTCATCACCGCCGCATAAACTTCCAATTTCTTGGAGTACATTTGCCGGTGACGATACTCTCGCGTGGCGAATCGCGACGCAGACCACCCTGCGATCACCGCGGTCACCAGTGACACCAGGGCAGAAAGAGCTACGACTTCGAGATCCATGTGGGAAGTATACCGAATCAGATTGACCACAAAGGTCCTTCGGCCTCGATCTCATGGCCCTAAGCTCGAGCAGGCATGCGCCTCGCTTCAGCCACACATAGCATCACCGACAATCGACGCGACTAGAGACAAACGCGCCGATGGAAGATGCTTTTACAAGATTTCACCCCGGTTCGAACTGCAGGAACCTCGAGCTCAACAAAGAGAGTCCTGAATATGCGAGAACGGGGCGTCTGTCTACATGTCTCTTGAGGTGACGGTTCCGACATTGAGGAGATAGTTAGTTTTCGTCACCGTCGGCCTCTAATCTAAAGGCTTCAATCGTACGACCTGCTAGCCTCGATGTTTCATGGGGCTGGTGAGCGGGGTGGGTCGGCGTCGTTGCCGGTGTTGAGCTGCTGATTCTGGCATTCGGGTATGACAGATCGTCGCAGTGTCCGTTGCGGGCGGTCGGGTTCCACTCCCGAGAAGAGGAGCTGCTGGTCGTAGGGGCGGGTGGTCTCGCCGGGTTAGGTCTGTGCGACGGTGGTGCGGAGCCGGTTGACGCCGGTCAGGACCCTCACGGCTTCGGGTGCATGTTCGGCGAGGTGGAGGACCTTGTGCCGGGCGCGGCGCACGAGGGTCGCGGGGATCTCGAACAACCGCGCGCGGAGCCGTTTGGGTTCCCACTTCCTCGCGTCGTGCCTGGTGAAGGCGATGGTTTGCATCCAGGCGACGAGCTCGCTGGCGAGTTGGATGATCTGGCACCAGAGCTGATTCTGCGCGAAGGACTGCAGCGGGAACTTCTCAAGGCCCATGTCCTTGGCGTTACGGATCCGGTCTTCGCAGCGCGCCCGGCGACGGTGCCGCAGCTCCAAGACCGGGAGCTGGCCGCGCGGGGAGTTGGTCGCGAACGCGGTGATGCGCATCCCCTCGTGATCGGTGATCCGCAGCTGCGCCCCAGGATGAGGACGTTCCTTCCGCACGATCACCCGCATCCCGGCAGGCCACGCGGCTAAGTCAAGGAGCCCGGTCAGCTCCGCCACCCATGCCCCGTCGCGGATCCCCTCGTCCTCGGTGTCATAGGCGGGAGTCCACGCCTCCGCCTCGTCGAGGCGTTTCAGCAGGTCAGGGGTGCTTGCGGGGAGGGTGAACCCCACTGAGTAGGCCAGACGCTGCCGCTGGAGCCAGGCCAGGAAGTCCTTGGTGCCGCCGGCCCCGTCGGTGCGGATCAGGATCTTCTTCGACCCCCGACCACCCCGGGCCAGCAGGCCCGCAGGCAGCTGCGCGAGAGCCTGCCGGGTGACGGTGATGTGATCAGCGGCGGTGTTCGAGCCGGCGTTGCCGGGGCGCAGCTGGATCGCCAGCGGTTCCCCGGTCCCGTCGCTGCCGTGGTCCAGGAACGCGCACAACGGGTGATAGCCGAACCCGCGTTTGAACGTCGGTGCGGCCTGCTCCTTCTCACTGTGGACGTTGATCAGGGTGGCATCGAGGTCGACGACCAGCGGGTTCTTCGCACTGACCCCCGCAGCCGGGGAATGCGCTCCGGCGAGGGTCCAGGCTCTTTCACGCGCGGCCCGGCGGGCTTTCGAGATCGCCTCGATCACGGTGGGCGCGTCCTGGGCGAGGGTGGTGAGTGAGTATTCGTAGTCGTGGGAGCCACCGAATCTTGCTCTTGGGGACCGCCGATCGTGCCGACGGGGGCCAGTAGCCGCCGCGGTGGGGACCACTGGCTCCCGCCGGCATCGGGTCACTGGGGCAGTGCGGTGTGTTCTCGCATGTTCCTGTCGCCGGTGTCGATCCAGATTGTGTTGTGCACGATGCGGTCCATGATCGCATCGGCGTGGACTGCTCCACCGAGCCGGGCGTGCCAGTCCTTCTTCGGGTACTGGGTGCAGAACACGGTCGAGCCGGTGTCATAGCGGCGCTCGAGCAGTTCCAGCAGCATCGAACGCATTCCCTCGTCAGGATGGTCCAGCAGCCACTCGTCGATCACCAGCAGCGAGAACGTGGAGTACTTCCGCAGGAACTTCGTCTGGCCCTGCGGCTTGTCCTTTGCCAGGGCCCAGGCCTCTTCGAGGTCGGGCATTCGGATGTAGTGGGCTCGGAGCCGGTGCTGGCAGGCCTGCTTCGCCAGCGCGCAGCCGAGGTAGGACTTCCCTGAGCCGGTGAAGCCCTGGAAGACCACGTTCTGTTGCCGCTGGATGAAGGAGCAGGTTGCCAGTTGCGCGATCACGTTCCGGTTCAGTCCCCGTTCCTCGACCAGATCCAGCCGCCGCAGGTCCGCTCCGGGATAACGCAGCCCCGCCCGGCGGATCAGACCCTCGACCTTTCCATGATTGAAGATGGAATGCGCCTCGTCCACGATCAGCTGGAGCCGTTCCTGGAACGACATCCCCAGCACGTGAGCCTCATCCTGGGCATCGATCGCGTCCAGCAGCGCGGTCGCGCCCATCTCGCGCAGCTTCCGCTTCGTGTCGTTATCGATCACGCTCACCGGACACCTCCGGCGTAGTAGTCGGCGCCACGGACGTATCCGCCGTCTTCCGCGGGTTCCTCGCGGGGTGGACGCAGGGCGGCGACCTTGTCCTGCCCGGTGGCCAAGATCGGGTGCAGATGCGCATAGCGCGGTGAACGGACCCGTCCCGTCAGCGCGAGTGCGCAGGCCGCCTCGACCCGATCTACGGAGAAGCGGCGAGAGAGCCGTAGCACCGCCAACGCGGGATCCAGGCCCTGTTCCACGATCGGCACGGACTCGAAGATCCGCTGGATCACGATCACCGTGGCCGGCCCGACCCGATCTGCCCACGCCCGCACCCTCTGCGCGTCCCAGGCCTGGAAACGCTCGCCCGCAGGTAGGTCCGCGTCGTTGGTGCGGTACTCATTGCTCGCGGTCTCCGGGAGCAGCAGGTGACTGGTCAGTCGCTGGCTGCCCTGATAGATCTCCAGCGTCCGGGCCGTGATGCGCAGATCGACCTTCGCGCCGATGTGCGCGAACGGCGCGGAGTAGAAGTTCCGCGCGAACGTGACGTGCCCGTTCCTGCCCACTCGTCGTCCGTAGTGCCATGTCGAGATCTCGTAGGGCACCGCCGGCAGCGGCGTCAGCAGCGGCCGCTCCTCCGCGTCGAACACGCTGGCGCGGGATCCGGGCCGCTTCTGGAACGGCTCCGCGTTATAGGCCTCCATCCGCTGCCCGATGGCGGCTGCAAGTTCGGGCAGGGACGTGAATCGCTGATCCCGCAGCCCGGCGATGACCCAGGTCGCGACGTGCGCGACGGTGTTCTCCACGCTCGCCTTGTCTTTCGGTTTCCGCACCCTCCCCGGGAGCACCGCCGCCGAGTAATGCGCTGCCATCTCGCGATACGCATCGTTCAGGACGATCTCGCCCTCGCGGGGGTGCTTCACCACACCGGTCTTGAGGTTGTCCGGAACGATCCTCGGGACCGTCCCGCCCAGCGCCTCGAACATCGCTACGTGCGCTCGCAGCCAGGACTCCTGGCGCATATCCAGCGCCGGGAAGCAGAACGCGTAACGAGAAAAAGGCAGGCAGGCAACGAACAAGAACACCTTCGAGACCTCGCCGGTGACCGGATCGGCCAGCTCCATCGTGGGGCCGGACCAGTCGACCTCCACGCTCTGGCCGGCCTTGTGACCGACTCTCGAAGCGGCACCGGTGACCATGACGTGGTGCTGGTAGGTGCGGCAAAACCGGTCATACCCCATCGCCGGATCCCCAGCCGCCGTGGTCGCGTCGAAGTACTCGCCGTGCAACAGCTTCAGCGTCACGCCGACCCTGGCCATCTCTCGATGGACCTGTTCCCAGTCCGGCTGTGCGAACACGCTCTCGTGCTCGCCCCGGCCCGGGAACAACCGGGCATACACCTGCTCATCGGCGACGTCCGCGATATCGCCCCACCCGATCCCTGCAGCGTCAGCGGCCTCGAACACCGCCCTCACGGACTTGCGGGACATGCCCTGCGAGGACGAAATCGCTCGCCCCGACAGACCTTCTGCGCGCAGCTGGAGCACCAGCTTCGCCCTGATCTTCCGTACCATTCCAGATTGCTCCTTCCGCCGCGTGCCCTATACACACGGCGGAAGGAGCGTAGACAGAGCGGCCCCAACGACACCACTGGTGGTCCCGAACGACGCCACCGCTACGGCAGCGACGTGGCACCCGAACCCTCGATCAGCGGACCCCAGCGAGGCGAATATTCATGGTGAGCGTGCGGGAGATCGTCGGGGTCGAGGCGACATCACCGAACAGGCCCGGTTCGCAACGCAGCAGATCAGTATCCGAAGCATGCTCCCCGCCGATTGCGAGAGTGAGTGCGAGGTCCAGCAGGATCTTCGCCGCGTGGTGCTCGGCCAGTGGTTTCGTCCAAGGAGCCAGTGCTTCCCGCAGCGAAGAGGCGAGGCCGGTGGCGTGGATCGTGTCGGTCAGCAGCACCGCGCCCGCATGCGAGAGGGCCGGGACCTCAGCGATGTCCACGCGCGGACGGGGGTAGAAGAACAAGGTAGGGTGGGACACCTGAAAGGTGCTCCTTCCAGCGGATGGGTACGGGTCTCAACACCTCGTATCATCCCAGGCCAGGAGCACCTTTCTCTATGCCTCCCACCCATCGAGACCACACCGCTATGAAAACTCGAGGCTAGATGACCTTCGCCGACACCAAGACGAACCTGCTAGCGCCTGATCCCCTCAGGTCAGGCATCACGGTTGTCGGTCGGCGCCTTCTTCGCCCGGCGCGGCATCATGCCGCCGATCCGCCCTGCCATCGAGACCGCCGCGCCCTTCGCTGCCGAGCCCGCACCCTTCACGGCGTCGGCCGCATGCTGAGCCTTCGAGGGCGAGTCGCGGTCCTCGTCTGCCGCGTGCAGCAGACGGAGGTAATCCTCCGCATCGACGTGAGGCGGCGGCAGCTCGCGCAGGTGCTTGATCAACCGGCCCGACTGGACACGGAGCGCCGTATAGGTGAGGCCCCCGGAGAGCACTCCGCCTGCCACGGGCACGACCTTCGTGACGGTCTTGGCGAAGCTGTCCTTGGTGAGCTTGATGCCGACGACTCTCAGCACCTGCTTCATCGGCGTGTACCAGGCCGTCTTCGTGAGCGCGACACCCGCGATCTGCTTCTGGATCGCGGGGCGGGCGACGTTTCCGGCGAAGGAGGTCACCGCAGAGGAGGCGCCGCCGACCCCCATCATCACGCCGAGGAACGCGGCAAGCTTCCCGAGCGTCTCATCGTCGATCTCCTCGGTGTCCTCGAGGAAGTTGGTCCACCCATACACGTAGGCGACCTTCTGCATGATGCGGAATGCGTGCACGTAGAACTGTGTGATGTCCGCGGGGATCGTGCCGAGCATCGCGAACCCGCCTGGGAGCCCTGCCGCGAAGGACATCGCACTGGACTTCCGCGTCTCGAACTCGACCACTTCCGCAGCGACACGGTCCAGGACCCCGGGCTCGATACCGGCAGCTGCGGGGTTCCCAGCGATGGCACGGGCGATCGTCGCCTCACCGAAGCCGCGCTTGTGCAATTCGGCGCGCAGGAAGTGCTCGCGATCGATCTTCACGCCCCGCAGGCGGATCACCCGCAGGAGGAACTCGCGGGCGTATTCCTCGGCCTCTGCCTTCTGAGACTCGGGCAGGGAGTCCACGACGATCGCGGGGTCCTCGACGGCATCGACATCGGCGTCGAGGATCTCCTCCACGGCTTTCTGCGTCTCGTCCTCTGCCATCGTCCCTGCTCACTTGTCCTGGCCCGCAGCGGTGCCGGAGCGTCAACCTCAGGATATTCGCGAGGGAGGACAGCGGGGGCGCGATCTCAGGGCACCGCCGCGGCTCTCCCCCACTCCGCGATCCGACGCCAATACCCCTCCAGCTCCTCCCCCAGTGCCCGCATCACCTCGGCCTCCCGCACGAACACGTCGAACTCCTCGCGAGGGTCCGCCTCGAGGTCGTACAGCGCTCGCTCCACCACGGCCGGCGGGTCCATCCCCGCGCGCACGTCAGAGACGATCTTGAACCGGCCGCGCCGCACGGCGACCTGCCCGCCGTACGCCCAGGCCACGGTTCGCTCGGGCACCGTCGCTCCCGGATCCTTGAGCACGTCCAGCAGCGAAACCTCGTCCCTCTCCGGCAGGTCAGGCGCCACCCCGTCGGCCGCGTGCAGGAAGGTGGGCAGAACATCCATCATGAGCCCCACCTGCTCACTCTCCACCCCGGAGGGCAGACCAGTAGGCCAGGAGAGGATGCCGGGGACGCGGATCCCGCCCTCGAACAGGCTGCCCTTCGCACCGCGGAGTCCGCCGCTCGAGCCGCCCTCGTAGGAGATCTCCTCGCCGCCCAGCCGGTTGCGGCTCTCGCGGGAGGGGCCGTTGTCGGAGGAGAACAGCACGATCGTGCCCTCCCGCGCTCCGGCGGCGTCGAGCGCGGCGAGGATCTCCCCCACGGCGTCGTCGAGCGCGGCGATCATCGCGCCGGTCTCGCGGCGGCCGGGTGGGAGGTGGGCGACGCGCTCCATGTGCTCGGCCGGGGCGTGCATCGGGTAGTGCCGGGCGTTGAACGGGACGAAGCAGAAGAACAGGTCACCCCCGGCGTGGCGGGTGATGAAGTCGCTGGCCCGCTGACCGATCGCGGTGGTGAGGTACTCGCCGTTCCGCCACACCTCCTCCTCGCCGTCCCACAGGTCGTGGACGGGGTCGTGCCCGCCCCAGGAGAAGATGTGGGAGTAGTAGTCCACGCACCCGGCCCTGAACCCGAACACCTCCTCGAAGCCGTAGCGGGTGGGGGCGAACTCCTCGGCCGCGCCGAGATGCCATTTGCCGAACAGTCCCGTGCGATAGCCGCGCTCGCGAAGAAGGGTCGCAAGAGTGTCCTGCGGGGGCAGGCCCGGGGTGCGCCGTGAGCCGCCGAGGATCTGCTCCACCCCCGCGTGGGCGGGATGCTTCCCGGTGAGCAGCGCGGCGCGGGACGGGGAGCAGACCGGAGAGTTCGCGTAGCAGCGGGAGAGCTTGATCCCGCCTTGGCACAGGGAGTCCAGGTGCGGGGGTGGGGAGGTCGTCGGCGCCGAAGCAGCCCAGGTCGCCACAGCCCAGATCGTCCGCGAAGAGGATCACGATGTTCGGTCCGTGGACCTCCGGCATGGTCGCTCCTTTGCAGTGCACGGGTCTACCGAGGCTACGCGCCGCCTGCGCCACTCGCGCCAGTTCACGGCCCTCCCCGGGTAGCCTCCCGGGGTGGCATCTTCCCGTCGTTCCTCCACGCGCCACCGCAGGTCCTCGCGCCGCAGCAGCTCCTCGCGCACCCCGCGTGAGCTGCCCTTCATCGGCCCGGGCGAGCGGCTGTGGATCCTCGACGTCCCCTACGGCACACAGGTCGAGGGCGCCTCCTGGCACCCCGCGGTGAAGATGCACGTGCACGTCGGCCGGACGCTCCCGGACCATCTCGCGCCCTACTCCCCCGGCCCGCACACCCTCGGCCGTTTCCTGGAGAACCTCCACAACCCCGACTCCCCCGCCGAGGTCCCGGCGCCGACCGACGGCTTCGAGCCGCGGCAGAACCAGTACGAGGCGGCCGACGCGATCGCGGCCCGTGCCAAGGCGGGCGGGCGGATGTTCCTGCTGGCCGACGAGCCGGGCGTCGGCAAGACGATCTCCGCCGTGCTCGGCGCGAGCGCCGTCGGCGATCTGCGCGGCGCGGAGCGGGTACTGGTGGTCGCGGACCGTCCGGCGGCGATCACGATCGGGCACTGGTGCCGCACGATCACCGCGCTCGGCGACTCCGGGCTGGAGTGGGTGGTGATCACCTGGGACCGGCTGGAGAAGGTCGCCGGCCACGACTGGGACGTGATCATCGCCGACGAGGCGCACGCCCTGCGCCGCACCACCACGAAGCGGTGGAAGCTGTGGTCGCGGATCTCCGGGCACACCCGCTCGCACGACGCGGCGCCGTTCGTCATCGCGACCACGGCCACGCCCGGCCACACCCCGCTCGAGCTGCCGTACCTGGCCCCCGCCTATGCGCAGGTGCACGACGAGCCGATCGGCGAGTGGACCTCCGTGAAGGAGCCCGCCGACAGATTCCGGTCCGCACTCGAACGGCACGGGATCGCGCTGGAGAAGGGCCGATACGGCGCGACCTGGACGACGGATCCGGCCCGGCGGGCGGAAGATCTCGCGCGGGTGCGCACCTGGCTCACGGACGCGGAGCCGGCGGCGATGCTGCATCGTGCCGCGCCCTGGGGGCCGGTGCCGATCTCCGGGATGCCGGTCGCGCTCACGCCGGCCGAGCGCGAGGCCTACGAGGCGGATTGGGGAGAGTTCTGCCGCGAGATGGACCTCGCGCGCCGCGGACGCAACACCGCGAAGGGGCGGGCGGCGCTGCTGCGCTTCCGGCAGAAGGCGGGGCTGCTCCGCGTGGACTCGACGGCGCAGTGGATCGCGCAGCAGGTCGAGGCGGAACGGCAGGTGGCCTGTTCGGTCGAGTTCGTGACCACCGCCGCCGATCCCATCACCGAACGTCTCCAGGACTCGGGGATCGAGGTCGCGACGATCTTCGGCCGGGACCGCTTCGACGTCGAGGCCGAGCGGCTGCGCTTCCAGACCGGGGAGGCGCCGGTGTGCGTGTTCACCACCGTCGCCTCGATCAGCCTCCACGCCGGCGAGACCCTCCCCGGCGGCAGGCAGGCATCCACCGCGCCGCGCATGGGACTGTTCCACCAGGCGCGCTACTCCGGCATCGCCGGCAGGCAGGTCACCGGTCGCACCCACCGCGACCACCAGGTCTCTCCCTGGCACATCGCCTACGCCGAGGACACGGTCGAGGAGCAGGTCAGCAAGGTGATGGTGGAGCGGATCGCCGCCGCCTCCGACACCGTCGGCGGGGATACCGAGGGCCTCACCGATGTGGCGCAGCTGCTCGGCGCGGACTGGCTGCCGACGGCGAGCCTCACGGAGGGCAGCGCCTGAGCGGCGAACTTGTCGTGTGCTCTGCCTCGATCGCTGCTCTTCCCCCCGACGGATCGGTGCCGCCGGACGCAGCACCATGGTGCGGGCCACCCTATGCCGGGGGCAGGTCTACGGTGGAGAGCGCACACCGTCCCCCGCACCCCAGGAGTCACCCGCTCATGCCCTGCACTAACCTCCTCGTCGGCCGCCGTGCGAGCGCCGCCGGCTCCCCGCTGGTCGCCCGCACCGAAGACTCCTCGGCCGGGAGCTTCGATCCGAAGCGGGCCGTGGTGATGCGGCCCGAGGACCAGCCGCGCACCTACACCTCCGTGCTCGGCGGGCGCACCATCGAGCTGCCCGAGAACCCGCTGCGCTACACCGCGATCCCGAACGCCCTGCCGGACGAGGGGATCTGGGGCTGCGCCGGGATCAACGCGGCGAACGTCGCGATGAGCGCGACCGAGACGATCACCTCGAACCCGCGCGTGCTCGCCGCGGATCCGCTGGCCGAGCGCGACGGGGAGACCCCGGGTGGCTTCGGCGAGGAGGACTTCGTGACCCTCGTGCTGCCGTACATCCGCTCGGCCCGCGAGGGCGTTGAACGGCTCGGGGCGCTGCTGGCCGAGCACGGCACCTATGAGATGAACGGGATCGCGTTCAGCGACGCCGAGGACATCTGGTGGCTGGAGACCGTGGGCGGGCACCACTGGATCGCGCGGCGCGTGCCCGAGGACCACTACGTGACGATGCCGAACCAGCTGGGCATCGACTCCTTCGACCTCACCGACGCCGAAGGTCCCGGCCGCGACCATCTCGCCAGCCCCGACCTGCGCGCATTCCTGCGGGAGCACCACCTGGACCTCACCCTGCGCAGCGGCTCCACCGCCAGCGACACGGCGTTCAACCCTCGCGAGGCCTTCGGCTCCCACACCGAGCACGACCACCTCTACAACACGCCCCGCGCCTGGTACATGCAGCGCACCCTCAGCCCGCACGCCGAGGACTGGGACGCAGGGCGCCCCGGCGCGAGCCCCGACTCCGACGACCTCGCCTGGAGCCGGCGGCCCGAGCGCCTGCTGACGATCGAGGACGTCAAGGATGTGCTCTCCTCCCACTACCAGGGCACCGTCTTCGACCCCTACTCCGCGCGCGGCACCGACGCGGAGCGCCGCGCCTTCCGCCCCATCGGCATCAACCGCCACAACGCGCTGGCGATCCTGCAGATCCGCCCGGGCCTGCCGGAGTCGCACCGAGCCGTGCAGTGGATCGCCTACGCCTCGCTTCCGTTCACGACCCTGATCCCGATGTTCACGAACGTCGAGGAGGCCCCCGCCTATCTCGCCACGACCGGCGAGCAGGTCAGCACCGACAGCTTCTACTGGACCTCGCGCATGATCGCGGCGCTGGCCGATGCGCACTTCCACCAGGTGATCCCGCTCATTGAGCGCTACCAGCAGCGCACCCTCGCGCTCGGCCGCAGCGCCGTCCACACGGCCGACGGGGAGGCCGCCGCGGCCGGTACGGCGGGCGAGGTGCTGGCCCTGCTCACCGCAGCGAACACCCGGATCACCGAGCGGATCCGCAGGGAGACCGACGCGCTGCTCGGCCAGGTGCTGTTCACGGCGAGCGACCGCATGACCAACCGGTTCTCGCGGTCGGACGGGTGAGTGGCGCAGCGCGGGCTCGCGCCCCTCGCCTCGACGATGCAGACGTCCTGGGACGGACCTGACCGATCGACGGATCGACCCCGTGCCGCCGTGATCGCACCGCACTGAAGTGCAGCGAACCTTCTATCCTGGCCGAGTCCTGCCCGGTGACCTCGAGGAGACCGCCCCGTCATGCCCAGCTACGATCGCCCGTTCATCGATTCCCTGCCGAAGGCGGAGCTCCACCTGCACATCGAGGGCACCCTCGAGCCGGAGCTGAAGCTCGCCCTGGCCCGCCGCAACGGTGTGGACATCGGGCAGAGCACAGTGGAGCAGGTGCGTGCCACCTATGACTTCACCGATCTCACCAGCTTCCTGGCCGTCTACTACCCCGCCATGGAGGTGCTGGTCACCGAGCAGGACTTCTTTGACCTGGCCATGGCGTACTTCGAGCGCGCCGCCGCCGACGGAGTGGTGCGCGCGGAGATCTTCTTCGACCCGCAGGCCCACACCAGCCGCGGCGTGCCCTTCTCCGCCGTGATCGACGGGCTCTGGTCGGCTGTGCAGGAGGCGCGGGGCCTCGGCGTGGAGGCCGCGCTGATCATGTGCTTCCTGCGTGATCACAGCGTCGAGTCTGCCGAGGAGACGCTCGCGGCCTCGCTGCCCTATCGCGACCGGATCCTCGGGGTGGGGCTGGACTCCGACGAGCGCGGCAACCCGCCCGAGAAGTTCGCCGCGGTCTTCGCCGCCGCGAAGCAGGCCGGCTACCGCCTGACCATGCACTGCGACATCGACCAGGAGCAGTCGATCGCCAATATCGCCACAGTGCTCCATCAGATCGGCGTGGAGCGCATCGATCACGGGACGAACATCCTCGAGGACGGCTCCCTGGTCGCCGAGGCGAAGGAGCGCGGGATCGGGTTCACCTGCTGCCCGCTGTCGAACTCCTTCGTCACCGAGCAGATGAAGTCTCAAGAGATTACCGACCTCCTGCGCCAGGGGCTGAAGGTCTCGGTCGCCTCGGACGATCCCGCCTACTTCGGCGGCTACGTGGGTGACAACCTCGAGGCGCTGGCCATCGCCCAGGACCTCAGCCGCGAGGAGGTCGTGCAGCTGGCCCGCAACTCGCTCGAGATCAGCTGGGCCGCCCCTGAGCGCATCGACGCGTGGGTGGCTCAGCTCGAGGAGATCGCCGCGCGATGAGAGGAGGGAGGGGTGCGGCCGGTCCGGCCGCGCCTCTCACCCCCACCCCTTCTTCGCCGACGTCTCCCCCACCCCGGCGTTAAACATGTTCAGCGGGTCGAGCTCACGGTAGTGGGCGACCAGCTGCTCGGGGGCCGGGTAGATCCGGCCGAAGTTGTGCTCGGCGGGGACCGCAGCGCCGCGGTCCACCAGCAGCTGCGTCATCCGCTTCTTCAGTGCGACCGGGTCCGCGCCCTTCTTCGCCACATGGTCCTGGTGCAGGACGTGGCAGAAGAAGTGGCCGAAGTAGGCGCTCTCGAGCAGTTGGTCCGCGATCTCCTCGGGCAGGCGCTCCAGCCAGTCCTCATCGTCCCGGCGCAGGGCCACATCGAAGGTGACCATCGCCGAGGCCTCGGCGCGGTGCATGACGTAGTAGCGGCTCGCGGCGCTGGCGACGCCGAAGCGGATCAGGGTCGCGCTCTGGGCCTCGTCGGCGTCGCACTCGAAGAAGTCGCCCTCATGCTCGGGGCCGGCGAAGAACTCGCGGAGCAGCTGGGCGGTCGCCGCGCGCTCGCTGCCGCTGACCACCAGCAGCAGGTGATGGTCGAAGCGGTCGCGGTAGTCGGTGAGCCGGGACGGGATCTTCTCCGGCACCAGGGAGAAGAGCTTCTGGGAGATCGCATCGGCGGTGGAGGGCCCGAAGCCGGGCAGCTTCGCGAACACGCCGTTGGCCCAGCCCTTCAGCGCGAACATGCGCACCAGGGTGCGGGAGCCGGCGTGCTTGAGCGAGACGTAGGTGTCCTTGCCGTACTCGGTCGCGAGGTCGAAGGCATGCGCGCTCATGTACTCGCCCGAGATCGGCAGCGGGCCGTCGGCGGCGAGGAACTCACGGCGCAGCGCCTCGAGATCGGAGGGGCGGTCGGTGCCGATGTAGAAGGTGGCCTTGTCCTTCTCGAGCGGGAAGGTGCGGGTGCGCACGGCGAACACCATGATCTTGCCGGCGCTGCCGGAGGCCTCGTGGAGGAAGGTCGGGTCGGCGTTGAAGCGGGCCGGGGTGTCGGCCAGCTGTCGCACGTGGTCCGCGTAGTCGGTGCCGGTGGAGTCGGGCGGCGGCGGGGTGACGTCGGCGGCGTCCCAGTCCCCGCGCTCGAGCCGGTCGAGGATGTGCGTGGGATCGGTGCCGAGATCGATCCCGAGGTGGTTCACCAGGTGAATCCGGCCGTCCTCATCGACGCGGGCGAAGATCGCCTGCTCCGTGTAGGCGGGGCCCTTACGCATCTGGGAGCCGCCGGAGTTGTTCGCGATGCCGCCGACGACGGTCGCGCCGATGGAGCTCGAGCCGATCACCGAGTGAGGCTCGCGGCCGTGCGCGGCGAGCTTCTCCTCGAGCGAGAACAGGGTGGCGCCGGCCAGGCTGATCGCCTCGCGGACATCGTTGATGAGGTGGATCCCGTCGATCCGCAGCGTGGAGAGGATGACGATGTCGCGGTCGTAGTCCTGGTCGCCGGGGCCGGAGCCGCCGGTGAGACCCGTGTTCGCGGCCTGGGTGATGACGATCAGATCGTGGTCCACGCATACCTGCAGCGCCCGCCACATGTCCACCAGCGAGCCGGGCCGCAGCACGGCGACCACGTCACCGGCACCGAAGCGGTCGCCCGTGGTGAACGGCGCGGTGGCACGCGCCGAGGTGAGCACGTGCTTGCGCCCCATGATCCGGGTGAAGGCCTCGACGGCCTCGGCCGATCGCTGGTTCCTCGGTGTGCGCATTTCCGGCTGCTCCTTCGCCTCGGGTGCTGCGAGCACGCTGCGGTGCTCGGGGCCGTCGCGACCCCCTCGACAGCGCAATCATCTCCGAGCGTCGCATGCTGGGCGGGCCCGATGACAGCGGCCTTCTTGGGCGGTGAGAGGCGCGGACGGCTGCTCAGCTCAGGGTGTCGTGCCGTCGGCCTCGGCGTTCGCGGCGCGCACGGCCTCGAGGTGCACGGCCTTCACCCGGTCCACGGAGTCCGCGAAGTCGTCGTGGCCGCGGACCCAGCGCGCGACGTACGGGCAGACGGGCACGATCCGTTTGCCCTGCTCGACGCTCGCGGCGAGCGCGCCGCGGGTGAGCACGCCGGCGAGTCCCCGCCCGCCGAAGGCGTCGTCGATGACGGTGTGGTAGAAGATCCGCTGGTCATCGGGGTTCTCCGCCGGGGTGGTGAACATCGAGAAGCCGGCTTGGCGGCCACCGACGAGGATGTCGAAGCGGTTTCTCCCGGGGTTCTCGCGCACCTCGACGGTCTCGTCGGCCGGGTCGACCGTCTCTGCGGGGGTGGTGTCCTCGGTCATCTTGGCTCCTCTCGAAGAGCGGCGCGGTCAGCGGGCGCCGGGCACGGGGTGGTGGGAGAGCACGGACAGACGGTTGTACGTGGTCATCAGCACCGCGGACCACTCCAGCGCCGCGAAGGCCTGCTCTCCGAGCACGTCGCGCGCGGTCATCAGGTCGCGGTCGCGGACCATCGGCTCGGGCAGGGTCGTGACCGTCTCGCCGAGTAGCAGCGCGGCGCGCTCGACGGCATCGAAGCTGGGCGAGTCGCGCCAGACGGGCAGCTGCGCGACCTGGTCGTCCGGCGCGCTGGCGCGCACGGCCCGACGGTGGTGGAGGTCCACGCAGAAAACGCAGCCGTTGAGCTGCGAGATGCGCAGGTACATGAGCTCGAGCGTCGTCGTCGCGATCCCAGCGGCCTCGTTCTGCTCGGCGACGGCGCGGCGCACCTCGCCGAGCAGGTCCCAGGCCTCGGGCGCGGCCTTGTCCAGGAACGGCAGCCGCCGTCTCATCACGCGCTCCCTTCGTCGGGTCCGTGCTCGCACACTAGTTCACCCGCGCCCGGGCGCGGGGCGGTTCCGCAGGACGACCGAGAGGACGCCCGGTCCGAGCAGGACGATCGCGTGCGGAGGTTCGGTCTCGACGTGCCGGGGCCGTGACCTCCCCGGCACGGCCTCTCGGCCGCACCGGGCGGGTCAACGCGGGCACCGCTCTCCCGCGGCCCCTCTCACACCCGATGGAGATGCGCCCCACCCCTTCGCTACCGTCGGATGACCGCGTGATGGGGCGCACCGATCCAGTCGCCACACCCCGGAGCCGCCATGACCCGCCTCGCCCGCCGATCCGTCCTGCAGCGCACCGCCGCGGGGATGGTCCTCGTCCCGCTCGTGCTGGGCGCGGCCTCCTGCACCGGGGGCGAGGACGATCCGGGGCCCGCCCCCGGCGACCGGACGGACACGCCCGACGACGGGTCCGAGAGCCTCCGCCCCCGCTTCCATCTCACCCCTCCCACCGGCTGGATCGGCGATCCGCAGCGCCCCGTGCGGATCGGCGACACGCTGCATCTCTACGGGCTGCACCACGGCGAGGACACCGTTCCCGGCCCCACCGCCTGGGCGCACTGGACCAGCACGGACCTGGTCTCCTTCACGCACCAGGGCACGGCGCTCACAGGGGCCGACGGGGTCGACGTGTGGAGCGGCTCCGCGGTGGTGGACGAGCAGGACACCGCCGGCCTCGGCGCCGGGAGGGTGATCGCGCTGGCCACCCGGCCCACGGACGGCCGCGCCGAGCTGCAGGAGCAGTACCTCGCCGTCTCCGAGGACGCCGCGACCTTCGCTCTGGAGCCGGATCCGGTGCTGGCGAACCCCGACGGTCCCGCCGCACGCACCGAGGAGGAGATCGCCCAGGCCTCCTGGTTCCGTGATCCGAAGCTGCAGCGGGACGAGGAGCGGGAGCAGTGGGTGGTGTGACGGGACACGTCTACTCCTGGATCGGGGATGCGGGAGACGGTTGCCGCGTCGAGACGGACGTGCCGCCGTCGACCGCCGGCGCTCGTCGGTCACGACCTTGACACGTGGCGAAACGAGGGCGTCAAATCCCTGTGGCGACGCTCACGGGCGCTGCCAGAGCGACCGACGGGACGAGCGGATCAACATCTGCGCAGGTCAGCGCGGCATGGCGAGAGCGTGCGCGTACGCCCGTCGGCCGCCCCTCATTCCAGCGCCGCCGCCTGCAGCCGCTCGGCGGACCGCCGGTGCGCGCGCAGCATCTCGCCGAGCGCGGGCGCGACCGGCTCCCCGTCCCTCACCAGCACCCCTCCGGCCACGAGCGTGTGCCAGGCGCGGGCGGGGCCGGTGCGCAGCCAGCCCTCGACGGGGTCGGTGAGCGCGCCGGCGAGCGCGACGGGGTGGGTCTCCCACACCACGAGGTCGGCGCAGGCGCCGGGGCGCAGGTGCCCGATCTCGTCCTCCCAGCCGAGGCACTGAGCGCTCCCCCGGGTCGCAAGATCCAGCGCGTCGCGGGCCTGTATGGAGGCGGGGCCGTTGCGGAGCCGGCCCAGCAGGAGGGCGTTGCGGGTCTCCATCCACAGCGACGCGCTGTCGGTGGAGGCGGAGCCGTCGCAGCCGAGCCCCACTGCCATCCCGAGCTCCTTCCAGCGCAGGGCGTCCATCGTGCCGTGGCCGATCATCATGTTGGAGCTCGGGCACTGGGTGGCGGAGACGCCCGCGCGGCCGAGCCGCGCGACCTCGTCCTCGCTCGGGTAGATGAAGTGGGCGAGCCAGGTGCGCTCCCCCGCCCAGCCCACTCGCTCGAGGTACTCGACGGGGCGGCAGCCGTACACCTCGGCGCAGTAGTCGTCCTCGTCGTGGTCCTCGGCGAGGTGGGTGTGCAGGCGCACGCCGGTGCGCGCGGACAGCTCGGCGGAGGAGACCATGATTCGCTCGGACACGGAGAACGGGGAGCAGGGCGCGAGCGCGATCCGGACCATCGCACCGGGACTCGGGTCGTGGTGGGCGGCGATGACCGCTTCGGCGTCGGCCATGATCGCGTCGTGGTCCTGGACGACGGACGCCGGGGGCAGGCCCCCGTCCTCGACGGAGCGGGTCATGGATCCGCGGGTGGCGACGAACCGCATCCCCACCTCGCGGGCGGCGCGCACCTGCGCGTCGACGAAGCCCGGGCGGGGGTGGACGTAGAGGTGGTCGGAGCTGGTGGTGCAGCCGCCCATCAGCAGCTCGATCATCGCGATATAGGTGGAGATCTCGATGTCGTCGACGTCCAGCTGCGCCCACACCGGATACAGCGCGGTCAGCCAGTCGAACAGGGACCCGTTGATCGCCGGGGCGTAGGCGCGGGTGAGGTTCTGGTACATGTGGTGGTGGGTGTTGATGAGCCCCGGGGTGACCAGGCGCCCGCCGGCGTCGATCCGCTCGGCCGCCTCGGGCGTCGGCTCATCGGCCGCGCCGACGGCGGCGACCCGCCCGCCGGTGAGCGCGATCCAGCCGCCGGGCAGCTCGCGCCCGCGGTCCACGACCAGGTGCGCGGAGTGGATCAGGGTGTCGCACGGGGCGTGGGGCATGACGGGTCTCCTGGGGGTCGGGTCATCGGGGGTCGGCCGACGGGGTCGTGCGGGGCCGGGGCGGCGCGGGACGATGCGTATCGAGGTGCCTCGGGCGCAGACCCGCTCAGCGCAGGTGCCCGCCCGCGCCCTCGAGCGGATGCGCCGCCTCCCGCACCGGGGCGGGAGGGGTGCTGAGCTCGGCGACGATCTCCTGGGCGAGCAGCACGGACATGTCGCGCCGCCACTCGGGCAGGCCGTGGATGTCGTCGTGGACGAGCCGGGCCGGCAGCGCCGCCTCCACCCGCCGAGCCACCTCTGCGTCCCCGGCGCCGAGCGGCACCTCGAGCTGCACGGGCCGCACGGTCGCGGCGGTGATCGTCAGGCGCAGGCGCCCATCGCCCAGGTCGCGGCCGGTGAGCAGTGCGCCGGAGCGGCCCAGGTTCGACAGGGACAGCCGCCGGAACGCCGCCCGGGACTCCAGCGACGCGCGCGGGATGAGGAAGGAGCGGATCAGCTCCCCGCGACCGAGCACGGTGCGGCCGTCGCCGAGCACGAGCTGCGCGACCGGGACGCGACGCTTCCCGCCGCCCGGCGCCCACAGCAGCGCGTCGGCGTCCAGGCCCGCGAGCAGGGAGGTCATGGGCCCGGCGGGCAGGGCGGTGGCGACATTGCCGCCCACGGTGGAGGTGTTCCAGATCTTGAAGGAGGCGACGAACGCGTCGCAGCACGGGCGGATGAGCGCGGTCGCGGGCCACTCCTCGACGCTCGGGAACCCGCCTGCCCGCGCCTGCCGGGCCGTGCCGGGGCGGAGCACGCCGTAGGGCGCCTCGCTGCCGGGGAGGGCGTAGAGCTGGGCGATGGTGCAGGTCGAGGCGATCTCGAGACCGCTCTCCCACAGCTCCCACGGCTCCCAGCCGGCCGAGCGCAGATCGAGCAGGCGGCGCAGGCGGTCGCTGCCGTACGAGAACAGGACCGTGCCGCCGCCGAGCCAGGCATCCCCAGCCCGGAAGTCGTCGGGGTCGGCGGTGGCGAGCACCTCCTCGACGGTCGAGAGGTCCACGGGCTCAGACCGTCTGGCCCATGCGGCGCAGCACGAGCCGCTCGAGCACGGAGACGATGCCGTAGAGGAGCAGGGACGCGGCGGTGACGACCACGACCGACGCCCACACGCTCTCGTAGCGGGCGCGGGAGACGTCCGAGACGATCTGGTAGCCGATGCCCTGACCGGTGGCGAGCCACTCCGCCAGCAGCGCCCCGGTCAGCGCTCCCGGGATGGAGATGCGCAGCGCGGTGAACAGGGCGGGCAGCGAAGCGGGCACGGCCACGGCACGGAAAGCGGTGAACCGGCTGCCGCCGAACACTGAGATCACGTCGATCATGGCCGGGGAGGCGGAGCGCAGGCCGAGCACGATCGTCACCAGCGCGGGGAACAGCACGACGATCCCGCCCATGGCGGCGACGGTCGCGGTGCCGCGGCCGAAGATCAGTATGAGGATCGGCGCCATCGCGACCAGCGGCACGGAGCGCAGCAGCATGGCCAGCGGCAGCAGGGCGTCCTCCACCCCGCGGACCAGGGTGAACCCGGCCGCGACGATCATCGCCAGCGCCAGCCCCGCCACGAAGCCGATCGCCGCGTCGGCGAGGGTGATGCCGAGGTTGCCGAGCACGGCGGCGCGGTGGGCGGCGGCGTCCTCGTCCAGCGCGAGGTGGCCGAACACGTCCAGCGGGCCCTTGCCGATGAAGCTGGAGACGTCCAGGATCCGCAGGCCGCCGGCCCAGATGGCGAGGACCACGGCGAGGGAGATCGCCACGCCGAGGGTGGAGCGGGAGAGGGACTTCAGGGCGTGGGTCATCAGGACCTGCCTCCTTCGGTGCCGGTGGACCAGGGGGTGGCGAAACGGGCGACGAGCGCGAGGATCGCGAAGGCGACGCCGGCGAGCAGGCCGCACACGATGGCCACGCCCCACACGCGCTCGATCTCGAGGGACTGCTGGGCGTTGACCATCGCAGGGCCCAGGCCCCGGTCGACGCCGCCGACGTACTCGCCGAGCACCGCGCCGAGCAGCGCGCCGGGCGCGGCGATCTTCAGGGAGTTCAGGACGCTGGGCAGGGCGGAGATGATCTGGACCTTGCGCAGCTGGGTGAGGCGGGTGCCGCCGTAGACGGTGATGACGTCCAGCGCCGCCTTGTCGGCGCTCCTGAGGCCCAGGATGGAGCCGACCAGGGTCGTGAAGAAGACCGACAGGGCGGCGAGGACGACGGCGGTCCCGGAGGGGGCGCCGGAGGCGGGCGGACCGAGGACGATGAAGATGATCGGACCGATCGCGACCAGCGGCAGGCAGTAGCTGATGACGCCCAGCTGGGTGATGATCCGCTCGAGCGCGGGCACCAGCATCACCACCGCGGCGAGCAGCAGCGCGAGGGCGTTGCCGAGGAGGTAGCCGAGGCCCGCCTCCGCGAGGGTGACCGAGGCGTTGCGGGAGTAGTAGGTCCACCCGTCGGCCGCGAGCTGGGCGAGGATCGCGCCGGGGGTGGGGATCGCACCGCCCTCGGCCGCCCCGGCCCCGGAGAGCACCGTGCCGGCGAGGATCCACCACCCGGCGATCACGGCGAGGGTGCCGAGCACGCCAATCGCCCAGCGGGGCAGCGGCCGACGGGCGGGCAGGGAGGGGACGGCGGGGATCTCGTCCGCGACGGCGGTGGTGGGGGTGGCAGCGGTCATGGCATGGTCCTCCTTCTCCCGCGTCGGCGGGCTCACGCGCTCTCGGGCAGCGCGGCGGCGTCGGCCGGGGCGCCGAACAGCACCTCCGAGGCGTGGTCGCACAGGGCGTGGAACTCCGGGGTGCGCATCATCTCGGGGGTGCGGGGGCGCGGCAGGTCCACGTCGAACACCTCGACGATCCGGCCGGGCCGCGCGCTCATCACGGCGACCTGGTCGGAGAGGAACACGGCCTCGGAGATGCCGTGGGTGACCATCAGGGTCGTCGCGGGCTTCTCGGTCCAGATGCGCAGCAGCTCGAGGTTCAGGCGCTGACGGGTCATGTCGTCGAGCGCGCCGAAGGGCTCGTCGAGCAGCAGAACCTCCGGCTTGACGACAAGGGCGCGGGCGATCGAGACGCGCTGGCGCATGCCGCCGGAGAGCTGGCCCGGCTTCGCGTTCTCGAAGGCGCGCAGCCCCACCAGGTCCAGGAGGTCGTCGATGTAGGGTTCGTTCTCGAGCTTCCCGGCGACCTCGAGGGCGAGACGGATGTTGCCGCGCACGGTGCGCCAGGGCAGCAGGGCGGAGTCCTGGAAGGCGATCCCGAGGCGGGAGCTGGCGCGCAGCTGCTTGGGGCTCATCCCGTCCACGAGCGCGGTGCCGGTCGTCGGCGCCTCGAGACCGGCGAGGATCCGCAGGATCGTCGACTTGCCGCAGCCCGAGGGGCCCAGCAGCGAGAGGAACGAGCCGCGGTCTGTGGCGAGCTGGGTGTCCTGGAAGGCGGTGACAGGACGCCGGCCGGAGGTGAAGGTCTTGCTCAGGCCCCGGAGGTCGATGCCGGTGGCGCCGGCCCGGGGCAGCTCGGTGGTGGGGCGGGGCGTGCTCTGCGCGGTCATTCTGGTGCCCTTTCGGGGTGCCGGATCAGGGGTGGCGGTGCTGGCGGGGCAGTGCGTGGGTGGGGTCAGGCGGGGAGGAGGTCGGGGTTCTCCTCGTAGACCTCCTGCAGCAGGGTCGGGTCGAAGAAGGCGTCCTGGTCGACCTCGTGCCCGGCCAGGGCCAGGAGCTCGATGTTCTTCGCGGCGAGCTCGTCGGAGATGGTGAACAGGCCGTTCGCGTCGGTCTCGTCGCTGACCACGAGCTGGTTCTGGGCCTCGGCCTGGCGCTGCTCCTTCTCGGGGTCGAGCCCGAGGTCCGCGCCGTACTCCTCGTAGGCCAGGCGCGCGGACTCCTCGGGGTCGGCGAGGGCGTCCTTCCAGCCGCGCACGGTGGCGGCGAGGAAGCCCTTCAGCTCCTCGCGCCGCTCGGCGACGTTCTGGAGAGTGGTGACGAAGGCGCCGGAGACGAAGGGCAGGCCGTTGTCGGCCAGCGGCAGGTTCACGGCCTCGAGCCCGGCGAGGGAGACGGTGATCGCCTCGTTGGTCAGGGTGCAGATCTGGCCGTCGACCTCGCCGTTGATCAGCGGCTGGGGGTCGAACTGGACGGTGACCCGCTCGACGTCGGCAGGGTCGATGCCGTTGACCTCGAGGAGCGCGTCGAAGAGGACCTCGTTGGTGCCGGTGGCGACGCCGATCCGCTTGCCGACGAGGTCGGCGGGGGTGGTGATGGGGGTGGTGGAGGTGGAGCAGATGGTGAAGGGGTTGCGCTGGAACTTCGCACCGAGCAGCACTAGCGGCGCCTCCTCCCCCGCGACCATCGACCCGGCCGCGAGCGGGGTCGTCATCCCGACCAGTGCCGAGTCGGACAGTACCATCGCCTCCGAGGAGGTGCCGGAGGGGCCGCCGGGGATGAGGGTGACCTCCTCGAAGCCGGCGCCGGTGTAGTAGCCGCGGGAGTCGGCGAAGTACTCGCCGGCGAACTCGGTGGTGCGGATCCAGTTCTGGTTCACCTCGAGGGTGCCGAGGCTGCCGCCCGCGCTCGCGCCGCCGGCCGACCCGGAGCAGCCCGCGAGGGCGAGGGCGGGGGCGGCGAGCGCACCGGCCAGCAGCAGTCGGCGGGAGGGCGCGGCGGTGACTCCGGGGAGCGCGGCGGGGGCGGCAGGACGGTGGTGCATCGAGGGCGCTTCTTTCCACTGGTTCTCGTCCGCGCGGTGGTCCTGCGCGGTATCGGGGACCGTGCGGCGCGTGGGGTCCGGGGCGGCCGACGGGGGCCGGGACCGGGCTGCGCAGGAGCTCCTGCGCAGCAGGTGCTCCGCAACGGGTCATCCGATGGCGGCCACGCTATGGAACGGCTGTTTCGTGAGGGGTGCGCTCCTGTTTCGGGGGCGTAACGTGGGGCCCGGGCAGGTCTCGGCCAGGTCTCGGACGGGTCTCAGCGCGGTCGCGGGATTGACTCGGGATCGACCTGGGCGGAACTCGCCACGATCTCGTGCCTCACCGAAACACCGTCGACACATCCCGAGCCTAGCCTGGCCGCGGTCGGAGGGACGGATCGGTTCCCGTCACTCCGGCCACCCCACGCACCCACTCACCGGGCCGTCATCGCAACGGCCCGCGCTCCGCCGGGAGGCACCCATGGCCCCGCAGCACCGCTCCGACACCATCTCTCCTGTCACCTCCTTCGGCGCGTCGATGCCGGTGTGGGTGGACGAGGAGGTCGCCGCGCTCGGGCACGGCCCGGTCGGGGACGGGCAGGAGGCGCGCACGGTGCTGATGCGGCTGCTGAACCGGCTTGCGGACCGCAACATGCGCGAGGGCGGCGGCGGGCCCTTCGCCGCGCTCGTGCGCGACCCCGCCAGCGGCGAGATCGTCACCGCCGGCGTGAACCGGGTGCTGGCATCGGGGCTGTCCTCCATGCACGCCGAGGTCACCACCCTGTCCCTCGCCCAGGCGCGGCGCGGGACCTGGGATCTGGGCGCAGCGGGGGCGGCGCCGCTGGAGCTGTGGGTCAATGCCCGCCCGTGCGTCATGTGCTACGGCGCGACCATGTGGTCCGGGGTGAAGCGTCTGGTCATCGCCGTGGACGGGCCCGAGGTGGAGGAGCTGACCGGCTTCGACGAGGGCCCCATGCCCGAGGACTGGATCGGCCGCTTCGCCGAGCGCGGCATCGAGGTGGAGACCGGGGTGCTGTGCGAGGAGGCGGTCCAGGTCCTCGCCGACTACCGCGACCTCGTCGCCGGCGGCGGCGCGACCCTCTACAACGCCCGCGGCACCGGAGTGCACGCGAGCTGACCGCTCGGGCCAGGTCCACGACGGGCCGACGGGCGGGCCGACGAGGCCGTACGCGTGGGCCCGTCGGCCGTTCCGGGCTCGCTCAGGCGAGGCGGCCGGGGACGACGCCCGCGGCCTTCATCGCGAGGTAGAGCCGGTCGCGGCTCATGGGCAGCGAGGTCATCCGCACGCCGACCGCGTCGCGCACCGCGTTGGTGAGGGCGGGGGCCACCGGTGTGTAGGGGCTCTCGCTCATGGACTTCGCGCCGAGCGGGCCGAGGCGGTCGCTGGTGGTCGCGAAGAGCACCTCGGTGCGGGGCACGTCCGCGTAGGTGGGCACGTGGTACTGGCGCAGGATGTCGGTGGTGACCTTCCCGGCGTCGTCCACGATCACCTCCTCGTGCAGCGCCGCGCCGAGGGCCTGCGCGGCCCCGCCCTGCACCTGGCCGCGGCACTGCAGGGGGTTCACGACGAAGCCGGCATCGGCCGCCTGCACGCTCTGCAGGATCCGCAGCTCGCCGGTGCGGCGGTGCACCGCGACCCGCACCCCGTGGACGTTGAAGGCGACGGAGCGGGGCGAGCCGTCCCAGTGCGCCTCGGCCTCGAGAGGCGAGTCCTCGGTGGTGCTCGCGGCGAGGTCCTCCCAGGTGACGAGGGCGCCGGTCGGGCTGTGGCGGAGGCCCGCGGCCTCACCCGCCCAGTCGCCTGCGCGGTCGCCGCTGGGATCACGGCCGCCGCCGGGAGCGTGCTCACCGACAGGCGCGAGGCCACCGGCGGCAGCGCTCTCGTCGGCCGTCGCCGCCCCGGCGAGCGCCGACGCCCGCTGGGCGAGCAGCCCGAACAGCGTCTGCGCCGCGTGGAGCGTCGCCTTGCCGGCGACGACGGTGCCCGCGGAGCCGTACGCCCCGGTGTCGTGGCCGACCAGCGACGTGTCGGACTGGAGGATCGTGAGCCGGTCGGGGGAGCAGCCGAGCGCAGCGGCGGCGAGCTGGACGTGGACGGTGGTGGTGCCGTTGCCGAACTCGGCTGTGCCGATGCGCACCTCGATCGTGCCGTCGGGGCGGAGCGCCAGGCGGCTGTGGGAGAAGTGGCCGCGCGGCGGGACGGTGTCCAGCATCGACAGCGCCATCCCGGTGCCGACGGCCCAGTCGGGCCCGAGCCCGGGCGCGCCCGCGCCGGCAGCCTCGTCGGCCGCCCGGCCGGCCCCGCCAGGAGCCCCGTCGGCCGACTCCCCCAGCCCCTCACCAGGCGCGGCGAGCGCCTCCTCGACCAGGTCAAGGCACTGGTCCAGCCCGTAGGAGCCGTACTCGACGTCGGCCGTGGGGGTGGGCGAGGTGGAGATCATCGGATCGCCCTCGCGGATCACGTTCAGGCGGCGGAAGGCGAAGGGGTCCATGCCGAGCTCGCGGGCGAGGTCGTCCATCGTGGACTCGACGGCGAAGACGGTCTGGCTGAGGCCGTAGCCGCGGAACGCGCCGGAGGGGACGGTGTTGGTGTAGACCACCTCGGCGTCCACAGCTTTGACCGGGCTGTTGTAGACGGCCAGGCATTCGCCGGTGCCGTGGAACATGGTGCCGGGGCCGTGGTTGCCGTAGGCGCCGGTGTTCGAGAGCAGCGAGAGGTGGATCGCGGTGAGGCGACCGTCGGCGTCGGCCCCGGCCCGGACCCGCAGCCGCATGGGGTGGCGCACCGAGGTGGAGGTGAACTGCTCGGTGCGGGTGTGCTCGAGCTGCACGGGCCGCCCGGTGCGCAGGGTCGCGAGCGCCACCAGGTCCTCGGTGAACACCTCCTGCTTCCCGCCGAAGCCGCCGCCGATGCGCGGCGCGATCACCCGCACCTTCTCCTCATCCAGGTCGAACATGCGCACCAGGGTGCGCTTTGCCAGATAGGGCACCTGGGTGCTCGAGCGGACCACGAGCGTCCCGCCCTCGTCGAGGGTCGCGATGGAGGCGTGGGTCTCGAGGCTGACGTGCTGGACGCGCTGGGTCTCGAACTCGCGGTCGATCACGACGGCGGCGCGGGCGAGCCCGTCGTCGAGATCCCCGACGCGGGTGTGCAGGGCGGTGACCAGGTTCGTCGCAGGATCCGCGATGCCGGAGGCGCCGGTCTTCTCGCCGTGCAGGGCCGGGCCGAAGCGGGCGAGGGCCGGGTCGGTGACCGCTTCGAGCACCTCGTAGTCGACCTTCAGGGCGCGCACCCCGGCCTCGGCGGCGGTGACGGTGTCGGCGAGGACGGCGGCGACGCGCTGGCCGACGAAGCGGACCGTGTCGTCCAGGACGCGGGTGTCCAGCGGGTCGTCGGCGAGGTGCTCGTGCTGGCCGGTGGAGAACAGGGTGGCCGGGGCGTCCTCGTGGGTGAGGACGGTGTGCACGCCGGGGATCGCGAGCGCCGCGGCGGTGTCGATGCCGCGGATCTGCGCGTGGGCGTGCGGGGAGCGGAGGATCTTCAGGTGCAGCAGCCCCGGCAGGGTCGCCGGGTCCACGTCGAGCGTGTACTGCTCGGTGCCGGTGACGACGCGGCGCGCGGCGGGGGCGCCGAGGCTGCGGCCAGCGGCGGCACCGTCCTCGACGTGGACGTGTCCGCCGATCGCGTCCTCGATCGCGGAGTAGCCGGTGCAGCGGCACAGGTTGCCCTTGAGGGAGCGGGGCAGGTCGGCACGGTCCCCGTCGGTCAGCGCCGCGGCGGTCATGATCATGCCGGGGGTGCAGAACCCGCACTGGAAGCCCTGCGCCGTGCGGAACGCGCACTGGACGGGGTGCTCGGGCGGGGTGGCAGGGCCCGCCGGGGCGGGCGGGGTCGCGTCCGCCGACGGGGCTGCGCCGGCCGACGGGGCTGCGGCGGCCGACGGGGCTGCGCCACCTGCCGGGATCTCGGTGGGTGCGGGGGCGGTCGCGGCGAGGCCGTTGATCGTGGTGACGCTCGCGCCCGCCGCGCGGACGGCGGGGACGACGCAGCTGTGCACGGGCTTGCCGTCCAGGTGCACGGTGCAGGCGCCGCAGTCGCCTCCGTCGCAGCCCTTCTTCACGCCGAGCCGGCCGAGGTCGCGCAGGTAGGTGCGCAGGCACTGGCCGGGGCGGGGCGGGGCCGCGGCGGGGGTGCCGTCGACGATCACGGGGGCTCCGGCCGGGGGTGCGGGGCGGGAGGTCTGCGGTGTGGTGGTCATGCGGGGATGCTTCCGTGCAGGGGGCCGGTGGTGGTGCGCAGCGGTCTCGCGGCGGCGCGGCCGGTGCGCTCGGCGACGACCTCCGCCATGACGGAGAGCGCGAACTCGGCGGGGGTGGAGCCGCCGAGGTCCAGGCCGATCGGCGAGTGCAGGGCCTGGAGCTGGGTGGTGATGACGCCCCGTTCGAGGAGACGGCGGATCCGCTCGTGGTGGGTGCGTCGAGAGCCCATCGCGCCGACGTAGGCGACCGGGAGGGAGAGCGCGGTCTCGACCAGGGGGTCGTCGATCTTCGGATCATGCCCCAGGCATGCGATGACGGTGCGGTCGTCGAGCCGCCCGGCCTCGTCCTCCTCGCGGAGGTAGCGGTCGGGGCGGGCGACGACGATCCGGTCCGCGGCGGGGAACCGCTCACGGGTGAGGAAGGTGCTGCGCGGGTCGACGACGGTGGTGTCGTAGCCGAGGGTGCGGCCCTGGGCGAGCAGTGCCGCGGCGAGGTCGGTGGTGCCGCTGACGATCAGGCGCGGGGCGGGGCGCCTCACGAGGAGGAACAGCTCGGGGGCATCGGGGGCGGGCAGGCCCGGGATGCCCTCGGCGGGCAGACCGCAGTCGGCGGGCAGGGCGATGATGCCGGTCTCGCCGGCGGAGGTGCGGGCGGCGAGCTGTGCGGCGAGGCGGCGCACGAGCGCGGGGTCGACGGAGTGCACTGGCCCGCCGGTCGCGCCGGGCCCGCCGGTCGCGTCGCCCTCGTCGGTCGCGCCGGGCCCGTCGGCCCCGCCGAGCAGCGCCGCGAGCGGGCCCTCCCACTCCCCCGCGTCGTCGGCGAGCGGGACGGGCAGGGCGAGGCGTCGGCTCGGTTCGTCGAGGCTCCACAGCAGCGCTCCCGGTGCACCGTCCAGCAGCGCGTCGAGTCCGGCGGCGGGGTCCGGGGCGGCGAGAGGCTGGACGAGCACGTCGATGCTGCCGCCGCACATGAGCCCCACCTCCCAGGCGGCGGCGTCGGTGTAGCCGTAGGTGCGGCGCTCGGGCACGCCGGTGGCGAGCACCTCGAGGCCCTGCTCGATGAGGTCGGACTCGACGCAGCCGCCGGAGAGGGAGCCGCGCACCACCCCGCCCTCCCCGATCACCATCGTGGTGCCGAGCGGCCGGGGCGCGGAGCCCTCGGTCGCGACGATGGTGGCGAGCGCGAGGGGCTTGCCGGCCTCGAGCCAGCGGGTGCAGGCCGCGGCGAGGCCACCCGGGAGCGGCGCGGCGAGGGTGTCGCTCATGCGCCCGCTCCCGCCTGCTCCGCGCCGGGCGCCGTCGCCCCGGGCCCCCCGAGGAACCGGCCGCGCGGGGACGCGTCCTCGTCGGCCGCGAGGATCTGCCCGCGCAGCACCGCATCGACCACCGCGCCCTGGAGCGCGAGGCCGTCGTAGGCGGAGAGCGGGTGACGGTGGGCGAAGCGGTCCGCGCGCAGGGTCTGGGGGCGGGCCGGGTCGTAGAGGATCAGGTCCGCGTCGGCGCCCACCTCGAGGCGGCCCTTGTGGGCGAGGCCCACGAGGTCGGCGGTCGCCCGCGCCATCCAGCGACTCACCTGGGCGATGTCGATGCCGCGGGTGCGGGCCTCGGCGGCGATGGCGGTGAACCCGGCCTGGAGTCCGGAGATCCCGCCCCAGGCCTGCTGGAGGTCGGGGGCGCCGCGGTGCTTCTCCGCCGGGGAGGACGGCGAGTGGTCGGTGACGATCATGTCGATGAGCCCGGCCTCGAGGCCCTGCCAGAGGGCGTCGCGGTTGCCGGCGTCGCGGATCGGCGGGCAGCACTTGTACTCCGGCGACGCATCCGGCACGGCCTCCGCGGCGAAGCACAGGTAGTGCGGACAGGTCTCGACCGTGAGCGGCAGACCCTCCGCCTTGGCCTGCTGGATGAGGTCCAGGGCGCGGGCGCTGGAGAGGTGGAGCAGGTGGGTGCGGGCCCCGGTCTCGCGCACCGCCTCGATGAGCCGCGCGATCGCGGTGACCTCGGCGGACTCGGGCCGGGAGGCGACGAAGTCGGTGTACTTCGCGGACGGCACCGCCGGGGCGGCGTCGATGGTGGAGGCGTCCTCGGCGTGGACGATCACGAGCCCGTCGAAGGTGGCGACCTCATGCATCGCCGCGCGCAGCTGGGCGGCGTCGACCGGCGGGAACTCGTCCACCCCCGACGGCAGCAGGAAGCACTTGAAGCCCATCACGCCCGCCTCCCACAGCGGGCGCAGCTCGGCGGTGTTGCCGGGGACGACCCCGCCCCAGAACCCGAGGTCCACCGCGAGTGCGTCGCGGGCGGCGGCCTGCTTCACACGCAGCGATGCCACGTCGATCGTGGGCGGGATGGAGTTCAGCGGCATGTCCACGAGGGTCGTGACCCCGCCGAGCGCGGCGGCGCGGGTGGCGGTCGAGAAACCCTCCCACTCGGTGCGGCCGGGCTCGTTGATGTGCACGTGAGTGTCCACGTTCCCGGGCAGCACCTGCAGACCGTCGGGGACGACGAGGGTGCCGGGCAGGCGCGGTGCCTCGTCCGGGAGCGGGCGGATCGCGGTGATCCGGCCGTCCTCGATGTCGAGCTCGGCCGCGACCAGCCGGTCCCCGAGCAGCATCTCGTGGGCGCGGACGGTGTGCAGCTCGCCGGAGCTCGTCCCGGCGTCCGTCGCGGCCGTCTTCCCTGGTCCTGGCATGGTCCGGGGCCTCAGCAGAATCCGCCGAGCCACTCCCAGGCGGCCGGCTGGTCGGGCTCGCCGGGGCGGGTGACCGCGGCCTGCATGAGGCCGTAGGGGCGGTCCCCGGCGATGAACACCTCGTTGTCGTTGCCGAGCTCGAAGGGGCTGAGGTCCACGAGGTAGTGGTGCTTGTTGGGCATGACCATGCGGATCTCGGCCAGCTCCGGACGGGCGGCGAGCACGGCCTCGCCGATCGCGAAGAGGGTCTGCTGCAGGGACAGGGAGTGCGTGGTCGCGAAGGTCTCCAGGAGCACCGCGCGCACCGCCGCGAAGGTCTCGTCCGGGTCGACGCCGGAGGTCCCGTCGGCCGTGATGGGCTCACGGAAGCGCCAGCGGGCGGTGACCTCGGTGGCGAGGATGCGGTCGGTGGTCTCGGGCAGGGTCGTGTACCGGTCCCGCGGGAAGCCGTGGAACTCGCTGCCGGTCGACTTCAGGACCACGAGGTCCTTGATCCCGCCGATCACGTGGGCGGCGCCGTCCTGGACGGTGACGGCGGCGGTGCGGACCTCGGGGCCGGTGCGCACGAAGGAGTGGTCGTGCCCCTCACCTGCGGCGATGATGCGCTCCCAGCCGAGCTGCTCGGCCTCCCAGCGCCCGCCGGTCAGCCACGTGCCCTCGGCCATGAAGTGCTCGGCCAGGCGCAGCAGGAACCGCTCGGGACCGGCGACACCGTACTGCTTCGCGAAGGCGTAGACGGTGTTCTTCTGCGTGTCGGTGGCGATGACGCGCGCGTTGTCGCCGGTGCGGTAGCAGTCCTCGAAGTCGCCGCGCAGCATCGAGGTGACGTTCAGGTCCGTGAGGACATGGCGCGGGGTGGAGCGGTCCACGTGGACGAGCCGCACCTCGGCCTTGCCGTACTGGTTCCGGCCCAGTACCGCGGTGGGGGCGGAGCCGGCGGGCACGGAGGCCGCGGGGGCGGCCGACGGGGCGGGGGTCTGACCGGCGGGGGTCTGCGGGGTGGTGGTCTCGAGCATGTCAGCTGCCTCGGTAGGTGGAATGGGCGAAGGGGCTCAGCAGGAGCGGCACATGGGCGTGGCCCTCGTCGAGGGAGAAGGCCACCTCGACCTCGGGGAAGAACGTGACCTGGCGGCGTTCGGCGTAGTAGGCGCCGGTCGCGAAGCGGAGGCGGTAGGTGCCCGTCACGAGCGCGATCGGGCCGAGGTCGCGCACGCGCCCGTCGGCGTCGGTGACCCCGGTCGCGACCTCGGAGCCGCCTGCATCCAGGAGAGTCACGGCGACGCCGACGGCGGGCCGGCCGGTGCCGGTGTCGAGCACGTGGGTGGTGACGTGGCTGATGACGGCGTCCTTCCTCCGGCGGTCGGCGGGTCCCGCGCGCCGCCTGCGACAGGCTGCGCGGCCGGATCCCGCCCTGGTTCCTCCACGCTAGGAATCGGGTGCGGCCGGACCGTTTCTCCCATGTAAAACATGTGTTTCGCGGGTCTGCTCTGCAGATGTAACCGCCGTGAAACAGGCCCAGGCGCCCGCTGAAACACACGATCCCTAGCGTCGGACTCGCCGCCACTGCCCCGAGGCGCTGCACCCCTTGAGAAGAAGGCGAACGCCATGAAGACCCCTCGCACCTCTGCCTCCGCCCCGACCCGACGCGTCGTGATCGGCACGTCCCTCGCCGCGCTCGGCGCCCTGTCGCTGGCCGCCTGCGGCGGGGCCGACGCCGAGTCCGCCTCCGGCGGCTCCTCCGACGGCGGGGAGGCCGCGGCCGACTACGGCACGCTCGACATCAACCTCTCGTGGATCAAGAACGCGGAGTTCGCCGGCGAGTACATGGCCATCGACCGCGGCTACTTCGAGGAGGCCGGGTTCTCCGAGGTGAACCTCATCGCCGGCGGCCCGTCCGGCACCTCGAGCGAGACGATGGTCCTCTCGGGCTCGGCGATCATGGGCACCACCTCGCCGCTCGGCGTGGCGCCGCTGATCCAGGACGAGGAGGCGCCGCTGAAGATCATCGGCACCACCTACCAGAAGAACCCCTTCACGATCATCTCCCTCGGCGACGCCGCCCCGATCGCCACCCCGGCGGACCTCGTCGGCAAGAAGATCGGCGTGCAGACCGGCGTGAACGAGACCCTGTTCGACGGGTTCCTCTCCGCCAACGGCATCGACGCGGCCGAGCTGGAGAAGGTGCCGGTGCAGTACGACCCGCAGCCGCTCGTGAACGGCGAGGTCGACGGGTTCTTCGGCTACCTCACCAACGAGGCGCTGACCCTGGAGCTCGCCGGCGAGGACGTGGTGAACCTGCCGCTGGCGGACAACGGCCTGCCGTTCATGGCCGAGAGCATCGTGGTCACACAGGAGTCCATCGAGACCCGGCGCGACCTGCTGAAGGCGGCGCTGGTGGCGCTCATCCGCGGATGGAAGGACGCGATCGCCGAGCCCGAGGAGGGCGCGCGCCTCGCGGTCGAGGACTACGGCCAGGACCTCGGCCTGGACATGGAGAAGGAGACCCGCCAGGCCGAGGAGCAGGTGGCGCTGGTCAGCACCGACGAGACCGACGCGAACGGTCTGCTGACCATGTCCGACGAGCTCATGCAGCAGAACGTGGACGCGCTGGTCGCGGCCGGCTACGACCTCGCCGTGGAGAACTACTTCGACACCAGCCTGCTCGAGGAAGTCTACGCGGAGAACCCTGACCTGATCTGACCCGGGGGAACCGAGGAAGGGGCGAGCCTGCGGGCTCGCCCCTTCTGCCGTGTGGGGTCGATGTGCTGAGTGTGCTGTGCGCGCTGCGCGCTGTGCGGTGAGGCTCTGTGCGGTGAGCGCTGGGCTCAGCTGTCCTCGAGCTCGCCGAGGAGGTCGTAGGCGGCGGTGATCCGGCTGATGCGGCGCACCCCGTCGGCGCCACGCCGGTTCAGCACGCCGTTGGCGAGCAGGGACACCAGCGCCGTGGCGGTGGAGTAGCTGTCGAAGGCGCCGTCGGAGTCGATGGGGCATTCGAGCCAGCGGTCGGCCGCGGCGGCGTAGGGGCGGGCGGTGCCGTCCCCGACCAGCAGGCAGCGCGCGGGCGATTGCGCGATCGCGCCGGCGAGGGCGGGGAAGGTCGTCGGCCGACGGCGGAAGCCGATCAGCACCACCGCGTCCTCGTCGGTGAGCCCGGCGAGCTCCTCCCCCACCGCCTGGCCGGGCTGAGGGGCGAGACGCACCTCGTCGCGGGCCTGGATGAGCTGCTGGTGCAGGTGCAGGGCGACGGGGTAGCTGTTGCGCAGACCCACCACGAGGATCCGCCGCGCGCCGGTGAGCAGCGCGGTCGCCTCCTCGAGCGCCCCGCCGGAGAGGACGGTGAGCAGCCGGTCGTGGTTCTCCCGCTCGGCGCGGACGTGCGCCTCGAGGCTCGGCCTGAGGCCCGGCACGCCGGTGCGGGTCGGTGCCGCGAGCGGTGTCCCGGCGCGGCGCATGGCGCGGGTGTGCTCCTTGACCTCGCGGAAGTCGGCGAAGTCGAGCTTGCGGAACAGGCGGCTGACGGTCGCCTTGGACACCCCGGTCTCGCGGGAGATGTCCGCGGCGCTGAACACGGCGAGGTCGCCGAGGTGCTCGAGCAGGAAGTCGCAGATCCGTCGCTCCTGCGGGGTGAGCTCGGCATACTTCGCGTCGATGCGGGCGTCGATGCGCACCTCGCGGCGCGGCATCTCGCGCAGGCCGGCCGACGGGAGCACGCGGATCGCGGCGTTCATCGGATCCCCGCGGCGGCGAGGGTCGCGGCCTCGAAGGCGTCGAGCGCTGCGGCGACGTCCTCGGTGGTCACGGATTCGTCGGGGTGGTGGCTGATCCCGTCGGCGCAGCGGACGAAGAGCATGCCGATGTCGGTGAGGGCCGCCATGGCCATCGCGTCGTGTCCGGCGCGGGAGAACAGCTCGAGCGGCGCATCATCACCGCCGGCACCATCGCCGACCGAGCGGATCCCGGTGCGGACGGCGTCCATGAGGTGCGGTGCGCAGCGCACGGCGGAGGCCTCGTGGATCTGCTCGACCTCGAGGGTGAGGCCGCGCTCGGTGCAGAAGCCGCGGATCGTCCCGAGGGTCTCCTCGAGCACCGCGTCGCGCAGCTCGTCGGTCTCGGCGCGCAGGTCCAGGGACATCTCCACGTGTCCCGGCACCACGTTCACGCCGCCCGGGTAGGTCTGCAGCCGGCCGACGGTGGCGATCGCGCCGCGCTCGCGGGCGATCTGCTCGATGTCGAGGACGGCGCGGCTCGCCCCGATGAGTGCGTCGCGTCGACGGTCGTAGGGGGTGCCGCCGGCGTGGCGGGCCTCGCCGAGAACGGTGAGGGCGAACCGTCGGGCACCGGCGATCGAGGTGACGACGCCCAGAGGCCGGTCCGCGGCCTCGAGGTAGGGGCCCTGTTCGATGTGGACCTCGAGGTAGCCGGCGACCTCGTCGGGGCCGAGGGCCGCGTCGGCGATGCGGGCGGGGTCGAGGCCGAAGCGGGTGAACGCCTCGGCCATGGTGATCCCGTCCTTGTCCTCGAGGGCGAACCAGTCCTGCTCCCAGGTGCCGGCGAGTGCGCGGCTGCCCAGCAGCGTCGCGCCGAAGCGGGTGCCCTCCTCGTCGGCGAAGGCGACGACCTCGAGGGCGACGGGAAGCTCGCCCGCGCGGTGCTTCAGTCTCGCGACGGTCTCGATGGCGAGGAGCACCCCGAGGATCCCGTCGTAGCGGCCGGCGTCGGGGACCGTGTCGAGGTGGGAGGCGAGGAGAAGGGCGGGCAGGCCGGGGCGGGAGCCTTCGAGGCGTCCGCGCTGGTTCCCGGCGGCGTCCTGCCAGGTGCGCATCCCGGCGGCGGTCATGAGCTCGGCGGCGACTGCGTTGTGGCGGGCGTGCTCGGGGGTGAGGTAGGTGCGCTCGATGCCGTCCTCGAGGGCGGAGATCGCGGCGAGCCGGTCGCAGTCGGCCATGATGCGCGCGGCGGCCTCGAGAGTCCCGGCGGAGAGGGCTGGGGTGGTGGGGCTCGCGGGGGTGGTGGCGTCGGCGGTCATCGCGCGACCCCCGCGACGGCGGCGGCAGCCTCGTCGGCCGCGCCCTCCTGCCCGGCCGTGCCCTCCCCCGCGCCCTCGTAGTGCTCGCGGGCCGCGCCGACGCCGCCACCGGCGACGACGTCCGCCCCGCCGGCACGGAGCACCTGCTCCAGCGCCGCGAGGGTGAGGAGCACGGCGTCGCGGCGGGCGTTGTAGCCCATGGTGCCGATCCGCCAGACCTTCCCGTGCAGGGGTCCGAAGCTGGTGCCGATCTCGATGCCGTAGTCCTCCAGCATCGCGGCGCGGGCGGCGTCGGCGTCGATGCCGTCCGGGATCTCGACGGCGAGGACGTTGTGCATGCGGTGGGCCTGGTCGCCGAAGAGGGTGAGTCCCAGGCCCTCGATGCCGGCGGCCATGGCGGCGCCGTGGAGGCGGTGGCGGGCGACGGCGGCGTCCATCCCCTCCTCGACCAGCAGGCTCGCGCACTCGCGGGCGGCGTAGAGCATGCTCGTCGCCTCGGTGTGGTGGTTCAGGCGCTGCTCGCCCCAGTAGTCCAGGATCATCGCGAGGTCGAAGTAGTTCGAGCGGATGCGGGTGCCGCGCCCGGCGGTGCCGTCGGCGATCCCGGCCTCGACGTGGCGTCGCGCCCCGATCACCTCGACGGCGCGATCGGAGAGGGTCAGCGGTGAGCTGCCGGAAGGGCCGGCGAGGCACTTCTGCAGGCCCGCGGTCGCGGCGTCGATCCCCCACTCGTCGACCAGCAGGTCGTTCCCGCCGAGGGAGGCGGTCGCATCGGTGTACAGCAGCGCGCCGTGCCTGGCGGCGATCTCGCCGAGCTCCTCGAGGGGCTGGTTCATGGTGGTGGAGGTGTCGCCCTGGACGACGGCGAGGAGCTTCGGGCGGACCGTCCGGACCGCGTCCTCGATGACGGAGGCGGGGAACACCTGTCCCCATTCGGTCTCGAGCGTGTGGACCTCGGCGCCGCAGCGCTCGGCGATCTCGACCAGGAGGTGGCCGAAGCGGCCGAAGATCGGGACGAGCACCTTGTCGCCGGGTTCGAGGAGGGAGACGAGCACGGCCTCGATGCCGGCACGGGAGGTGCCGTCCACCAGGAGCGTCGCCTCGTTGCCGGTGCGGAACACCTCGCGGAAGAGGCCCTGGGTCTCGGTCATCAGCGCCGTCATCGCGGGGTCGAACTGGCCCAGCAGCGAGGCGGACATGGCCCGCAGCACGCGGGGGTCGGCGCTGATGGGGCCGGGGCCCATGAGCAGCCGCGGCGGCGGGGCGATCTGCGAGGTGCGCATCAAGGAGTTTCCGTTCTGGGGACGTGCATGCAGTGCTGGGACGTTCATCGGTTCTGGTCCCAGTGAATGCAACAGACGTTTCAGGGGTGTTTCCGTCGCGGATCGAGGACGGGAAGCCTGCGAGGTGGCGGGTCAGTCCGCGAGCAGGGCCTCGAGGCGGCGCAGGGCGATCTGGCGCAGCTGCTCGGCGCGCTCCTTCTGCTCATCCTCGTCGCTGAGGAACAGGCGCCGCTCGAGCTCGGCGAGCATCTCGGCCTGGGTGCGGCCGGCGGCGCGGATGAGGAACACGGTCCCGAAACGCTCCTCGTAGCGGGCGTTCGCGCGCACCCACTCCCCCGGGTCCTCCACCCCCGCCTGCTCGGCGGCGGAGTGCGAGGTCTCCGCAGCCCCCAGGCCCTTCGCCTTCTCCCCGATGCGGGGATGGTGGGCGAGCGCCCCGTGGACCTCATCGGGGGTCCAGCGTCGGGCGCGGTCCGAGGCCTCGGCGAGCAACGACTCGGCGCAGGGGTAGGGGCGGGCGGCGATGAGGTGGCGCACCCAGGACTCGATCGGGGCGCAGGCGCGCAGCTGCTCCGCGAGCGCGGCGGGCGGTGCGGTGTTCAGGCGCTGGAGGGCGGGCAGGGTGCTCATGCGGGGATCCTCCCCGGCGCAGTGCCGATGGTGGGCGCGGCGTCCGTGGTGGCAGCCGTGCCCGGCGCGGGGCCGACGGGAGGGGCGGTGGCCTCCTCGAGCCGGGTGGCGAGGTCGATGAGGGCGAGGTCGCTGCCGGGCGGGCCCACGAGGGTCACGGCCGTCGGCAAACCGCTCGCGGTCACGAGCGGCACCGCCACCGCCGGCAGACCGGCCAGGCCCGCCAGGCACGTCAGTCGCATGGTCCGTGCGCGCTGGGCCTCGATCGCGGGGCCGCCCGCGGCCGCGTCCCGCACGAGCGGCGCGATGGACGAGGCTGCGGGGACCACGAGCACCCCCTCGCCGAGGCGGCGTCGGATCTGGCCGACGGCGCGGGTGCGGGCCTGCTGCGCGTCGGCGGCCTCGTCGGCCGTGACCCGGGCGGCCGCGTCGAAGCGGGCACCGACGTCGGGCGCGAGCTCGCTGCGGTGCGCGCTCACCCACTCGCCGTGGGCGGCCCAGGCCTCGCGAGCCTGGAGGAGGCGGAAGGTCTCGGCGAAGCCAATGAGCTCGTCGGCGTCCAGCGGGTCCGCCTCCTCGATCTCGATCGCGGTGCGCCAGCGCGCGAGGGCGGTGTCGAGGGCGTCTGCGACCTCGGGGTCCAGCAGCGTCTCGAGCCCGGGGACGGTGTGCAGCGCGGGGTCCTCGAGCCCTTCCTGCTCCTCGGGCAGGAGCACGGCGGCGGCGCGGGCGAGGAGGTCCGGCGTGCGGGTGAGCAGGCCGACCGTGTCGAAGCTCGGCGCGAGGGGGAGCACCCCGTCGCACGGCACGGCGCCGTGGGTGGGGCGCAGCGCCCACAGTCCCTGGTAGGCGGCGGGGACCCGGAGGGAGCCGCCGGTGTCGGTGCCGAGCCCGATGCTCGCGTGCCCCAGCGACACGGCCGACGCGGGGCCGGAGGTGGAGCCGCCGCTGATCCGGTGCGGGGCGCGGGGGTTCGGCGGGGTGCCGTAGTGGGTGTTGGTGCCGGCGAGGCTGTAGGCGAGCTCGTCGGTCGCGGCGATGCCGGTGATCTCGGCGCCCGCGTCCAGCAGCAGCTCCACCGCGTCGGCGTGACGGGGCTCGGGGCGGGCGCCCGCGAGCAGGGCGGGGCTGCCGCCGCCGATCCTCTGCCCGGCCACCGCGATCACGTCCTTGACCGCGATCCTCTCCCCGGCGAGGGGGCCCGGTGCCTCGTCGGCCGATCCCCCGCCGGCGGGGACAGAGGCCGGGACGAGCGGGGCGCCGAGGACCCGCCAGATCCGGCGGTCCATCGCGGGCGGGGCCACGGCGACGTGGGCGACGGCGACCTTCCAGCCGTCCTCGCCGCGCCGCCACACCTGGGTCTGCTGGCCGCGGCCGCCGCGCAGCAGCTCGGTGATCGCGACGACCGCCGCGTGGTCCTCGCCGAGCGCCCGCACCTCGACCTCGACGATGCGGCGCTTCGGGGCGCCGCCGCGCCCGCCGCGGAAGGTGCTGATCGCGTCGTGTCCGCGCAGCAGCCCCGCCGCGTCGCCGCGCAGGGTGTCCGGGCCGGGGGCGAACAGGGCGTCGAGCGCCGGGAGGTCGTCGGCCATGAGCGCGCGCTCGTACTCCCAGAACGCCTCGAGCAGCCCGGGGATCTCGGGGCCGTTCGCGACGGGACGGGCGCGGTCCGCGAGGACGTCGGCCGGCGACACCGAGGAAGACGTGGTGCTCATGGGCGGACCTCCGCGAAGTCGGCCGTGCGGATGCGGGCGTGGACGCCCTTGACGACGTCGACGACCTGGGAGATGTCGAAGTCGGTGGCGGCGCTGAGGTAGGCGAGCGCATGCTCGGGATCCAGGCCCCAGCGGGCCTGGAGCAGCGCGATCGCGTGGCGCACGCAGTCCTTCACGGCGAGGTCGAGGTCCTCGTCCATTCCGGTGGGGATGAGGTACTCGGTGGTCTCGGCGAGGGGACCGGCCACCTCGCCGAACTGCGCGATCGCGTCCTCGCGGGCGATCACGTCGAACCGGAGCCGGCTGCGCAGGCTCGCCTCCATCGCGGTCAGCGCCACCTCCCCGTCGCCCTGGGCGAAGTGCGGGTCACCGACGTAGGCGAGGGCGCCCTCGACCTGGACGGGCAGGTAGAGGGAGGTCCCGGCGGTGAGGAGGTTGATGTCGATGTTGCCGCCGTGTCGGCCGGGCGGCACCGAGTGGGGGCGCCCCGTGCCGGGCACGGCCACACCCATGATCCCGAGGAACGGGCGCAGCGGAAAGCGGAGCGTCCGCTCGGCGCCGGCGCGCGGGGCCATGGTGCCGACGGGCCCGTTCGGAGTGTGCTCGACCCCGGCGAAGACGCTCACGGTGCCGGGACCGGCCGGGTACTCACCGGGCAGGGCGCCGCGGCCGTGGCGGTTGGAGACCACGCCGTAGGGCACACGCATCTCGTGCTCGAGGATCGTCACCTTCAGCAGGTCGCCGGGGCGGGCACCGGCGACCTGGATCGGGCCGGTGACCACATGGGGGCCGTCGGTCGCCCGGTCGCGACCGGGATGGCCCGCGGCGAGCGCGATCGCGTCGGGCAGCACCTGCTCAGGCTCGACGCCGTGGGCGCCGAAGAAGGCGCGCGGGTCCCGGCCCTGGTCCTCGAGGATCCCCTCGTGGCTGAGGGTGTCGATGACCGCCTCGTCGCCGGGCTCGAGGCGCAGCACAGGGGCGTCGGCCGCGCAGGGCAGTCGGCCCCACAGGCTCGTACGCTCCTCCACGGGGAGGTGGGCGACTCCGGCCGGCGCCTTCTCGCCCGCTCGCAGGATGTTCGTCAGCATGGTCCTCCTCAGCTCACGCTCCACGCTAGGGGCGGGGTTTTACGCCCTTGTTACACGGCCGTGCCGCCCGGGTTTCAGGAGGTCCGTAGCCTCCCGGCCATGACCGGAACCCCTGCCGCCGACACCGCCTCCGCCACCGCCACCGCCACCGCGAGCGACCCTGCCGCCCCGGAGACGAGCGCCGCACCCGCGGCCGACCTGCGCCCGCGGCACCTGCGCCTCATGCTCGCCCTCACCTTCGCCACCGGCATCGTCGACGCGGTCGGCTACCTGGGGCTGGATCGGGTGTTCACCGCGAACATGACCGGCAACGTCGTCATCCTCGGCATGGCGCTGACCGGCGCGGACGACCTGCCCGTGGTCGGCCCGGTGCTGGCGCTGGCAGGCTTCGTGCTCGGTGCGATCCTCGCCGGCCGCGCCCTCGGCGGGCGCACCGGGGCCTGGACCGGCGCGACCACCGCCCTGCTCTGCGCGGTCGCGGCCGTGGTGATCGCCGCCGGCGCGATGCTGCTCGTGTGGGAGGGCGCCCCGCACACGGCGCTGCTCGGCGTGACCGGAGCGCTGGGCCTGGCGATGGGGGCGCAGGCCGCGACCGCCCGCGCCCTCGCCGTGAAGGACGTGACGACCGTGGTCATCACCTCCACCATCACGGGCCTGGCGATGGACTCGGGACTGGCCGGCGGGACCGGGGCGCTGTGGCCGCGCCGACTGCTCGCGGTGCTGCTCATGCTCACCGGCGCCGCCGTCGGCGCGCTGCTGCTGCAGGTGCACGCGGGGGCGGGGCTGCTGCTCGCCGGGGCGCTCTGCGCGGCGGTCGCGCTGGTCGGGCACGCGCGCGCCCGGGGGTGAGGGCGCGGCCGACGGGGCCGGCCGGCGCTCGCGGGTCAGCGGCGGGCGAGGCGGGAGAGATCGGCGACGGTGTCGAGGTCGCCGCCGTCGTCGAGGTCCCCGCAGTCCACCAGGTCCACACGCTCCAGATTGCGGTGCAGCCAGTCGCGGGCGCCGCGATCGCCATGCGCCTCCGCGGCGGCGGCGCGAGCGTCGGCCGCCTCGAGCAGCACGGGGTGGCGGCGCAGGAGCCGACCGTCGGGCCCCGGGTAGGAGGCGGCGGTCGCGCGGCCGGGCCGATGCGCGCCGAGCACCCGGCGCACCAGCGCGGGGCTCAGCCCCACGTGGTCGACCAGGGCGAGCATGAGGTGCGGGGCATCGGCCGCCGCGACCCCGACCCGCAGGGAGACGGCCATGCCGGTGCGCCACAGAGGGCTCTCGGCGACCCGCGCCCCGGCCTCGCGCGCGACCGCGCCAACCTCGTCGGCGTAGGCGCCGGTGACGACCAGGACGTCGCGGCAGCCGCCCTCGAGCAGGCGCCGGGTCAGCACCGCGACCAGGGGCTCCCCGCCGAGCGGCAGCAGCGCCTTCGGGCCGCGGCCCAGGCGCCGCCCCTCCCCCGCGGCGAGGAGGACTGCTGTCGAGTCGGGCAGGACTGCGGTCTCTGGCAGAACCGAGGTCTCGGGCAGGGTGAGGTGCTCCGGCGACGGTGACGGGTCGGGCTGGGTCATGACGGGGGTCCTCAGGCGCTCTGCAGCTCCGGGACGGCCTCGGAGACGACGAGGTCGAAGCGGTAGCCGACGTTGCGGACCGTGTGGATCGCGGACTCGATGCCGGCGCCGAGCTTGGCGCGCAGGCGCCGCACGTGCACGTCCACGGTGCGGGTGCCGCCGAAGTAGTCGTAGCCCCACACCTCCTGCAGCAGCTGGGCGCGGGTGAACACGCGGCCCGGGTGCTGGGCGAGGTACTTCAGCAGCTCGAACTCCTTGAAGGTCAGCTCCAGCGCCTGCCCGTGCAGGGTCGCGGTGTAACTGGACTCGTCGATCACGAGACCGCCCGCGGTGATCAGCTCCGGGCCGAGGTCCGGTGCGGGGGCGAAGCGCAGCGCGAGACGGAGGCGGGCGTCGACCTCCGCGGGGCCGGAGCTGGGCAGGAGGTAGTCCGCGGCGCCCCAGTCCTGGTTCGCGGCGGCCAGTCCGCTCTCGGCCATGATCAGCACCAGCGGCAGGTGCAGGCGCGCCGCCTCGAGGCGGGCGGCCATGTGCGGGGCCCAGGTGAGGTCCGAGGTCGCATCGAACACCGCGACGTCGCACTCGGGGGCGCGGCGCAGCTCGGCGAGGTCCGCGCCGCTGTAGTGCACGGTGTGCGGGAGGATCGCCAGCGCCCCCAGGGCGGGGCGGCGCAGGGCGAGGGGTGCCGGGGAGATGTGCAGGACGCGGAGCGTGGAGTGCAGGGTTCGGTTCACGGGGGACCACCTTCTTGATCGGGCCGGGATGCGGGGCGGAACGCATCTCACGGTCCCCCCACCTCACCGCAACACTTGTTTCACGCCTATGCCAGAGAGGCGTCGTGATCGAAACGAGACCATTGCGTCCAGGGCACGGGACTGGGGCTGGGGTGGGCGGCCCGACGGCGCGGGACAGATGCAAGGACCCCTCAAGCACTCCGCCGGGTTCGCCTCCTCGATCATCCGGGCCCTACCCCCGGTTCGTGGACACGGGGGTCGCGTTGAAGGACTCCGCCATCGGCGTCGAGGCGCGGTCCCGACGACCAGACGGCCACCGCGCACAGCCGATTCCGTTCTCGGCGCGCCGGCCCGCTCTGGAGTCCCTGACGTCGCCGATGAGCTCCGCAGGCACATCCCCCTCAGGTGACGCGCCGCGCCCCTCACCGCCCGTGCGCCACCGCCGGGATCTGCGTCGCCAGCTTCCCGCCGGAGACGTCCACGAGCGTGCCCGTAATGTATGAGGCCTGGTCGCTGGCGAAGAAGATCAGCAGGTCGGCGACGTCGTCGGGGCTCTCCCAGCGGCGCAGCGAGAGGGTGTCCAGCAGTCAGTCCTGCCGCTCGGCGGGCAGGTCGGCGAAGCCATTCATGGAGGTGGGGACCATGCCGGGGGCGTAGGCGTTGACGGTGATGTCGTGGGGGCCGAGCTCGGAAGCGAGCACGCGGGTCAGCTGCACCATGGCGGCCTTCGAGGCGGCGTAGGCGGCGCTGCCCACGCTCGGCACGATCGCGGCGAACGAGGCGGCGTTGAGGATCCGCCCGCGCCCGGCCCTCTGCATGTGCGGAGCGACCTCCCGGCACATGAGGAAGGTGCCGCCGGTGTTCACGTCGAAGCACTTCTGCCAGGTGGCCCAGTCGTTCTCGACCACGGTCAAGTCCGCGACGATCCCGGCGTTGTTCACGAGCACGTCGATCGTGCCGTGGCGCTCCACGACGGCCTCGACCGCGCGGTGCACGGACTCCGGGTCGGCGACGTCGCAGACCACCTGGTCCACGGTCGGCGCACCCTCCGCCGGCTCGTCCGGGGAGGCGAGGTCGAGCGCGACCACGCGCGAGCCCTCCTCGGCGAAGCGTGCGGCGATGGCCGCGCCGATCCCGCGCGCCGCCCCGGTCACCACGACCACCCTGTCCCGCAGATCCAGCTCCATCGCCCTGTCCTCTCCTGCGGCTCCCGTGCCGCGCTCGGTGTGCGGCCCGTCGGCCGCGCTCAATAGTCATACTATTGGGTGATGTCGGCCCGTGGGGCCGGGAGGTCGCCGCAGAGGACCTGAGGGCGAGGACGCCCGAGGAGGAGCGAGATGACGACGGACGGGACAACCGCGAGCAGTCGAGGCGCGCAGGACGAGGCGCCGCGCGGCGCGAGCACGGCCGGCCCTCGCACGGTGTGGATCACCGGCGCGGGCAGCGGCATGGGGCGCGCGACGGCGCTGCGGGCGGCACGCTCGGGCTGGACGGTCGCGCTGAGCGGCCGGCGCCGCGAGGTGCTCGAGCAGCTCGCGGCCGAGATCCGCGAGGCGGGCGGCAGCGCGCTGGTCGCACCGCTGGACGTCCAGGACCGGAAGGCCGTTCGGAGCACCGCCGAGCGGATCGCCGAGCAGCTCGGCGGAATCGACGCGCTCGTGCTCGCGGCCGGCCTGAACGCGCCGAAGCGGCGCTGGGACGATCAGGACCTGACGGAGTTCGACGCGATCGTCGCCACGAACCTCACCGCGGTCGCGAGCACCGTCGACGCCGCCCTCCCCCGCCTGCGCGAGCGCGGCGGGCAGGTCGTGGTGATCTCCTCCTATGCGGGCTGGTCGTTCCAGCCCGGTGCAGGGGTCGCCTACTCGGCGAGCAAGACGGCGCTCGGCTCCCTGGTGCGCACGCTGAACCAGCAGGAGGCCGCGCACGGCGTGCGGGCGTGTCATCTGTGCCCGGGCGATGTCGCGACCGACTTCCTCGACCAGCGCCCCTCCGTGCCCGACGCCGAGGCCCGCGCCCGGATGCTCACCGCGGAGGACATCGCACGCACCGCCTGTTTCGTGCTCGACTCCCCCGCGCACGTGCGCAACGACGAGCTGGTCGTCTCCCCCGTCTCGCAGGCATGACCGCCGGCGCGAGCGCCTTCGAGCAGGCGCTGGACCAGCTCGGCGCCGCGATCGTCGGCGGCGAGCTGGAGGCCGGCGCCGCGGACACGATCGAGGGGTTCATCGCGCGCACCGGCGCCTCCCGCAGCGTGGTCCGCGAGGTCACGCGAGTGCTCGGCGGGCTCGGGATGCTGAGCGCCGGCCGACGGGTCGGTCTGCGCATCCTCCCGATCAGCGAGTGGGACCTGCTGGATCCACGGGTGATCCGCTGGCGCCTCGAGGGCCCGGATCACGCGCGGCAGCTCGCGGAGCTGCGCTCCCTGCGCCATGCGGTCGAGCCCGCGGCAGCAGCGGCCGCGGCCCGCGAGGTCCGGGACGGGCGTGGGAGCGCCCGCGCGCTCGCCGCCGCTGCGAACTCGATGGTCGAGGCGGCCGACGGGCCCGAGTGCGGCGCCTTCCTCGCCGCGGACCGGGCCTTCCACGCCGAGGTCCTCGCCCTCTCCGGCAACGCGATGCTCGGCCGGCTGCGCGCCGTGATCGAGGAGGGCCTGCGCCACCGGGCGACCGTGGAGCGGGGCGAGCAGGCCCCTGACCGGCACGACCTCGGACTGCATCAGGAGGTCGCGGCCGCGATCGGCGCCGGCGACGAGCCGGGGGCCGCGGCGCGGATGAGGGAGATCATCGAGCGGGCGACGACGGCACGCTGAGCAGTCCGGCGACGGAGCTGACCGCGGCGAAGCCTGCGGTCTTTGGGCTGAGCAGCTGCTGCAGGGGGCGGCTGAGCGGCCGGACGCCGTCGGCCATGATCTCCATGGTGCAGTCGGCCCGACGAGCTTCCCATCCGCTCGCGGTGCCATTGGGCGGGGGCCGCGATCATCCTCCGGCCGGAGCGCCAGGGCCGGCTCCGCTCCGCAGACGCCTCCCCATCGCCATCGCGCGCGGGTACGGTGAGCGTCGGGGTGGGAACGGCGGCGCGGGGACGCCGCCGAGCTCCTCCTCGTCCATCAGATCTCGCAGGAGGAGTCGCACCATGTCGCAGCCGCCCGAGGGCAGCAACCCGCTGGATCCGCAGTACGGCCAGGGCTCTGAGCCTGAGCCGACGAGCAGCGGATTCGGCGTCCAGGACCAGGCCCCCTCCGCACGCGGTGCCGAGCAGGGGGCCGATCCCTACGCCGCCCCGTCGTCGGATCCCTATGGCCAGCAGTCTGCCGCAGCGCCCGGTCAGCAGGACGCCTGGGGGGCGCAGAGCGCGCCGTCGGCTCCGCAGCCAGCCGCCCAGGAGCAGGCCTGGGGCTCCGCGCAGAGCCCCGCGGCGGCGCCGCACGCCGTCGGCGGCGGCCCCTCCGGGAGCGCCTCCGGGGATGGCCGCTTCGGCGAGGCGGGCTTCTTCAAGACGCTGTTTGACTTCAAGTTCGAGCACTTCATCACCGTGAAGTTCTCGTCGTTCCTCTATGTCCTCGCGTTCGTCGTCGCGGCGCTGATGTGGCTGAGCAACATCGTCAGCGGGATCGTGTTCGGGTTCGCGTGGGGAAGCATGAACAGCTATTTCGGTGAGCCGAGCTTCAGCCCGGTCCCGCTGATCCTCTCGATCCTGTTCGGCTGGATCCCCTCGGTGATCGCGCTGATCGCGATGCGTCTCGGGCTCGAGTTCGCGGTCGCGACCGTGCGCACGGCCCAGAACACCGGCCGCATCGCGGAGGCCTCGCAGCGCTGAGCCCGCTCCGGGCCTGCCCGGCCCGCACGCCGTCCAGGACGGGGCGTTCGCCGCTCGGCGGGCGCTCCGGTCACGATGGGCTCGCAGCATGGGGACGGAGTGGGGCCGGGCGGCTGCGACCGGCACCGAGCAGGGTGCCGGGATGCACGGCGTGAGGTCCGGGGAGTCTGCACAGCAGCAGCCGGAGCAGGCCGTGCCCCCTCTCAGCCGTGCAGCCCGTCCACGGGATAGTCCACGAACGCGATGGACCGACCGTCCGGGCCAGTCCATGCAGGAGACGAAGATGTGCTCCCCGTCGGGATTCAGGACGTGGTCGTGCGTGCCATGGAGCAATTCTGCCCGGCCCCGTTCCGTCCCTCACCCCGCCCTGGCCCCTGCCCCTCCCCCGCCCTTAGGATCGACGGGTCCCCTCCGCTTCCAGCGTCGGCAGCGAGTCCCCGCCCGTCCCGCCGCTGGAGGTCCCCCGATGACGCAGCCGCACGCTCCCCAGGCGCCGCTCTCACCCGGACGTCTGCGCCTGGTGATCCTCGCGATGGCGCTCGGCGCCTTCGCGATCGGCACCACCGAGTTCGCCTCGATGGGGCTCCTGCCCCAGATCGCGCGGGACCTCGAGGTCTCCACCCCGCAGGCCGGGATGCTCATCACCCTGTACGCGCTGGGCGTCGTGATCGGCGCGCCGCTGGTGACGATCGCGGCGGTGAATATGCCGCGCGCGAAGCTGCTGGTGCTGCTCATCGCGCTGATCGGGCTGGGCAATCTGCTCTCCGCCATGGCTCCGACGTTCTCTGCGCTGGCCCCCGCGCGCTTCGTCGCGGGCCTCCCCCACGGCGCGTTCTTCGGCGTCGCCTCGCTGGTCGCGGCGCGCCTCTCCCCGCCCGGACGGCGCGCCCGCTCCGTCTCGCTGGTGATGCTGGGGCTGACGATCGCGACGATGCTGGGTGTGCCCGCCTCCACCGCCTTCGGGCAGGTCGTCGGCTGGCGCTCCGCCTACGTGATCGTCGTGGTCGTCGCCGCTCTCAGCACGATCGCGATCTGGCGGCTGGTGCCTGAGCCCGAGGGCGCCGGGGTCACCGGCTCGATCCGCGGTGAGCTGCGGGCGCTGCGCCGGGCGCAGGTGTGGTTCGCGCTCGGCATCGGCTCGATCGGGTTCGGCGGCATGTTCGCGGTGTACAGCTACATCGGCGAGATCGTGCCCGGGGTGATGGGGCTCGGCGAACGGGCGGTGCCGGTGGCGCTGTTCGTGTTCGGCGTCGGCATGACGATCGGGAACGTCCTCGCGGGGCGCGCCGCGGACCGCAGCCTCTACGGCACGATCTTCGCCGGCCTGATCGGCATGACGGTGAGCCTCACGGTCTTCGCCCTCGTGGCCGAGAACGCGATCGCCGGGATGATCCTGCTGTTCGCCCTCGCGATCACCTCGCAGCTCATGGGTCCCTCGCTGCAGCTGTTCCTGCTGGATGCCTCGCCGGATGCCCCCTCGCTCGCCGCGGCCCTGCACCACTCGGCGTTGAACATCGGCAACTCCCTCGGCGCGGCGCTCGGCGCGGCCGTGCTCGCCGCCGGCTGGGGCCTGCTCGCCCCGGCCTGGACGGGCGTGGCTCTCGCGATCGCCGGGCTCGGCATCGCCGGCTGGTCCTTCGCCGTGCACCGCCGCCAGCAAACGCGCACCGCCGTCGAGGCGCCGACGACGACCGACGGGGTCCCGGTAGTCTGCTGACCCCGGCGCCGGCAGGTGCGCGCCTGCTCGAGCACGTGCAGGGGCAGGCGATGCTCACCGTGCAGGTCGGGCTCGAGGTGGCCGCCGCGGGGGCACGGGGCCGCCCGGTCTCAGGGGCGACGCCAGGCGTCGTCGACCGTCGCCGCCGCGCCCTGCGGCCCCATCTGCAGCATCCCGCCATCCACGACCCAGGAGGCGCCCGTGACGTAGGGGGCCTGGGGCGAGGCGAGGAAGGCGATGACGGCCGCGACCTCCCACGCGCCCCCGGGCCGCCGCAGCGGCATGCCGGGGCGCTCCCCGGTGCGGGGGTCCTGGTCCGTCTGCCCGGTCATGGGGGTCGCGATCTCCCCGGGCGCGACGGCGTTGGCCGTGATGCCGTGCTCGCCCAGCTCGCGCGAGAGAGCCTGCGCCCACATCGCGGAGCAGAGGTCTGAAGGAGTGCCCTATCTCAAATACCTTGGACCGGCGTTCGGCACCAAATTCATCTATTTCCTGACCGCCGCATCGAACGACGTCGATACGACTCCCGTGCTCGACGCAGTGGTCCGGCGCTGGTTCACGAAGCATGCTGAGGTGAAGCTGTACACGGCATGGTGGGATCTGGCCAGCTACTCCCGATACCTCGGCCTGCTCGACGAGTGGTGCGCCCAGCTCCCCGCCCCCACCGGATCAGGACCCCTCGAACGGGAGGATGTCGAGCTGCTCATCTTCGCGTCGGAGCGCGGTGACGCGGACTCGTGGCTGACCGATGATCATCTGGTCGAGCCCGCAGAGCTCGGCATCGATGTGCTGCTGGGAGCTCTCTGGACGGAGGTCGAGCAGCTTGCGGCGTCGGAACGCGACGACAGCCAGAAGGGGCCCGAGCTGCTGCGGCAGCTCCGTGAATGGATCGAGCGGGACAGCGCCGTGGATCTCTGAGCACGATCGATCCGGACGCCGCGAAGACGGATCACCTTGGAGAATTCGATCGCGAGCTGCTCGGCGTCCTTGCGCTGCGATTCACGGGCCTACAGCGAGAACGTCGCGGACAGCAGCGGCCCCGCCGCCTCCACGGCTCCCTCTGGGTGCTCATCCCCGGCAGAGACCGAGACGCTCCGCTACGAGGTCCTCGCCCGAGAGCCCGAAGCCGCACAGCATCGGCAAAGACCATGGGGCTCTCCGCGCGACACTCGCGAAGACCTCCTGCTAGCGGCGCTGCCCCTCTTCGGACGCGCCGTGGGCGCGCCTCGGGACCTCCCCGAGGCGCGCCCGGTGGGCGGACGCAAGGCTCAGATCAGGCCGTGCTCCTCGAGGAGCTGGCCGATCTCTCCGTGCTCGAGCCTGCCGCGCAGGTAGCTGCGCAGCGCGGCCGGGCCGGGGACCTTCACCTTCTCGCCGTCGCGCATGCGCGCCGAGGCCTCGAGGAGGTCGCGCACGTCGTACGTGGAGCCCCAGGTCTCCGGCACGCCGCGCTCCACATTCAGGAGTTCGTAGACGGCCTCCATGCCGGTGCGCACCGAGTACTCGGTGGTGAAGATCGTGTCGCGTCCGGTCTCCGCGAACTGCCCGAGGAACGCGAAGTTCGCGGCGCCTTCCGGGACGACCCGGGGCCGATCCCCGGCGTGGCGGGGCATGAAGAAGCTCGTCACGTAGGGCATCATGACCGGCACGCACCGGGCGCCCGTCGCCGCGAGCTCGGGGATCTCCTCCACGGGCACTCCCAGGTGGTAGAGCCACTCCTGGGTGATCTCCTCACCGGTGCACTGCGACAGGGGCTTCTTCACGTAGTCGCCGTCGACGTCGACGAACAGGCCGTAGACCCAGACGACGATCTGGTCCTTCGGCTGCTTCTTGAAGTGCGGCTGGCGGTTGACCGTCCAGCTCAGCAGCCAGGAGGAGTCCTCGGCGGTGACGATGCCGCCGGTGACCACGCGGCCGCTGAACGGATCGCGCTGGGCGATGCGCTCGATGTAGGCCGGGATGCGCTGATCGAGCGTGGTGACGGTGGCCGACTCCCACTTCGTCTCCTCGATCGAGGAGCAGAAGACCTCCGGGCGCCCGAACGACGGGTCCTTCTTCGCGATGCGCTTCCACAGGTCCCAGGCCGGGGCCGGGGCCTCGTTGAGCACGGCGGCCGTGTGGTGGTCGCCCTCATCGGAGTTGTCCACCAGCGAGCCGATCGTCATCAGCGCGAGGTCGTGCTCACCGAGCTCGATGCTCTCCTCGGCGCCGTCGCGGCGGCAGTGGATCGCGGTGGCGCGGATCTCGCCGTTGCGGTGGGCGAAGTCCACATCGACAACCTCGGTGCCGGACTGGAAGACGACGCCGTGCTCGGTGAGGTAGTGCATGAGCGGCAGGACGAAGGACTCGTACTGGTTGTACTTCGTGAACTTCAGCGCCGAGAAGTCGGGCAGCCCGCCGATGTGGTGGACGAACCTGTGGAGATAGAGCTTGAACTCGAGCGCGGAGTGCCATTCCTCGAAGGCGAACATGGTGCGCCAGTACATCCAGAACGGCGAGTCGAGGAACTCACGGCCCATTACCTCGTCGATGCGCTTGCCCTCCATCTCCGAACGCTCGGCGAGGAAGATCCTGAGCAGGTCCTTCTGGGCGCGCTTCGGCAGGTCGAAGCGGCCCTTGTGGCCCGCATCCTCTCCCTGGCGCACGGTGGCCCGACGCAGCGAGTAGTTGGGGTCATCCTTGTTGAGCCAGTAGAACTCGTCGAGCACGGAGGCGCCCTCGAGCTCCAGGGAGGGGATGGAGCGCATCATGTCCCACAGGCACTCCATGTGGTTCTCCAGCTCCCGGCCGCCGCGGATGACGAAGCCCTTCTCCGGAACGTCGAGGCCGTCGAGCGCACCACCGGCGATGTCGTCCTTCTCGAGGATCGTGACGTTGGCGCCGGGAACCCCGGCGTCGCGGATCAGGAAGACGGCCGCCGCGAGCCCGGTGAATATTCGCCTCGCTGGGGTCCGCTGATCGAGGGTTCGGGTGCCACGTCGCTGCCGTAGCGGTGGCGTCGTTCGGGACCACCAGTGGTGTCGTTGGGGCCGCTCTGTCTACGCTCCTTCCGCCGTGTGTATAGGGCACGCGGCGGAAGGAGCAATCTGGAATGGTACGGAAGATCAGGGCGAAGCTGGTGCTCCAGCTGCGCGCAGAAGGTCTGTCGGGGCGAGCGATTTCGTCCTCGCAGGGCATGTCCCGCAAGTCCGTGAGGGCGGTGTTCGAGGCCGCTGACGCTGCAGGGATCGGGTGGGGCGATATCGCGGACGTCGCCGATGAGCAGGTGTATGCCCGGTTGTTCCCGGGCCGGGGCGAGCACGAGAGCGTGTTCGCACAGCCGGACTGGGAACAGGTCCATCGAGAGATGGCCAGGGTCGGCGTGACGCTGAAGCTGTTGCACGGCGAGTACTTCGACGCGACCACGGCGGCTGGGGATCCGGCGATGGGGTATGACCGGTTTTGCCGCACCTACCAGCACCACGTCATGGTCACCGGTGCCGCTTCGAGAGTCGGTCACAAGGCCGGCCAGAGCGTGGAGGTCGACTGGTCCGGCCCCACGATGGAGCTGGCCGATCCGGTCACCGGCGAGGTCTCGAAGGTGTTCTTGTTCGTTGCCTGCCTGCCTTTTTCTCGTTACGCGTTCTGCTTCCCGGCGCTGGATATGCGCCAGGAGTCCTGGCTGCGAGCGCACGTAGCGATGTTCGAGGCGCTGGGCGGGACGGTCCCGAGGATCGTTCCGGACAACCTCAAGACCGGTGTGGTGAAGCACCCCCGCGAGGGCGAGATCGTCCTGAACGATGCGTATCGCGAGATGGCAGCGCATTACTCGGCGGCGGTGCTCCCGGGGAGGGTGCGGAAACCGAAAGACAAGGCGAGCGTGGAGAACACCGTCGCGCACGTCGCGACCTGGGTCATCGCCGGGCTGCGGGATCAGCGATTCACGTCCCTGCCCGAACTTGCAGCCGCCATCGGGCAGCGGATGGAGGCCTATAACGCGGAGCCGTTCCAGAAGCGGCCCGGATCCCGCGCCAGCGTGTTCGACGCGGAGGAGCGGCCGCTGCTGACGCCGCTGCCGGCGGTGCCCTACGAGATCTCGACATGGCACTACGGACGACGAGTGGGCAGGAACGGGCACGTCACGTTCGCGCGGAACTTCTACTCCGCGCCGTTCGCGCACATCGGCGCGAAGGTCGATCTGCGCATCACGGCCCGGACGCTGGAGATCTATCAGGGCAGCCAGCGACTGACCAGTCACCTGCTGCTCCCGGAGACCGCGAGCAATGAGTACCGCACCAACGACGCGGACCTACCTGCGGGCGAGCGTTTCCAGGCCTGGGACGCGCAGAGGGTGCGGGCGTGGGCAGATCGGGTCGGGCCGGCCACGGTGATCGTGATCCAGCGGATCTTCGAGTCCGTGCCGATCGTGGAACAGGGCCTGGATCCCGCGTTGGCGGTGCTACGGCTCTCTCGCCGCTTCTCCGTAGATCGGGTCGAGGCGGCCTGCGCACTCGCGCTGACGGGACGGGTCCGTTCACCGCGCTATGCGCATCTGCACCCGATCTTGGCCACCGGGCAGGACAAGGTCGCCGCCCTGCGTCCACCCCGCGAGGAACCCGCGGAAGACGGCGGATACGTCCGTGGCGCCGACTACTACGCCGGAGGTGTCCGGTGAGCGTGATCGATAACGACACGAAGCGGAAGCTGCGCGAGATGGGCGCGACCGCGCTGCTGGACGCGATCGATGCCCAGGATGAGGCTCACGTGCTGGGGATGTCGTTCCAGGAACGGCTCCAGCTGATCGTGGACGAGGCGCATTCCATCTTCAATCATGGAAAGGTCGAGGGTCTGATCCGCCGGGCGGGGCTGCGTTATCCCGGAGCGGACCTGCGGCGGCTGGATCTGGTCGAGGAACGGGGACTGAACCGGAACGTGATCGCGCAACTGGCAACCTGCTCCTTCATCCAGCGGCAACAGAACGTGGTCTTCCAGGGCTTCACCGGCTCAGGGAAGTCCTACCTCGGCTGCGCGCTGGCGAAGCAGGCCTGCCAGCACCGGCTCCGAGCCCACTACATCCGAATGCCCGACCTCGAAGAGGCCTGGGCCCTGGCAAAGGACAAGCCGCAGGGCCAGACGAAGTTCCTGCGGAAGTACTCCACGTTCTCGCTGCTGGTGATCGACGAGTGGCTGCTGGACCATCCTGACGAGGGAATGCGTTCGATGCTGCTGGAACTGCTCGAGCGCCGCTATGACACCGGCTCGACCGTGTTCTGCACCCAGTACCCGAAGAAGGACTGGCACGCCCGGCTCGGTGGAGCAGTCCACGCCGATGCGATCATGGACCGCATCGTGCACAACACAATCTGGATCGACACCGGCGACAGGAACATGCGAGAACACACCGCACTGCCCCAGTGACCCGATGCCGGCGGGAGCCAGTGGTCCCCACCGCGGCGGCTACTGGCCCCCGTCGGCACGATCGGCGGTCCCCAAGAGCAAGATTCGGTGGCTCCCACGACTACGAATACTCACCCGGCCAGCCCGCTGCCGACGATGTAGGCCTTCGTCTCCTGGGCGTGCTGTGCGGGGCGGGGACGCGCGAACGCCTCGTAGTTACCTGCCGTGTGCTGCATGGTCCATCCTTCCCAACGCGTGCCGGATGCCGATCACCCGGCCTCGTTATTGAGTGTACTCAAGTTTGAGTCGACTACAATGGGCGCATGGAAACTCGGGATGACACGAAGCTGATGGCGCCGGCGGCGCTGGGCAGGCGCGAGCGGGCGAAGGCGGAGAAGCGCGCCCGCATCCTCGCCGCGGCGCAGGCGCTGTTCGAGGAGCGCGGTTTCGAGCGGACCTCGATGAGCGAGGTCGCGCGCGCGGCGGATGTGGCCGAGGGGACTGTCTTCCAGTACGCGGCGACGAAGGTGGAGCTGCTGATGATGGTCGTCGATGCGCTCTGGGGAGCCCACGAGCACGCGACCACCACCCCTGCTCTCTCAGCGTTCGCCGCGCCCGGCGGGTCCGGCACCGCGCCGGCGGGTGGGGAGACCGCGGACCGGATCGCGGAGCTGATCTCGCCGCTCGTCACCGCGATGCGGCGCTGGCCCGAGCCCGCGACGTGGGTCGCCCGCGAGATCCTCTTCGGTGCGGACATGCCGCATCGCCGGCGGGTCCTCGATCACGTCGATCGTCTCGAAGAGCAGATCGCCGCGCGCCTGCGGGACGGGCGGGCCGACGCTTCCGGTGCGGTCCCGGTGGCGCGGGACGGCGCGTCAGGCACTGCCGGCGAGGCGCCCGGTGCGGCTGCGGTGGCCGGCGCCCGGCTCATCGTCGCCGGGGTGCTGGCCGAGCTCAACCGCTCCCGGCAGAGGCGAATCGACGGCGAGCACATCGATGAGGCACTGCGTCGGCTCATCGATCTCGTGGTGGCAGGGGCGAGCCCTGCCCGCTGACCCGGAAGCCGTTCTCGGTCACGCCGCCGTTGCGCGGACCGGATGAAGGGCCCCGGGCTTCGTTCCGTGGCGAGACGGTCGCGGACGCGGTCGCCGTGGGTCGCGCGGCGGAGTGGAGCACGCGGTCATCGTCCGGGTCCGTCGCATCCTCACAGAACGCCGCAGCACCGCGGGCCAACGGCGTTCGTGCTGGGCACGAGCAGGTCTGCTCCCCATGCCCGCCCGGCTCGGGCCCGCATGGGCGCAACCTTGATCAGTACGGATCCCGGCCCAGCGACGACACCTTCGCCAAACCCCTCCCATACATCCGATGTCTCCTGGTAGCGTCGCCCTCACACAGACATGGGAGGACCCACGTGAAGTTCCTGGCATACGGACCGCACGGCCGTGAGAACGCCGCCGTGATCGACGGCGACCGCACCTTCGACCTGCGCCCCCTGATCGGCGAGGCACGCGTGGTGGACCGCAGGTTCCTCGAGGCCGACGGCATCGCCCGCACCCGCGCCGCCCTGGCCGCCGGCGAGCTGCCCGAGCTCCCCGCCCTGGAGGCCGAGCGCCGGGGTGCCCCGCTGACCCCCGGGAAGATCCTGTGCATCGGCCTGAACTACCGCGACCACGCCGCGGAGACGAACGCGGAAATCCCTGCGGAGCCGATCGTGTTCATGAAGGCCGCGGACACCGTGGTGGGGCCCGACGACGACGTGCTGATCCCCCATGGATCCACGAAGACGGACTGGGAGGTGGAGCTGGGGGTGGTTATCGGCCAGACGCTGCGTCGCACCGACAGCGACGAGGAGGCGATGCGGGCAGTGGCCGGTTACGTGCTCTCCCACGACGTCTCCGAGCGGGAGTACCAGCTGGAGCGCGGCGGAACCTGGGACAAGGGCAAGAACTGCGAGACCTTCAACCCGCTGGGCCCGTGGCTGGTCACGGCCGACGAGATCGAGGACGTGCAGTCGTTGGGCCTCAGGCTCTCGGTCAACGGCGAGCGCCACCAGGACGGCACCACCGCGGACCAGATCTTCCCGGTGGCCCACGTGGTGCGCTACCTCAGCGAGTTCATGACCCTGTATCCCGGCGACGTCATCAACACGGGAACCCCTGCCGGCGTGGCCATGGGCCTGCCCGGCACCCCCTACCTGCGGTCAGGTGACGTGGTGGAGCTGGAGATCGATCAGCTCGGAACCCAGTGCCAGACCTTCCGCGACGCCTGACTGCTCACCCCCCGCTCTCCCCGCCCCGACGGCGACCCGCACGAAGGATCCGCACATGACCCGCACCCCGACCGACGACAGCACCCTGTTCACCGACCCGTACCGCGGACTTCGGGTCGTGGTCACCGGTGGAGGTTCCGGCATCAGCCGCGCCGCCGCAGCCCGGTTCCTGGAACTCGGCGCGCAGGTCGCGGTGATCGACCTCGATCCCTCCGGCGCGCCGGAGGGCTCCGTGCGCGTGAGGGCCGACATCGCCGACCGAGCTCAGGTGGGGCAGGCCGTCGCCGAGTGCGCGCAGCAGCTGGGCGGCATCGACGTGGTCGTCAACAACGCCGGCATCAGCGCGGTGGGTGATGTGACCGCCAACGACGACGAGGAATGGGCACGGGCGCTGTCCATCAACGTGACCGCGAACGCGCGTGCGAGCGCAGCGGCCCTGCCCCACCTGCGCGCGTCCGAGCATGCCGCGATCGTGAACATGTCCTCGATCGCAGCGACGGCCGGACTGCAGGAGCGCGCGCTGTACTCGGCCACCAAGGGCGCCGTGCAGGCGATGACCACCGATCACCTGGCCGATGGCATCCGCGTGAACTGCGTGAACCCCGGCACGGTGGCCACCGAGTTCGTGGACCGTATGCTGCAGAACTTCCCCGACCCGGTGGCCGAGCGCAAGGCCCTCGACGCCCGCCAGCCCACCGGGCGGATGGTCACCCCCCAGGAGGTCGCCGGGACCGTCGTGTTCCTGGCCTCCCCTCTGAACACCTCCACCACCGGCACTTCTCTCGCCGTGGACGGTGGCATGCACGGGCTGCGCGCCCGACCGCGCCCGGCTTCCACCTCAAACCAGGAAAGCAGGACCTGATGACTCAAATGGCAGTGACCGACAAGGCGATCTCGGCGATCAAGACCATGATCATCGAGGGCGAGCTGAAGCCCGGGGACCGCCTGCCCCCGGAGAAGCAGCTCTCCGAGCGCATCGGCGTGAGCCGCAACTCCCTGCGGGAGGCGGTCAAAGCACTGTCGGTGATCCAGGTGCTCTCGGTGCGTCAGGGCGACGGCACCTACGTGACCTCACTGGAGCCTGAGCTGCTGATCGAGGCGCTGGGCTTCGTGCTGGACCTGCACCAGGACGCCGAGGTGCTGCACATCATGGAAGTGCGGCGCCTGCTGGAGCCCACCGCGGTGGAGAAGGCCTGCGACCACCTGGAGGAAGCCGACTACCAGTACCTGGAAGGGCTGATGGCGCCGCTGGGCCCTGACTCCCCGGTGGGTGAACTGGTGGAGGCTGACATCGCCTTCCATCACCACATCAACGCTCACTGCGGCAACGCCTACCTCTCCTCCCTCCTGGACGGCTTTGCCAGTGCCACCGCTCGCGCGCGGCTGTGGCGCGGGCTCACCGAAGGAGCATCTGTGGGGCGCACCCTGGAGGAGCACTATCGGATCATCAATGCCATGCGGGCCGGGCGGTCTGACCTGGCCAAGGTGTACGCCGCCGCGCACGTGGCCGGGGTGGAGGCCTGGGTGATCCAGGGGGCTCACACCGGCACGAAATCACAGCCCGACTCCCCTGCCGCTGAGGGCTGACCCCGCGCCGTCAGTCGGGCGGGCTTCCCTCGCCGGCTCGCCTGTACACGCGCTCCGCGGTCCCGTGGAGGATCTGCGCCTGGTCCGCCGCGCTCAGCTGGCGGATCCGCTCGAGCAGGCGAGACGTGCCGGAATCCACGTCGAAGGGTTCAGGGGCGATCGGCCAGTCGCTGCCGAACATCAGGCGGTCCGGGCAGAACAGGGCAAGGGCCACCTCGACGGCCTGCTCGAGTGAACCGTCGCCGCTGGTGGCCAGGCCGGAGAGCTTGGCGACGGTGTTCTCCTGCTCAGCGATCGGCAGGTTCGCTCCCAGCCCGATGGAGCGATCGTGGATCGCCAGCAGGTGCTCGAGCGACTTCGGCTCCTGGCCGGCGTGCCAGAACCAGCCGGTGCGGATCGAGACGTCGCACTCCGGGGGCGGGTACCGGGCCTGGTCGTAGGCGAGGACGTCCTCGTCGTAGTTGTTGAGGTCGGCGCTGGTGGTGACGTACCAGCAGGGGTCGGCGGCCAATCCGTCCTCGTTGCCCACCCAGCGGATGGTGGCCGGGCCCATGTTGAACACCATCGCCCCGGGCTGCAGCTCCTCGATGAGCTGGCCGATGCGATCCCAGGCATACTCACGGCCGGCAGAGCCTGCACCGTCGAACCACAGCTCCACCAGCTCCCCGTAGTCGGTGCACAGCTCACGCAGCTGCGCCAGGTAGAACTCGCCGTACGCTCCCGGATCCTCATACTGCGGCGCGTTGCGATCCCATGGTGAGAGGTACAGCCCCAGGCCGATGCCGTGACGACGGCAGGCCTCGGCGACCTCGCCCACGAGGTCGCCCTTCCCGTCCCGGAACGGTGAGGAAGTCACGGAGTACTCCGTGGTGGCAGTGGGCCACAGGCAGAAGCCGTCGTGGTGCTTCGCGGTGAGCACCACATAGGCGGCGCCCAGGTCCTTCGCTGTGCGCACCCACTGGTCGGCATCGAGGTCGGTGGCATCGATGCCTTGTTGCTCATGCCTCTATCCCAACAGATGTCGGACCATTGGGCGAGGCTTCCGCCGCCATTCGCTCAGATGTCATGCCACTTTGCGGCTGCCCGCGCTGAACGTGCGCCGCACCGACCCTCATACATCGGTAGTCTGGGGGGATGATCCTGGATCCCCGCCATCATCTGCTCGATCGTGCCCCGGCCCGCGCCTGGACCGATGCCTACCCGGTGGGCAACGGCCACCTCGGCGCCATGGTGTTCGGCAACCCCGCTCGGGAACGGATCCAGGTCAACGACTCCTCGGTGTGGCGCGGCAGCCCCGCCCCGCGCTCCCTCCCCGAGGGGGCCGGCCAGGCACTGCAGCGTGCCCGGGAGTCAGCACTCGCCGGTGACGTGCACGCAGCCGATGCCGCCACCCGTGGCACCCAGTCTGGGAACGTGCAGATGTACCAGCCGTTCGTGGACCTGCTGATCCAGCGCACCACCGAGGACACGAGTCCTCTGGCCCGGGTCCTGGATCTGCGCAGCGGCTGGGCCATCACGGTCACCGAGCAGCTGCGCGCCATCACCGGTGTCAGCATCGCCGATGACGTGCTGCTGGACCGTCGCGTGTTCGCCTCCCCCTCGGACCTCGAGATCAGTGTCGCCTCCGTCCACGAGCAGTCCGTGGCTCACCGCCCGGCATCCCATCCCGAGGCCGTGGTGCTCGCTGGCGCCCTGCGGGTGGCCGCGTCCGTGGACCCCGACATCGGAGGGGACGATGCGGTGCGCGCCCCCGCCTCCTTCACCGAGTCCGTCCACGCCTCCTGGGCGCTCGAGCTGCGCACCGACGGCACCGCGAGCGCGGACCTCACCGGGCCGGCCCCCAGCATCCATGTCACCGGCGCCACCTGGACGGAGCTGCGCCTGGTCTCGGCCACCCAGTTCTCAGCGGACGGCACCCTGCGCGTCCCCGACCACGCCTCGCTCGAGGCGGAGGTGCTGGCCCATCTCACCACCCTCGCTGCGCGATCCCATGACGAGCTCGCGACGCGGGCAGAGGAGTCCCACCGCGAGCTGTACGACCGTGTCGAACTGGACCTGGCCGCCCCCGATGGGCCCTCCCCCACGCCGTACCGGGACCGCGAGGCGCCCACCATGCCCACCACGGCGCAGCGCCTGGACAATCTGCGGGCAGACCCGGAGCACGCCGACGGTCCGGACCTCGTCGCTCTGCTGGCCCACGTGGGCCGCTACCTGCTGATCAGCGGCGGTGTGGGTGAGGGACCGCCGCTGAACCTGCAGGGCATCTGGAACGAGTCCCCGGCGCCACCGTGGTACGGCGACTACACGATCAACATCAACACCGAGATGAACTACTGGCCGGCCGGTCCCGCCCAGCTTGCCGAGGTGCTGCCTGCATTCCAGGAGTGGCTCGGGGTGCTGGCAGCACAGGGCGCGCGGGTGGCACGGGAGGTGTACGGGGCCTCCGGCTGGACTGCCCACCACAACTCGGACCGCTGGGGCTTCGCTGCGCCCGTCGGCGATGGTGAGGACCGCCCGCAGTGGTCGGCCTGGCCCCTGGGCGGGGCCTGGCTCACCAGCACCCTGGTGGACCTGCTGCGGTTCACCCCCGATGGTCCCGCCTCCGCCGCAGGCCTGGTGGAGGGCGCTGCCCGCTTCGCACTGGATCTGCTGATCGAGCTGCCCGACGGCACACTCGGCACCGCCCCCTCGACCTCACCGGAGAACCGGTTCGTGCTGCCGGCCGGCACGGTGGGCGAAGTGCACGTGAGCACCACCAGTGATCTGGTGATCATCCGCCAGCTCCTGCACGACCTGCTGGAGCTGTCCCACGTGGTCGAGTTCGACGAGGACCTGCTGGAGCTGGCCGAGGCGGCCCTGTCCCGCCTGCCCGGCGAGCGCGTGCTGCCCACGGGCCTGATCGCCGAATGGTCCGACGACGACCTGACGGATCCGGACCCGCACCACCGTCACCAGTCCCACCTCATCGGCCTGTACCCGGGCACCGGCCTGGACCCGCGCCGAGACCCGGTGCTGGGGGAGGCGGCCCGTCGCAGCCTGGTTGAGCGGGGCTTCGAGTCCACCGGCTGGTCGCTCGCGTGGAGGATCTGCCTGGCCGCCCGCTTGGAGGACGCGGAGCTGGCAAACCGGTTCCTGCTTCGGGCGCTGCGTCGGGTGGAGGCCGACGGCACCGACCCGGTCACCGGGGAGGTCACTGGCGGCGTGTACGACTCCCTGCTGTGCGCTCATCCGCCATTCCAGATCGACGGCAACTTCGGGGCGCTGGCCGGGACCTGCGAGATGCTGCTGCAGTCCCACCGGGTGCGCGGGCGCCGACGAGAGCTCACCGTGTTGCCATCCCTGCCGAGCGCCTGGTCGACAGGCCGGGCCCGTGGCCTGGGAGCCCGTGGCGGGGCGGTGGTGGACCTGGGATGGACGCCCACCCGAGTGGAGGTCGCCGTGCACCTGCCAGCAGGCGTCGACGCCGATGCGTACGTGGTGGAGCTCGACGGCGAGGTGCGCGCGCTGCCCGCCGCGAAGGACGGGGCAGCCCATCTGTCGCTGTCCCGCGACCTCACTGCCCGCAGGTCTGACCGGAAAACGGACACGCTATGACCGGTGACGCCTCGACAGGGCCGACCCTGGTCCGTCTGGCCCGTGAGGGCACGGTGGCGCGTCGCGGGCTACGCTTCTGGGGAACGACGTCGCGACGCCCCGGTGCCTTGATCCGGCCCGCGGGCGGCACGACGAGAGACGAACCGAGACAAGGGGAGACATGGCTGACCTGACGATGAGCGTCACGCGCACCGATGCAGTGCTGATCGGCGGCGGAATCGCCAGTGCCACCCTGGCGGCGCTGCTGACCGAGCTGGAGCCCGACTGGGACATCCAGGTGATCGAGAAGCTCGACGCGGTGGGCCAGGAGTCCTCCGACGGCTGGAACAACGCCGGTACCGGCCACAGCGCCCTGTGCGAGCTGAACTACACCCCGCAGGACGTGGACGGCTCGGTGAGCCCCGCCAAGGCGATCCGCATCAACGAGCAGTTCCAGGTGTCCCGCCAGTTCTGGTCCTACCTGGTGGAGAACGACCGGATCGGTGACCCTGCCTCGTTCATCCGCCCCGTGGCGCACATGAGCTTCGTTCGCGGTATCGACAACGTGGACTACCTGCGCCGACGCCACCAGGCACTCACCGCGAACCCGCTGTTCGACCGGATGGAGTTCAGCACTGAGCACGCCCAGCTGGCGCAGTGGGCACCCCTGGTGGCCGAGGGCCGGCCGGTCACCGAGACCATCGCGGTGACCCGCTCCCCCGACGGCACCGATGTGGACTTCGGCTCGCTGACCCGCCAGCTGTTCGCCATGGCCTCCCGCCGCGGCACCACCGTGTCCACCGGCTGGGAGGTGGTGGACCTGCGCCGCATGGGCACCGACTGGGGCGTGATGTCCCGCAACGTCACCACCGGTGCGGTGAAGGTGCATCGGGCGCCGTTCGTGTTCGTGGGGGCCGGTGGTGCGGCCCTGCCGATCCTGCAGAAGTCCGGCATCCCCGAGATCCGCGGTTTCGGTGGCTTCCCGATCTCCGGTCAGTGGCTGCGCTGCACGAACCCCGAGGTGATCGCCCGGCACGAGGCGAAGGTGTACGGCAAGGCCGCTGTGGGCGCACCACCGATGAGCGTGCCGCACCTGGACACCCGATACGTCCAGGGCAAGCGCTCGCTGATGTTCGGCCCCTACGCTGGCTGGTCGCCCAAGTTCCTGAAGACCGGGAAGTACACGGACCTGTTCGCCTCGGTGAAGCCCTCGAACGTGACGCAGATGCTGGCGGTCGCGCCCCCGAACATCGACCTGATGACGTACCTGGGCTCGCAGCTGGCCGCCACCACCAAGCAGCGCTTCGAGGCGCTGCGGGAGTACATGCCGCAGGCCCGCCGGGAGGACTGGGAGCAGGTGACCGCAGGTCAGCGCGTGCAGGTGATCGCCCCCGATCCTGCCAAGCGGGGTGTGCTGCAGTTCGGCACCCAGATGATCACCGCGGCCGACGGCTCCATCGGCGGCATGCTGGGTGCCTCCCCCGGCGCCTCCACGGCCACCACGATCCTGCTGGACATGCTCACCGGCATGTTCCCGGAGCGAACCGATTCCTGGCGCAGCACCATCATGGCGATGGTGCCCAGCTGGGGAACCCATCTCAGCGACGATCCCCGCGCTGCGCACGAGAGCCTCGAGCGCACCGCGGAGTCGCTGGGCCTGCACCACTGACCTGCTGGAGAGGATGACGATGCGCATCTCCCTGATGTCCACCTGTCTGGTGGACGTGATGACCCCGGACGTGGCCCGCTCCACCGTGCTGCTGCTGGAGCGGCTGGGGCACGAGGTGATCTTCGACCGCCGCCAGACCTGCTGCGGGCAGATGCACACCAACACCGGCTACTACACCGAAGCCGCCCCCGTGGTGCGCACGTTCGTGGACACCTTCGAGCCGCAGCTGGACGAGGTGGACGCGATCGTCATGCCCTCTGGCTCCTGCGCCGGCTGCGTGCGTGAGCAGCATCAGCTGGTGGCGCGCCACGAGGGCGATGCGGAGCTGGAGGAGCGGGCCGCGGCAGTCGCCGCGAAGACCTACGAGCTCTCCGAGCTGCTGGTGGACGTGCTGAAGGTGACCGATGTGGGCGCCTACTTCCCCCACAAGGTCACCTACCACCCCACCTGCCACTCGATGCGGGTGCTGAAGGTGGGTCCGCGCCCGCTGCGCCTGCTGCGCGCCGTGGAGGGCATCGAGGTGGTGAACCTGCCCGAGTCCGACACCTGCTGCGGGTTCGGCGGCACCTTCGCGGTGAAGAACGACGCCACCTCCGATGCGATGGTCACCGACAAGGCGGCCAACGTGGTCCGCAGCGGCGCCGAGTTCGTGGTGGCCGGTGACGCCTCCTGCCTGATGAACATCGGTGGCAAGCTGCACCGCAACGGCGACGCCCCGCAGGCGGTCCACCTGGCGCAGATCCTGGCCTCCACTAAGGAGAACCCCTTCGTCCCGTCCGAGACCATCCTGGGGAGGGCCTCATGAGCCGCACCACCGCCGGAAGCACGGTGGCCCTGGGGATGCCCACGGTCCGTCCGCAGCACGCCTCCCCCTCCTCGAACCTGCGCGGCGAGCACGGCTTCCCCACCGCCGCCCGCGAGGCGCTCTCCGACGATGTGCTGCGTGCGAACCTGCGCCACGCCACCGGAACCATCCAGGCCAAACGCGCCTCCGCGGTGCGGGAGATGCGCGACTGGCAGAAGCTCCGTGATGCAGGCAGCGCTCTGAAGTGGCACGTCACCGATCATCTTCCCGAGCTGCTGGAGCAGCTGGAGACCACGGTGACCGCCGCCGGCGGCACCGTGCACTGGGCGCGAGATGCAGAGGAGGCCGGCGACATCGTCACCCGCCTCACCCTGGAGCGCGGCGCACGCGACGTGCTGAAGGTCAAGTCGATGGCCACCCAGGAGATCGGCCTGAACGAGACCCTTGCGCACGCCGGCGTGCGGGTGATCGAGTCCGACCTGGCCGAGCTGATCGTGCAGCTGGCCGGCGACACCCCCAGCCACATCCTGGTGCCGGCGATCCACCGCAACCGGGCCCAGATCCGCGAGATCTTCCTGGCCTCCATGCCGGACATCGAACCGGACATCACCGACGATCCCGCCGCACTGGCCGGCGCCGCCCGCCGCTTCCTGCGGGAGCGGTTCCTGGACATGGAGGACTCCGTCGCGATCTCGGGGGCCAACTTCGCGGTCGCGGACACCGGCACCCTGGTGGTGGTGGAGTCCGAGGGCAACGGCCGCATGTGCCTGACCCTGCCGCGCACCCTGATCTCCGTGGTGGGCATCGAGAAGATCGTGCCCAGCTTCCAGGACCTCGAGGTGTTCCTGCAGCTGCTGCCGCGCTCCTCCACCGGGGAGCGGATGAACCCGTACACCACACTGTTCACCGGTGTCACCGAGGGTGACGGCCCCCAGGAGTTCCACCTGGTGCTGCTGGATAACGGGCGCAGCGCCGTGCTGGAGGACCCGGAGGGCCGTTCGGCCCTGCACTGCATCCGCTGCTCGGCCTGCCTGAACGTGTGCCCGGTGTACCAGCGCACCGGTGGTCACGCCTACGGCTCCACCTACCCCGGTCCGATCGGTGCGATCCTCTCCCCGCAGATGACCGGCGTCAGCGATCCCGATGACCCCAACGCCACCCTCCCCTACGCCTCGAGCCTGTGCGGGGCCTGCTACGACGTGTGCCCGGTGAAGATCGACATCCCCTCGATCCTGGTGCACCTGCGGGCCAAGGAGGTGGATCAGCGCCGCGAGCAGCGCGGCCAGTTCCGCGGCACCTGGGACGTGGCTATGAAGGGCGCCAGCCGACTGATGTCCTCCCCGCGTGCCTACGACGCCGCGGTGCGCTCTGCCGGCCCCCTGTCCACGGTGCTGCCGGGGGCGAACATCGGCAAGCTGCCCGGGGTGCTGCCCCTGGTCCCGGGGTGGACCGATCATCGCGATCTCCCGCATCCCCAGCAGTCCTTCCGCTCCTGGTGGGCGCAGCGGGAGAAGCAGGGCGGGGCACCCGCAGCTGCCGAGGCCGCCTCCGAGCAGGACACCACCGGCGATGAGCAGTCCGCGGCCAGGACCGAAGGCAGGGACGAGGCATGAGCACCTGGGACGACCGCCGCCCCACCCGCACGGCCGGGATGAGTGCCAAGGAGGAGATCCTGGCGCGCGTGCGCAGCGCGCTCGCGGTTCCGCGACGTGACGAGGTCACGGACTACGCGGATGTGCCCCGCGCCTACCAGCGGGCCGACGACAAGCAGGAGACCGGCACCGATCCCGGCAAGGTGCGTGACGTGCTGGTACAGCGCCTGGAGGACTACACCACCGTGGTGCACCGCACCACCGAGTCCGGCGCTTCCTCGGCGATCGCCCGGGCACTGGGCGGGGCGGCCACCGTGGTCGTGCCAGCGGCGCTGCCCGGCGAATGGACCGAGCTGCTCGATGCCGAGCTGATCCGCGATGACGGCGGCCTGGACGCCCACGCCCTGGACAGGGTGGATGCGGTCCTGACCGGCTGCCACACGGCAATCGCCCTGACCGGCACCCTGGTGCTGGACGGGGGCGAGCTGTGCGGCCGCCGTGTGATCACCCTGGTGCCCGACCACCACGTGGTGGTCCTCCACGCCGATCAGGTGGTGCTGGGAGTGCCCAAGGGCATCCAGCGGATGGGCGAGAGCCCCGCCGCCGCCTGGACCATGATCTCCGGCCCCAGTGCCACCAGCGACATCGAACTGGACCGGGTGGAGGGCGTGCACGGACCCCGTCGCCTCGAGGTGGTCCTGATCGAGCCCGATCCCGAGCCCGAGCCGAGCGATGACGAGAAGGAGAGCGCCGCATGAGCGAGACCCCCGCCCCGAGCGACACGCCCGTGGCCGCGGCCCGTGCCCGCGGCGAGGAGATCCCCCTTGCCGCCGGCCCCTACACCGCCACCGTGTCCACCGTGGGAGCCACCTTGGAATCGCTCACCACCGGTGGCCGCGACCTGCTGGTGCGCAGTCCGGAGAGCGGACCGATGCTGCACTACCGCGGCGCGGTGGTGGCCCCCTGGCCCAACCGGATCGCCGACGGCGCCTACACCTGGGACGGTCAGGAGCTGCAGGTGGCGATCAACGAGGTGGAGCGGCACAACGCCATTCACGGCCTGGTCTCCTTCCAGGAGTTCACCCCGGCCTCGGTCTGTGAGGACGAGGTGGTGCTGCGCACCCGGCTGATGCCCACCACCGGCTACCCCTTCCAGCTGCTGTTGACCGTGCACTACCAGCTGGACCCGGAGGCCGGACTGACGTGCACGGTCATCGCCCGCAACCTCGGTGCCGAGGACGCCCCCTACGGGGTGTGCCCCCACCCGTATCTGGTGGCCGGGCCCGAGCCCCTGGAGCAGTGGTCGCTGCAGACGGGTCTGGGCACCGTGCTCTCGGTCACCGAGGACCGCCTGCTGCCCACGGGTACCGCGCCGGTGGAGCCGGGCAGCGAGTTCGACTTCGCCGAGCCGCGTGTGATCGGCGAGCAGGAGATCGACCACGCCTTCACGGACCTGGCCCGTGATGAGGCCGGGCTGCTGCACGTGCGTGTCACCGCGCCGGGCGGCACCGGGGTTGAGCTGACGGCAGGGCCGGAGTGCACCTGGCTGCAGCTGCACACCGCTGATCGCCCCGAACCGGAGAACAACCGGGTGGGACTGGCGGTGGAGCCGATGACCTGCCCGCCGGACGCGTTCCGCAGCGGCACCGACGTGGTGCGGCTGTCCCCTGGCGCGGAGCACGCCGCGTCATGGACGATCCGCGGCTGGTGAGGATCGCGCCGCGACCGTTCCACCGTCCCTTCCGGCAGTTCTGCACCTGAGGACCGACGACGAAGGCCCGTCACCGTGATCGGTGACGGGCCTTCGGTTCGGCACCGCTGGTGGGTGCCTGCTGGGATCAGTTCCCCTGTGCGGCGTAGTAGGCGGAGCGGATCTCGCTGGAGATGCGGCCGCGGTCGGAGACGTCGTGGCCGTTGGAGCGGGCCCACTCGCGAATGCGGGGGGTGTCGTTCGAACCGCCGGCCGAGGAGGTGCTGGCGCCGCGGGAACGGCGACCGCCCACGCGGCGGGCCTTCTCCACCCAGGTGCCCAGCTCGCCACGCAGCTTGGCGGCGTTGTCCTCGGACAGGTCGATCTCGTAGGCGACGCCGTCCAGGGCGAAGCTCACGGTCTCCTCGGCCTTCGAGCCGTCGATGTCATCGATCAGTTCCACGTAGGTCTTTCGTGCCATTCCGGCTCTCCCTCGTCGTTCGGAATACGGGGCTGGTCGCCCATCTTCCGGCTGGACCAGCTCGTTCATTATGTATTCCTTCGAGGCCGATTTCAATCGGTGATGGTGTGTTCGGGGAACTCGTCACGCTTTTCGTGGTCTCCCCGTCGCGCCAGGTATTCCTTCTCTGCCTGCTCATCGGCCTCACGTTCGGCTCGATCTGCGCGAAGTATGGAACGGATCACGAACCAGAACAGCAGGCCCACTCCGATGGAGGGGACCAGTGCACCGGCCTCGAACCAGAATCCTTCACTCATCTCATGCCTCCGGCTTCACCAGGGGGAACAGGACGGTCTCGCGAATGCCCAGTCCGGTCAGGGCCATGAGGAGTCGATCCACGCCCATTCCCATGCCACCGGTGGGCGGCAGCGCGTACTCCATCGCCTCCAGGAAGTCCTCGTCCAGGCGCATCGCCTCGTCGTCGCCCTGGGCGGCCAGGCCCGCCTGCTGGGCGAAGCGCTCGCGCTGGATGACCGGGTCGATCAGCTCGGAGTAGCCGGTGGCCAGCTCGAAGCCGCGCACGTACAGGTCCCACTTCTCCACCACGCCGGGCGTGGTGCGGTGGGCGCGGACCAGCGGGCTGGTCTCCACCGGGAAGTCCCTCACGAAGGTGGGTGCGTGCAGGTGGTCTCCCACCCGATGCTCGAACAGCTCCTCCACCAGCTTGCCGTGGCCGTACTTGGGGTGATCCATGTCCAGTCCCAGGCCTCGCGCGATCGCGCGCAGCTGCTCGGGGGTGGACTCGGGGGTGACCTCCTCGCCCAGTGACTCCGAGAGCGAGCCGTACACGGTGATCTTGTCCCAATCGCCGGAGAGGTCGTACTCGGTGCCGTCGGTCAGGGTGACCACCTGGGATCCGGTTGCGGTCTGCGCCGCTTCCTGCACCAGTTCGCGGGTGAGTTCACCGATCGTGTCGTAATCACCGTAGGCCTGGTACGCCTCGAGCATCGAGAACTCCGGCGAATGCGTGGAATCGGCGCCCTCGTTGCGGAAATTGCGGTTGATCTCGAACACCCGCTCCATACCGCCCACTGCGGCGCGCTTCAGGAACAGTTCCGGGGCGATCCGCAGATACAGGTCCAGATCGAACGCATTCATATGGGTGACGAACGGTCGCGCCGCGGCACCGGAGGGGATCACCTGCAGCATCGGGGTCTCCACCTCCACGAAATCACGGCGGTGGAACGAATCGCGCAGGGAATGCATGACCGTGGATCGCAGGCGCGCGGCATCGCGGGCCTCCTGCCGCACGATGAGATCCACGTAGCGGCGGCGCACCCGGGATTCCTCGGAGAGCTCCGCATGCAGCACCGGGAGGGGGCGCACGGCCTTGGCGGCCATCTGCCAGGAGTCTGCGAAGACGCTCAGCTCGCCGCGCCGGGACGCACCCACGGTGCCGTGGAAGAACACGTGGTCGCCGAGGTCCACGTCGGCCTTGAGGTCGGCCAGGCGCTCGGCTCCCACCTTCGCCTGGGACAGCATGATCTGCAGGCGCTGCCCGGCGCCGTCCTGGACGGTGATGAAGGCGAGCTTGCCGGTGTTGCGCTGGAAGACGACGCGGCCGGCCACTCCCACCTCGTCCTCGGTCTCCTGGCCGGCCTCGAGATGGCCGTACTGCTCGCGCACCGCCGCGATCGTGGTGGTGACCGGGACGGAGACGGGGTACGCCTCCTCCCCGCGCTCCAGGAGGCGCTCCCGCTTGGCCTTGCGCACCGCCACCTGGTCGGAGGTGTCCACGGTGCCGGGGTTCTGGGGATCTTCGCTCATGAGGGCGATTGTCTCAGAACCTTCCGGGAGGATGCCTCCTGCGCTCAGGGGGCTGTCGTCTCCACCACAGCGGCGTCCAGCAGGCGGGTGCCGTCCACCCATCCGGCGAGCATGACCAGCGTCTCGCCGCGGTGCGAGGAGGTGACGGGCTGGAGCGTGGCCGGGTCCAGGGCGAGGGCGTAGTCGAAGCGCAGCGCGGTGGTGTCCGCCGAGTACTCCGCTGTGCCTGCCTTCGCGGCGGCGAGGGCGTCCAGCACGCCGCTGAGGGACGGTGCTGCCTCACGCGCGGCGGCGATGGTGGCCGACAGTCCCAGGGCATGCCTGCGGCCCTCGGCGCTCAGGAACAGGTTGCGGCTGGACAGTGCCAGGCCCTCGCTCTCGCGCTGGATGTCCACCGCTTCGATGCGCACCGGGAGGTCGAGGTCCGTCACCAGCGACTGGACGATCGCCAGCTGTTGGGCGTCCTTGCGGCCGAACACGGCGATGTGCGGGGTGGTGAGGTTCAGCAGCTTGGTGACCACGGTGGCCACGCCGTCGAAGTGCCCGGGCCGCGAGGCCCCCTCGTACAGGGTGCCGGTGCGGTTGGTGGTCACGCTCACCATCGGGGGGATGGTCGGGTGCATCTCCTCGGTGGCGGGGGCGAACACCAGGTCCACCATGCCGTCCACCAGCGCCACGTCACCCTCGATGTCCCGGGGGTAGGCGTCGAAGTCCTCGTTCGGGCCGAACTGCAGGGGGTTGACGAAGTCGGTGAGGATCACGTGGTCGGCGACCTCACGGGCGCGTGCGACGAGCATCAGGTGGCCCTGGTGCAGGGAGCCCATGGTCATCACCACGGCGACGGTGCCGGACATGGTGGCCCGCTGCGCACGCAGCTCTGCCTTGGTGCGCACCACCGCCGTGCTGCGGTCGGCGGCAGGGCCGTGGTCGGTTCCGGTCGTGGTCATGATTCCTCCGTTGTGCTGTCCTGCTCGCTGCCTGCCTCCAGCAGCCGGCGGATCTCCCGGGCAACGTCGGCGTCGAGCTCGGCGCGGGCCAGCGCTGCGCGTGCCAGGGCACGATACGTCGCAGCGGTGTCCCCGCGCTTCCCCCTCTCGCCGGTCGCATCGAGATCGTCGAGCGCCTCGAGGTGGGCTTGCACGGTTCCGGTGTCCCCGCGCATCACGGGGCCGGTGAGAGCCGCGGCGCCACGGCGCAGGGATCCGTCCAGTGCCGCCTCCAGCAGTGGCCGCAGGTACGCGCCGGGGTTCTCGATCCCCAGCCGGGACAGGGCGTCCAGGCTCTGGTCCACCAGCACCACCAGGTGGTTGGCACCGTGGGCGAGAGCGGCGTGGTAGAGAGCCCGGTCGCCTTCCGGGAGCACGCTGGCCTCCCCTCCCATCTCGACCACGAGGGCGGCAGCGACGGGGAGGAACGCCTCGTCGGCGGTGATGGCCATCGGGCAGCCCACCAGGCGGGAGAGGTCCTCCCGGGTGCCGGTGAAGGTCATGGCGGGATGGATCGCGAGGGTGGCACAGCCTGCCTTCGCCAGTGGCGCCAGCACCTCGGTGCCGTAGCGGCCGGAGGTGTGGACCACCAGCTGCCCACCGGGCGCCAGGCCCGTGGTGGCGATACCGCTGACCAGAGGGCCCAGCTGGTCGTCGGGGACGGCCAGCAGGAGCATCTCGCTGCGCTCCACGATCGCGGGCACGTCCAGCAGCGGCACTCCGGGCAGGAGCTCCTGGGCGCGGGCGCGGGAGGCGTCGGAGACGGCGTAGGCGCCGGTGATGGCGTGGCCCTCCGCGCGCAGGGCCGCACCGAGCACGGCGCCGACCCTGCCGGCACCGATCACGCCGATCCCGAGGCGGGGGGCGTTCACCGGTCGGTCCCCGGGCCGGTCGACAGCGCCAGTGCGGGTTCGCGCCAGGTGGAGCGGTCCCGGTAGCGGCGGGAGGTGGCCGCGTCGTGGGCCAGCACCGCGTGGAGCATGCGGGCCCCGTCGCGAGGCAGGTCGCCGATGGTCTCGGTGTGGCCGGCCACCCCCACCTTGAGGTCGAGGGACCGGAGTCGACGTGCGAAGGGGTCGTCCTCGATCGCGACCTGCTGGATGCGGTCGCGGGGGATGATCACGAGCTTGCGGGCCAGCAGGCCGTGGCGCTGGATCAGGGCCCCGGGCAGCAGCACCACGACCTGGGTGCGGCGGGAGTACCACTGCAGGCGGTGCGGGGCGCGCAGCCCGTCGATGTCGCGGGCCCGGGCGGTGAGCAGGTGCTCGAGGGCTGCCATGTCGTCGGCGGTGCCCAAGGGGGCGGCGAGGTGGCCGAGGGTCAGCCACAGCTCCTCGCGAGTACCCACGGGCAGCACGTTGGAGGCCTCGTTGCTGTCGTCGCCGATCCCGGCCACGGTGACGCTGACCGAGGTCCAGCCCGGTGTGCGCCACAGCAGGGGCCGCTTGAGTGCGAATCGCTGGATGCGGCCGGTGGCGATGTTGTCGGTGCGGGTGTTCAGCAGTCCGCGGCGCATCCGCAGGCCCCGGTCGGTGATGCGGGAGACGAAGCCCCAGCCACCCTCGATCCGACCGAACACGTACTTGGGCAGGGCGATCAGCGCCGGCAGCAGCGCGATCAGGGAGGCGAAGGCGAAGCCCCCCTGCCAGATGCCCACCCCGATGGCGACGACCACGCCGATGATGCCGAACACGATGCTGAGCAGGAAGTCGGCGTCGCGCACGAGCGAATGGATCAGGCGCTGAGTGGGGATCTCGGCGATCAGCTCACCGTCCTCCACCTCGCCCTTCAGCAGCTTCCGCAGCGGGTCAGGGGTGCCGGCCGGCGGGGCGCTGTCGGCCGACGGCTCCTGGTCCGCGACCGTCAGCTCCTCGGGAGCCGTCGGAGTGGTCGTGGCCTCGACCTGTCGGGGGTCGACCCCGGCGGCGACCGCGAGGATACGGGTGCGCAGCTCCTCGGCATCCGCGGCGCGCACGTACTCGATGTCCAGGTAGGACTCCCCTCCCCCGGCGACCTCCACCCTCACCTTGGACAGGCCCAGCAGGCGCGCGAGGAACGGCCGCTCCACGGTGACCGACTCGATCTTCTCTCGGGGGGCGAACTCGCGGGACTTGCTCAGCAGCCCCTTGTGCAGCGCCACCCCGGACTCGTCAACCGCATAGGTGGAGAACCACCAGGACAGGGCCGACGCCGCCACCGCGATCACCACGGCGACGGCCAGGATGCCGAGCGCCGCCAGGGCGCGACCCCAGGTGAAGTCGTCGACCAGATTGGCGATGTTCTGGGCGGTGAGGACAGCGACGATGCCCACCACAATTTTCCAGCCGGTCACCAGCGGGGTGATCGGGTGGGTGCGACGGTGCGCGATGGTGGCCGCCTCGGGGCCGGTCGCCGGATTGTCGTGCGGACCGATGGGGGTCTCGTCGCTCGGGCCGGCGGTCGCCTCGGCCCCCGGACCGGTCGTCGGCTCGGTGCCGGGGGCAGTCACAGCGCCGCCATGGTGTCGATGCCACGGCGGGTGAGCAGCTCGCGCAGCCGCTCAGCCTCCTCCTTGGGAAGGCCGGGCAGGGTCTCACCCGCGTCTGCGGCGGTGGTGAAGCTGATCTTGGCCAGACCGTAGGAGCGGTCCACGGGCCCCTCGTCGATCTTCACCGACTGGATGCGGCCGTACGGCACGGTGACGACAGTGCGGAACATGAGCCCGGAGGCGACGATCAGCTCGTCCTCACCGTCGAGGTAGCCGATGGCGCGTACCCGGCGCGGGGTGAACAGCAGCCCCTGCACCACGGTGATGGCGGGGATCACGGCCACCAGGCCCAGCCACCACCAGCCCTGCCACCACCACAGCACCAGGCAGGCGGCGATCATCAGCACCCCGATCACGTACCCGGGGATGCCTGCGATGTAGCGAGCGGGGATCAGCTTCGGGGAGACGGGCTTCAGCCCGTTCGCGCCGATGCGGGGGCCGTCGTCGGTGACGATCGGGGCCGGAGGATCCGATGGCTCACGATCCGATGGCTCAGGACGAGGCTCCGGCGCGGGTGCGGCTTCGGGACGGCGTTCAGGGACCCGCGGCATCGGGGCGGGGCCACGCTGCGTCTGGGCCGGGCCCTGAGGCCGCGACTCAGGCGGTTCGACGAACTCTCGGGGAGGCTGGTTCATGGCATCCATGGTCGCACCCGGGGCGCCTGTGGGCCTCCGTCGCAGGGCGGCCACCTCCCCCGCATTTGGTCGATCTCTCACCGGGCGTGCATCGGCCGCTCGTCCGATGCGCCGCCGTCAGCCGCTGGCGCCGGCGCCCTCGACGTTGCCGTCACCGTCCTCCGGTGGGAGCTTTCCCCAGCGCTCCACCAGCACCCCGAGCACCGCCAGCGCGATCCCGGCCACGGCTGCGGCAACGGTGGGCAGCACCGCATCCAACGGGTCCCCGGTGCCGCTGATCAGCAGGAACAGTGCCTGCCCGACGAAGAGACCACCCACCAGGGACCCGGTGTAGGCACAGGCGCGGGCCAGCAGCACGGTGCGGAACGCGGTGGGCAGGTCAATCTGGTGCCTGCGCGGGGTGAGCGAGGGGTGCAGGGTGCGCTCCTCGCTCTCGCGCATGTACCGCCGTAGCGGCAGCCCGTAGGCCAGCAGCACGGCGGCGAGGATCGCCAGCACCCCGGCGGTGAGCCAGCCGGTGACCGGCACCGAGTGGCCGCGGGAGGCCACGGTGTCCATCACCTGGGCCCCGAACAGGGCGGCGAGCACGGCGATGACACCCAGGATCGGGATGTTCAGGGGCTTCACGACCTGCCGTACCCTTCCACGGCGGGCCCCGGCCGCAGCCCGTCACGGTCCTCGGCCAGTTCCAGCAGCTCGCCGATGCCGCCGTGACCAGGCAGCTCCGCCTCGGGCCGGGCGGCATGCCAGGGGGCCAGCACGAAGGCCCGCTGGTGGGCGCGGGGATGCGGGAGGACGAGGTCCGGGTCCTCCAGGGTCAGGTCGCCGTAGGTGATCACGTCCACGTCGAGTGTGCGCGGGCCCCAGCGCTCCCGGCGCTCACGCCCGGCATCGTGTTCGGCCCGCTGGGCCACCGCGAGCAGCTCGAAGGGGTCCAGGTCGGTGTGCACACCGATCACGGAGTTCAGGTAGGCACCCTGCTGGGGACCACCCACCGGGTCGGTCTCCAGCACCGGGCCGGTCCACACGATCCTCACCCGCTCGGACTGCCCGATCATCTCCAGCGCCCGTGCCAGGCGCAGCTCACGGTCCCCCAGGTTGGTGCCCACGGCCAGGACCGCGTCCACGGTCGAGGCGTGGCGGGTGATCCGCACCCGCACGTCCTCGAACGGGATCCCCACCGGGGCCGAGGGCTTGTGGACGGTCACCTGCACCCGGCGCAGCAGCGGATGGGCGGCCAGCGCTCCGGCGGCGATGCGCTCGGCGAGGGTCTCGATCAGGTCATGGGCGCCGGTGGTGATCTCGCGCTCCACCAGGGCCGCCACCTCGGCGTAGTTCACGGTGCGGGACAGGGCGTCTGAGCGCCCGGCGGCCGCGGTGGACAGCCCCAGGGCCACGTCGACCACGAACTCCTGGCCGATCTGCTTCTCCTGGTCCAGCACCCCGTGGTGCCCCCAGGCTCGTACGCCGGTCAGCTCGATCACGTCGAGGTCGCCGCGGGGCGCGGGCATCGGCGCGCTCATCGGGGGCTCCTGGCTGCGCGGGCCCGTCGCAGGCGGTCCCCCACCCGCACCGCTGCGAGGGAACCGGGGACCTCATGCACCCGGACCGCCCAGGCGCCGTGCTCGGCGCTGTAGGCGCTCACGGCGGCGGTAGCCGCATCCCGGTCCACCTCGAGCGCACCGAGGAACCGCTTGCGGGAGGCACCGATCAGGATCGGCAGGCCGTGGCCGGCGATCGCATCCCAGTCGGCGAGGACCTCCCAGTTCTGCTCCCCTGTCTTGGAGAAGCCCAGCCCGGGATCGACCACCAGGAAGCGGTCCTCCACTCCCGCCTCGCGCAGTGCGTGTAGGCGGGATGCAAGCTCGGCGGCGCTGTCCCGCGCCACATCCGCGTAGTCGACGAGGTTCGTCATCACGTCGCTGTGGCCGCGCCAATGCATCGCCACGAACACTGCTGGGGTGCCCAGCGCGGTGCGCGACCGAGCGACCTGAGCTCCCATGTCCGGATCCGCCTGACCGGCGGAGACGTCGTTGATGATCAGTGCGCCCGCCTCGATGCTCGCGGCGGCGACGGAGGCGCGCATGGTGTCCACGCTGACCACGTGTCCGTCGGCGGCGAGAGCGCGCACCACCGGGACCACGCGCCGCAGTTCCTCGTCCTCGTCCACGCGGTCCGCGCCGGGACGGGTGGACTCCCCGCCCACGTCGATGACAGCTGCTCCCTGCGAGGCCAGCAGGCGACCGTGGGCGATCGCGTCCTCGGTGCCGTCGTGGGCACCGCCGTCGGAGAAGGAGTCCGGGGTCACGTTCAGGACCCCCATCACCACGGTCTCGTCCACATCCAGGTGCGGCGGGAGACCGGCGGGGCGGCGCAGCGTCTCCATCGGCTCAGCCCCGGCTGATGAGGGTCATGGCCTCGGCGCGGGTAGCACTGTCGCGCAGGATGCCGCGCACCGCGCTGGTGACGGTGCGGGCGCCCTCGGCGCGCACGCCCCGCATCGACATGCACATGTGCTCGGCCTCGATCACCACGATCGCGCCGGCTGCGCCCAGCTGGTCCATCAGGGCATCGGCGATCTGCGAGGTGATGCGCTCCTGCACCTGGGGGCGGCGCGCGTACACGTGCACCAGGCGGGCCAGCTTGCTGAGCCCGGTCACGGAGCCGGCCCCGGGGATGTAACCCACGTGGGCCACCCCGAAGAACGGCAGCAAGTGGTGCTCGCACATGGAGTGGAAGCGGATGTCGCGCACCAGCACCAGTTCCTGGTGGTCGATGTCGAAGGTGGTGGACAGCGGCTGGGTGGGGTCCTGCTCCAGTCCCTCGAACACCTCGGCGTACATCCGGGCCACCCGCGCCGGGGTGTCCCGCAGGCCGTCACGGTCGGGGTCCTCCCCCAGTGCCGCGAGGATCTCCCTCACGGCCACGGCGATGCGCCCCTGGTCGATCGCCATCTCAGAGGCCCGTCGGCCCGTCGGCAGGCCCCTGCCCCTCACGCGGCACGCCGGGGATGTCCGGTCCGTCGCCGCCGGGGTGCGGCAGCTCGGGCGGGCCTGGGGTCAGCGGCTCACCCGCGTCGGATGCCTCGGCCCCGGTGGCGGTGGTGGTGGAGCCGGCCTTCGGTGGCTCCAGGGTGGGGCGGTCCTCGCTGGACTGCCACACCTGGCGCAGGGGGCGCTTGGTGACGTCGGCGAACACCTCGGCGAGCTCGCGCTCGCCCAGGGTCTCCTTCTCCAGCAGCTCCTCCACCAGGCGGTCCAGCACGGGGCGGTTCTCCACGATCACGGCGTGGGCCTCGTCCAGGGCGTTGTCCAGGAGTTTGCGCACCTCCTGGTCGATGATCCCGGCGGTCTCGGCGCTGAAGCGGGGCCCCTGGCCCTGCTGCATGCCGACGAAGACCTCGTCCTGATCGCCGGCGAGGGCCACCGGGCCCACGGCGTCGCTCATGCCCAGCTGCATCACCATGGTGCGAGCGATCTTGGTGGCGTTCTGCAGGTCGCTGGAGGGCCCGGTGGTGACGTCGTGGAAGATGCTCTCCTCCACGGCGTAGCCGCCCATGGCGTAGGCCAGGCGGTCCAGCAGCTCGTTGCGAGACTGGTAGTTGCGGTCCTGGGTGGGGACCACCATGGTGTAGCCGCCGGCGCGGCCGCGCGGCAGGATCGTCACTTTGGTGACCGGCGCGGAGTTGTTCAGCGCCGCCGCCACCAGGGCATGGCCGCCCTCGTGGTAGGCGGTCATCTGCCGCTCGCGGTCGCTCATCACCTTGGAATAGCGCTGCGGGCCCATGGAAACGCGGTCGATGGCCTCGTCCAGGGCGCGGTTGTCGATGATCTGGTTGCCGGAGCGGGCCGTCAGCAGCGCCGCCTCGTTCAGCACATTGGCGAGGTCCGCACCGGACATGCCGATGGTGCGGCGGGCCACGGCCTCGAGGTCCACGTCGTGGGCCAGCGGCTTGCCCTTGGCATGCACGGCCAGGATGTGCAGGCGGCCCTTGAGGTCCGGGACCTCCACCGCGATCTGGCGGTCGAAGCGGCCCGGGCGCAGCAGGGCCGGGTCCAGGATGTCCACGCGGTTGGTGGCCGCGATCAGGATGACGTTCTGGTTCTCGTCGAACCCGTCCATCTCCACCAGCATCTGGTTCAGGGTCTGCTCACGCTCGTCGTGGCCACCGCCCATGCCGGCGCCGCGGTGACGGCCCACGGCGTCGATCTCGTCGATGAAGATGATCGCCGGGGAGTTCTCCTTGGCGGTGTTGAACAGGTCGCGCACGCGGCTGGCGCCCACACCCACGAACATCTCCACGAAGTCCGAGCCGGAGATCGAGTAGAAGGGCACGTTGGCCTCGCCGGCCACGGCGCGGGCCAGCAGGGTCTTGCCGGTGCCGGGCGGGCCGTACAGCAGCACGCCCTTGGGGATCTTGGCGCCCACGGCCTGGTACTTGCCCGGATCGATCAGGAACTGCTTGATCTCGTCGAGCTCCTCGACGGCCTCCTCGGCGCCGGCGACGTCCGCGAAGGTGACCTTGGGGGCCTCCTTGTTGAACAGCTTCGCCTTGGACTTGCCGAACTGCATGGCCCGGCCGCCGCCCTGGGCGTTCATGATCAGGAACCAGAACAGGCCGAAGAAGATCAGCAGCGGCAGGAAGGAGATCAGCAGTGTGGTCCACCAGGAGCTGGTGGCGATCTCGTCGGTGTAGCCCTTGGCGGGCTGTGCCTCCTCCACGGCCTGCACGATCGCCTCACCGCGGGCGTCGACGTAGCTGAAGCGCACCTGCGTGCCCTTGTCGTCCTCGCCGTCCTTGAAGGGCTCGGAGAGCACCAGGTCCACGCGCTGCTGGTTGCCGCCGATGATCTTGGCCTGCTCGACGGTGCCGCCCTTCAGCAGCTCGAGGCCCTGTTCGGTGTCGATCTGCTGGAAGCCGTCACGGCCCAGCAGGGAGAACAGGGTCATGCCCAGCAGCAGCGCCAGGATGATCCACAGCGCGATGCCCGCGCCGGGTCGCTTCTTCTTGCCGACCTTGGTGCGGCCGGTGTTCTTCCCGGTGTCCTCGGCCATCTCAGCCCTCGTAGACCGAGCGCTTGAGCACACCCACGTACGGCAGGTTGCGGTAGGCCTCGGCGTAGTCCAGGCCGTAGCCGATCACGAACTCCGGGGGGATCTCGAAGCCCACGTAGCGCACGTCGATCTCGACCCGGGCGGCCTCGGGCTTGCGCAGCAGGGTGCACACCTCCACGCTGCGCGGCCCGCGCGAGCGGAGGTTGGACAGCAGCCACTTCAGGGTCAGGCCCGAATCGATGATGTCCTCGACGATCAGCACGTCACGGCCGGAGATGTCGGTGCCGAGGTCCTTGAGGATCCGCACCACACCGGAGGACTTGGTGCCCGAGCCGTAGGAGGACACGGCCATCCAGTCCATCTCGACCTTGAGGTCGATGCGTCGGGCGAGGTCTGCCATCACCATCACCGCACCCTTGAGCACGCCCACCAGGATGGGGGGCTGATCGGCATAGTCCGCGGCGATCTGGGCGCCGAGCTCGTCGAGCCGGTCGTGGATCTGCTGCTCTGTCAGCAGCACGTGATCGACGTCGGGGTGGGGGTGCATGAGAGGCACGCGGTTCTCCTCCGTGGATGAGGGTGGGGGCACTGGCCGCTGCTCAGGTTTCGTTTCGGCGCCACACCAGCAGGCCGTCGCGGCGAGCGACCTCGATCCTACCCGGTAGCGCCACGGGAGCCTGACCGTGCCATCTCACGGCCAGGGAGTCGACCGCGAGCACCTGCCTGCGCAGCAGGGACTTGCCCGAGGGCGTGCCCTGGGCCTGCTCGGCCAGACGTGAGGCATCGCGCAGCACGCGGGTGCGAAGCGGCTCGGGGGCCGCGGCCAGAGCGTGGACGTCCAGCAGCAGCAGGTCCCCCTCCTCGCGGCTCGGGGCGCCGTCCCGGCGCAGTCCTTCCAGCAGGGCCGCGGCCTCGGCATCGAGATGGTCCACGTCCGCCCGTACCAGGTCGGCGCTGCGGGCGAGGTTCTCGTCGATCTGCTCGCCGAGCACCTCCCGCAGCAGTGGCATCACCCGGTGCCGCACGCTGGAGCGCAGGTGGGCGGGATCGGCGTTCATCGGGTCCTGCCACCAGTCCAGGTCCAGCAGAGCGCAGATCTCCTCGGTGTCAGCCCGCCGCAGGGCGGTGGACTCGTCCCTACCGGTGCCCAGGAAGGGGCGCAGCAGCACATCGCGGCGACGCGGGATGCCGGCCAGTGCCCGGGGGCCGGCGCCGCGGGCCAGGGCCATCAGCACCTGCTCGGCCTGGTCGTCCAGGGTGTGCCCCAGCAGCAGCGCCAGGGCCCCGCGCTCCTCCGCGAGCTGTTCGAGGGCGCTTCGCCGCACATCGCGGGCGGCGTTCTCCAACCCCCCGGCCGCACCGGTGTCGACGCTCACCCGCAGCACGTGCGCGGTGGCACCGAGCCGCTCGGCCTGGACCCGGGCCCGTTCGGCGACCTGGGCGGAGTCCTCCTGGAGACCGTGGTCGACGATCCCTGCCTCGGTCTCCAGACCCATCCTGGTGCCCACCCAGCACGTGGTCGCCAGCAGCGCGAGCGAGTCCGCTCCCCCGCTGACCCCCACCAGCAGCCGGGGGGTGTAGCGGCTGGCCGCGGTGTCGTCGGCCAGCTCCTCGAGGCGGGAGGTGAGGGCGATGCGCACCGCCGTGCGGGCGCGGGCGATCACCTGCGGGGGCCCGGCCATCAGTCCTCCTGCACCAGTTCGGCGGCCACCGCGTCCACCGCGGCACGGGCCTGGACGGCGTTCACGCCCTCGAAGCCGTGCACGACGATCGAGTAGCCCACCGTGCGTCCACCGGGCAGCACCGCCACCCCGGCCAGGGTCGCGGCGCCGCCGAGGTACCCCGTCTTCCCGCGCACGATGCCGCGGGCGTCGCGGGTGCCGTCGGCGTCGAAGCGGTCGGCGAGGGTGCCGGAGAGCCCGGCCACGGGCACGTCGAAGAGGATCTGCTCCAGGCCCTGGACGTTCCCGGAGCCCACCTCTCCCATCACCGCTGCGAGCAGTGCCGGGGGGACCCGGTTCTCAGGGGAGAGGCCGGAGCCGTCGAGGATGTGCAGGGCATCGAGGTCGGCCTGGGGCAGCCCCAGCTCGGCGCCCAGCTCACGGATCTCCGCCTCCACCGCGGCTGCGGCTCCCTCGGGGGTGGTCTGCTCCCCGCGCTGGCGGGCCACCAGGTGGGCAAGCAGCTCGGCGGTGGTGTTGTCGGAGATCAGCAGGGTGTGGCGCACGATGTCCACGATCGGCTCGGAGTCCACCGCGACGGAAGGGGCGCCGTCCGGTGTGGCACCGGGCGTCGGCTCCCCGGTGACCTCGAGCCCGGACTCGGTGAGCAGGGTGACGAACAGACGGGCGGCATCCCCGGCGGGGTCGGTGGACTTTGGGCCGTACTGGTTGCCGTCCAGCCAGCCGCGGTCCACGGCAAGGGCCGCGGTGGGGGTGACCCAGCCGCCGGCGGGCCCGTTGTTGCCCCAGGCGGGATTCGCGCCGCCGGTGAGGAAGCCGGTGTCCACCGCGACGGTGACCGTGGTGGTGCCCTGCTCCCTGGCGAGGTCCGCGGCAGCGGAGGCGAGCTCGCGCAGATCGTCCTCGCTGAGCATCATGTCGCCGCCGCCCTGCAGGGTCACGGTGCCGTCCTGGACCACAGCACGGGTGGTGAGCACCACGTCGCCGTCGTACAGGCGCAGCACCGCCGCGGCGGTGAGCAGCTTGAGGGTGGAGGCCGGGACGTGTGCGGTGTGGGCGTCCCGGGAGGCCAGCTGCTCACCGCTGTCGGCGTCCACCACCGCGTAGGAGAGGTTGCCGGCCACCACGGGCAGCGAGGCGTGGGCGTCCATCCGGGCCTGCAGGTCCCGTGCCTGCTCGGTGGGGACCGAGGCTGCCACTGGCGGCCCGGGGGCTTCCGGCGTGACCCGGTCGTAGTCCTCGGCCTGCGCGCGGGGACCGGCGGCAGGGCCGGTCTCCTCGGAGACCACGGTGAGCACCCCGGGGAAGGCGTCGGTCAGGTCGCCGATCACGTAGAAGCTGGCGGGCACGGCCGCGCACAGGGTGATGGCGGCGGCTCGCCACAGGCGCTCGGTGGGCATCCCCTCACGATAGAGTGTCCGGGTCAGCAGCAGTGCCCTCAGGGCTGGACCGCAACGGAGCAGATGTCGTGGAATTCGACGTGACCATCGAGATCCCTCGGGGGAACCGCAACAAGTACGAGGTGGACCACCACAACGGTCGGATCCGCCTGGACCGGATGCTGTTCACCGCGACCCGGTACCCGGACGACTACGGCTTCATCGAGGGCACCCTCGGCGAGGACGGGGACCCGCTGGACTGCCTGGTGCTGCTGGAGGAGCCCACCTTCCCCGGCTGCCTGATCCGCTGCCGCGCGCTGGGCATGTTCCGGATGCGCGACGAGGCCGGCGGCGACGACAAGATCATCGCGGTGCCGGTGGGTGACCGCCGTCAGGTGCGCCGCCAGGAGCTCACCGACGTCTCCGAGTTCCACCGCCTGGAGATCCAGCACTTCTTCGAGGTCTACAAGGACCTCGAGCCCGGCAAGAGCGTGGAGGGCGCCCACTGGGAGGGACGCTCCGACGCCGAGGCCGAGATCCGACGCTCCTACCAGCGCGCCGTGGGCACCGAGCACGCCAACGAATTCACCCGAGAGGTCTGAGCGGGCCGGCCGCCGACGACGAAGGAGCCCCCGTGCCTCGTGGCGCGGGGGCTCCTTCGTGGTCGGACGTGATGCGTGTCCGGGACTGGCTCAGCCCTCCAGGGAGGGCCGGTCCCCGGCCAGCTCACCCTCGATGGTGGGGGCCTGGTGGAAGATCTGCTCGACGGCCTCGACCACGGAGCGGGCCACGGTGCGCGAACCCACGCCGCCGATCACGGCACCCACCCCGAAGGGCAGCAGGCGTCCCAGCCACAGGCCACCGGTGCGCGCCCTCACGCGGCGACGCACGTAGCGGGTGACCTGCTTGCTGATGATGTTCGGGACCATGCCGCTTCCGCCCAGGACGGCGTTCCACTGCAGGCCCTGCTTGCCCAGCGCCTTGGCGATGATCTCGGTGCCGTGCTCGCCGCCGAGGACGGCGGTCATCACCAGGTGGCGGGTCTGGCGGTCGCGCATGTCCACGTCGTAGATCTCGGCCGCGGCCAGGGTGAGGAACGCGCACGCCTCGGCGAAGGAGATGCCCTCGCCCACGGTGACGCCCACCGCGACCGCGGTGCCGATACCGGGCAGAGCGGCCACGCCGCCCACACCCGCACCGGTGATGGTGAGCAGGTTGGTGAAACGGTCCGAGACGTGCTCGAGCAGCTCCTCGCGGGTGGCACCGGGGTGCTTGGCGCGCAGCCGGGTCACGTAGCTGCGGGCCAGCGAGGTCTGCACCTTCAGGGCGGTGTCGATCAGCGACATCCACCGCTCGTCGAGCTGGGTGAACTCGCTGTCGCTCAGGGTGTCCTGCTGCTCCGGATCAGGGGTGCTGGGGCTCACCGGGGGCTCCTTCCGAGGGGGTCGTTGGCAAGGGTCAAGCTATCGCGTCTCACCGGGGGAACGCTCCACCAGCACCTGGCCGGGCGCGAGCTGCGTGATCTCCCCCTCCAGGCCCAGGCGCTGGACGGCCTCGGGCATCTCGGCGTACAGCGAGGTGTACCCGGCATCGACGAAGGAGCGCGGCACGGCACGGTCGTGGCACAGGGTCCCGGCCAGGTGGTCGGTCTCGTGCTGGACGATGCGGGCGGGCCATCCCACGAACTCCTCGTCGATCGCCTGCAGCGTGTCGTCCGCGAGCAGTTCGGTCGCCCGCAGTCGTACGCGGCGGGAGCGGCACACGATCGACTGCCAGCCATCCACCGACAGGCAGCCCTCCCAGGCGTACACGTGCTGCTGGCCCAGCAGCTCCACCTGCGGGTCCAGGAACACGCGCAGCGGGACGGGGCGGCGCTCCAGCGGATCGTGCAGGACCGACGCGTCAGCCGAGCCCGCCTGGTCCTCGGGCTCGCCCCCGGGTTCATCCTGCGGCTCGTCCTCGGGCGCGAAGCGGTCCTCGATCACGTACATCCGCAGCGGCAGCCCGATCTGCGGGGCGGCGAGACCCACCCCGGGGGCCTCGCGCATGGTGACCGTCATCGCCTCGACCAGTTCGCGCAGCAGCGCGGTATCGAGGCTCCCCTGCGCGGCGAGGGTGCGCCTGCGCAGGGCCGGGTGGCCCGCCTGCACAATGGGCAACGGCCCCTCAGGGGCGGTGCGACGGTCGAGGATCTTCCGGGTCAGCTGTGCGATGTCCACCCCGGCAGTATCCCCGAGCACCGGACCCCCGGGCACATGCCGGAGCACATGTCATCTGCGCGGTGCGGGTTCCCGGGTGCGGTCGATCACTGTTATACACTGGGCCGACCGGTGCAAGGGCGCACCTCCTTCGCGAGAGCCCCAGCCGGTGAGCAGCACTTCACAACGGACCGTCCGGCACGTACCTGCCGGTGAAGGGAAACACCATGGCAACAGTTACTTTCGACAATGCCTCGCGCATCTACCCGGGCCAGGAGCGCCCGGCGGTGGACAGCCTCAACATCGAGATCGGTGACGGCGAGTTCCTCGTCTTCGTCGGCCCCTCGGGCTGCGGCAAGTCCACCTCCCTGCGCATGCTCGCCGGCCTCGAGGAGATCGACGCGGGCCGCATCCTGATCGGCGACCGCGACGTGACCGACGTCCCGCCGAAGGACCGCGACATCGCGATGGTGTTCCAGAACTACGCGCTGTACCCGCACATGACTGTGGCCGACAACATGGGCTTCGCCCTGAAGATCGCCGGCGTCAACAAGGCGGAGATCCGCAAGCGCGTCGAGGACGCGGCCGCGATCCTGGACCTCTCCGAGTACCTGGACCGCAAGCCGAAGGCCCTCTCTGGCGGTCAGCGCCAGCGTGTGGCCATGGGCCGCGCCATCGTGCGCTCCCCCCAGGTGTTCCTCATGGACGAGCCGCTGTCGAACCTCGACGCCAAGCTCCGCGTGTCTACCCGTACGCAGATCGCCTCGCTGCAGCGTCGCCTCGGTGTCACCACCGTGTACGTGACGCACGACCAGACCGAGGCCATGACGATGGGTGACCGCGTGGCGGTGCTCAACGCCGGTGTGCTCCAGCAGATCGACTCGCCCCGCCGCATGTACGACCACCCGAACAACGTGTTCGTGGCCGGCTTCATCGGCTCCCCGGCGATGAACCTGATCGAGCAGCCCCTCACCGACCAGGGCGTGCAGTTCGGCGGCTCTGTGCTGCCGGTGGACCGCACCACCCTGTCCGGCACCGATCAGGGCTCCGTCATTGTGGGCGTGCGCCCCGAGGACCTGGAGATCACCTCCGAGGGCGATGGCCTCCCGGTCGAGGTCGATGTGGTCGAGGAGCTCGGCGCGGACGCCTACATCTACGGCCGCCTCGCCGGCAGCGATGACACCGCCAAGCCGTTCATCGCGCGTGTCGACGGCCGCCGTCCCCCGCAGAAGGGCGAGACCATCCACCTGCGCCCGAAGCAGGGCCACCTGCACCTGTTCGACGTGGCCAACGGCCAGCGTCTGGGTGACTGACCTCACCTGACCCGTGCGACGGGCGTCCGGCTGCTGCCGGGCGCCCGTCGTCGTGTCGGGGGTGGTGTTGGGGTGCGGGTGGCGCGGGGGGCAGAATGGGGGGCATGACGCCCTTGGAGATCACTGCGTCCCGTGCGGATCCGGCCCTGCTGGACCTGCCCTGGGAACGCCCGTTGGAGGACTGGCCGGAGGACATCCTGGCCGCCCTCCCCCGCGGCATCTCCCGGCACGTGGTGCGCTTCGTGCGCATCTCCGGCCGTGTGCTGGCCCTGAAGGAGATCGAGCACGCGCTGGCCCGCCGCGAGTACGACATGCTGCAAGTGCTGGGCCGCCTCGGGATCCCGGCGGTGGTGCCGTTCGCGGTGATCTCCGGCCGCTCCACGCCCGAGGGGACCCCGTTGGACGCGGTGCTGGTCACCCGCCACCTGCAGTTCTCCCTCCCCTACCGTGCCGTGTTCAGCCAGGTCTCCCAGGCCGGCACCGCGCACCGCCTGCTGGACGCCCTGGCCGTGCTGCTGGTGCGCCTGCACCTGGAGGGCTTCTTCTGGGGAGACGTGTCGCTGTCCAACACCCTGTTCCGCCGTGACGCAGGCGCCTTCGCCGCGTACATCGTGGACGTGGAGACAGGCAGCCTGCACGAGCAGCTCACCGACGGCCAGCGCGCCTACGACCTGGACCTGGCCCGCACCAACATCATCGGCGAGCTGATGGACCTGCAGGCCGGTGAGCAGTTCGACCCCGAGGCCGACGTGGTCGAGGTGGGCGACGACCTGGTGCGCCGCTACAACGACCTGTGGGATGCCCTCACCTCCCAGGAGCGGTTCTCGGCCGATGAGCGCTGGCGGGTGGCCGCGCGCATCGAGAGGCTGAACTCCCTGGGCTTCGACGTGGGCGAGCTGGAGATGACCACCGACCTGGACGGCACCACCCTGTCGATCCGTCCCAAGGTGGTCGACGCCGGCCACCATGCCCGCCGCCTGATGCGGCTGACCGGGATCGACGCGCAGGAGAACCAGGCGCGCCGCCTGCTGAACGATCTGGACTCCTACCGCGCTGCCACCGAGCAGCAGGAGGAGGAAGAGGAGTTCGTGGCCCACGAGTGGCTGCAGCGCGTGTACGAGCCGGTAGTGCGGGCGATCCCTCGCCGGATGCGCTCCAAGCTGGAGCCGCCGGAGTTCTTCCATGAGGTGCTGGAGCACAAGTGGTTCCTGTCCGAGCGGATGGGCACCGACGTCAGCTTCGAGGACGCCACCCGGGACTACATCGACACTGTGCTGGCCAACCGTCCGGACGAGAAGTCCCTGGTGACCACGGAGACCTCCGCGCTGCCCATCTTCACCCAGCCCGAGGGGACCTGAGCCGGGGTGCGCACGCCCCTGGAGAACCTCTCGCTGCGCGACCAGCTGCGGGTGGACCACCTGCCCTCGAGGCTGCTGCTGCTGATGGTGGGCCTGACCGGCTTCGGCCTGTCCCTGGCCGTGCTGCTGCGCTCGGGGCTGGGCGGTGCCCCGTGGGATGTGCTGCACGCCGCCCTGGCCGAGCGTATCGGCTCCACCGTGGGGATCCTCAGCATCACCGTGAGCTTCGTGGTGCTGCTGGCCTTCATCCCCCTGCGCCAGCGGGTGGGCATCGGCACCGTCCTGAACGCCCTGTGGGTGGGGGTCAGCATCGATATCGGGATGGCGCTGATCCCCGCCGCACCGAACCTGGCGGTGGCGTCGGCGATGATGGCAATCGGGGTGATCGTCAACGGCATCACCGCCGCCATGTACATCGGCGCCCAGCTGGGGCCCGGTGCCCGCGACGGGCTGATGACGGGACTCAGCCGGGTGCTGGACAAGCCCGTCGGGCCGATCCGGATCGCCCTGGAGGTGGCGGTGCTGGGCACCGGCTGGCTGCTGGGCGGCCCCATCGGCGTCGGCACCGCCGCCTACGCGCTGGGCCTGGGGCCGGTGATCCAGCTGACGCTGCCGTGGGTGACGATCCCGGTGCGCACCGTCCGGGGGCAGCCCGTGGCCCGGACCGCGGCCGCCGGGGATCCCGTCCCCGAAGACTAGAAAATGCCCAACGCCTGGGCCATGCCCGTCGCCTGGGTCAGGCCCGGCCCTGGCGCTCCCGGACCCCCGCGATCTCGTACAGGGCGATCGCCGTGGCGACGGACGCATTCAGCGACTCGGTGGCCGCACCCATCGGGATCGAGACCACCTGATCGGCGGTCTCCCGCGCCAGGCGAGAGAGCCCCTTGCCCTCGGCGCCGACCACCAGCACCGCCGGCTCGGTCCCCAGCTCCAGCGATCGGGTGGCCACATCGCCCTCGGCGTCCAGGCCCAGCACGAACACGCCCTTGTCCTTCAGGGAGGCCAGGGCCCGGTTGAGGTTGGTCACCTGGGCGACGCGGACCCGGGAGGCGGCACCGGCGGCGACCTTGTACACGCTCGCGGTCATGCCGGCGCTGCGACGCTCGGGGATGATCACGCCGTGGGCGCCGAACGCCCCGGCCGAACGCAGGATCGCCCCGAGGTTGCGGGGGTCGGTGATGCCGTCCAGGGCCACCAGCAGCGGCGGCTCGAAGGCGTCGCGGGCGATCTCCAGCAGTTCCTCCACGTCGGCGTACTGGTAGGCGGGGATGGTCAGCGCGACCCCCTGGTGGACCGCGTGATCGGTCATCTTGTCGAGGTCGCTGCGGGACGCCTCGGCAATGGGGAGGTTGCGGGCACCGGCCAGGCGCAGGATCTCCCGCACCCGCTCGTCCATGTCCAGGCGCTGCATCACGGTGAGCTGGGTGGCGGGGACGTCCTCCTGCAGTGCCTCCAGCACGGAGTTGCGGCCGGCCACCTGGTCGCTGCCGGGGCGGGTCCCGTCGCGGCGGACCTTGCCGCCCCGAGCGCCGGCGCGGCCGTCGCCGGCAGAGCCGGCCGAGCTCTTCTTGGCGTAGGCCTTGTGGGCGGGCCGGTCGGAGGCCTTCGGCGTGGGGCCCTTGCCCTCGAGCGCCCGTCGGCGCACACCGCCGGAGCCGACGGTCGCGCCCTTCTTGGTCCGGCGCACTGCGCCTCGGCGCGAGCTGTTGCCTGCCATGGTTCCTCCTCGATAGCGCCCGGGGGGCGCTCAGTTGATCGGCGCGCGGGGCGCTCAGTCGTTGCTGACGAGCGCCCAGCGGGCACCGTCGGGGCCGTCCTCGACGCGGATCCCGGCTGCCGCGAGGGCGTCCCGGATCTCGTCGGCGCGGGCCCAGTCCTTGGCGGCGCGGGCGGCGGCCCGGGCCGTGAGCTGCGATCGCACCAGGGCATCCAGCGCCTGGTGCTCGACGTCGGAGCCACCGGCCGCGGTGCTCCAGGTGGACGACAGCGGGTCCAGGCCCAGCACGTCCAGCATGGCCCGCAGCCGGCCCAGCCCGGCGGCGATAGCGGCATCATCGGTGCCGGGGGTGTTCAGTGCCGTGTTCAGGGCGCTGAGCTCCCGGTGGATCACCGCGAGTGCCTCGGGGACGGCCAGGTCGTCGTCCATCGCGGACGTGAACGCCTCGGGCAGTTCCACCTCGTCCAGGCCCGCCGCCTCGGCGTCGGGCAGCGACATCGGGTTCTCTCCCAGGCGCTCGGCGGCGCGGCGGGCGGTGGAGGCGAATCGCTCCCACACCACCTCGGCCTCCCGCATGGCGGTGGCGTTGTACTCGACGGTCGCGCGGTAGTGGCCGGAGACCAGTGCCAGGCGCACCGCAGGCGTGGGGTGGGAGCCCAGGGCGTCGGCGGCGGTGACGAAGTTGTCCAGGCTCTTGCCCATCTTCAGTCCGTCCACCGTGAGCACCCCGGAGTGCATCCAGGTGCGGGCGAAGCCGTACCCGGCGGCGTGGGACTGGGCCTGCTCGTTCTCGTGGTGCGGGAAGCGGAGGTCCAGGCCGCCGGCATGGATGTCGAAGGTCTCCCCCAGGTACTTGTGGCTCATCGCGGAGCACTCCAGGTGCCAGCCGGGGCGGCCGCGCCCGAAGGGGGTGTCCCAGGAGGCGGTGGCCGGTTCGGTGTCCTTGGCCGCCTTCCACAGGGCGAAGTCGCGGCGGTCGCGCTTGCCGGGCTCCATCTGCTCACCGGCGTCCTGCATGTCCTCCAGCGACTGCCGGGTGAGGGAGCCGTAGGTGGGGTGCGAGGCCACGTCGAAGTAGACCGAGCCGTTGCCGTCGGCATAGGCGTGGCCGCGCCCGATCAGCCGCTGCATCAGCGCGATCATCTCCGGCACGTGGGCGGTGGCGCGGGGCTCGTAGGTGGGGCGGCGGTTGCCCAGGCGGTCCAGCACGTCCTGGAACTCGCGCTCGAAGCGCAGCGACCACGCCCACCACTCGGCGCCGGCCTCCGCCGACTTCACCAGGATCTTGTCGTCGATGTCGGTGACGTTGCGGATGTGGGTGACGGTGTAGCCGCTGCGCTCCAGCCAGCGCACCAGCACGTCGAAGGAGAGGAAGGTGCGCAGGTGCCCCAGGTGCGGGGCCCCCTGGGTGGTGGGTCCGCACACGTACAACGACACCGCCCCCTCACGCACCGGGGTGAAGGGTGCGGTGGTTCGGGAGGCAGTGTCGTGCAGGTGGAGAGTCACGCCCACCAGGGTACTGCCCTGGCGTGCGATCCCGCCTCCCCGGCCGTGCAGGGGAGGCGCAACCCTCACCGGGCCGGCTCACTCAGTGCGGGCGCTGACCTTCTTGCCGTACAGCTCCTCGAAGGTGTCGTCGTAGGAGACGGCGTTGCTGCGGCGCTTGCCCTGGACCGCGTACACCGCGTTCTGGGCGGTCTCGATCGTGGTGGTGGGCGCCTTGATCTTCTTGACGACGAGGAAGGCGATCAGCCCGGCGATCGCGCTCAGCAGCAGGAACACGCCGGCGATCAGGAGGAAGGCACCCCAGTAGGGCATGCCCAGGGCCTCCAGGCCGGTGGCGAAGAAGAACAGCAGCATCACCCAGGCACTCAAGAGCAGGAACAGCAGCACCGCGGCGCACGCGGCGGCGATCCCCGCCTTAATCGCGATCGACTTCGCCTCGGTCTTGGCGATGTCGATCTCGTGGTGGACGACGCCGAGGAGCTCGTCGCGGATGGACTGGACGAGCTCGCCGATGGACCGCTGGGTGGGCGGCGTGCTCGGGTCGTTCGTGGTGTTGATCATGAGCGGAGCCTATCGCAGGTGGGAGGGACAGTTCAGGTCGTGCAGGACGTGCCGGGGTGTGCGCCCACCGCAGGGTGGGCGGGCACACCTCAGTCCACGGAGATGCGCTTGCGTCGCTCCTGGGCCGGGCGGGGGCCGGCGGAGCTGGAGCGACGCACCACGATCGAGGGTGCCACGGCCACGTCACGGGCGGGTCCCTCGTGGCCGGAGACCCGGTCCACCAGGAACTGGGCGGCGAGGGCACCGAGGCGGTCGGAGTTGGGGTCCACACTGGTGAGCTGGGCGATACCGGAGGCGGCCAGCGAGGTGTTGCCGTACCCGGCCACGGCCAGCTGCTCGGGCACCTCGTACCCTGCCTCCCGGGCGGCGGAGAGCACACCGATCGCGGTGAGGTCGTTGGCGCAGGTGATGGCGGTGGGGACCTTGCTTCCGCGCAGCAGCATGGAGCCGGCGGTGTGCCCCACCTGCTCGGTGAAGTCGCCGGGCTCGACCCGGGCGGTCTCGGCCAGGCCGTGACGCTCCATGGCCTTGCGGAAGCCCTCGGCCCGCTCGCGTGCCACCTCGGCACCCACCCCGCCCACATGGGCGATCTCGGTGTGGCCCAGGCCCACCAGGTGGTCCACCAGCAGGCCCTGACCCACCTCGTCGTCGATGCGCACGGTGTCGAAGCGGCCCACGAACTCGCGGGAGCAGCCGATCCCCGCGAAGGGGCGGTCCCCGGTGGCCTCCAGCACGCTGTCCATGTCGGCCAGGTCCGAGATCATCAGGAAGCCGTCCACACCCACGCGCACCAGCGACTCGATGGCCTCGGTATCGGCGGCGACCGGGTACTCGGGCACGCGGCGCCGGGTGGGGACCACCACGGCGGAGCGCCCGGTGGCGGTCAGCTCGATGCGGATGGCGCGCACCAGGTCGGAGATCCAGGTGTTGCGCATGGTGTTGACCAGCACGGCGACCACGCCGTGGTGGGAGTCCTCGTCGGCGAGCTCCTCGAGCGGGAAGTGCAGCCTCTCGGCGGCCTCGCGCACGCGGGTGGCCATCTGGGGGCGGATGTCGTCGGTGCCGCGCAGGGCGCGCAGGGCCACGGCGCTGGAGATGCCCAGGGAATCGGCCACGTCGCGCAGGGTGCCGCGGGTGGGGCCCTCGTCCTGCTGGATCGACTCGGCCACCTGGTCCATCTGCTCGACGACCTGGCCGGTGGAACCGTCGATCCCCTCGGGGCCGCCGCCGGCGGTGCCGCTGCTGTCGGTGGCGGGGTCGATGATGTCGTCGGAGGGGGTGCTCGCATCGTTGCTCATGGCCCTATTCAATCGCATCCGGGCCAGGACGATCGCACACGGCCGCCCCGGTCGCAGAAGGTCACTCGGGTCCGCCCTGGTACCGGGGGTTATCCCCCACCGGAACAGCGGGACGTCCCCGTGGAAGCGCGGCCGCGGGCCGCATAGCCTCGATCCCATGGAAGCCACCGCCCCCACCTCCCTGCCGCCCGATCCGCGGCTGCGCATCCCCTCCCTCGCCACGGTGATCGTGGAGGGACTGCTGGCCCTGCTGTGGGGCTGGGTGAGCATCACCCTGCTGCTCACCGGGGTCGGTTCACTCTTCGCGCTGGGCAGTGGGCTGCTGCTGCTGGTGCCGTGGGTGGTGCTGATGCAGCTCGCGATCCGGTTCGAGCGGCACCGGGCGGCGGGCGTGCACGGGATCGATGTGGTGGTCCCGGCGCGGCGCCGCAGCACCCGCTCGGGACTGGGCGGCTGGCTGCACGGGCTGTGGCTGGACGTGTCCTCCTGGCCGTTCTGGCGGGGCGTGCTGCACCACCATGTGGCGATGCTGGTGGCCTCGATCGCCCTGGTGCTCTTCCTGTCCCTCGTGTGGCTGTGCTGGGTGAGTGCGGAGATCGCGATCGTCCACGGGGCGGTGACGCTGGGGAGCTCGACCGTCCCGGTCTGGGCACTCGCGCTGATCTCCGTGGCCGCACTCGCGCTCGCGGTGCTGACCCTGGTGCTCGGGGCACTGGCCGACCGGGGCCTGGCCCGGGCGATGATCTCCGGTTCGGCCGAGGACCTGCGTGAACAGGTGCTCGAGCTCACCCAGCGCCGGCAGGGCGCCGTGGATGCTGCGGCCCAGGAGAGGGCCCGCATCGAACGGGACCTGCACGACGGGGTCCAGCCCCGCCTGGTGGCGATGGCGATGACCCTGGGGATCGCCAAGGGCATGATCGCCACGGATCCGGACCGGGCCACGGCGCTGGTGGGCGAGGCGCATGCGGAGGCCAAGGGCATCATGACCGACCTGCGGCAGCTGGCCCGCGGCATCCACCCTGCGGTGCTGGAGGACCGCGGTCTGGACGCGGCGCTGTCCGCGCTCGCCGCCCGCTCCCCCGTCCCCGTGGACCTGAGCATCGACCTGACCACCCCGCTGGGGCGCGAGCGCGAGGCCGTGGCCTATTTCGTGGTGGCCGAGGCGCTCACCAACATCGCCAAGCACGCCGGCGCCACCCGCGCCCGAGTGGACCTCACCGAGGCCGACGGCACCGTGCGGGTGCGCATCGAGGACGACGGCCGCGGCGGAGCCCAGGTGCACCGGGACGGGGTCTCCACGGGACTCGCCGGTCTCACCGACCGGGTGCGCGCCACGGGCGGACGCCTCGAGGTGAGCAGCCCGACGAGCCCGCCCGGGACCACCCAGGATGGGACGCAGGGCGCTGGTCCCGGCACGGTGCTGCTGGCCCTGATCCCCCTGGACGCGTGTCCCGGCATCCCCGCAACTGCTGCACCCACCACCGCCGTCCCCACCGCCGCAGCACCCACCACTGCCGCACCCACCACCGAGGAGACCCTGTCATGAGGATCGTGATCGCCGATGACGCCGTGCTGCTGCGGGCGGGACTGGAGCGCCTGCTCACCGAAGCGGGTCACGAGGTACTGGCCGCCGTGGGCGACGGCAGCGCCCTGCTGAGCGCCGTGAGCGCCCATCGGCCGGACCTGGCCGTGATCGACGTGCGCATGCCGCCCACCTTCACCGACGAGGGCGTGCGCGCTGCGACCCTGATCCGCCAGCAGGACCCGGAGGTGGCACTGCTGGTGCTGTCGCAGTACGTCGAGGAGCGCTACGCCTCCGAGCTGATCGCCGACTCCCCCCACGGCCTGGGCTATGTGCTCAAGGACCGGGTGGCCGACGTCGAGGACTTCCTGGGTGTGGTGGACACCGTGGGATCCGGTGGCACGTGGCTGGACCCGGAGGTGGTCCAGCAGATCTTCGTGCGCTCCCGGCGCCGTCGCACCCTGGAGGCCCTCAGCCCCCGAGAGCGCGAGGTGCTGGCACTGATGGCCCAGGGCCGATCCAACCAGGCCATCGCCGATGCCCTGTTCGTCTCCGCCGGCAGCGTGGAGAAGCACATCTCCTCGCTGCTGACCAAGCTCGACCTCCCTCCCGTGGACGGCGAGAACCGCCGTGTCATGGCCGTTCTGCGCTACCTCGAATCGGAGGACCTGTGATGTCCGCCCCCACTCCCTACGCCCCCTCCCCCGCGCCCGCGCCGGACACCCCGCCGCGCCATCAGGTGGATCCCGCTCACCGGCTCGACGCATCTCCCCGCAGCAGACGCGGCTGGCGCACGGCCGTCACCATGATCGCGGCGCTGTTCGTGTCGCTCGTGCTGCTGGCCCTCGGTGCGGTCTCGATGACCAGTTGGGCGGTCCAGCGCAGTTACCAGGACGTCGCTGCCACCTACGAACTGGGCACCCCGGACTCCCTCTCGCTCACCACCCATGTCGCGGACGTCCGCGTGGCCTCCTCCTCCGAGGTGGACCAGGTGACCCTGGCTCTCGTGGAGGACGGCAGCACGGACGTGCCTGACGCGGGTGAGACCGTCCGGGCCCGCGTCGATGTGACGGGCGATGCCACCCGGCGGAGCATCGAGGTGAGCCAGCCCGGGATGAACCGCTTCGGCAGTCTGCTGGACGAGCACCGCGAGGTGCTGCTGCTGGTGCCCAGCGACCACGTGATGGACCTGGAGATGCGCGCTGATGTGGGCAGGATCGACGCCTCCGGCACCTTCGCCTCGCTGGAGGTCTCGGCCGATGTGGGCGATGTGCGGCTCAGCGGCGTGGAGGCACCGGGCGGCATCGCCGTGCACACCGAGACGGGCGAGATGTCACTGGCACCGGCTGGCCCGGTCCCCGGTGGCATCACCGTCACCTCGACCCTCGGGGACGTGGACGTCACCCTGCCCCCCGATGCTGCCGGCGACGTGAGCGTCCGCGGGGAGGTGGGCGAGGTGCAGGTGTCCGCCCCCGGCACCGCACGTCGCGTGGTCCAGGCCACCTCCGACGTGGGCACCGTGAGCGTGGACCCCGCCTTCATGACGGCCGGTGGTGACGTGATCGGCAGGATCGACGTCACCACCAGCCTGGGGGATGTCAGCGTGACCCGCTGAACCCCTTCTGGATCAGATCCATCACCGAGGAGTCCGCCAGGGTCTGGGTGTCCCCCACCTGGCGGTTCTCCGCGACGTCCCGCAGCAGGCGGCGCATGATCTTGCCGGAGCGGGTCTTGGGCAGCTCGGTCACCACGAGCACCTTCTTGGGCTTGGCGATCGGCCCGATCTCCCGGCCCACGTGCTGGCGCAGCTCCTCGGCGGCCTTCTCCGCTCCTCCGGCGGCCTCGACCTGCTCGATGGCCTCCTCGCGCAGGATCACGAAGGCGACCACGGCCTGTCCGGTGGTCTCGTCGCTGGCGCCCACCACGGCGGCCTCGGCCACCCAGTCGTGGGCCACCAGGGAGGACTCGATCTCGGTGGTGGACAGCCGGTGCCCGGACACGTTCATCACGTCGTCCACCCGGCCCAGCAGCCAGATGTCGCCGTCCTCGTCCTTCTTCGCGCCGTCGCCGGCGAAGTAGCGGCCCGGGAAGCGTGACCAGTAGGTGTCCTTGAAGCGCTGCTCGTCACCCCAGATGCCGCGCAGCATCGACGGCCACGGCTCGGTGAGCACCAGGTAGCCGGCATCACCGTTCGCGACCGGCTCGCCGGCGTCGTTTAGCACATCGGCGATGATGCCGGGCAGCGGGGTCTGGGCGGAGCCGGGTTTGGCGGAGGTGACGCCCGGCAGCGGGGAGATCATGATGGCCCCGGTCTCGGTCTGCCACCAGGTGTCCACGATGGGGCAGCGACCCCCACCGATCACCCGGTGGTACCAGCGCCACGCTTCGGGGTTGATGGACTCCCCCACGCTGCCCAGCAGCCGCAGGCTCGTCAGGTCGAAGCGGCCCGGGATCTCCTCGCCCCACTTCATGGCGGTGCGGATCGCGGTGGGCGAGGAGTAGAACAGGGAGACCTTGTACTTCTCCACCACCTCCCACCAGCGGCCCTGGTGCGGGGTGTCCGGGGTGCCCTCGTAGATCACCTGGGTGGCTCGGTTGGCCAGCGGCCCGTACACCACGTAGGTGTGACCGGTCACCCAGCCCACGTCGGCCGTGCACCAGTACACGTCGCTGGAGGGCTTCAGGTCGAACACCGCGCGGTGGGTGTAGGCGGCCTGGGTGAGGTAGCCGCCGGTGGTGTGGACGATCCCCTTGGGCTTCCCGGTGGTGCCGGAGGTGTAGAGGATGAACAGGGGGTGCTCGGCCTGGACCCACACCGGCTCGTGCTCGGTCGAGGCGCTCTCGCGGGCCTCGTGCCACCACACGTCCCGGCCCTCGGTCCACTCGACCTCGGCACCGGTGCGGCGCACCACGAGGACCTTCTGGATCGACTCGGCGCCCTTGGACAGAGCCTCGTCCACCGCCGGCTTCAGCGGCATCGCCTTGCCGCGGCGGTACTGGCCGTCAGCGGTGATCACCGCGGTGGCCTCGGCGTCCTCGATGCGGGAGCGGAGGGCGTCGGCGGAGAAGCCACCGAACACCACCGAGTGGGGGGCGCCGATGCGGGCGCAGGCCAGCATGGCGATGACGGCCTCGGGGATCATCGGCAGGTAGATCGCCACCCGGTCGCCGGTGCGCACCCCCATGTCGCCCAGCACGTTGGCCATGCGGGAGACCTCGTCCTGCAGCTGCGCGTAGGTGTAGCGGGCGTCGCCGCCGTCCTCGTACTCGGCCAGGAGGGCCACCTGCTCGCCGTGGCCGGCCTCCACGTGGCGGTCCACGCAGTTGTAGCAGGCGTTCAGGGTGCCGTCGGCGAACCACTTCGCGAACGGCGGGTCCGACCAGTCCAGGGTCTGGGTGAACGGGGTCTTCCAGCTCAGCACCGAGGCGCGGGAGCGCCAGAAGGCGAGGCGGTCCCGGTTCGCCTCCTCGTACAGCGAGGGGCGGGCCACGGCGTGCTGGACGAACTCTGAGGGCGGCGGGTAGACCGCCGGCTCCTCGTACTCGACCTGTCCGCTCTCGGGATGGTCCTGGGGGGTGGAGTCGGCACCGGTGGGGGCGTCGGGCATCTCGCTCTCCTGCTGCACGTCGATCCCGTCTGGGATGGCGATTCTGATCGGGCCCACGCTATCGCACTGAGACCTGAGCCACAGCGCGCGGTTCACCCCCGCCCCACCCCCCGGGTCCGGTGCAGGCCGCCCGGTCCCTCACGCAGGGTGAGTGGACCTCAGTGGTCCTCTGACGCTGCTTCTTCAGCCACCGAGGTCCACTCACCATCGGCCCGAGGGTGGATCTCCAGATGCTGCCCGTCCGGATCGGTGACGTGCACGGCGCGATCGTCGCCCTCGACCACGCGGGTCTCGTAGCCGGCCTCCGTCAGGCGCGCCGCCAAGAGATCGAGGTCCTCGGTGGTCTCGAAGCCCAGGCGCACCAGGGCCACGTCCCCGAACTCGGTGCCGGAGGGGCGTGAAGCGCGGTCATCGGCCCCGCCGGGGGCGTGCAGGCCGATGGTGCCGGCGCCGGGGCTGCTGAGCGCCTGCCACCACTGGTCTCCCTCCCCCACGGGACGGAACCCGAGGGCGGCGAAGAACTCCCGGTCACCGTCACGGTCGGGCCCCTCAGCGCTGACGCGCACGGCGGTCACGGAGAGCCGTGGGTCGGCGCGGGCGCCGTCGTGGCCTACGTAGCCGTACAGGTCCCGCTGGTGCTCGTTCAGGGAGATGTCCTCCCCGTGGGGACCGCGCACGCTTCCCTGACGGCCGTAGGTCTCGTCCCACACGCGCACCTGGAGGCCCTGTTCCCGCAGTTGCTCGGCGGCAGCGTCGGTTGCGGGGACGGACAGGCACAGCTGGGTCTCCCCGGCCGGCGCGGCGGTCTCGGCGTTGGACGTGGCGTGGACCATCACCCGGCCACCGCCCCCGGCGATGAGTTCGGCGAAGCCCTCGCCCTCGGTGGTCACCACGGGTGCCATGCCGAGGGTGCGCAGGAAGGCGATCACGGCCGGGGCGTCGTCGGAGAACCGCAGGGGGTACACGGTGAAGGCGGGCCGGTCGGTGTGGACCGGTTCCGGCGTCGGGTGCGTGGTGGTCATCGGGTCTCCTCGGGGTCACGGTGGGGAGGCGGGGCGTCGTGCTGAGCGCCGTCGAGGTACTGGACCAGGGCCCGGCGCACCAGCTCGCTCAGGCTGGAGGACTCGTCGATCGCGCGGTGCTTGACCGCTACCACGAGGTCCTTGGGGAGGTACACGTTGAACTGCACCTTGGTAGAGGCTCCGGCAGGGCCACTCGGGTCCGTCATGCAAGGATGCTAGCAATCTTGCATCGCCGTGTCGAGAGACTCATCGTCATCTGTCCAGAACCCTCGAGAAGCGCATCGCTCCTGCGCTTCGACGGGTTACCGTGGAGGACGATGGTCCCTGAACTGCTCTCCCCCGCCGTGCTGCGGGACGTCGAGATCCGCAACCGCATGTGGCTGGCCCCCATGTGCCAGTACATGGTGGAGGCCAGGGACGGCGTCCCCACCGACTGGCACCTGATGCACCTGGGGGCACGGGCGGCCGGCGGTTTCGGCCTGGTGATCACCGAGGCCACCGCCGTCAGCCCCACCGGCCGCATCTCCGCGCAGGACACCGGCCTGTGGAACGACGAGCAGACGCAGGCCTGGTCCCGCATCGTCTCCTTCTGCCAGGCCCAGGGCGCCAAGGTGGCCGTGCAGCTGGCCCACGCCGGCCGCAAGGCATCCACCTGGCCGATGCTGCCGAAGTACGCCGGCCGCCACGGCACAGTCCCCGAACTCGCCGGAGGGTGGATCCCCGAGGGCCCCACCGACGAGCCCTTCCCCGGCCTGGAGACCCCCGATGCCCTGGACACCGCCGCCATCACCCGGGTGATCGACGATTTCGTGGCTGCCGCGCACCGCGCCGAGCAGGCCGGCTTCGATGCCATCGAGCTGCACTTCGCCCACGGCTACCTGGTCCACTCCTTCCTCTCCCCGCTGGTCAACACCCGCACCGACGAGTACGGCGGCAACGACACGGGCCGCAGCCGCCTGGCCCTGGAGATCGCACGGGCCGTCCGGGACGCGTGGCCCGCGCACAAGCCTCTGATCGTGCGGATCAGCGCCACCGACTGGATCGACGGCGGCTGGCACACCCGGCACTCGATCGAGCTGGCGTGCACACTCTCCCGCATCGGGGTGGATGCCCTGCACGTCTCCACCGGCGGGGCGGTGATCGCCGATATCGCGGTGAAGCCGGAGTACCAGGTGGGCTTCGCCCGCTCGATCCGGGAGGCCACCGGGATCCCGGTGGCGGCCGTGGGCCTGATCACCGAGCCCGTGCATGCCCAGGAGATCCTGGCCCGCGGCGACGCGGACCACGTGGCGGTGGGACGCGCAGCCCTGCGCGAGCCGTCGTGGCCGCAGCGCGCCGCCCACGAGCTGGGGGTGCACGACGCCAGCCTGTACCCCGGCCCGTACCGTCGCGGTTCCTGGTGAGGGACCGGCCCGCCACCTGTGGTGGGCTGGGGTCATGATCGTCCTGACCGGTGCGACCGGCGGTATCGGTGCCGCCCTTGCCCTGCGCCTCGCCTCCCGCGGTGAGCACCTGGTGCTCACCGCCCGGGACCACGACCGGCTCGAGCAGCTCGCAGGCCAGGTACACGCAGCGGGCGGGACCGCGAGCGTGCATCCCTGCGACATGCGTGATCAGGAGGCCGTGACGGACCTGGTGCGGCAGGTCCTCGCCGAGGGCGTGCCCGATGCGGTGGTGGTGCTGGCCGGCCATTCGATCCGCCGCCGCCTGGCGGCGAGCTTCGGGCGACCCCACGACCTGGTGCGCCTGGCCGGCACCAACATGCTGGGACCGGCCACCCTGATCCTGGGGTTGCTGGAGCCGATGTGCGCGCGCGGCAGCGGTCGCGTCGTCGCCGTCACCAGTGCCGCCACGCGCATCCCCACCCCCGGGTGGGCGGCCTACGCCGCCACCAAGAGCGGACTGGACACCTGGTTGCGCGCGCTGCGCCCGGAGGCCGCTGCCCGGGGCGTCGGGATGAGCATCGTGGAGATGCCGCTGGTGGCCACCGCGATGGCGGCTCCCACCTACGGGGCCTCGCCGCGCGGTGCGATGACTGAGTATTCGTAGTCGTGGGAGCCACCGAATCTTGCTCTTGGGGACCGCCGATCGTGCCGACGGGGGCCAGTAGCCGCCGCGGTGGGGACCACTGGCTCCCGCCGGCATCGGGTCACTGGGGCAGTGCGGTGTGTTCTCGCATGTTCCTGTCGCCGGTGTCGATCCAGATTGTGTTGTGCACGATGCGGTCCATGATCGCATCGGCGTGGACTGCTCCACCGAGCCGGGCGTGCCAGTCCTTCTTCGGGTACTGGGTGCAGAACACGGTCGAGCCGGTGTCATAGCGGCGCTCGAGCAGTTCCAGCAGCATCGAACGCATTCCCTCGTCAGGATGGTCCAGCAGCCACTCGTCGATCACCAGCAGCGAGAACGTGGAGTACTTCCGCAGGAACTTCGTCTGGCCCTGCGGCTTGTCCTTTGCCAGGGCCCAGGCCTCTTCGAGGTCGGGCATTCGGATGTAGTGGGCTCGGAGCCGGTGCTGGCAGGCCTGCTTCGCCAGCGCGCAGCCGAGGTAGGACTTCCCTGAGCCGGTGAAGCCCTGGAAGACCACGTTCTGTTGCCGCTGGATGAAGGAGCAGGTTGCCAGTTGCGCGATCACGTTCCGGTTCAGTCCCCGTTCCTCGACCAGATCCAGCCGCCGCAGGTCCGCTCCGGGATAACGCAGCCCCGCCCGGCGGATCAGACCCTCGACCTTTCCATGATTGAAGATGGAATGCGCCTCGTCCACGATCAGCTGGAGCCGTTCCTGGAACGACATCCCCAGCACGTGAGCCTCATCCTGGGCATCGATCGCGTCCAGCAGCGCGGTCGCGCCCATCTCGCGCAGCTTCCGCTTCGTGTCGTTATCGATCACGCTCACCGGACACCTCCGGCGTAGTAGTCGGCGCCACGGACGTATCCGCCGTCTTCCGCGGGTTCCTCGCGGGGTGGACGCAGGGCGGCGACCTTGTCCTGCCCGGTGGCCAAGATCGGGTGCAGATGCGCATAGCGCGGTGAACGGACCCGTCCCGTCAGCGCGAGTGCGCAGGCCGCCTCGACCCGATCTACGGAGAAGCGGCGAGAGAGCCGTAGCACCGCCAACGCGGGATCCAGGCCCTGTTCCACGATCGGCACGGACTCGAAGATCCGCTGGATCACGATCACCGTGGCCGGCCCGACCCGATCTGCCCACGCCCGCACCCTCTGCGCGTCCCAGGCCTGGAAACGCTCGCCCGCAGGTAGGTCCGCGTCGTTGGTGCGGTACTCATTGCTCGCGGTCTCCGGGAGCAGCAGGTGACTGGTCAGTCGCTGGCTGCCCTGATAGATCTCCAGCGTCCGGGCCGTGATGCGCAGATCGACCTTCGCGCCGATGTGCGCGAACGGCGCGGAGTAGAAGTTCCGCGCGAACGTGACGTGCCCGTTCCTGCCCACTCGTCGTCCGTAGTGCCATGTCGAGATCTCGTAGGGCACCGCCGGCAGCGGCGTCAGCAGCGGCCGCTCCTCCGCGTCGAACACGCTGGCGCGGGATCCGGGCCGCTTCTGGAACGGCTCCGCGTTATAGGCCTCCATCCGCTGCCCGATGGCGGCTGCAAGTTCGGGCAGGGACGTGAATCGCTGATCCCGCAGCCCGGCGATGACCCAGGTCGCGACGTGCGCGACGGTGTTCTCCACGCTCGCCTTGTCTTTCGGTTTCCGCACCCTCCCCGGGAGCACCGCCGCCGAGTAATGCGCTGCCATCTCGCGATACGCATCGTTCAGGACGATCTCGCCCTCGCGGGGGTGCTTCACCACACCGGTCTTGAGGTTGTCCGGAACGATCCTCGGGACCGTCCCGCCCAGCGCCTCGAACATCGCTACGTGCGCTCGCAGCCAGGACTCCTGGCGCATATCCAGCGCCGGGAAGCAGAACGCGTAACGAGAAAAAGGCAGGCAGGCAACGAACAAGAACACCTTCGAGACCTCGCCGGTGACCGGATCGGCCAGCTCCATCGTGGGGCCGGACCAGTCGACCTCCACGCTCTGGCCGGCCTTGTGACCGACTCTCGAAGCGGCACCGGTGACCATGACGTGGTGCTGGTAGGTGCGGCAAAACCGGTCATACCCCATCGCCGGATCCCCAGCCGCCGTGGTCGCGTCGAAGTACTCGCCGTGCAACAGCTTCAGCGTCACGCCGACCCTGGCCATCTCTCGATGGACCTGTTCCCAGTCCGGCTGTGCGAACACGCTCTCGTGCTCGCCCCGGCCCGGGAACAACCGGGCATACACCTGCTCATCGGCGACGTCCGCGATATCGCCCCACCCGATCCCTGCAGCGTCAGCGGCCTCGAACACCGCCCTCACGGACTTGCGGGACATGCCCTGCGAGGACGAAATCGCTCGCCCCGACAGACCTTCTGCGCGCAGCTGGAGCACCAGCTTCGCCCTGATCTTCCGTACCATTCCAGATTGCTCCTTCCGCCGCGTGCCCTATACACACGGCGGAAGGAGCGTAGACAGAGCGGCCCCAACGACACCACTGGTGGTCCCGAACGACGCCACCGCTACGGCAGCGACGTGGCACCCGAACCCTCGATCAGCGGACCCCAGCGAGGCGAATATTCAATGACCCCCGATCAGGGTGCCGCCATGGTGCTGCGCGGTCTCAACTCCCGCCGCACGCTGGTCTCACCGCCCTGGGTGAGAGCGGGTGCCGTCCTCTCGCAGGCCGCCCCGACCACGGCCGCCCGGCTCGCCGGCGTGGGCGGGGACGTGGCAGCGCGCCTGCTGCGGCGGGACCGGCCTGCCCGGCCCGCAGGACGGGGCCGTGCATGAGGCTCATCCAGGCCGGCAGCGCCCTGAGGCTGCGAGCGGGCCTGCGGCCCCGCCGGGTGGTGCTCACCGATGCTCACGGCGAGCTGACGGCCAGGGAGCTGCAGGACATCGCCACGCTCCTGCGCGGCCGCGGTGATCGTGCCCCACGTCTCACGGACCTCCCGGCCGATGCCCCGCTGCGGCAGGTGCTCGCCACGGCCCTGGCCTCCGATGGTGCGCTCGACCTGCGCTCCAGCGGCAGCACGGGTGACCCGCACCTGCAGCATCGTGGACCGCTCACCCCCGCGCAGCTGCGCACCCTGCTGGACCTGGCGCGACGCATCGGGCTGCGACCGGGGGTGCGGATCGCCAGTGCCGCCCCGGGGGTCCACGGACACGGCCTGCTGGTCGCCCTGGGGGCATTGGCGCTCGGGGCCCCGCTGGTGGACCTCACCCACCTGCGTCCCGCGGCCAGGGTGCGGCTGCTGCGCGACACCGCACCCCGGATCCTCACCGGGGTACCGGTGCACCTGGCCGATGTGCTGACTGCCGACCAGGCCCGCTGCGAGGGCAGGCCCCTGCGCATCGCGCGCGTGGTATCCGGCTCCGATGTGCTCGCGCCGGACCTGCGGGCGGATCTGGCCCGGCATTTCCGTGCCCGGGTGCACGACGTCTACGGCACCACCGAGACCGGCTCCCTGACCGTGGACGGAAGGCCCCTTCGGGGCGTGCGGATCCGGGAGCAGCACGGCCTGCTGCACGTGCGCAGCCCGTTCACCGGGGGCCGTGAGCTGGTCACCGATCGCGGGAGCGTCGATGCCCGGGGCCGTGTCGTGGTCACGGGGCGGGCCGACGGGGCCGTCTCCTCCGGAGGGATGCTCCATCACCCGAAGGCGGTCGCTCGCCTGCTCGCCGGCCACCCCGGGGTCGCGGGAGTGCGCCTGCGCCTGGTGGACGATCAGCGCTACGGCACCCGCACCGTCGCGGAGGTCACCGTTGCTGACACCGTCGACGACTCGGGGACCCCCGGTGTCGAGGAGCTGAGGGCGCTGGTGCGCGACCGGCTGGGTGCGGCGGCGGTGCCGCGCGAGGTGGTGCTCGTCAGCGGCCCCGCACCAGGCGACCCGGACCTCAGCAGTCCGGACGGCTCACCGGCACCGCGGTGACCGCGAGACCGCCCATGGCGGTCTCCTTGTACCGCTCGTTCATGTCCTTGCCCGTCTGCCGCATCGTCTCGATCACGGTGTCCAGGGACACGAAGTGCTCCCCGGTGCCACGCAGCGCGAAGCGGGCAGCAGTGATGGCCTTGACGGCGGCCATGGCGTTGCGCTCGATGCACGGGACCTGCACCAGGCCGCCCACGGGGTCGCAGGTCAGTCCCAGGTTGTGCTCCATCGCGATCTCGGCGGCGTTCTCCACCTGGGCAGGCTTGCCGCCCATCGCCTCGCACAGAGCGGCAGCCGCCATCGAGCAGGCCGAGCCCACCTCGCCCTGGCAGCCCACCTCGGCGCCGGAGATCGAGGCGTGCTCCTTGTAGAGGGAGCCGATGGCGCCGGCCGTGAGCAGGAACCGCACCGCGATCTCGTCGGGGTCCACACCCTGGATGTAGGTGGTCGCGAAGTGCATCACCGCCGGGATGATGCCGGCGGCCCCATTGGTGGGGGCGGTGACCACGCGGCCACCGGCGGCGTTCTCCTCATTGACGGCCAACGCCGCCAGGGACACCCACTCGAAGGCGTTCATCGGCAGCTTGACCGGGTCCTCCGCGCTGAGGGACTCGTACCAGGAGGCCGCACGGCGCTTCACCTCCAGGCCACCGGGGAGGGTGCCGTGGGTGCGCACCCCCTGCTCGATGCAGTCGCTCATGGTGCGCCAGATGGCCAGGGCCCCGGCACGGATCTCCTCGTCGCTGCGCCACTGCCGCTCCCGCAACAGCATCGCCTCGGAGATCGAGATGCCGCGCTCCTCGCACACCCGCAGCAGCTCGTCGCCGGTGGTGAAGATCGCGCTGCCCTGCTCCTCGGAGGCCACCTCGGACATGGGCTGGTCCATGTCGGCCTCGTCCACCACGAAGCCGCCGCCCACCGAGAACATGGGGCGGCGCAGCAGTTCCTCGCCCTCGGCATCCAGCGCGATGAAGGTCATGCCGTTGGAGTGCTGGGGCAGGAAGGTGAGGGGGTGCAGCACGATGCTGCTGGGCCGCAGCGTGACGGGGATGCGGCCGTCCAGCAGCAGCCCGCCCTCGCGCTCGATCGTGGCCACGCGCTCACGACCGGCCACAGGGTCGACGGTCTCCGGGTCGGCTCCCTCCAGGCCCATCACCACCGCGTCCAGGGTCCCGTGGCCGTGTCCGGTGGCGGCGAGCGAGCCGTACAGGTGCACTGCCACATCCGCCAGGCGCGGCGCGATCAGCGGGTCCTCCAGCACCTGGCGGGCGAACACGGCTGCGGCCCGCATCGGCCCCACGGTGTGGGAGCTGGAGGGGCCGATGCCGATCTTGAACAGGTCGAACAGGCTGATGCTCATCGCGAGCCCCTCCGGCCGCCGCGGGCACCGCCACGACCAGCGGCACCGCCACGTCCGGAAGCACCTCCACGTCCGGCGGCTCCACGGCGACCGCCCGGGTTCTCCTGGCCGCGACCGCCGGCAGCACTCCTGCCGCCGGCGCCGCGCTTGCCGGCGCCGCGGGCGGACTGTGCGCCGGTGGCGCTGCGGGACGCTCCACGAGCGCCCCGCCCGCGTGCGCCGGCCCCTGCACGACCGACGAACTCCTCGTCGTCCTCCCAGGAGGCACGACGCTCCTCATTGGCGCGGCGCTCCTCGGCCCGCTGGGCGTCGGCCCCGGGGCGCTTACCCCCGCGGCTGAGATCCAGCTTGCGCGGCGCGCCCTTGTACTTCGTCATCGCGGGATCGTCCACGGGCTCTCCCGCGGGGCGACGGCCCCCGAGGGCGCCGAGCACCTCGGCCTCGCCGTCGGCCACCTCGTCCCAGCCCGGCTCCACCCGGGCTCCCTCGACCACGGAGCGGGTCTTCTTGACCTGGTGCGGCAGGGCGAGGGTCACCACGGTGCCCTCGGCGCCGGCGCGTGCGGTACGGCCCGAGCGGTGCACGTACTCCTTGACGTCGTCGGCCGGGTCCACGTGCACCACCATGGTGACGTCGTCGATGTGGAGCCCGCGGGCGGCCACGTCGGTGGCCACGAGCACGGGGAACCCACCCTGGCGGAAACCGGCCAGCACGTTGGTGCGCAGGCCCTGCTGCTTGCTGCCGTGCAGGGCGGCGGCGGCCACGCCCACCTCCACCAGTTCCTGTGCCACGCGCTCGGCGCCGAGCTGGGTGCGGGTGAACAGCAGCGTGCGTCCGCGCCGGGCTGCGAGGCGGGCGGTGACCTCGCGCTTGGCGGAGGGCTCGATGGCCAGCACGTGGTGGCGCATGGTGGTCACCGCAGCGGCCACAGGCACGGTCTCGTGGGTGACCGGGTCCACCAGGAACGCGTCCACGATCTCCTCGACCTGCCCGTCCAGGGTGGCCGAGAACAGCATCTTCTGGGTGCCCATGGGGACGGCGGCGAGGATGTCGCGCACCTGCGGCAGGAAGCCGAGGTCGGCCATGTGGTCGGCCTCGTCGATCACGGTGGTCTCCACCCGGTCCAGCATCAGCGCGCCGCGCTCGGCCAGGTCGATCAGGCGGCCGGGGGTGGCCACGATGATCTCCACCCCGCGGGCCACGGCATCGGCCTGCTTCTCGATGTTCATGCCGCCGGCGACCAGCTGGGCCCGGATGCCCAGGGAACGGGCGAAGGGGTGGATGGTGTCGACCACCTGCACGGCCAGCTCGCGGGTGGGAACCAGCACCACGCCCAGGGGGCGACGGCGGTGGACCTTGCGGCCGCGGAAGCGGGAGGTCATCGCCAAGGTGAAGGCGAGGGTCTTGCCGGAGCCGGTCTCGGCCCGGGCCAGCACGTCGCGGCCGGCCAGGGCGTCAGGCAGGATCGCCTCCTGGATCTCGAATGAGCGGTCCAGTCCCTGCTGGGCGAGGACGCCGAGCACCTCCTCGGGAAGGGCCATCTCCTCGAAGCGCTGGGAACGGTGGGCCGATCGGCGGCGTGCCTTGGGCATCGTGATTCTCCTGACGGTGGGGCGGTACCCATCATCGCGCATGCGAGACTGGGGGCGATGCTGCGAACACTGATGACTTCGAAGATCCACCGGGCCACGGTGACCCAGGCCGACCTCCATTACGTGGGGTCGGTGACCATCGACGCCGATCTGCTGGAGGCCGCGGGCATCCTGGAGAACGAGCAGGTCTCCATCGTGGACGTGACCAACGGCTCCCGTCTAGAGACCTACGCCATCACCGGCGAGCGCGGCTCCGGGAAGATCAGCATCAACGGCGCGGCCGCTCATCTGGTCCAGCCCGGGGACCTGGTGATCATCATGGCCTACGGGCTGTTCGAGGATGCCGACGCCCGCCGTCACGAACCCACCGTGGTGCACGTGGACGGCGAGAACCGCGTCGTGCAGATCGGCAACGATCCCGCTGAGGCTGTGCCCGGCATGCCGGGCCAGGTCTCCAGCCGCTGACCCCCACCACTGTGGGCTATCTCCCCCAGGGCGACTGAACGATGTCCGGGGTCCTCAGCGGCTTCTTCATCGTCTGGGCCCTGATCGGGGTGGGCTGGCTCACCGCCCGCACCGGAGTGCTGGGCCCTCATGCCCGCTATGTGCTGAACCGCACCACGTTCTTCCTCGCCTCACCGGCCCTGGTCCTGGTGGGGCTGCTGCAGTCCGAACCGGGCGAGGTGCTGTCCACCCCGATGCTGGTGGCCGCGCTCGCCGGCCTGCTCACTGGTGGGCTGCTGCTGGGGGTGCTGCGGGTGGCGACATCACGCCGCGGCGTGGACCTGGTGGTCGCGGCGATCAGCGGCTCCGTGGTCAACGGCGCGAACATGGGGTTCCCCATCGCCGCCTACGTGCTGGGGGACATCTCCCATGCGATCCCGGTGATCCTGTTCCAGCAGGCGGTGTACACCCCGCTGTACCTGTTCGTGCTGCACGCGCTGACGCAGGAGCGCAGTCCCGGCCCGGCGGGCGTGGCCCGCAGCATCCTGGCCAACCCCACGATCATCGCCTCGGCGGTGGGTCTGGTGCTGTCGGCGGCTGGGGTGCGGATCCCCGAGGTGATGCTCGAGCCGGTGCGCTCCCTGGCCGACATGGCGATCCCGGCGATGCTGCTGGCCTACGGGCTGTCGCTGTACGGCTCTCGGCCCTTCGCCCGGGACGACGGCTACCGGGGCCTGATCGCGGTGTCCTCGGCGACCAAGCTCGTGGTGATGCCGCTGATCGCCCTGGGGATCGGCGCCGCGCTGGGCCTGCGGGGGCAGGATCTGTACGCGGTGGTGGTGATGGCCGCACTGCCCACCGCGCAGAACGTGTACGTGGCCGCCGCCCGCTACGAGGCCTCCGAGAACCTGGCGCGTGACACGGTGCTGGTGACCACGATCGGCACCGTGGTGGTGCTGCTGGTCTTGGCAGGTGTGCTGGGCGCGTGAACCCGCGCCCGCTGCCGGCTCCAGCGCCAACGCGATCGGCTGAGTGCCCGCGGGCGGGCCGGTCGGCGGCCCGCCCGCATCCGCGCGTACACTGGGCGCATGGACATCCGGCTGCTCCTTCCGTAGCCGCGTCGAGCAGAGCCCGGTCCCCGGGCATCGACGCGGCTCCCCTCGCCTGTGCGGGGGTTTTTTCATGCCGGGAGCATCCCGGTGGAGGAGTCGACCACTTGCTGAAGGACGGACGCATCACCATGACCGAGGCACCGCACCGCTACACCGCCGCCATGGCGGACAGCATCGAGCAGCACTGGCAGCAGCGCTGGGACGCGGAGGGCACCTTCGCCGCCGTGAACCCCACCGGCCCGCTCTCGGACGGCACCCCGCCGGCGGATCTGCCGGAGAAGACCTTCATCATGGACATGTTCCCCTACCCCTCGGGCAAGGGACTGCACGTGGGGCACCCCCTGGGGTACATCGCCACCGACGTGGTGGCCCGCCACCACCGCATGCTGGGCAGGAACGTGCTGTACACGATGGGGTACGACGCCTTCGGCCTGCCCGCGGAGCAGTACGCCATCGCCACCGGCACGCACCCCCGGATCACCACCGAGGAGAACGTGGCGACCATGGGCCGGCAGCTGCACCGCCTGGGCCTGTCCCATGACCCGCGCCGCTCCTTCGCCACCACGGACCCGGAGTTCATGAAGTGGACGCAGTGGATCTTCCTGCGGATCTTCGACTCCTGGTACGACCCGGACGCCGAGAACGCCGACGGGATCGTGGGCCGTGCTCGCCCTGTCTCCGAGCTGCGGGATGGCCTGCACTCCGGCGCCATCGACCCGATCGCGCTGGCCGATCGGCTGAACATCGAGCTGCCTGCGGGTTGGGCCGGGCGCTCCGCGGACGAGGTGCGCGCAGCCGACGACGCGGAGCTGGAGGAGCTGGTGGGCGCGTTCCGCCTGGCCTATGTCTCCGACACCTCGGTGAACTGGTGCCCGGGACTGGGCACCGTGCTGGCCAACGAGGAGGTCACCGCCGAGGGCCGCTCGGAGCGCGGCAACTTCCCGGTGTTCAAGCGCCGCCTGCGCCAGTGGAACATGCGCATCACCGCCTACGCGGACCGTCTGATCGACGACCTGGACCGGATGGACTGGCCGGAGTCGGTGCGCTCCATGCAGCGCAACTGGATCGGCCGCAGCCACGGCGCGCAGATCGCCTTCCCCGTGCAGGGGCTGGCCGGCACCCCCGATCCGAACGGCACCCCCGATCCGGTCGAAGGCGCCTCCCCCACCTTCGAGGTGTTCACCACTCGCGCCGACACCCTGTTCGGCGCCACCTTCTGCGTGCTCTCCCCGGAGCACCCGCTGCTGGCGGACGTGGACGCCCTGCCCGCCGACTGGCCGTCGGACGTGCCGGCCAGCTGGACCGACGGTGCCGCCTCGCCGCGCGAAGCGGTCGCCGCCTACCAGGCGCGGGCCGCTGCCACCGGTGAGGAGGAGCGCACCGGGGAGGACCGCGCCAAGACCGGTGTGTTCACCGGCCTGACCGCGATCAACCCGATGGACGGCCGGGAGCTGCCGGTGTTCACCGCCGACTACGTGCTGATGGGTTACGGCACCGGCGCGATCATGGCGGTCCCCGCGGAGGACGAGCGCGACTTCGACTTCGCCACCGCCTACGAGCTGCCCGTGATCCGCACCGTGCAGCCGCCCGAGGACTTCCCCGGCGGCGCCTGGACCGGCGACGGGGTGAAGATCAACTCCGCCAACGCCGAGCTGGACCTCAACGGCATGGACAAGGACGAGGCGAAGACCCGCGCCACCGAGTACGTGACCGAGAAGGGCTTCGGCACCGCCCGCACCACGTACCGGCTGCGGGACTGGCTGTTCTCCCGTCAGCGCTACTGGGGCGAGCCGTTCCCGATCGTGTACGACGTGGAACAGCCGGAGGTGCCGATCGCCCTGCCCACGCAGATGCTGCCGATCGAGCTGCCGGAGGTCACCGACTTCTCCCCGCGCACCTTCGATCCCCTCGATGCCGACACCGAGCCGCAGACCCCGCTGTCGCGGGCCGAGGACTGGGTGGAGGTGGAGCTGGACCTGGGTGAGGGGCCGCGCCGCTACCGCCGCGAGACCAACACCATGCCCAACTGGGCCGGCTCCAGCTGGTACGAGCTGCGCTACATCGATCCCACCGACACCGAGCAGCTGGTGGACCCGGTCAACGAGCAGTACTGGCTGGGCCCGCGCACTCCGGGCGGCGTGGGCGGCGTGGACCTGTACGTGGGCGGTGTGGAGCACGCAGTGCTGCACCTGCTGTACGCCCGGTTCTGGCACAAGGTGCTGTTCGACCGCGGCGACGTCTCCAGCCAGGAGCCGTTCCACCGCCTGTTCAACCAGGGATACATCCAGGCCTACGCCTACACGGACGCGCGCGGCGTGTACGTCCCGGCGGAGGAGGTCGTGGCGGAGGCCGACGGCACCTTCACCTACCACGGTGAGCCCGTCACCCAGGAGTACGGGAAGATGGGCAAGTCGCTGAAGAACTCGGTGGCCCCGGACGACATGTATGCCGAGTACGGGGCGGACACCCTGCGTGTGTACGAGATGTCGATGGGTCCGCTGGACCTGTCGCGCCCCTGGGAGACCCGCGCGGTGGTGGGATCCCAGCGGTTCCTGCAGCGCCTGTGGCGACTGGTGGTCGACGAGGAGACCGGCGCGCTGCTGGTCTCCGAGGACGAGGCGCCGCTGCCCACCAAGCAGGCTGTGCACCGCACCATCGACGGGGTCACCCGCGACATGGCCGAGATGCAGTTCAACACCGCCATCTCCAAGCTGATCGAACTGGTGAACCACCTGACCAAGGCCTTGGCCGGCACCGGGTCCTCGCCCCGTGAGGCCCTGGAGCCGCTGGTGCTGATGGTGGCGCCCTTCGCGCCGCACATCGCCGAGGAGCTGTGGTCGAGGCTGGGGCACGAGCAGTCCCTGGCCCGGGAGTCCTACCCGGTGGCCGATCCGCAGCTGGTGAAGGCGGACGCCGTCACCTGCGTGGTCCAGATCAAGGGCAAGGTGCGCCACAAGGTGGAGGTGGACCCGGAGATCTCCGAGGCGGACCTGGAGGCCCTGGTGATGGCCGAGCCGCGCGTGCAGCAGCTGATCGACGGGCAGACGGTGCGCAAGGTGATCGTGCGCGCACCGAAGGTGGTCAACATCGTGGTGTGAGGCCCCGGCGGTGGTCGAGCAGACCCTCCGCCGAAGTTCCTCCCCAACCCCCCGTTGTCCACAGCCCCGGCCCCATCACGGTGTCGGGGCTGTGCTGCGTCCTAGGTTCACGGCATGAACACATTCTGGGGATGCACCACCGATGACATGGAGGGATGGGCGGATCTGGCCACCGGGCACACCGCCGCCTTCACCACTCTGCTCGACGATCTCGCCGCGGCGGGACCGACACTGCCCTGGTTCGGGCCGGACGCCCAGCGCTTCCAAGCCGACCTCGCCTCACTGCTGACCGCGGGCTACGAGGCGGGCAGGCTGCTGGGCCGGTACCTGGAACAGGTCCGCGCCGAGGCCGAGGAGCAGGAGGAGGCCAGCGCCCCGGACGGCGGCACGAGGTCGGCCGGTGGACCCGGCCCGGTGCCGCGCCCGGGGGCTCCACTCTCCCCTGGGCCGTTGTTCGGTCCCGCGGTGAGCAATCCCTTCGGGCCGATGATCCATCCTGATCCGATCGGGCTGTTCGATCGGCTACGGGAGAAGACGAAGGAATGGGAGTTCGGCTCCCCCTGGTGGGATCCGGGTATGCACCGACCGATCGGCTCCCCCAGCTCCCCGCCACCGATGCCACCGGTGCTGCAGCCCACCGGGAGCACCGCACCGGACATCACCATCACGGCGGACGGTGAAGCGGTGCGCACCGCCGGCGCCCGGCAAGTCCCGGGGCTCAAGCAGGCGCAGATGCTGATGGGCGTCCATGAGGTGATCGGCCGCGGCATCGACGGTGTCGAACGAGGAATGGCCGGTGCCGGGTGAGTATTCGTAGTCGTGGGAGCCACCGAATCTTGCTCTTGGGGACCGCCGATCGTGCCGACGGGGGCCAGTAGCCGCCGCGGTGGGGACCACTGGCTCCCGCCGGCATCGGGTCACTGGGGCAGTGCGGTGTGTTCTCGCATGTTCCTGTCGCCGGTGTCGATCCAGATTGTGTTGTGCACGATGCGGTCCATGATCGCATCGGCGTGGACTGCTCCACCGAGCCGGGCGTGCCAGTCCTTCTTCGGGTACTGGGTGCAGAACACGGTCGAGCCGGTGTCATAGCGGCGCTCGAGCAGTTCCAGCAGCATCGAACGCATTCCCTCGTCAGGATGGTCCAGCAGCCACTCGTCGATCACCAGCAGCGAGAACGTGGAGTACTTCCGCAGGAACTTCGTCTGGCCCTGCGGCTTGTCCTTTGCCAGGGCCCAGGCCTCTTCGAGGTCGGGCATTCGGATGTAGTGGGCTCGGAGCCGGTGCTGGCAGGCCTGCTTCGCCAGCGCGCAGCCGAGGTAGGACTTCCCTGAGCCGGTGAAGCCCTGGAAGACCACGTTCTGTTGCCGCTGGATGAAGGAGCAGGTTGCCAGTTGCGCGATCACGTTCCGGTTCAGTCCCCGTTCCTCGACCAGATCCAGCCGCCGCAGGTCCGCTCCGGGATAACGCAGCCCCGCCCGGCGGATCAGACCCTCGACCTTTCCATGATTGAAGATGGAATGCGCCTCGTCCACGATCAGCTGGAGCCGTTCCTGGAACGACATCCCCAGCACGTGAGCCTCATCCTGGGCATCGATCGCGTCCAGCAGCGCGGTCGCGCCCATCTCGCGCAGCTTCCGCTTCGTGTCGTTATCGATCACGCTCACCGGACACCTCCGGCGTAGTAGTCGGCGCCACGGACGTATCCGCCGTCTTCCGCGGGTTCCTCGCGGGGTGGACGCAGGGCGGCGACCTTGTCCTGCCCGGTGGCCAAGATCGGGTGCAGATGCGCATAGCGCGGTGAACGGACCCGTCCCGTCAGCGCGAGTGCGCAGGCCGCCTCGACCCGATCTACGGAGAAGCGGCGAGAGAGCCGTAGCACCGCCAACGCGGGATCCAGGCCCTGTTCCACGATCGGCACGGACTCGAAGATCCGCTGGATCACGATCACCGTGGCCGGCCCGACCCGATCTGCCCACGCCCGCACCCTCTGCGCGTCCCAGGCCTGGAAACGCTCGCCCGCAGGTAGGTCCGCGTCGTTGGTGCGGTACTCATTGCTCGCGGTCTCCGGGAGCAGCAGGTGACTGGTCAGTCGCTGGCTGCCCTGATAGATCTCCAGCGTCCGGGCCGTGATGCGCAGATCGACCTTCGCGCCGATGTGCGCGAACGGCGCGGAGTAGAAGTTCCGCGCGAACGTGACGTGCCCGTTCCTGCCCACTCGTCGTCCGTAGTGCCATGTCGAGATCTCGTAGGGCACCGCCGGCAGCGGCGTCAGCAGCGGCCGCTCCTCCGCGTCGAACACGCTGGCGCGGGATCCGGGCCGCTTCTGGAACGGCTCCGCGTTATAGGCCTCCATCCGCTGCCCGATGGCGGCTGCAAGTTCGGGCAGGGACGTGAATCGCTGATCCCGCAGCCCGGCGATGACCCAGGTCGCGACGTGCGCGACGGTGTTCTCCACGCTCGCCTTGTCTTTCGGTTTCCGCACCCTCCCCGGGAGCACCGCCGCCGAGTAATGCGCTGCCATCTCGCGATACGCATCGTTCAGGACGATCTCGCCCTCGCGGGGGTGCTTCACCACACCGGTCTTGAGGTTGTCCGGAACGATCCTCGGGACCGTCCCGCCCAGCGCCTCGAACATCGCTACGTGCGCTCGCAGCCAGGACTCCTGGCGCATATCCAGCGCCGGGAAGCAGAACGCGTAACGAGAAAAAGGCAGGCAGGCAACGAACAAGAACACCTTCGAGACCTCGCCGGTGACCGGATCGGCCAGCTCCATCGTGGGGCCGGACCAGTCGACCTCCACGCTCTGGCCGGCCTTGTGACCGACTCTCGAAGCGGCACCGGTGACCATGACGTGGTGCTGGTAGGTGCGGCAAAACCGGTCATACCCCATCGCCGGATCCCCAGCCGCCGTGGTCGCGTCGAAGTACTCGCCGTGCAACAGCTTCAGCGTCACGCCGACCCTGGCCATCTCTCGATGGACCTGTTCCCAGTCCGGCTGTGCGAACACGCTCTCGTGCTCGCCCCGGCCCGGGAACAACCGGGCATACACCTGCTCATCGGCGACGTCCGCGATATCGCCCCACCCGATCCCTGCAGCGTCAGCGGCCTCGAACACCGCCCTCACGGACTTGCGGGACATGCCCTGCGAGGACGAAATCGCTCGCCCCGACAGACCTTCTGCGCGCAGCTGGAGCACCAGCTTCGCCCTGATCTTCCGTACCATTCCAGATTGCTCCTTCCGCCGCGTGCCCTATACACACGGCGGAAGGAGCGTAGACAGAGCGGCCCCAACGACACCACTGGTGGTCCCGAACGACGCCACCGCTACGGCAGCGACGTGGCACCCGAACCCTCGATCAGCGGACCCCAGCGAGGCGAATATTCACCGGGTACGGCGCGTACACCGGGGCGCTGGCTCCGTTCAGGACGATGCATGCGGCCTCGGGCATGGCGTTCGGGGAGGACTCCGTGCCCGGCCAGATCCTCGGTGCTGCTGATGCTCAGATCGCCAACACCATGCACACCACCGGCGCGGTGGGTGAGGCCCTGCTCAACGGCGATCTGAAGGGTGCGGCGCGGGAGACGGAGATGGGGCTGCTCCGTCACGCGGAGGCGCAGTTCGACCTGGTCTCGGCCTCACCGATCCGCCCCCTCGCCGGCTTCGCCTCCAGCACCCTGGAGACCGGTGCGGATGCACTGGAGCAGATCGCCCCACCGGCCGTCAGCGAATCGCTGCGCAGCGCGGCGGGGACGATCGACTCCCACGTCACGGCGTTCGACGAGGCCACCTCGGCCCAGCGCTTCCTGGACCTGCGGTACCGGTACCTGCCGTTGCCCTGGGACCAGCCGGCCTGATCGGTACCAGCCGGCCTATAGCGCCGGCCGGCCCGATCACGTCCGGGTATCAGCCCTGCTGGTCCTCGTCTTCGACCGGCTCGGCCTCGACGACCCCGTCCTCCGGGGCCACCACCAGGTCCAGGCCGGAGCCGTCCTGGCGGGCGGTGACCTCCACGTGCTCGCCGTCGTGGACCTCGCCCTTCAGGATCAGCCGAGCCAGGGCGTCGCCGATCTCCTTCTGCACCAGTCGCTTCAGCGGACGCGCACCGTACATCGGGTCGAAGCCCTTCTCGGCCAGCCAGTCGGTGGCCGCCTGGTCCACGTCCAGGGCGATCCTGCGATCGGCCAGGCGTGAGGCGACGTCCTTGATCTGCAGCGTCACGATCCGCGCGAGCTCCTCGCGGTTCAGCGGGTCGAAGATGACCACGTCGTCCAGGCGGTTGAGGAACTCCGGCTTGAAGGAGGCCCGCACCACCGACATCACCTTGTCGTTCTTCTCCTCCTGGCTGAGCAGGGAGTCCTGCAGCACGTGCGCACCCAGGTTGGAGGTGAGGATCAGGATGGTGGAGCGGAAGTCCACGGTGCGACCCTGGCCGTCGGTGAGGCGGCCGTCGTCCAGCACCTGCAGCAGCACGTCGAACACGTCCGGGTGGGCCTTCTCGATCTCGTCGAGCAGCACCACGGAGTAGGGACGGCGGCGCACCGCCTCGGTCAGCTGACCACCCTCGTCGTACCCCACGTACCCGGGGGGAGCACCCACCAGGCGGGAGACGGTGTGCTTCTCCCCGTACTCCGACATGTCGATGCGCACCATGGCGCGCTCGTCGTCGAAGAGGAACTCCGCCAGCGCCTTGGCCAGCTCGGTCTTGCCCACGCCCGTGGGGCCGAGGAACAGGAACGAGCCGGTGGGACGGTTGGGATCCGAGATCCCGGCCCGGGCCCGGCGCACCGCATCGGAGACCTCGGTGACCGCGCGCTTCTGCCCGATCAACCGCCGCCCGATGATGTCCTCCATCTCCAGCAGCTTCTGGGTCTCGGACTGCAGCAGGCGACCGGCAGGGATGCCGGTCCAGGCGCCCACCACCTCGGCGATGTCGTCCGCGCCCACGTGGTCGGAGACCAGGGGACGCTCGCCGTCACCCTCGCCACTGGCCTCGGCCTCCTCGGCCTGGACCAGCTGCTCCTTGAGGGCAGGGATGTCGCCGTACAGGATCTTCGAGGCGGCCGTGAGGTCGCCCTCGCGCTGAGCGCGGTCTGCCTGCATCCGCAGCTGCTCGAGCTGGGCCTTGAGGTCACCGACCAGGTTCAGCCCGGCCTTCTCCCGCTCCCAGCGGGCCGACAGGGCGGTCATCCGCTCGGTGCGGTCGGCGAGCTGGGAGTGCACGGATTCCAGCTGCGCGATGCTGCCGGGGTCCTCGCTGCCGGTCAGTGCCATCTCCTCCATCTTCAGGCGGTCCACCTGACGGCGCAGGATGTCCAGCTCCTCCGGGGAGGAGTCCAGCTCCATGCGCTGGCGGGAAGCGGCCTCGTCCACCAGGTCGATGGCCTTGTCGGGCAGCTGACGGCCGGGGATGTAGCGGTCCGAGAGGGTCGCGGCGGCCACCAGGGCGGCGTCGGTGATGGACACCTTGTGGTGCGCCTCGTACTTGTCCTTCAGCCCGCGCAGGATGGTGATGGTGCTCTCCACGCTGGGCTCGCCCACGAACACCTGTTGGAAGCGCCGCTCGAGCGCGGGGTCCTTCTCGATGTTCTCGCGGTACTCGTCCAGGGTGGTGGCACCCACCATCCGCAGCTCACCGCGGGCCAGCATGGGCTTGAGCATGTTGCCGGCATCCATCGCGCCGTCCCCGGTGCCGCCGGCACCGACCACGGTGTGCAGCTCGTCGATGAAGGTGATGATCTGGCCGTTGCTGGTACGGATCTCGTCCAGCACCGCCTTCATCCGCTCCTCGAACTCGCCGCGGTACTTCGACCCGGCCACCATCGAGGACAGGTCCAGGGAGATCAGCTTCTTGCCGCGCAGCGAGTCGGGCACGTCGCCGGCGACGATGCGCTGGGCGAGCCCCTCGACCACGGCGGTCTTGCCCACGCCGGGCTCGCCGATCAGGACGGGGTTGTTCTTGGTGCGGCGCGAGAGCACCTGCACCACGCGTCGGATCTCGGTGTCGCGGCCGATCACCGGGTCGAGCCGGCCCTCCCGGGCCATCTCGGTGAGGTCCACCCCGAACTTCTCCAGGCTCTGGAAGGTGTTCTCGGGGTTCTGGCTGTCCATCTGGTTCATGTTCTGTTCTCCTCCGTGCAGTCGCACCACGGCATCGCGCAGGGAGCCCGGCCTGGCACCTCGGGAGGTGAGCAGGCGGGCCGCGTCGTCCTTGCCGAGTGCGATGCCGATCAGCAGGTGCTCGGTGGACAGGTAGGTCTTGTGCTGGAAGTCCGCTTCCTTGCGGGCGGCCTCGAGGGCGTCGAAGCCGCTGCCGACGAAGGTGGGGTTGGCCGCGCCGGAGCCGCTGACGCGGGGCAGGGCCTCGACGGCCTCGGCGGCGCGCTGCGCGATCTCCTGGGGGGAGGCCCCTGCCTCCTCCAGGGCCGCATGGGCGATGGTGTCGCCCTGCTCGGCGAGCGCCCACAGCAGGTGCATCGCGCTGATCTGGGGGTTGCCGAGCTCGGCCGCCTTCTCCGCAGCTGCGGTGACGGCGTCCTGCGATCGGGTGGTGAACCTGAAATCCACGGTGCTCCTTCCGGGGTGGTCGTCGGTGGTCGGTCCTTGATCTGTCGTCCCTCATCCCAACGACACCGAAGTTGAGCCTATTCCGCTCAACCCTGGGGATCGGCCGCGGCTGTGTCACATTCCGGGATCTCGACCCCAGCATCCCTCTCGTCCACAGCAGCTCTTCACCAACAGCTCTTCCACAGCAGTCTGCCCCGCCCAGTGGTGACGGTCACGCCCCTGTAGCATCACAGGCGATTCACCGTCTTTCAGCTGAGAACCGAGGCACCCATGTCCCAGCCGCCCTCCCCTTCCCAGGGCCAGTTCATGCCCAACGGGCGACCGCGCCCCGGCGCGCCCTCCTCCGCCGCAGGCTCCCCGTCCCAGCCACAGTACCGCGACTACGGCAACCCCAAGGCGTACGACACCTCGGTGCGACCCGCCTCCGGGCTTACCGCCGCGCGCTACGCCCCCGCACAGATCCAGCGACCCGACCAGGCGCAGCCGCAGTCGGCCTGGGCCACGCAGACCCGGCGCGTCCAGGAGGTGGCCCAGCACGCCAAGGAGGTGCCGGTCGTCTCCATCGCTTCCTGGTTGGCGCTGATCACCTTGGGCATGGCGACGATCATCGTGCTGGGCCTGTTCTTCCTCAGCTTCGTGATGAACTCGAGCTCCAGCCCGATCTGGTGGCCCGCCACCGCGTTCCTCGCAGGTGTCTCGCTGCTGGTCATCTTCCTGATCATCCTGCTGGCGGACAGGTGGGACCCACAGCCCATTCCGCTGCTGATCATCGCCATTTTCTGGGGTGCCGCCATCGCTGCAGGCCTCAGCTTCATCCTCAACTCGATCAACGGGGAGATCTTCTACGCCTTCGGTGGTGAGGCGCTCTACGCCTGGGCCACGCCCGTGATCAGCGCCCCGCTGGTGGAGGAGACCACCAAGGGCCTGGGCCTGGTGCTGCTGGCCCGCCGCTACTTCAACGGGCCGCTGGACGGCATGATCTATGGGGCCCTCATCGGCGGCGGCTTCGCCTTCACCGAGAACATCATCTACTACACCCGCATCCTCGAGGGTGCCGGCGCCTTCGGCGTGGTCATCCTGTTCGTGATGCGCGGTGTGCTGAACATCTTCGGCCATGCCATCTACACCAGCCTCACCGGCGTGATCATGGGCTACGTGGTGCGCAAGTGGGGAACCACTCTCGGGCTGCTGTCGTTCCTGGTGGCCACCTGGCCCGGCATGTTCCTGCATGCCGCGTGGAACCTGGCCGCCAGCATGGGTGGCGGCTGGGGCATCACGATCACGATGTACGCCGCGAAGGCGTTCATCTCGCTGCTGTGGCTGATATTCATCGTGGTGCTGATCTGGGACGAAGCACGCCTGACCCGGGTGAGGCTGGGCGACTACGCCAACCAGGGCTGGCTCACCCACGAGGAGGTGGACATGCTGGGCACCTGGAGGGGACGCCGCGAGGGCAAGAACTGGGCTGCGCAGATGGGCGCCAAGCCGCTGATGAAGAAGTTCATCCGGGAGAGCGCGGATCTCGCCTCGATGCGTCAGCGCCTGCTGGCCGACGGCGGCAACCCGAAGGTGGTCCAGCTCGAGGCCACTCTCCTCGCCAAGCTGCGCTCCAACCGAGAGTCACTGCTGGCAGCGACCAACTACTGACATCGAGCGGAGCAGCCTCCGGGCGCGCCGCAACGATTCCGCACAGGCACTGCGCGGTCGGGGACTCAGGTCTCCCGGCCGCGCAGTCTCTCGTACTGGCGGCGCTCGCGCTTGGTGGGCCGCCCCGTACCGCGGTCACGGCGCGGCGGCGCGGCGAGCAGCTGCGGTGCAGGCTCGGGGCTGTGGTCCTCATATGCCTCACGCGCGATCGGGGCGCCCACGCGCTTGGTGAGGATACGGGTGATGACCACGATCTTCTCCCGGCCCGGTGAGCGCACTCGCAGCTCGTCCCCCACCGTGACCTTCTGCGCGGCCTTGACGGGGTCACCGTTGCGGCGCACGTGGCCGCCTCGGCAGGCGGCGGTGGCGGCGGCCCGGGTGGGGAACAGTCTCGCGCTCCACAGCCACACGTCCAGGCGCACCGTGGTCGGTCCGTCGGATGCACCGGATCTGCCCGGTGTCGATGCGCCCTGCTGTGATCCGGCCTGGCCGTGCGGGCTCATGACGGTCGTGGGGTGCGCACCAGCGGCCACGGGTCGGCCTGTTCCAGCTGCGCGGCCAGCGCCAGCAGCAGGGCGTCGTCCCCGGCGCGGGTGGCGCCGAGCTGCACCCCGAAGGGGAGCTCCACCCCGTCTATCTGCTCGCGGTGCAGCGGCACGCTGATCGCGGCGCGACCTGTCATGTTCCAGGTGCTGGTCCACGGGGTGAATGCGCACTGGGCGTCGAAGTCGTCTGCGCCGTCGGACTGTTGGATGTCGGCGGGGAAGGCAGGCGGGGCGGCGAGCGCGGGGGTCAGCACCACGTCGAGCTCGGCGAAGGCCTCGCCGGTGCGCCGGGCGATGGCCTGCACGCCGGAGACGGCGCGGGCCAGGTCCACGCCGTCGTATCGACGCCCCTGCTCGCGCAGCCAGCGGGTGAGCTCCATCAGCCGGCCCTCGGCCTCGGCCGGCAGGTCCATCGCCGCGGCGCCCACGGTCCACAGGGGCATGAAGGTGCGCCACTGCTCCGGGGTGAAGGGCGCAGGCACGGGTGTCGCCTCGTGCCCCATGGCGCGCAGCAGCTCCACGGCGCGGTCCACTGCCCGCAGGGCTGCGGGATGCACCTCGGTGTGGGCGGCCAGCGGTTCGGTGAGCACGCCGATCCGCAACGGGCCAGGGGCCTGGTCGCAGGCGGCGAGGTAGCCGCCTTTCCCTGCACTGCCGGGACGGGGCATGAAGTCCCCGGGATGCTCGCGGGCGATCAGGTCGAGGCCGACCGCGGCATCGCGCACGGATCGGGCAAGGATCCCGTCGGTCACCAGTCCCATCCCGTCGGTGCCGTACGGGCCGGGCGAGACCACGCCGCGGGAGGGCTTGATACCGACGATCCCGCAGCATGCTGCGGGGATCCGCACGGAGCCGCCCCCATCGGTGCCATGGGCGATCGGGACCACCCCGGAGGCGACGGCAGCGGCCGCTCCCCCGCTGGATCCGCCGGCGGTGCGGCGCAGATCCCAGGGGGTGCGGGCGGGGGCACCGATGGCGGGCTCGGTGTAGCAGGGGAAGCCGAACTCGGGGACGGTGGTCTTGCCGATGGTGACGGTCCCGGCATCCAGCAGCGACTGGGCCACCCCGTCGGTGACCTCGGCGATGTTGCCCTGCAGGAGCACGGACCCGGCCCCGAAGGGCTGCCCGGCCACCTGGGTGAGGTCCTTGATGGGCAGCGGCACTCCCAGCAGCGGGAAGGCGGTGGCGAGGCGGTCCAGGGTGCCGGTGCGCCGCGCCGCGTCCAGGGACCTCGCAGCCGAGGCGGCCTGGGCGAGGCTGAGCTCCTCCAGCACGTGGCTGAACGCCCCCACCTGCGCACCCGTGGTGCGGGCGGCCTCAAGGGTCTGCTCGGCGAGCGTGGTCGGATCGAGCTCGCCATCGCGCAGGGCGGCAGCGGTCTCGAGGGCTCCACGCGGTGTCCCGGCTCCATGCGGCGTCACGGGGGCCTGCGTCATCGGGGCTGTCCCTGCTCGCGCTGCTCGAGCTCGCCGCGCACGTGGGCGATGATGCCGTCGGTGGCGGCGGTGATCTGCTGCCAGGCGATCTCGAAGTCCTCCTCGTCCCCGTACCAGGGGTCGCGGATCCCGGTGTCCTCCCCCACCTGCGGGTCGAACTCGCGCATCATGCGCTGCTTGGCGGCGATGTCGTCACCGGCACGGCGCACGGGCTCGACGTGGTCGTGGTCCAGGGTGATGATCAGGTCGGCGTCGGCCAGCAGCTGCGGGGTCATCTCCCGTGCCCGGTGGGAGGCGGTGTCGATGCCGTGGTCCTCCAGCAGGGCTGTGGCACGGCGGTCGATGGGGTTGCCCACCTCCCAGCCGGTGGTGCCGACGGAGGCGACCTCGACCCGGTCGTCCAGTCCGGCCTGCTCCAGGGCCTCGCGCAGGGCGTACTCGGCCATGGGGGAACGGCAGATGTTGCCGGTGCACACGGTGAGGATCCGGTAGGTCATCGCCCATCACCCCCGTGGCCCTCGGCGCTGCCCTGCTCCGTCGATGATGCGAGCAGGTCGGCGTACTCCGGGTGGCGACCGATCCAGCCGTCGACGAACCAGCAAGTGGGACGCACCTTCAGTCCCTGCGCACGAGCCTCGTCGAGCACGTGGCGCACCAGGAGCGATCCCAGGCCCTCGCCGTTGCGCTCGGGGGCGACGATCGTGGATCGCAGGTCCCGCACCGTCGCTCCGCCCTCGGCCCCTGTGGGCGGCTCGTCCGCGTAGTAGAGGACGGCGACCACCTCGGTGCCGTCCACTGCTTCGTACCGGTCCCTGTCCGCCTCATGGACCAGGCGCACACCCTGGCCTTCCGCGGACGGTCCACCACTGCTGTGCTCCATGCCGATCACGCTACACTGCCCTCCATGCCCGCGCCCCTGATCTGGCACATCACCGAGCTGTCCGCCTGGGATGCGGCGGTGAGGGAGGGCTGGTACACGCGCTCCACGCGCGGCCGCACCCTCGACGAGGTCGGCTTCATCCATGCCTGCTTCCCCGAACAGGTCTCCATGGTCGCCAAGCGCGTCTACCCCGACCGGCCGGGGGACCTGGTGATCCTGGAGATCGATGCCGCACGGGTGGAGGCGATCGGCACCGCCGTGGACATCGAGGCCGATGACCGCGGTGGCCGCGGGTACCCGCACATCAACGGCCCGCTGCCGATCAGCGCGGTGGTGCGGATGCGCCGCACCAAGTGGATCGGCCGGGAGTTCGTGGTCGTCGCCTGACCCTGCGTGCGAACGGTTCGGGTCCGCCCACGCCACGAACGCCGACGACCGACCGGTCATGGCCGCCGGGCCTGCGCCGACGTAGCATCGAGCATGGCCAGATCCTCGCAATCCGCTCGATACCTCGACATCCACCCGGTGGATCCTCAGCCCCGGTTGATCGACCAGGCCGTGCACGTGCTCCAGGAGGGCGGCCTGATCGCCTACCCCACCGACTCCTGCTACGCCCTGGGCTGCACCCTGGACGCCCGGGAGCCACTGGAGCGGATCCGCCGCATCCGCCAGGTCGGCAAGGACCACCACTTCACCCTGGTCTGCGCGGACTTCGCGCAGCTCAGCCAGTTCGTGATCGTCTCGAACCCCACGTTCCGGCTGGTCAAGAACTCCACCCCCGGGCCCTACACCTTCATCCTGCCGGCCACCAAGGAGGTGCCGCGCCGGATGGCCCACCCCAAGAAGCACACCGTGGGCGTGCGGATCCCCGATCACAGGGTCACCCACGCCCTGCTGGAGGCTCTCGGGGAGCCGATCGTCTCCTCCACCCTCCTTCTGCCGGGTCAGGAGGACCCGCCCTCGGAGGGCTGGGTGGTCCAGGACCTGCTGGGCGATCAGCTCGACGCGATCATCGACTCCGGTGAGGTGGGCATCGAACCCACCACGGTGGTGAACCTCTCCGCCGGTGAGGTCGAGGTGGCGCGGGTGGGCGCGGGGGACCCGGACCGGTTCTGAGCGTCGGCCACTTCGGGGTTCAGCGGTCCTGGTCCGCCGAGGTGTCGTCCCGACCGGACAGGACCCCGGAGAAAACCAGGATGCCCACGGCGTAGAGCGGCACCATCCACAGGGCGTAGCGCAGGGTGAAGGCATCGGCCAGGGCGCCGATCAGCGGCGGGGTGACGAAGAAGCCCACGCGGGCCAGCCATCCCACCACGGTGATACCCACCCCCTGGGGCACACCGGGCATGTCGTCGGCTGCGCGGAATGCCGCCGGGAACAGGGTGGCGATGCCCCAGCCCACGGCCGCGAAGCCGATCAGTGCGGTCACCGGGGTGGGCACCAGCATCGCGAAGCTCATGCCGACCGCTGCGATCAGCGCACCGATGCGCGCGGTGAGCCGGTCACCCAGGCGGTCCACCACGGCGTCACCGGTGAAGCGGCCGATGGTCTGCGCGCCCTGCAGGGCCACGAAGGCGAGGCCAGCCACGAAGGGGGTGACCTCGAAGGTCGAGTTCATGAACAGGGCACCCCAGGTGTTGCCGGCGTCCTCCGAGGACCCGGCGAACACCAGCACCATGCCGAGCGCTGCGATCAGGCCGAGCGCCCTGAGGCTCATGCCGGCGATGCGGATCCCGGAGCTCCCCTCGGGGGCGGCATCGGCCGGGACATCGGCCGCAGAGGCGGGTGAGGGGCCGGCCACCGGGGTTCGCTCGGTGGAGTCCGGGCCGGGAAGCATGAAGCGGCCCGCCACCATGGCAGCGGCGCCGAAGAGCACCAGACCGGCCACGCCCTGGATCCACAGCGGCAGCCCCACCTGCGCGCCGGCGGCGCCGAGCACACCGCCGGTCACCGCGCCGAGCGACCAGTACCCGTGGTAGCTGTTCATGATCGAGCGGCGGTAGCGGCGCTCCACGCGCATGCCGTGGCCGTTCATCGCGATGTCGGTGATGGCATCGCAGGCGGCGGCCAGCAGCAGGGAGCCTGCCAGCCACAACCAGGAGCCCGAGACGTACACCAGCAGGTGGGAGGTGGTGGCGGCGATCTGCGCGGTGACCGCCACCCTCGCGGTGCCCCAGCGGGACATCAGCCCGGCGGCCCCCAGGCCGGCCAGCAGGCCACCCACCGGCCCCAGTCCCACGGCGAGCCCGAAGGCGGTGTTGCTCAGGCCGATGGACTCCACCAGTTCCGGGTAGCGCGGAAGGATCGCGCAGAAGCTGAGCCCGTTGAGGAAGAAGATCATCGACACCGCCCACCGTGCGCGGCGGGCGTCCGTGGGGATCGATGACCGGGTGTCGCCGGGCGGCGGCGTGGGAACGTTCACGACCGACCATCCTCGACCACCTCCGGCCCGCGGGGCAAGCGGGATGGGCCACCTGCGGTGCGGCGCACACCCGGGGCGGGCTGATCCCCCCGTAGGCTGGCGTCATGTCGACACACATCGGTGCAACCCCTGACCAGATCGCCCCCTATGTCCTGATGCCGGGCGACCCGTACCGGGCCCGCTGGATCGCCGAGACGTTCCTGGAGGACCCGGTCCAGTACAACGACGTGCGCGGGATGCTGGGTTACACCGGCACGTACCAGGGCGTGCGGGTCTCCGCCCAGGGCTCCGGGATGGGCCAGCCCTCGATCGCGATCTACGCCCACGAGCTGTTCACCGAGTACGACGTCGAGGCCATCATCCGGGTGGGCAGCTGCGGCGGCCTCTCGGACAAGGTGAAGGTGCGCGACGTGGTGCTCGGTGTGGCAGCCTCCACCGACTCCGCGATGAACGTGCCGCGGTTCCGTCACGTCAACTACGCCCCGGCGGCGGATTTCGACCTGCTGCGCCTGGCAGCGGAGGTGGCCGAGGAGCGCCTGCTCCCGGTGATCGCGGGTGGCCTGTACTCGGCCGACCAGTTCTACAACCCCGACCCCGAGGTCACCTCCACCCTGGCCGACTACGGCGTGCTGGGCGTGGAGATGGAGGCGGCGGCGCTGTACACCCTGGCCGCGCAGTTCTCGCGCCGGGCGCTCGCGCTGTGCACCGTCTCGGATCACCTGCTCACCGGTGAGGAGACCAGCGCCATGGAGCGCCAGGAGTCCTTCGAGGACATGGTGGTGGTGGCACTGGAGTCGGTGGTGCGCTTGGACCGCGACCGCGGCTGACCCGTCACCGGCTGGTCTGCGACCCGGCACGACCCCGTACAGCACAAGGACGTTTCCGCACCAGGATCGATCTCTGGTGGAACGGAAACGTCCTTGTCGTGTCTGTGCGCCCTCGTCGACGGCGTCAGGGCCCGGACGGGGCCGACGGCGGACTCAGGTGAGGAAGCGGGGCACCAGGTCGAAGGTCAGGTACAGCGCGACGATGCACATCATGGTGCCGATCACGAAGGTCCACAGGGTGAACAGGCTCATCACGTAGAGCCCGGCCACGAACAGGCCGAACAGGAGCACGAACAGTGCGACGCTGAGGACGAGGTTGTTCCCCTGCGAGGTGGTGTTCGCTGCGTGGCTCCCCTGGACGCCCCGCGTGGTGTGCTCCGTGCTCATGCTTCCTCCGATGGTCCTGGCCGATGGATCCGCACCTATCGTAGACCAGCGCTCCCGGTGGCGGGGACCACGGGGCGATGCGCCGTGGCCGTCGCCTCCTGAGGCTCGGCCCTGCGCTGTCGTGTCGCCGCGACCAGCGCGTCGAACACCGGGGCCTGGGAGGCGTCCAGTTCGGGGTGCCACTGCACGGCGATCACCGGGGAGCCGCCGTCGGCCTCCACCGCCAGCGGCAGTCCACTGTCATGACGGGCCACCACCCGCAGGCCCCCACGCACCTCCCGGGCACCCTGATGGTGGTAGGCAGTGACCTCGGAGCTGCTGCCGAGGGCCAGGGCCAGATCGCTGTCGGCACCGATCCGGGCAGTGACAGCGGTGGGCCGCTCCCCCGTGGTCGGGTGCTGCGGGAGATCGTGCGGCAGGTGGCGGTGGAGGGAACCGCCCTCGGCGACCACCGCGATCTGCAGGCCACGGCAGATGCCCAGAACAGGCACGCCGGTGCGCCTCGCCGTGCGGTACAGGGCGGTCTCGAAGGCGTCCCGCTCGGGCTGCGCCTCCATGTCGGTGGGCAGGGGCGTCTCGCCCAGCAGGGCCGGGTCCAGATCGGTGCCGCCGCTGAGCACGATGGCGTCGAGCTCGGCCACTTCCTCGTCGGTCCACTCGTCCTGCGGGGCGATCACCACGGCGCGGGCCCCGGCGGCGCGGATGGCGCGCACGTAGTGCTCGGTGATCACCACGGCGTCATGGCCCGCCCAGGCGCCGGACATCATGGGCCGGGTCCCCGCGGTCACGCCGATGAGCGGGCGACGGGTGGTGGTGCGCTGCGCCATGAGTGGTCCTTCCCGGGAGAACTGTGGTGGCCTTATGAGGTGGCCCTGCGTGGTGGTCGCCGATCGCGACTCCCGCAGTCCATCACCGGGCACGCCCCGGGGCGAAGGAGTGTGGCCGAATGTGACACGGCCCGGCTGGGGCTCTGGTAGGAAAGGCCCATGGACGCTCATCCCTCCGATGTCCTGGTGATCGAGAACGAGGCCGACTGCCCGCCGGGCCTGCTGGCCGATGTGCTCTCCCGCGCGGGACTCACCATGCATCTGAACCGCCCCTACCGCGGCGATCAGCTCCCTGCGGACCTGGGCACCTTCGAGGGGCTGGTGGTGCTGGGCGGGGCGATGGGGGCCCGGGACGACGCCGAGTATGCCTGGCTGCCGCAGACCAGGCGCCTGCTGGCACTGGCCGTGGATCGCCACCTGCCCACCCTGGGCATCTGCCTGGGTGCTCAGCTCGCCGCGATCGCTCTGGAGGGGCGCATCGGTCGGCGCGAGCAGCCCCTGGTGGGACTCACCTCGATCGCCCTCACCGACGACGGCCGGGAGGATCCTGTCCTGGGGGCGATCGACTCAGGGGCCCTCGATGGTGACGGCGGCTCGGGGCCGGCGGTGCTGAGCTGGAACCAGGACACCGTGACCGGTCTCCCCCCGCACTCGACGCTGCTGGCGAAGGACGAGGACGGCGGGATCGCCGCCTTCCGCACCGGAACCTCGCTGTGGGCGGTGCAGTTCCATCCCGAGGTCACCGCACAGGTGGTGGGCACCTGGGCGCGCACCTCGGATCTCACCCGGGCCGGTGCCGAGCCGGAGGCGATGGCCGCCGAGTTCGCCGGCGTCCCGCAGGTCGTCGCGGCGGGCACGGCCCTGCTGGAGGCGTTCGCTCAGCAGGTGCTCACCGACTGACCGCGCTCCCCTACCCGGGGTCTCACCTGCTGGCGGCAATCTCAGTGGCTGGCGCCGACCCCGATGTTCGCGGTGATCGCCTGCTGGTAGTAGCCGCGCAGCTGCTCGGAGAGCACCGGCCAGGTGCGCTTGCGCACCGAGTCCTGGGCGGCCTCCCCGAAGGCGGCACGCTTGGCGTCGTCGAACAGCAGGTCCGTGGCGGCCTCGCGCAGTTCGTCCAGCATGCCCGGGGTGTACAGCCAGCCGGTGCGGCTGGGGGTCACCAGGTCCACCGGCCCGCCGCTGCGCGGGGCGATCACGGGCAGCCCGGAGGCCATGGCCTCCTGGATGGTCTGCCCGAAGGTCTCCAGCTCACCGGGGTGGATGAACAGGTCGGCACTGGCGAGGTGGGTGGCCAGGTCCGTGCCGGAGCGGAACCCGGTGAAGCGGGCGCGGGGCATGTGGCGGCGCAGGGCGTCCCTCTCGGGCCCCTCCCCCACGATCACCAGGCGCACCCCGGGCATGTCGTGGATGACCTTGAGGTCCTCCACCTGCTTCTCCGGGGCGAGCCTGCCCACGTACAGCACGATCCGCTCCCCTGGCCCTGCGAGCTTGGCGCGCAGGCGCTCGCTGCGCAGGGACGGGGAGAACAGGGAGGTGTCCACGCCGCGGCGCCACAGGTGCACCCGCTCCACGCCGTGGGCCACCAGCTGGTCGCGGGTGGCGGTGGAGGGGGCGAGGGTGAGGGAGGCACGGTTGTGCACGTCCCGCAGCAGCTGCCAGCTGGCGCTCTCCAGGAACGGCATCCCGTAGCGGGCGGTGTACCCGGGGATGTCGGTCTGGTAGACGGCGACGGTGGGCACGCCGAGCTTCTGAGCGGCCACCACGGCGCGTCCCCCGAGCACCGTCGGTGAGGCCAGATGGATCACGTCCGGCTCGAAGTCGGTGATGCGGCGACGCAGCGCAGCGGCGCTGGTGGTGGCGATGCGCACGTCCGGGTAGCCAGCCAGCGGCACCGAGGGGATGCGCCGCACCTTCACCCGGCGACCGCAGGCGGTGCGCAGGGAGGTGTCGGCTCGGGGCCATTGCGGGGCGATGATCGCGACGTCATCACCGCTGGCGGTGTAGTGGTCCACGATCCGGAGCACCGAGTTGGTGACCCCGTTCATGTGTGGAAGGAACGATTCGGCAACCACGAGGATCCTCACGCCTGCCATCTTCCTCCTCGCGGGCGGCACGTCCACCACCTCGCCGTGACACGTGGACGACGCCGAGGTGAACACTCGCCACCTCGGCGTCGTCGGTCCGCATCAGCGCGCGGAGGGTCTCACAGGCGGCCGGAGGCGATCTCCGCGCCGGCCACCAGGGACTCGAGCTTCGCCCATGCGATCTGCGGGTGGATGCGCCCGCCCAGTCCGCAGTCGGTGGAGGCGATCACACGCTCGGGGCCCACCAGGCGGGCGAAGCGCTCGATGCGCTGGGCCACCAGCTCCGGGTGCTCCACCACGTTGGTGGCGTGGGAGACGATGCCCGGGACGATGACCTTGCCCTCGGGCAGCTCCGTGTTCTCCCACACCGTCCACTCGTGCTCGTGGCGCACGTTGGCGGCCTCGAAGCTGTAGAACTTGGCGTCGATCTCCAGCAGCAGGCCGGCGATGTGGCGGAACTCGATGTCGGTGGTGTGGGGGCCGTGCCAGGAGCCCCAGCACAGGTGGAACCTGGTCTGCTCGGTGGGCACGTTGACCAGGGCCCGGTTCACGGCGTCCACCCGCTTGCGGGTGAAGGCCACGTAGTCCTCCACAGAGGGCTCGGGGTTGACCTGGTCCCAGTTCTCCGCGATGGAGGGGTCGTCGATCTGCACGGTGAGGCCTGCGGCGGCGATCGCCTCGTACTCGGGGCGCATCACCTCGACCCAGGCGTCGAGGAAGGAGTCCTCGTCACCGTAGTGGTCATCGACGATGCGGCTGCCGGAGCCGGGCGAGAGGGCCGCGAGGAATCCGGAGTCGTAGCCGCTGGCATCCAGGGCGGAGCGGAAGTTGGTGATGTCCTGCTGCACGAGCTGCCGGCCGGTCTCGGAGTAGGCGATGGCGCCGGTGGCGGCGGGGAAGTTCGGCTGGGATCCCACGGTGATCCCCGAGGTGGGGTCCTGGTAGGCCTCGGCGAAGATGGTCCAGTCGCGGCGGTCCGGGAAGGTGGTCAGGCGCACGTTGCCGGGCTCGGAGCGCACGGGCTCGGTGGAGAAGATGTCGGCACCGGTGAGCTCCAGGCCGCTGACGCGATCGAAGATGTAGGACCACCAGGAGCCGTAGTTCACCGCGGAGCCCATCAGGTGCCCGTACTCGCCGTCGTTGGGGATGGAGATGCCGATCTGCTTCTGCTTGGCGACCACGTCGGCCACGGCCTGACGCAGCACCCGGCGGAACTCGTCGGTGGGTTCGGGGGTGAGGCCGTCCTCCCCCACGGGGCGGGCGGCATTGGCTTCGATCAGTTCGGGGCTGCGGGGCAGGGAACCGGCGTGGGTGGTGAGGATCTGTGTCATAGCCGCAGGCTAGACGGCGTGACGCCCCGGCGCGAAGCCGGGGCGTCATGCCCGTTCACAAAGACCCGTTCACACGGGCCAGGTGGGGACCAGGTGGCGGTCGCCGTAGGCCTGGTCGATGCGACGCACCGGCGGCCAGTACTTGGACTGGATCCGCATCCGGGCGCTGGAGTGCACGGAGGAGTCGTCCCCGCCGTTCCAGATCCCCGGGTACACCGCGACCTCCCGCGAGTACGGGTGGCTCCAGTCGCCCACGGCGATGCAGTCCGCCGTGTGGGGGGCGTTGACCAGCGGGTTGTCGTCGGCCGGCCACTCCCCTGCCGCGACCGCGTCCGCCTCCTTGGCGATCATCAGCATGGCGTCCACGAAGCGGTCGATCTCGCCGAGGTCCTCGGACTCGGTGGGCTCCACCATCAGGGTGCCGGCCACCGGGAAGCTCATGGTGGGCGCGTGGAAGCCGTAGTCAATCAGGCGCTTGGCCACATCGTCCACCGTGATCCCGGTGCGGGCGGTGAAGGGGCGCAGGTCCACGATGCACTCGTGCGCCACCAGGCCGTTGTCACCGGTGTAGAGGATGTCGTACGCCTCCCGCAGGCGCTCTGCCACGTAGTTGGCGGCCAGCACCGCCGAGGCGGTGGCGTGGCGCAGGCCCTCCGGCCCCATCAGGCGGATGTAGGTCCAGGAGATCGGCAGGATCGACGGGGAGCCGTAGGGCGCCTGGGAGACGGGCGGGCCGCCGTGGACGACCTCGCTCTCCCGACCCTCGGCGCCGTCGCCCACCAGCGGGTGCTCGGCCTTCTGCATGGCCGGGTGGCCGGGTAGGAACGGTGCCAGGTGCGCCTTCGCCGCCACCGGGCCCACACCGGGACCGCCGCCGCCGTGGGGGATGCAGAAGGTCTTGTGCAGGTTCAGGTGGGACACGTCGCCCCCGAACTCACCGGGCTTGGCGACCTCCAGCAGGGCGTTGAGGTTCGCACCGTCCACGTACACCTGGCCGCCGGCCTCGTGCACCAGCTGGCACACGGTGCGCACCTCCTCCTCGTACACGCCGTGGGTGGAGGGGTAGGTGATCATCAGGGCCGCGAGCTGCTCGCCGTGGTCCTTGATCTTCTGCTTCAGGTCGTCCAGGTCGATGTTGCCGCGGGAGTCCGAGGCGACCACCACCACGCGCAGGCCGGCGTTGACGGCGGAGGCGGCGTTGGTGCCGTGGGCGGAACTGGGCACCAGGCACACATCGCGCTCAGAGTCACCGCGGGAGGCGTGGTAGGCGCGGATCGCCTGGAGCCCGGCGAACTCGCCCTGGGAGCCGGCGTTGGGCTGCAGGGACACGGTGTCGTAGCCGGTCAGGTCGATCAGCCAGCTCTCCAGCTGCTCGATCAGGTCCAGGTAGCCCTCCACGTCCTCGCGGGGTGCGAAGGGGTGGATGGCGTTGAACTCCTGCCAGGTGATGCCGGCCATCTCGGTGGCGGCGTTGAGCTTCATGGTGCACGAGCCCAGGGGGATCATGCCGCGGTCCAGGGCGAAGTCACGGTCGGCGAGGCGGCGCAGGTAGCGCATCATCGCGGTCTCGGAGGGGAAGGAGCTGAACACCGGGTGCTGCAGGAAGGGGCTGGTGCGCACCAGCTCCCCCCACGCGCCCTCCACGTCCACCTGCGTTGCGGAGCCGCTGCCGTCGGAGTCGTTCCCGTCGGAGTCGTCCCCATCGGTGTCGTCCGCGCCCTCGACGCCCTCAAGCGGCTCGACGGCCTGCGGGCCGAAGGCCGCGACGATGGCATGCAGGTCCTGCTCGGTGACGGTCTCGTCCAGGCTCAGCTGCAGGCGGTCCGCATCGAGCTCGCGCACCAGGAACCCGGCGCGGGCGAAATCGGCGACGATGTCGCGGGCTCGACCGGTGGCGCGCACCTGGACGGTGTCGAAGAACGAGTCGTGCACCAGCTCGTAGCCGCTGGCGCGCAGCTGGGAGGCCAGCTCGGCGGTGCGCTCGGCGACCTGGCGACCGATCCGGGAAAGGCCCTCGGGGCCGTGGTACACGGCGTACATGGCGGCCATCACCGCCAGCAGCACCTGGGCGGTGGTGATGGCACTGGTGGCCTTCTCACGGCGGATGTGCTGCTCGCGGGTCTGCAGGGAGAGCCGATAGGCAGGGTTGCCGTCGGCGTCCTGGGAGACACCCACCAGGCGGCCCGGCAGCTGCCGCTCCAGGCCCTTGCGCACGGCCACGAAGCCGGCGTGGGGGCCTCCGAAGCCCAGCGGGATGCCGAAGCGCTGGGAGGTGCCCACGGTGACGTCGGCCCCCATCTCGCCCGGGGAGCGCAGCTGGGTCAGGGCCAGCAGGTCCGCTGCGACGATGGCGGTGGCGCCGGTCTCCTTGACCTGGGTGATCACCCCACTGGGGTCCCACACGCGCCCTGAGGCACCCGGGTACTGCACCAGCGCCCCGAAGTAGTCGGCGTCCTCGAGGCCGGCCAGGCCCTGGTGGGCGAAGTCGACCTCGCGCAGCTCGATGCCCAGGCCCGTGGCACGCCCGGCGAGGACGGCCTTGGTGGTGGGCAGGGCATCGGCATCCACCAGGAACACCGGGCCCTTGCGGCGCGAGTTGCGGCGCGCCAGCATCAGCGCCTCGGCGGCAGAGGTGGACTCGTCCAGGGTGGAGGCGTTGGAGACGTCCATCCCGGTGAGGTCGCAGATCATGGTCTGGAAGGTGAGCAGCGCCTCCAGGCGGCCCTGCGAGATCTCCGGCTGGTACGGGGTGTAGGCGGTGTACCAGGCCGGGTTCTCCAGGACGTTGCGCTGGATCACCGCGGGGGTGTGGGTGCCGTAGTACCCCAGGCCGATCAGGGAGCGGCGCACGGTGTTGCGCCGGGCCAGGGCCCGCAGCTCCTCCACGGCGGCCGCCTCATCGATGCCGGGCGGCACCACGCCGCGGTCCTCGGCCTCGAGCAGGATGGTGCCGGGCACGGCCCGGGTCAGCAGCTCGTCGAGGGAGTCGAAGCCAAGGACGTCGAGCATGTGGCGCTGGGCGTCGGGATCGGTGCCGACGTGGCGGCGGACGAAGGAGTCGTGGGCGAGCACGGACGGATCGGTCATGGAGCGAGTACCCCTGCAGGTCGGACGGGCGATGAGCGGATGGGCGGTACCGGTCAGGTGGTGACCGGCCAGGTCAGCCCTGGGTGGCCTGGGCGTACTCCTCGGCGTCCATGAGGTCCTCGGGCAGGGCGTCGAAGCGCACCTTGATCAGCCATCCGTCCTCGAAGGGCGAGGAGTTCACCAGCTCCGGGGAGTCCACGACCTCCTGGTTGACCTCGGTGACGGTGCCGTCCAGCGGGGAGTACAGGTCCGAGACGGACTTGGTGGACTCGATCTCGCCCATGACGGTGCCGGCGCTGACCTCGTCGTCGGCGGCAGGCAGGTCCACGTAGACCACGTCGCCGAGCTGGCCGGCGGCGAAGTCGGTGACGCCGACGACGGCCAGGCCGTCCTCCTGGACGCGCACCCATTCGTGGTCCTTGCTGTAACGGAGGTCATCGGACATGGCGGTGTTCCTTCCCAAGGGGTTTTCAGGATCTGATCGTGAGAGATGTCAGGAGCGGGAGTAGAAGGGCAGGTCCACCACGCGCACGGGCAGGTCCTTGCCGCGCACGTCCACCACCAGCTCGGTGCCGGCCTCGGTGAGGTCCGGGCGCACGAAGGCCATGGCGATGGGGTGGCCCAGGGTGGGTGAGAGGGCCCCGGAGGAGATGGTGCCCACCTCGGTGCCGTCGACGGTGCGCACGGCGGCGCCGGCGCGGGCGGCGCGGCGACCCTCGGCGGCCAGGCCCACCAGAACCGGCAGGTCGGTGGTGTCGGCCGATTCGACGGCTGCGCGGCCCACGAAGTCGCCCTTGGACTTCAGTGCCACCACCTTGCCCAGGCCCGTCTGGGCGGGGTGCTTGTCGGTGCCCAGCTCGTTGCCGTACAGCGGCATCCCGGCCTCCAGGCGCAGGGTGTCGCGGCAGGCCAGCCCGCAGGGGGTGAGCGCCTCGCCGCCCACGGCGGTCAGGTGCTCCCACAGGGCGGGGGCGAGGTCGGCGCGCACGTACAGCTCGAAGCCGTCCTCCCCGGTGTAGCCGGTGCGGGCCACCAGCAGCTCCTCGCCGCGGTAGGTGCCCTCCAGGAAGCGGTAGTAGCCCAGCGCCTCGATGTCCTCCGCCGTGATGCCTGTGGTGTCCCCCTCACCGGTGAGGGCGCGGGTGAGGATGTCGGCGCTGGCGGGGCCCTGCACGGCGATCAGCGCGGTCTCGGCAGAGGCGTCGATGACCTTCGTGTCGAAGCCTGCGCAGCGTTCGGTGAGCGCGGCGAGGTCGACCTCGGCGTTGGAGGCGTTGGCGACCACCAGGTAGCGGTCCTCGGCGCGGCGGTACACGATCACGTCGTCGATGACCCCGCCGTCCTCGGTGAGCAGCAGGGTGTACTTGGCCCGGCCCACGGAGACGGTGGAGATCTTCCCGGCGAACGCGTGGTCCAGGGCCTGGGGTGCCTCGGGCCCCTCGACCCGGATCTCGCCCATATGGCTGAGGTCGAACAGCCCGGCGCTCTCCCGCACCGCGGCATGCTCCGCCAGGTCGGAGCCGTAGCGCACGGGCATCCGCCATCCGGCGAAGTCGGTGAAGGTGGCTCCGAGCTCCTCGTGGATCGCTTCCAGGGCGGTGCTCCGCAGGGCCTGCTCGACCATCGTTCTCCTTCGTGCTCGCAGGCGGTTCGGGCCGCCGGTCCCCTGACACCTCGACGTGTCGCAGGCCTCACTGTACCGCCCGAGGACGGACCCGACCATCGGGTCCGATGACACTCGCAGACACCTGTACGGCTTGTACGGTGGAGGGGTGACACGGGAAGGCACCAACGAGTGGCCGATCAGGATCCGCAGTGAGCGGGTCATGATCCGCGAACCCCTCGATGCGGACAGGCAGGCGATGATCCGCCTGCTCACCGACCCCGTGACCCGGGAGTACCTGGGCGGTGCGGTGGACTACGCCTCCCGGCAGGCGTTGGAGCTGTCGCCGCTGGGGCTGACCTGGGGCCGCTGGACGCTGGCCTCCGTCGAGGACGACGAGATGATCGGCTCGATCTCCCTGCAGTACGACCGCGGGGAGCTAGAGCTCTCCTATGCGCTGCTGCCCGAGCACACGGGCCAGGGCTACGCGGCGGAGTCCTGCCTGGCGCTGCTGCGCTGGGCGCAGGACGAGCTGGAGGACGACCGGGTGATCGCGGTGACCCAGACGCGGAACAAGCGCTCGGTGACGCTGCTGCGCAAGCTGGGCTTCAGCGTGCGCAAGGGGCTCGAGGAGTTCGGCGGTCAGCAGCTGTTGATGGAGCGGTCGCTGAGTGAGCCGCTGCCTGATCCGATGCAGGTCGTGCAGACCTCCGCCGATCCCCCACCGCCCGGCCACTCCCACTCCTACCGCCGCTGACCCGTTCCGCCGCTGAGTCGCGCTCCTCGCCGGCCGCGGCCGGGGCCTGACCTCAGCCGCGCAGCACCGGGCAGGTCATGCAGCGCGGCCCGCCGCGCCCGCGCCCCAGTTCGTCACCGGCGATCTCCAGCACCTCGATGCCGAGGGAGCGCAGGTGGTCGTTGGTGGCGGCGGCCCGCTCGTAGGCCACCACCTTGCCGGGCGCCAGGGCCAGCACGTTGCAGGAGTCGTCCCACTGCTCGCGCGCGGCGGTGTAGGGGTCCAGCTGCGGGGTGATCACCCGCAGCGCCGGGACGCCCAGGCCGCGGGCCAGCACCTGGTCCATCTGATCGGCCGCATGGGCGCGGGAAACCAGCCGGTCGCCGGTCTTCTCGATCACGTAGGTCTCCACCTGACCCAGCGGCCCGTACCGCACCATCGACTCCTCGTCCACCACGGTGGTCACGGTGTCCAGGTGCATCATGGAGCGACGCTGCGGCAGGGCCACGGCGATCACCCGGTCCACCGCCCCGGCATCCAGCAGCCCTGCGGCCAGGTGCTCGACCCCCACCGCGGTGGTGCGTTCGGACAGGCCGATCGCCACGGTGCCGGGCGACAGCATCATCACGTCCCCGCCCTCCACGGTGCCGCGGCCCAGCCTCCCGGCCTCCGGGGCGAACACCGCGCGGGGCCCGTCGGCCCCGGTGAACAGCCGGTGGCGGCGGTACACGGTCTCCAGGTGCAGGCTCTCGCGGCGCCGCGCGGTGTGGTGCATGGGGCTCACGGACACCAGATCCCCCACCCAGGCGGAGGGATCGCGGGTGAACAGGTGGTTGGGCAGCGGGTCCAGCACCAGATCGTCCTCGCCCAGGGGCTGCAGCACGATGGAGCGGGGCTGGACGCCGAGCTCCCGCAGCTCCCCCACGGTGATCCCGGCGATCAGCACGGTGACCAGCTGCGCGGAGGGCAGATCGGCGAGGGCCTCGCCCAGGTCCTGCGCGGCGATCGCACCGAGCACCCCCGGGTCGAGTGCCCCGGCCAGCAGCTCCGCACGCGCCTGCGGCTCGTCCAGCACGTCCTGCAGCAGCTCGGTCAGCTCGAGCACCTCGGCACCCTCGCGGCGCAGCAGGGCGGTGAACTCGTCGTGCTGAGCGCGGGCCCGGTCCAGCCACAGCACCTCGTCGAACAGGAACCGCTCCCGGGTGTCGGGAGTCAGGCGCTGCATCTCGGGGCCGGGCCGGTGCACGATCACCCGGCGCAGCGGGGAGATCTCATCGGGCACCCCGCGGCCCTCGAAGGCCTGTGGTCCCTGTGCTGTGGCCCCCTGTGCCGGGGCCCCCTGTGCTGTGGTCTCGTCGCTGGTCCCGGTTCCGGTCCCGGTGCTCGTGCCCGCCATGGATCCTCCTCGCCGCACTGCGTGATCTACCACGCCGCACGCTAACAGGCATGCATGCGAAGGCCCGCCTCCGGTCCCGGGCGGAAGTGACTACGCTGGATCCATCCGACGTCGAGACCTGGAGGCTCCCGTGACCGATCTGTCCATCCCCACCACCACCCTGGCCGACGGCACCCCCATCCCGCTGATCGGCTTCGGCACCAGTTCCTTGAAGGGCACTGCGGCCGTGGAGTCAATCGCAGCGGCCCTGCGCAGCGGCTACCGCCTGCTGGACACCGCCGCCCAGTACGGCAACGAGGCGGCCGTGGGCGAGGGCATCCGCGCCAGCGGCATCGATGCTTCGAAGGCGCTGGTGACCACCAAGATCGCCGGTGGCGACCAGGGCCGCGAGCAGGCCCGCAGCGGGCTCACCGAGTCCCTGCGCCGCCTGGGTGCAGGCTCCGTGTTCCTCACCCTGATCCACTGGCCGAACCCCTCCCGCGGGCTCGCGGTGGACACCTGGCGCACCCTGGTGGAGCTGAAGGAGGAAGGGCTCACCGCGCACATCGGCGTGTCCAACTTCCGGCCCGAGCAGATCCAGGAACTGGTCGATGCCACCGGCGTGTGGCCCGAGGTGAACCAGATCCAGCTCTCCCCCGCCCTGCAGCGCCACGAGGCGGTTGCCTTCCACCGGGAGCACGGCATCGTCACTGAGGCCTGGGGCCCGCTCGGAGGCCGTGAAGGGCTGTCCGCGCAGTTCGCGCTGCAGAAGGTGGCCGAGAAGCACGATGCCACCACGGCCCAGGTAGCGCTGCGCTGGGCGATCGACCAGGACATCGTGGTGATCCCGAAGTCGTCCGATCCGCAGCGTCAGATCACGAATGCGACCCTGGACCGGGTGGCATTGGACGACGAGGACCGCGCCCTGCTGGCCTCCCTGGACCTGGGCGAGCAGAAGGCCTGGGACTCGCGCGAGCACGAGGAGTGGTGACCACGCGCGGCCGGCGAGGAGTGTTCCGTCCCGGGCCGGCGCACCGCGAGATCGTGTTCCTCACCGGTTCGGGCCTCAGCGCCCGAACGGGGATGGGAACGTTCCGCGGCCCCCAGGGGCTGTGGGCACTGGAGCCCGACATCGAGGTGGCGATGCACGCCGAGCGCCTGCCCGGCTCCCTGCCGGACCTGTGGCGGGTGTGGGGGAAGATGGCGAAGATCGCCGTGGGCCACGGCCCCACCCCGGGGCACCGGGCGATCGCCCGCATGGGCGCCCCGGTGATCACCCAGAACATCGACAGCCTGCACCAGGCCGCCGGCAGCGAGGTGGTGGCCGAGCTGCACGGCAGCGCCCTGACCGCGGTGTGCCTGGGCACGGAGTGCCGTTGGCGCATGCCCGTCACCCCCGGCGAGGGCTCCCGCGCCACCGATCACGGGGTGCCGGAGCTGTGCCCCACCTGCGGCAGCCCCACCCGGCCCGACGTGGTGCTGTTCGACGAGATGCTGCCGGAGCAGGCCCTGAAGATGGGGATGCGGCTCGCGCAGCGGGCAGACCTGTTCGTGGCCGTGGGCACCAGCGGTGTGGTGTTCCCCGCCGCCCACCTGGCGCCACTGGCGAAGACCCACGGCGCCACCACCGTGCTGATCGACATCGACCCCCCGCAGGAGCCCGCGGTGCGCGCCGCCTTCGACCACGTGATTGCGGCCGATGCCCACGACGTTCTGCCCGAGTGGGAGCGCGCCGCCAACGGCGTGGGCCGCTCCTCGTTCCTGGACCCGTTCTAGGCCCCGGGACCGGCTCTCAGATCCAGATCGCCGGATCCATCTGCTCGGCGGGGTGGGCGGCGCCGGTGCGTACCTGCGCGGGCACCCCGATGGCGGTGGCGCGGGCGGGCACGTCCTTGACCACCACGGCGTTGGCACCCACCTGAGCCTGGGAGCCGATGGTGACCGGGCCGATCACACGGGCCCCTGCGCCGATGCTGACGCCGTCCTCGATGGTGGGGTGGCGCTTGGTGCGCTCCATGGAGCGGCCACCGAGAGTGACCCCGTGGTAGACCATCACGTCGTCGCCCACTTCGGCGGTCTCCCCGATCACCACGCCCATGCCGTGGTCGATGAAGAAGCGGCGGCCGATGGTGGCCCCGGGGTGAATCTCCACCCCGGTCACCGAGCGGGCGCCCTGGGCGATCACCAGGGCCGGGAGCTTCGCGCCACGCTTCCACAGGGCGTTGGCGGCCCGGTGGGTCCAGATCGCGTGCAGGCCCGGGGAGGTGAGCAGCAGCGCGAGGTCGTCGGTGGCGGCGGGGGTCACGGCGGCGGGCCGCCGCGACGTCCTCCCGGACGGTCGCGACGGCCCCCATCACCGCATCGACGAGCGTCGTCGATCGATCGGTTCGCATCGAGCGATCAGTCCATGTACTCGGCGTAGAGCGGGGTGGTGAGGTAGCGCTCACCGAAGGAGGGCACGACGACCACGATCAGCTTGCCGGCGAAGTCCTCGCGGGCGCCGATGCGGGCGGCGGCCTCGATGGCGGCACCGGAGGAGATGCCCACCAGCAGGCCCTCGCTGCGGGCCACCTCGCGGGCGCGGTTCATCGAGGTCTCGGCGTCGATGTCCAGGACCTCGTCATAGACCTCGGTGTCCAGCACGGTGGGCACGAAGTTCGCACCGATGCCCTGGATCTTGTGGGGGCCGGGCTGGCCGCCGTTGAGGATCGCGGACTCCTCGGGCTCCACGGCGAACATCTTCACCCCGGGCTTGCGCTCCTTGAGCACCTGGCCCACACCGGTGATGGTGCCGCCGGTGCCGATTCCGGCCACGACCGCGTCGACCTGGCCGTCGGTGTCGGCCCAGATCTCCTCGGCGGTGGTGCGGCGGTGGATCTCGGCATTGGCGGGGTTGTCGAACTGCTTGACCTGCACGGCGCCGGTCTCCGCGGCGATCTCCTGGGCCTTCTCCACGGCGCCCTTCATGCCCTTGGGGGCCTCGGTGAGCACCAGCTCGGCACCGAAGGCGCGCAGCAGGGCCCGCCGCTCCTTGGACATGGACTCGGGCATGGTGAGGATGACCTTGTAGCCGCGGGAGCTGCCGATCATGGCCAGGGCGATGCCGGTGTTGCCGCTGGTGGCCTCCACGATGGTGCCGCCGGGCTTCAGCTCACCGGAGGCCTCGGCGGCGTCGATCATGGCCACGCCGATGCGGTCCTTGACGGAGTTGGCGGGGTTGTAGAACTCGAGCTTGGCCACCACGGTGGCCTTGACCTCGTCCCCCAGGCGGTTGAGCTTGACCAGCGGGGTGCGGCCGACGAGCTCGGAGACGTTCTCGTAGATGGTCATGGTGTTTCCTCCTCGTAGGGCCCGTGCAGGGGCCCGGATTCAAAGCTGGGCTTCGCTCGATCATAACGGGCCCTTTCTCTGTTCCTGGACGACTCCCGGATCTGGCGTCGAGGGCGCCCGAAGAGCACAGTGCGGGTGCGAACGGACCGGCGGGTTGCGACTCACGTCGGAGGCGCAGGCCCGCCGGGATCCCTACGCTGGATCCATGCCCTACCTGTGCACCGTGAACGACCGCGCCACCGTCGAGTCCCGGCTCCATCGCTCCCCCGCGCCGCTGATCGCCCTGCTGCTGATCGCTGCACTGCTGACGGTGACCGGCTGCGCGGCCCTCGCGGTGCTCACCGCGTCCCCGGCCGCGGCGGTACCGCCGGCCGAAGTCACGATCGACGACCGGTCCGACGCCGTGGACGACGAGGCCCTGGCCGAGCGCCTGGCCGCGGTGGACTTCCGCCGCGAGGTGGACCTTGCCGTGCTCGTCATCGACGTCACCGTGCTGGACATCCCCGCCTCGCGCGACACGGCGCTGAACGACGCCGTGCTGGCTCACGCCAAGCAGGAGCGTCCCGAGTGGATGGACGGCGACAAGTGGGCCGACGGCCGCGTAATCATCGCTCTGGATCCTGCCAACCGGATCCTGGGCACCTACGGCGGTGAGGACGTGAAGCTATCCGCGGGCGGCTTCGAGAACGTGCAGGACGAGATGCGCGACCTGGCCCGCGACGGAGACTGGGAAGGCACCCTGGTGGCCGGCGCCGAGGAGTACGCCGAGCTGCTGAACCAGCCGTGGTGGCAGACCACCGCGGCCGCCGGTGGTGCCCTGGCGGCGCTGGGTGCGGTTGGGGCGACCGTGCTCGGGATCATCGTGGGGCGACGCAATGCGCGGGCGCGGGTGGCGAGCGCGCAACCGGGCTGGGACCGGGTACGTGCCGAGCGCGCCCAGACCGAAGCCGCTGCCCGCACCCTTCCTGCCCACTCCCCCTACGCCGAGGCGGTGCTGGAGCGGCACCAGCGCTACCTCACAGGGATCGAGAAGGCCGAGCAGATCGACCAGCAGATCCCCGCACCCCTGCCGTGGATCTGGGGCCTGCGCGGGCCCCAGCGGCGCGCCTCGAAGGACTTCTCCCGCCAGGTGGAGCGGCTCGATGCGATCGACGACGACATCATCGCCGCCAACGACCTGCTGAGTATTCGTAGTCGTGGGAGCCACCGAATCTTGCTCTTGGGGACCGCCGATCGTGCCGACGGGGGCCAGTAGCCGCCGCGGTGGGGACCACTGGCTCCCGCCGGCATCGGGTCACTGGGGCAGTGCGGTGTGTTCTCGCATGTTCCTGTCGCCGGTGTCGATCCAGATTGTGTTGTGCACGATGCGGTCCATGATCGCATCGGCGTGGACTGCTCCACCGAGCCGGGCGTGCCAGTCCTTCTTCGGGTACTGGGTGCAGAACACGGTCGAGCCGGTGTCATAGCGGCGCTCGAGCAGTTCCAGCAGCATCGAACGCATTCCCTCGTCAGGATGGTCCAGCAGCCACTCGTCGATCACCAGCAGCGAGAACGTGGAGTACTTCCGCAGGAACTTCGTCTGGCCCTGCGGCTTGTCCTTTGCCAGGGCCCAGGCCTCTTCGAGGTCGGGCATTCGGATGTAGTGGGCTCGGAGCCGGTGCTGGCAGGCCTGCTTCGCCAGCGCGCAGCCGAGGTAGGACTTCCCTGAGCCGGTGAAGCCCTGGAAGACCACGTTCTGTTGCCGCTGGATGAAGGAGCAGGTTGCCAGTTGCGCGATCACGTTCCGGTTCAGTCCCCGTTCCTCGACCAGATCCAGCCGCCGCAGGTCCGCTCCGGGATAACGCAGCCCCGCCCGGCGGATCAGACCCTCGACCTTTCCATGATTGAAGATGGAATGCGCCTCGTCCACGATCAGCTGGAGCCGTTCCTGGAACGACATCCCCAGCACGTGAGCCTCATCCTGGGCATCGATCGCGTCCAGCAGCGCGGTCGCGCCCATCTCGCGCAGCTTCCGCTTCGTGTCGTTATCGATCACGCTCACCGGACACCTCCGGCGTAGTAGTCGGCGCCACGGACGTATCCGCCGTCTTCCGCGGGTTCCTCGCGGGGTGGACGCAGGGCGGCGACCTTGTCCTGCCCGGTGGCCAAGATCGGGTGCAGATGCGCATAGCGCGGTGAACGGACCCGTCCCGTCAGCGCGAGTGCGCAGGCCGCCTCGACCCGATTGAGTATTCGTAGTCGTGGGAGCCACCGAATCTTGCTCTTGGGGACCGCCGATCGTGCCGACGGGGGCCAGTAGCCGCCGCGGTGGGGACCACTGGCTCCCGCCGGCATCGGGTCACTGGGGCAGTGCGGTGTGTTCTCGCATGTTCCTGTCGCCGGTGTCGATCCAGATTGTGTTGTGCACGATGCGGTCCATGATCGCATCGGCGTGGACTGCTCCACCGAGCCGGGCGTGCCAGTCCTTCTTCGGGTACTGGGTGCAGAACACGGTCGAGCCGGTGTCATAGCGGCGCTCGAGCAGTTCCAGCAGCATCGAACGCATTCCCTCGTCAGGATGGTCCAGCAGCCACTCGTCGATCACCAGCAGCGAGAACGTGGAGTACTTCCGCAGGAACTTCGTCTGGCCCTGCGGCTTGTCCTTTGCCAGGGCCCAGGCCTCTTCGAGGTCGGGCATTCGGATGTAGTGGGCTCGGAGCCGGTGCTGGCAGGCCTGCTTCGCCAGCGCGCAGCCGAGGTAGGACTTCCCTGAGCCGGTGAAGCCCTGGAAGACCACGTTCTGTTGCCGCTGGATGAAGGAGCAGGTTGCCAGTTGCGCGATCACGTTCCGGTTCAGTCCCCGTTCCTCGACCAGATCCAGCCGCCGCAGGTCCGCTCCGGGATAACGCAGCCCCGCCCGGCGGATCAGACCCTCGACCTTTCCATGATTGAAGATGGAATGCGCCTCGTCCACGATCAGCTGGAGCCGTTCCTGGAACGACATCCCCAGCACGTGAGCCTCATCCTGGGCATCGATCGCGTCCAGCAGCGCGGTCGCGCCCATCTCGCGCAGCTTCCGCTTCGTGTCGTTATCGATCACGCTCACCGGACACCTCCGGCGTAGTAGTCGGCGCCACGGACGTATCCGCCGTCTTCCGCGGGTTCCTCGCGGGGTGGACGCAGGGCGGCGACCTTGTCCTGCCCGGTGGCCAAGATCGGGTGCAGATGCGCATAGCGCGGTGAACGGACCCGTCCCGTCAGCGCGAGTGCGCAGGCCGCCTCGACCCGATCTACGGAGAAGCGGCGAGAGAGCCGTAGCACCGCCAACGCGGGATCCAGGCCCTGTTCCACGATCGGCACGGACTCGAAGATCCGCTGGATCACGATCACCGTGGCCGGCCCGACCCGATCTGCCCACGCCCGCACCCTCTGCGCGTCCCAGGCCTGGAAACGCTCGCCCGCAGGTAGGTCCGCGTCGTTGGTGCGGTACTCATTGCTCGCGGTCTCCGGGAGCAGCAGGTGACTGGTCAGTCGCTGGCTGCCCTGATAGATCTCCAGCGTCCGGGCCGTGATGCGCAGATCGACCTTCGCGCCGATGTGCGCGAACGGCGCGGAGTAGAAGTTCCGCGCGAACGTGACGTGCCCGTTCCTGCCCACTCGTCGTCCGTAGTGCCATGTCGAGATCTCGTAGGGCACCGCCGGCAGCGGCGTCAGCAGCGGCCGCTCCTCCGCGTCGAACACGCTGGCGCGGGATCCGGGCCGCTTCTGGAACGGCTCCGCGTTATAGGCCTCCATCCGCTGCCCGATGGCGGCTGCAAGTTCGGGCAGGGACGTGAATCGCTGATCCCGCAGCCCGGCGATGACCCAGGTCGCGACGTGCGCGACGGTGTTCTCCACGCTCGCCTTGTCTTTCGGTTTCCGCACCCTCCCCGGGAGCACCGCCGCCGAGTAATGCGCTGCCATCTCGCGATACGCATCGTTCAGGACGATCTCGCCCTCGCGGGGGTGCTTCACCACACCGGTCTTGAGGTTGTCCGGAACGATCCTCGGGACCGTCCCGCCCAGCGCCTCGAACATCGCTACGTGCGCTCGCAGCCAGGACTCCTGGCGCATATCCAGCGCCGGGAAGCAGAACGCGTAACGAGAAAAAGGCAGGCAGGCAACGAACAAGAACACCTTCGAGACCTCGCCGGTGACCGGATCGGCCAGCTCCATCGTGGGGCCGGACCAGTCGACCTCCACGCTCTGGCCGGCCTTGTGACCGACTCTCGAAGCGGCACCGGTGACCATGACGTGGTGCTGGTAGGTGCGGCAAAACCGGTCATACCCCATCGCCGGATCCCCAGCCGCCGTGGTCGCGTCGAAGTACTCGCCGTGCAACAGCTTCAGCGTCACGCCGACCCTGGCCATCTCTCGATGGACCTGTTCCCAGTCCGGCTGTGCGAACACGCTCTCGTGCTCGCCCCGGCCCGGGAACAACCGGGCATACACCTGCTCATCGGCGACGTCCGCGATATCGCCCCACCCGATCCCTGCAGCGTCAGCGGCCTCGAACACCGCCCTCACGGACTTGCGGGACATGCCCTGCGAGGACGAAATCGCTCGCCCCGACAGACCTTCTGCGCGCAGCTGGAGCACCAGCTTCGCCCTGATCTTCCGTACCATTCCAGATTGCTCCTTCCGCCGCGTGCCCTATACACACGGCGGAAGGAGCGTAGACAGAGCGGCCCCAACGACACCACTGGTGGTCCCGAACGACGCCACCGCTACGGCAGCGACGTGGCACCCGAACCCTCGATCAGCGGACCCCAGCGAGGCGAATATTCAACCTGCTGCACCGGATCGGCGACTGGCGCAGCGCCTGGGAGCGGGAGCAGGCACCCCTGCGCGACTCGCTGGAGGCCGTGGAGGGTGCCCTGATGCGCAGCGAGAGCGATCCCTCCGAGCGATCACCCGAGGAGCAGGAGGCCGTGGACGCCCTGCGTGAGCAGTGCGACCGCACTGAGGCGAAGATGAACCGCCTCACGCGGCAGCTCGAGCAGGACGAGATCACCCCGGATACCGCCCTGGAGGGGCTGGACTCACTGACCGCCGAGCTCTCCGAACGCGCGATGGCGGTGCGTGAACTGGGCATCTCCCGCATGGCGGAGAGCGAGGGCGAGGCGGAGCTGCTGCGCGATACGAGCGTGTACGTCGAGGATGAGGAGGAGTACGACCGGACGCTGCGGGCGCGCCGCCACCAGCGACTGGTCGCCGACGGTGCGTACGGCTCCGCCGGTGCCCCTGGCGGTGACGTGTTCTGGCACATCAGCCCGGTGCTGTGGCTGAACACCTGGCAGAGCGAGGCTCCCGGGGAGCTGGAGTCCCACCGCAATCCGTCCAGCAGCGGCGGCAGCACTTCCGGCTACAGCTCCGCGAGCTTCTCCGGAGCAGGCAGCTCGAGCCGGTTCTGACACCAGGCCGGGCCCACGCAGATGGCGGGCCCCAGACCTTGACCGGTCAGTAGACCATCCCCATGACCTCGCGCACCTTGGCCAGGGTCTGGTTCGCGACGTCATTGGCCCGCTCATTGCCCTCGCGCAGGATCGCGAACAGCTGGGCCGGGTCCTTCTCCAGCTCGGCGCGACGCTCGCGGATCGGGGCCAGGTGCTCGTTCAGTGCCTCCGCGGTCATCACCTTGAGGGTGCCGGCACCCTTGTCGCCGATCTCCTCGGCGATCTCCTGCGGGCTGCGACCGGAGCTCAGGGCGGCGATGGTGAGCAGGTTCGCCACCTCGGGCCGCGCCTCCGGGTCGAAGGTGATCTGGCGATCCGAGTCGGTCTTGGCCTTCTTGATCCGCTTGGCGGTCTCCTCGGCGGTCATCCGCAACATCACGGTGTTGCCCAGCGACTTGCTCATCTTCGCGCCGCCGTCCAGGCCCAGGATGGTGGGTGCCTCGGACAGCAGCGCATCGGGCTCGCGGAACACGGTCTCGCCAGCGGCGTAGCGCTCGTTGAAGCGGCGGGCGATCACGCGGGTCTGCTCGATGTGGGGCAGCTGGTCCTTGCCCACCGGCACCACGTTGCCGTGGCAGAACAGGATGTCGGCCGCCTGGTGCACCGGGTAGGTGAGCAGCAGCCCGCCCATGGCAGACTTCCCGGCGGCCTGCAGCTCTGCCTTCACTGTGGGGTTGCGCTCCAGCTCGGGCTGGGTGACCAGCGAGAGGAACGGCAGCAGCAGCTGGTTCAGGGCCGGCACCGCGGAGTGCGTGAAGATCGTGGCCCGTGCCGGGTCGATGCCCACGGCGAGGTAGTCGGTCAGCAGCTCCTGGGCGCTGCCGCGGATGTCACCGATCACGTCGCGGTCGGTGATCACCTGGTAGTCCGCCACCAGCACCCAGGTCTCCACACCGGCGTCCTGCAGGCGCACGCGGTTGCGCAGCGATCCGAAGTAGTGCCCGATGTGCAGGGCACCGGTGGGACGGTCACCGGTGAGCATGCGCAGACCCGAGGGATCGGTGGCGATCTTCTGCTGGAGGGCCTGGCTGCGGGCGTAGGCGGTGTCGTAGCTGCTGCGGGAGATGTTGGGCTCGGTCACCGTTTCATGCTAGCGGCAGGCGCGGCCGCGGTGGACCCGCGCACCACCAGCTGCGGCCGCACCACCACCTCGGTGCGGGCGGGACGGCGGGACTGCTCCCCTCCGGAGAGTGCGGCGCTCACGGCGGCGCGGGCCATCTGCGGGACGGCCTGGCGCACGGTGGTCAGCGGCGGGTTCGTCAGCGAGGCCCAGAACACGTCGTCATAGCCCACCACGGACACATCACCGGGAACCGAGAGCCCGAGGGAGCGCACCCCCTCGAGTGCGCCGGCCGCCATCACGTCGGACCCGCACACGATCGCGGTGGCCCCGCGGGCCACCAGGTCGCGGCTGGCCTCGTAGCCGCCGGCATAGGAGAAGTCGGTGAAGGCCACGGGGTGCTCGTGACCGGTGTGCTCCACGGCGGCCTCCTCGAACACCCGCAGCTTCTCTCGCACTGGCCAGGTGTGCTCGTCCCCGACCGCCAGGCCCACCTTCTCGTGTCCCAGGTCGTGCAGGTGGGTGAGGACCGCCCGCGTCGCATGCTCGTCGTCGGAGGTGAGGAAGGAGGCGTCCACGTCGTCGCGGACCCCGTTGATCAGCACCAGCGGTGTCCCGCTCGCGGTGATCTCGCGGTACTGGTCCACCGGGCCGGACTCCTGGGCGTGGAAGCCGGAGACCACGATCACGCCTGTCACACCGGCGTGCAGGAAGCGCTGGAACGCTTCGCGCTCGCGCTCCACGGTGCGGGCGCGAAGGGCCACCAGGGCGGAGGCGCCGCGCTGGAACAGCTCGGCCTCGATGCGCTCCACCCAGGCGGCGAACACCTGGTTCTCCAGATCGGGGACCAGTACGCCTACCAGGGTGCCCGATTGCGTCACATCGGGACCGACGTCCCGCCCGAGCTGTCGGGCGGCCTCGAGCACCGTGCTACGTGTGGATTCGTTGACTCCTGCACGGCCGTTGAGCACGCGGGACACAGTGGCCTCGCTCACCCCGGCGGTGCGGGCGATGTCGATGAGTCGCGCCTTCACACTCATCCTCCCAGGTCAGCAGGCTGCTGCGCCTGTGTCCGAATCGAGATCTGCAAGTTCTTGCGTATTCTTGCACGGACGGGCAGGTTCGTTCTACAGTCAGTATCAACAGGTCAGCCCATAGCAACCGGTCAGCGCCTGAACGGTCGACATCCGACCACGATTCAAAGGAGAAGACGTGCAGATCCGTCGTAAGAACTTCCTGGCCCTCAGCGGCGTCGCCGCATCCGTGACCCTGCTCGCCGCCTGCGGTGGCGACTCCGACACCGACGGCGGCACCGGGGGCGGTGCGTCGGATGCCGGCGGCGCGTCGGACGGCGGCGGCGAGACCGCCGAGGGCGTCCCGGCCCGCGGCAACGCCGACCTGGTGATCTGGGCCGACGAGCTCAAGGCCAAGTCCCTGCAGGAGCCCGCCAAGACCTGGGCCGATGCCCAGGGCATCACCGTCGAGGTGCAGACCGTCGCCAACGACCTCCAGACCAACTACGTCACCGCCAACCAGGCCGGCAACGGCCCGGACATCGTGCTTGGTGCGCACGACTGGATCGGCAACCTGGTGCAGAACGGCGCCATCTCCCCGGTGCAGCTGCCCGGTGACGCCGCCGACAAGCTGGCCCCGATCGGCCTTCAGGCCGTGACCTACGACGGCCAGACCTACGGCGTCCCCTACGCCGTGGAGACCCTGGTCCTCTACGCGAACAACGCGCTCACCGATGTGCCGGAGCCCGGCTCCATCGAGGAGCTGGTGGAGGCGGCCAAGGCCGGTGGCGCCGAGGTCGTGCTGTCCCTGCCCGTGGGCGAACAGGGCGATGCCTACCACATGCAGCCCCTGTACACCTCCGGCGGCGGCTACCTGTTCGGCACCGACGCCGAGGGCAACCAGGACCCGACGGATCTGGGAGTGGGCAAGGAGGGCTCCATCGCGGCCGGCGAGAAGATCGGCGCCCTGGGCGCCGACGGCGTGCTGCGCACCTCCATCACCGGTGACAACGCCATCTCCCTGTTCACCGACGGCAAGGCGGCCTACCTGATCTCCGGCCCGTGGGCGCTCGGCGACATCAACACCGCCGGCATCGACTTCACCATGAGTGCGGTGCCGGGCTTCGAGGGCATGGAGCCCGCCAAGCCCTTCGCCGGTGTGAACGCCTTCTACGTGGCATCCAACGGTCAGAACACCGGCTTCGCGCAGACCTTCGTCGGTGAGGTCGCCTCCAACGCGGAGATCGCCGAGCAGATGTTCCAGTCCAACAACCTGCCCCCGGTCAACCTGGAGCTGCAGGAGAAGCTCTCCGGCGAGTTCCCCGACATGGTGAAGATCGCCGAGTTCGCCGAGCTGGCCGAGCCCATGCCGTCGATCCCGCAGATGGCCGCCATCTGGGGCCCGCTGGGCCAGGCCCAGGCCAACATCGTCGGTGGTGCCGACCCGGCCTCCACCATGCAGGCCGCCGGTGAGGAGATCGCCAGGCAGATCGGCTGATCCCCTCGACGGGGGCGCGGCGGCCCAGCCGCCGCGCCCCCGTCGCCTTCCTCCTAAGGGTTTCCGAAAGGCATCGTCGCCATGACCTCCACCTCGTCCCCCGCTGCTGCGCAGACGCGCGGGACCACCACGATCACCTCCGTCCTGGGCCGCGTCCTCTTCCTCGGCGTGGTCCTGGCCCTCGTCGTCTTCTTCGCTCCGCTCCTGATCGCACAGCAGCTGTGGATGTGGCTGATCATCCTGATCGGCTCTGCGATCGCGATCTTCGTGCTGTACTCCACCAAGCGGTTCATCCCCGGCAAGTACATCTTCCCCGGCACGTTCTTCCTGGTGGTCTTCCTGATCACCCCGATCATCCTCACGGTGGGGTACTCCTTCACCAACTTCGGCGACGGCACCCGCGGCACCAAGGAGCAGGCGATCAACTCGATCGTCTCCAACTCCGTGCAGCAGACGGCCGACGCCCCGCGCTACAACATGACGGTCGCGACGATGGGATCCCCCACCGAGGGGCCCTTCGAGCTGTGGCTGCTGGACCCCGAGACCGGTGACGTGTTCCGCGGCAGCGCGGAGCAGCCGCTGGAGCAGGTCGACGCCTCCGACGTCACCGTGGCCGACGGCCGCGTCACCGAGGTGCCGCAGGGCGAGGTGCTGGACATGCGCGAGGTCAACGCCGTGTACAACGAGCTGCAGCAGCTCGCGGTGCCGGTGGACGACACCTCCGCGATCCGTCCCCTGAGCGTGAACCAGGCCTTTGTGGGCACCACGGTGCTGCAGTACGACGAGGAGCGCGACGTCATCGTCGACACCGCTTCCGGCACCGAGTACTCGGTCCAGAAGATCGATGACACCGAGTACTTCGTGAACGAGGAAGGGCAGAGGCTCTCCCAGTCCTGGCTTCAGAACGTGGGGACGAAGAACTACGAGCGCCTGTTCACCGACTCGAACATCGCCTCGCAGTTCCTGGGTGCCTTCACCTGGACCCTGGTGTTCGCCGCCGGTTCGGTGCTGTCCACCTTCATCCTGGGCTTCGCCCTGGCACTGATCCTCAACGACGAGCGGCTCAAGGGCCGCCGGCTGTACCGCTCGATCCTGCTGATGCCGTACGCCGTGCCGGGCTTCATCGCCCTGCTGGTGTGGTCGAACTTCTACAACCGCGACTTCGGCCTGATCAACGAGATGCTGAACCTCGACCTCAACTGGTTCGGCGATCCCACTCTGGCCAAGGTGGCGGTGCTGCTGACGAACCTGTGGATGGGCTTCCCCTACATGTTCATCATCTCCACCGGTGCTCTGCAGTCGATCCCCGGGGACGTGCTGGAGGCCGCCAAGATCGACGGTGCCAGCCGCTTCCAGGCCACCGTCAAGGTGGTGATGCCGCTGCTGCTGGTGGCGGTGGCCCCGCTGCTGGTCGCCTCCTTCGCGTTCAACTTCAACAACTTCAACGCGATCGAGCTGCTCACCGAGGGCGGTCCCTTCCAGCCGGGCGAGTTCACCCGCGGCTCCACGGACATCCTGATCTCGATGATCTACCGCATCGCCTTCGGCGGCTCGGGAGCCGACTTCGGCTTCGCCTCCGCCGTGTCCGTGATGCTGTTCGTCCTGACGGGCATCCTGGCGGCCGTGCAGTTCCGCTTCACCCGTGCTCTCGAAGACGTCAACTGAGGAGATGGCCCCCATGTCTGCACCCGCTGCCTCGACCACGTCGAGCACTCCTGCTCCTCAGGCCCCCAAGCACAGGATGAGCTTCGGCCGCTGGTTCGCGGAGATCGGCTGGCGTCACATCGTCGGCATCCTCGCGGTGATCTTCGCGGTGTTCCCCATCCTGTTCGTCATCTCGGCCTCGCTGAACCCCACCGGTACGGTGGCGGCCACCAGCCTGATCCCCACCGAGTTCAGCCTGCGGCACTACACCTCGCTGCTGACCGGCGAGCGCGGGCCGTTCCTGCGCTGGTACCTCAACACCATCATCGTGTGCTTCACCGTGGCGTTCGTGCAGGTGTTCCTCTCGGTGATGGCCGCCTACGCCTTCAGCCGCTTCCGCTTCGCCGGGCGTCGCCTCGGCCTGCTGTCGCTGCTGCTGGTGATGATGTTCCCCTCGATCCTGGCCATGATCGCGATCTACACGATGATCTCGGACCTCGGCAAGGTGATCCCGGTGCTGGGCCTGGACTCCGTGCCCGGCTACCTGATCATCCTGCTGGGCGGCTCGCTGGGCCAGGTGTGGCTGATCAAGGGCTTCTTCGACACCGTGCCGAAGGAGCTGGACGAGGCCGCGATCATCGACGGCGCCAACCACTGGCAGGTGTTCACCAGGATCCTGCTGCCGGCGCTGGTGCCGATCCTGGCCACCACCCTGCTGCTGTCCCTGGTGGGCGTGCTCTCGGAGTTCCTGCTGGGCTCGATCTTCCTGACCAGTGACGAGAACAAGACCCTCGCGGTGGGCCTGTACGGCCTGCTGTCCGAGAACCGCTCCAACAACCTGGGCGTGTTCGCGGCCGGCTCCGTGATGATCATGGTGCCGGTGATCATCCTGTACCAGTTCCTGCAGCGCTACATCGTGGGCGGCTCCACCGCCGGCGCCGTCAAGGGCTGATCGAGTCACCGACCAGCACCTGCTGACCGACCGCATCGCCGCGACCGGTGGGCCGAGATCCTCTCGACCCGCCGGTCGCTGCTTTTCCCCTACGAAGGACCCCATGAGCTCCACTGCCGCCGACCCCACGGGCGTGCCCCTGCACCAGCAGCCGCAGCACGACTCAGGCCCCCTGTTCGTCCCGCACCCGCCCCGGTCACTGGGTGACACGGTGGAGCTGCGGGTGTGGGTGCCGCGCACCTGGCCCCTGCGGACCGTGGCCCTGCGCACCCTGGTGGACGGGGAGATCTCCACCGCCACCCTGGAGCCCGGCCCCGAGCTGCCCGGCGGCACCTGGTGGACCACCTCCGTCCAGGTCGCCAACCCCGTCCAGCCGTACCGCTTCTGCCTGATCGGGGAGGATGCGGCAGGCTCGGGCGAGCATGACGTCCCCGGCTACGCCTGGCTCACCGCCGCCGGGATCGTCCCCTGGGACGTGGGAGACGCGACCGATTTCCGCCTGGTGACCCACGAGCCGGCCCCCGACTGGGTGGATGACGCGATCGTGTACCAGGTGTTCCCCGACCGCTTCGCGCGCTCCTCCGAGGCGCCGGTGGACGACCAGGGCCGCTACGCCCCTATCGGTCTCCCCTCATGGGCGCGGCCGATGGTCTGGGAGGAGACGCCGTCGGTGGACGGCTTCGTCAACGGCGAGCAGCTGTACGGCGGGGACCTGGACGGGGTGGTCGAGCACCTGGACCACATCGCCTCCCTCGGGGCCGACGTGCTGTACCTGACCCCCGTGTTCCCCGCCGGATCCGCGCACCGCTACGACGCGAGCACCTTCGACCGGGTGGACCCGCTGCTGGGCGGGGACGAGGCCCTGGTGCGCCTGTCCGAGGCCCTGCACGAGCGCGGTATGCGGTTGATGCTGGACCTGACCACCAATCACACCGGCGCGGGTCACGAGTGGTTCTGCACCGCGCAGGCCGATCCCACCAGCGTCGAGGCCGGCTTCTACTCCTTCACCGAGCACCCCCACCGGTACCGCTGCTGGATCGGGGTGCCGTCCCTGCCCTCCCTCGAGCACTCCTCCCCCGACCTGCGGAAGCGGCTGCTGGAGGGCCCCGGCAGCATCGTCGGCCGTTACCTGGCCGCCCCGTTCCTCGCGGACGGCTGGCGCATCGACGTGGCCAACATGACCGGTCGCAACGGCGCCGAGGACCTCACCCACGAGGTGGCCCGCACCATCCGCGCCACCATGCGCGAGGTGGGAGGCAGCACCGGGATCGACACCTGGCTGCTGGCCGAGCACGGGCACGACGCCTCCGGTGACCTGGCCGGCGACGGCTGGCACGGCACCATGAACTACACCGGCTTCACCCGGCCCCTGTGGGCGTGGCTGTCCCCGGCCGGCTCCGAGCTGAACTGGCTGGGCCTGCCGATGACCACGCCCCGGATCCCCGGCCACGCCGCGGCCCGCTCCCTGCGCGACTACAACGCACACCTGCCCTGGCCCTCCCGGCTGCATTCCCAGAACCAGCTCTCCAGCCACGACACCCCCCGCACCCGCACCGTGGTGGGCAGCCGCGAGGCGCACCTGGTGGCGCTGGCGGCCCTGGCCTCCCTGCCGGGCGTGCCCACCGTGTTCGCCGGTGACGAGCTGGGGCTGCAGGGCCGGACCGGGGAGCACTCCCGCACCCCCATGCCGTGGGAGGCCATCGGGAGACTGGATCGCGGCGAGGACCTCGAGGCCACCACCGCGATCGAGCAGGAGATCGATGCGGCCGTGCTGCCGGTGCTGCGGGAAGTGCTGGGCCTGCGCCGCACCCACGCGGCCCTGCGCCGCGGCGGCATGCAGTGGCTGCACATGGGGACCGATGCCCTCGTGTTCAGCCGCACGCACCCCGATGGCGATGTGCTGGTGCACCTGGCCCGTGCCGCGCACGACCCCGTCGAGCTCGACGTGGCGTCCCTGCCACCGGTGGGCGAGCCCGCACCGCTGGCCGCCGTCGGCCCCGCCCGTGCCGCAGCCACCACCGCGAGACCCGGCCCGGGGACCGGGCCTGCGATCACGCTGGCCGCCGACGGCCCCGGCGCCACCCTCACCCTGCTGCCCCGCAGCTGACACCCCCCGACAACACTCCCCACCCCGAGCCCCGCGCAGGAGGACCCCATGAACATCACCGCCCTGAGCAGCACCGCCCAGAACTCGACCACGACCGACGCGCCCTCGCAGGACGCCGCCCACCAGCAGTGGTGGCGCGACGCCGTCGTGTACCAGGTCTACCCCCGCTCCTTCGCCGACAGCGACGGCGACGGCATGGGCGACCTGCCCGGCATCACCGCCCGCCTGGAGCACATCGCCGAGCTGGGGGCCGACGCGATCTGGCTGTCCCCCTTCTACACCTCCCCGCAGAACGACGGCGGCTACGACGTGGCCGACTACGAGGACGTGGACCCCCGCTTCGGCACCCTCGCCGACGCCGACGCGCTCATCGCCCGCGCCCATGAGCTGGGCCTGAAGGTGATCGTGGACATCGTCCCCAACCACTCCTCCAGCGAGCACGTCCTGTTCCAGAAGGCACTGGAGGCGGCCCCCGGCTCACCTGAGCGGGACATGTACATGTTCCGCGAGGGCCGCGGGCAGGACGGGGAGCTGCCCCCGAACAACTGGCAGTCGATCTTCCACGGCGATGCCTGGACCCGCGTCACCGAGGCCGACGGCACCCCGGGACAGTGGTACCTGCACCTGTTCGACACCACCCAGCCGGACTTCAACTGGGAGAACCCTGCCGTGCATGAGCTGTTCGCCGGCGTGCTGCGGTTCTGGCTGGACCGCGGGGCCGACGGCTTCCGCGTGGACGTCGCCCACGGCATGGTCAAGCCCGAGGGTCTGCCCGACTCGCCGGTGGACTCCGAGGGCATGGCGGTGGTCCCCCAGGGCGAGGTGCCCGTCTACTTCGACAACGACGGTGTGCACGCCATCTACCGCGAGTGGCGCGCGATCCTGGACGAGTACCCCGGGGACCGGATGATGGTGGGCGAGGCCTGGATCCCCGAGCCCTCGATGCCCAAGTACGTGCGTCCCGACGAGATGCACCAGGTGTTCAACTTCGGCTACCTGCAGTCCCGCTGGGACGTGGACGCGTTCCGCCACGCGATCGCGGAGCCCCTGCGTCTGGCCGATGAGGTGGGCGCCCCCACCACCTGGGTGCTGTCCAACCATGATGTGATCCGCCACGCCACCCGCTACGGCTTCGGCCCGGAGCACCGCTTCGGCGAGGGCCTCTCGCGCGATGAGCACCCCGATGCCGAGCTGGGCCTGGCCCGCGCCCGTGCAGCGACCCTCCTCATGCTGGCCCTGCCGGGCTCGGCCTACCTGTACCAGGGCGAGGAGCTGGGGCTGCCGGAGGTGGCCGATATCCCCGACGAGCTGCGCGAGGACCCGGCCCACAAGCGCGCCGGCGTCCCGGGGCGCGACGGGTGCCGGGTGCCGATCCCCTGGGAAGGCGATGCCCCCGCGTACGGCTTCTCCCCCACCGGGAACAGCTGGCTGCCGCAGCCGGTAGTGTTCGGCGAGCTCGCCGCGGACCGTCAGCGAGGCGTGGCCGGTTCCACCCTGGAGCTGTACCGCGAGGCGCTGCGCCTGCGCCGTGAGCTGCGCCTGGGAGCCCACCGCCCGGGTGACGAGGTGACCTTCGTCGACGGAGTCCCCGAGGGCGTGCTGGCGGTGCAGCACGGCGAGGTGATCGTGGTGGTCAACACCACCGCGCAGCCCGTTCAGCTGTCCACGCTTCCCGGCCCGGCAGGTGGGGACCGCCCTGCCCCGGTGCTCCTGGCCTCGTCCGCCGTGCAGGACGGTCGGCTGCCCGCCGACGCCGCCGCATGGCTGCGTGTCCGGCTCTGATCACGCCCACCGCTTCGCTACGCTGAACAGCGGCCGGAGCCCGCCTGTCCGTCACGGCGGCCCCGGTCGCCCCCTCGTCACGAGCGCGCTCCCGGGCGCGCCAAGGAGATCTCCATGGTCCGTCCCCTCCGCATGCCTCGTCCCCGTCGCACCGGTCCCTCTGCCGGGCACACCCCCGACCCCGGTTTCGATGTCGTCATGATCGGCTCCGGGCTGGGCATCTATGCCCTCACCCGGGCGTTCCACGAGGAGTACGGGGTGGTCTCGACCGTGGTGGCGGCCAATGCCCCGGCCCCCATGCACCGCTCGATCACCTGCACCGTCCACGAGCCCTCGGCCGGTGGCGACGAGGGACGACTGGCGGCGCTGCTGGAGATCGCCGGTGCCCGGCCCGCCGGCAGGCCCGCCCTGCTGCTGTGCAACAACGACGCCCACGTGGAGTTCATCGCCCGCCATGCCGAGGTGCTCGGTGAGCACTACCTGATCCGGGTGCCGGACCTGCCCACGGTGAACCTCCTGGCGGACAAGGCGAGCTTCGCCGAACTGTGCCAGCAGCACCGGATCTCGATCCCCGAGACGGTGGTGGTGGACTTCCGCGCCGGGCAGCTGCCCACCGTGGGCGAGCTCCCCTTCGACTTCCCGGTGGTGGCCAAGCCCGCCGTCGGCGGCCCGCATGCCCAGATCCGCATGCCCGGCAAGAAGAAGGTGTACTTCCTCCAGGACCGCACCGAGCTGAAGGACCTGCTGGACCGGCTGCACACGTCAGGGTTCCGCGACCGCTTCGTGCTGCAGGAGCTGATCCCGGGTGACGACACCGCCATGCGGTCGATCACCGCGTACCGGGACGCCCGCGGCACCGTGTCCCTGCTGGCCAGTGCCACCGTGCTGCTGGAGGAGCACACCCCCGAGGCCCTGGGGCGTCCCGCTGCGATGATCACGAAGGACTTCCCCGAGCAGCTCGAGCAGGCCCGCATCCTGCTGGATGCCACCGGCTATGTGGGCTTCGCCAACGTGGACATCAAGGAGGACCCGAGGGACCGCTCGCAGCGCTTCCTGGAGATCAACCCGCGGATCGGCCGGAACAACTACTACGTCACCGGGGCCGGGGCCAACGTGGCCCGCTTCATGGTGGAGGACGCGATCCACGGCCGCACCCCGACGCCGGTGGTGGGCCTGCCCTCGATCCTCTACTCGATCGTTCCCACCTGGCTCCTGCGCCGCTACGTGCTGGACCCGGCCCAGCGCGCACAGCTGCGCGAGGTGGCGCGCCGTCGCACCGTGAACCCCTGGGACTACCCTGCCGAGGGCCTGTGGATGAGGGGCTATGCCCAGGCGGTGCGCCTGAACCACGTGCGGAAGTTCCGCAAGCACTACCCGAAGCCCTCGGCCACCGGGTTCTGAGTCCTGCCGATACGCGTCCTCCGCGCCCCCGTCCTCCGCTCAGCGGAAGGCGGGCGCGAGGCCCTTCCCGGCTGCCAGCACGGTCTGCTCGGCCAGGACGCTGAGGGAGTCCACCAGGCGGTCGTCGCCACGGAAGCCGTGCTGGTCGTAGATCACCGACAGCTCGGTGCAGCCCAGCACCACGGTGCCGGCCCCTGCCTCCCCGGCGGCGCGGATGCAGCGTTCGAAGAGGTCGCGGTCCACCGGCCGGTTGGCCTTGACCTGCTCGTAGATCAGCGTGTTGATCTGGTCCTGGAGGCCTCGGTCGGGCACCAGGGCCTCCGCCCCGTGCTCGGCGAGGGCGTGCTGGTACACCTCGGCACGGATGTTGCCCTCGGTGGCGAACACCGCGACCGGCCGGCCGCTGCCTGCGACCCGGCGCGCAGCGACCTCGGCGGTCGCCTCCACGATGCTCACGAAGTCGATGGTGGTGGCCTCGCGCACACCCTGGACGAAGTGGTGGGCGGTGTTGCACGGAAGAACCAGCAATCGGGCACCGGCGCGCTCCAGCATCACGGCGTCCCGGGCGATCACCGGGCCGGGGTCGGCGGCGGTGGGATCCAGGATCCGGGCAGTGCGGTCGGGGGTGCTGGAGTGCTGGGACACCAGCAGGTCCAGGTGCTCCTGGTCGGTGCCGGCGTCGGTGGCCCGCACCAGGAGGTCCAGGAACACGGCGGTCGCGGCGGGCCCCAGCCCGCCCAGCACGCCCACCACGGGCGACGTCCAGCTGGCGGGGTCCAGCTGCCCGCCCGTGGCGTCGGGCCGCGTCACGCCTGGGCCTCGGGGTGGTAGTGCCGGCGGAACTTGCGCACGTAGTTCACCATCGCGGCCACGGAGTAGCCCAGGCGCTTGGGGTCCTTCTCCACCCCGCGGTAGAACAGCGGGTTGCGCACCCGGCCGGACTTCAGCACCCGGCGCAGCTGCTCATTCGCCTCCGGCAGGGTGGTGTACTTCTTGACCAGGGCCACCGGCACCACCGTGTAGAGGGTCTCCTCCTGGTGCTGGACGATCTCGGGTGCCTCGCCGGCCGGTACCGCGGGCAGTCCCCCACCGAGGTGCTCGTCCACGTACCAGCGCACCGGGTTGTGGCCGCCGGCGGTGACGTAGTAATTGGAGCGGCCCAGGCGCGGGTTCAGCTCGAAGAACTTGGTGCGACCGTCGCGGGGGTCGTACTTGAGGTCGAAGTTGGCGTAGCCCACCCAGCCCAGTTCCTTGCAGAGCTTCTGGGCCTGGGCCACCATCTCCTCGTTCACCCCGGTGATGATCGCTGCAGGGTTCCCGATCGCACCGGGGGTGTGCTCCTCCAGCAGGGTGCGGCCCCAGGAGGCGAAACGCACGCGTGAGGCGGCATCGCAGTAGCAGGTCAGGATCCGCATGTTCTGGTCGTCGCCGGGGATGCGGTCCTGGACGATGATGCTCTCGCGGTAACCGGCCTCCCGGATGGTGCGCAGCAGCGCCAGCAGCTCCTCGCGGCTGCCCACGGTGTGCACCTTCTGCTTGCCGGGGAACTGAGCCTTCTTCCACTCGGAGACCTCGGCGGGCTTGGCGATCACCGGGTACGCGAACGGAACGTCGAGGTCGTCGCTCACCTCGGCGGAAAGGTCCACGATGCGGGTGCGGGGATGGTCCACGCCCAGGCGCTCGCACAGCTCGGTGAAGTTCTGCTTCTCGGTGGCGGCACGGAAGGTGGCCAGGTCCACGTAGGGCACCACCCAGCGCTCATCCAGCACGTCCATCTCGTCGCGCACCCGGATGATCGCCTTCACGGTGGCGTCGGCCGATCCCAGCAGCATCAGGCGCACGCCGGGGCGGGCGGCAGCGACGGACTGCAGCACGGGGGCGAGCTGGGCAGGATCGAACGGGTCCGTGCAGCGCACGTTCTCGATCAGTGCGGACCGGGAGATGTGCCAGCCCTCGAGGCGGGAGATCACCACGGAGCGGATGCCGTAGGCCTCGTGGAAGGCGCGGGCCAGGGAGTAGGCACCGATGTCCCCGCCCACCACGACGGGGACGAACGCGGGGACGGAGTTCTGGGCAGACATGCGCGTCAGTGTATCGAGGCAGGCCCTCACCTCCCCTGCCTCGACACGTCCGGGGCACCTGCCTACCCTGGGGATCATGAGCGAGAACACCTTCACCCTGACCTCGTCCGCACTCCCCGACGGCTCCGTCGTCTCCGGGAAGCACCTCGCACCGGAGCAGGACGGCTCCTCCGTCTCCCCGGACCTCTCCTGGTCCGGTGCCCCCGAGGGCACCCGCAGCTTCGCCGTGACCTGCTACGACCCCGATGCCCCCACCGGCTCGGGCTTCTGGCACTGGGTGGCCTGGGACCTGCCGGCCACCACCACCTCCCTGCCCGCCGGGGTGGCCCGCGAGGACGATTCCCTCAAGCAGGCCACCAACGACTTCGGTCGCCAGGGCTACGACGGCCCGAACCCGCCGGCCGGTCCCGCCCACCGCTACGTGTTCACCGTGCACGCGCTGCCGGTGGAGTCGTTGGAGGCAGACCCGGCGGATCCGCACGTGGGCACCCGCTTCGCGATCTTCACCCAGCAGCTGGGCTCCGCCTCCCTCACAGCCACCTACCAGGTATCCGACTGACGTACAAGGGGGTAACTCTCCATGACACGGCGGGCGTGCCCCGTCGTGCCTCCGTGCCCGGGACCGTAGTCTCGGTGACATGAAGGCATGGAGAGCAGGTCGTAGAAGGTCGGGACCCGTATCAGACCGAGGTCTGATGGAGTCCGTCCTTCCGTCTGACGCGCCGGGCACCGGCGGCTGGGATGCTCGAGCTGTGAACATGTTGAGGCCCCGCCCTCTGGAGCGGAACGTCCCCCGTCCCGAGCGACCCCTGCGCGTGCTGCTGACCACCGACTGGTGGGAGCCCGTGGTCAACGGCGTGGTGGCGTCCGTGAGCACCCTGCGGCGCGAACTGGAGGCCCTGGGCTGCGAGGTCCGCGTGCTCACCCTCTCCGGCGGCATGCGCACCTGGAGCGAGGACGGCGTGTACCACATCGGTTCGCTCTCGGCGCAGCTGGTGTACGACCACGCCCGGATCGGCATGCCCGCGAACAAGCACGTGCTGGCCGAGATCCTGCAGTGGCAGCCCGACGTGGTCCACTCCCAGTGCGAGTTCTCCACCCATGTGTGGGCCCGCCGCATCGCCCGCACCCTCGGGGTTTCCCTGGTGCACACTTATCACACCATCTACGAGGACTACACCCACTACTACTCCCCCAGCCGCACCGTGGGCCGCAAGGTGGTCGCCACCTTCTCCCGCCGCCTGCTGGAGGGCACCGATGCGGTGATCGTCCCCACCGAGAAGGTCTCCAGGCTGCTGCGCTCCTACAAGGTGCGCCGCCCCATCCACGTGGTCCCCACGGGCCTGGACCTGCAGCGCTTCCGCCCGGCCACCACTGCCGAGGAGCGGGCCGATGCCGCCGCCCTGCGCGCCTCGATCGGGGTGCGCCCCGATCAGCGGGTGCTGATCTCCGTGTGCCGCCTGGCCAAGGAGAAGAACCTCGACGAGGTCCTGGAGAACCTCGCGGCCGCCGGCCGTGAGGACGTGGTGCTGGTGCTGGTGGGCGACGGCCCCTACCGCGAGGAGCTGGTGCACAGGGCCGTGGAGCTGGGCATCGCCGAGCGGGTGCGGTTCACCGGCGTGGTCGATCCCCAGGAGGTGCAGCGCTGGTACCGGATCGGCGACGTGTTCGTCAGCGCCTCCCTCAGCGAGACCCAGGGCCTGACCTTCATCGAGGCGCTGGCCTGCGGGCTGCCGCTGCTGTGCCGCCGCGACCCCTCGCTCGCCCCCGTGGTGATCGATGGGGTGACCGGTTGGCAGGTCGAGGGCACCGAGGAGTTCCGCCTGCGCCTGGACCAGCTCCTGGACGACGACATCTCCCGCGAGGCCATGTCGGGCGCGGCGGTGGAGCACGCTCGTGACACCTGCGGCGCCCGCGAGTTCGGCCAGGCCGTGCTCGAGGTGTACCGGCAGACCCGCACCCGTCGCACCCCCCGGATCCTCTCGCGCCAGGTCGTGCCGGCGTGAGCACCGCCGACATCGTCGTGAAGCAGCCACCGTGCCCCGTGATCCGCAAGGACCGCGCCACGCTCTCCCCTGCCCCCGCCCCTGCCGTCGACGCGACGGCCCGCCCGGAGCGCCGTCGCGACCCCCTGCGCATCGCGGCCCGCCTCTCCCCCCTGCTGGGCCTGGCCGTGAGCATCGGCCTGGTGAGGTGGGGCTGGCAGGCCGGCGTGCTGCGCTCCCTGGAGAACCTGCAGGGCTTCATCGACGGCCTGGGCGCCTGGGGTCCGGTGGCGTTCCTGGTGGTCTCGATGGCCTCGGTGATCTTCCCGGTGGTCCCGGGCGGGCTGCTGGTGGTGGCCGGTCCGGTCCTGTTCGGCCCCGTCGAGGGCACCGTGTACAACTACCTCGCGGTGTGCGCCGGGTCCCTGCTGAACTTCACTATCGCCCGCCACCTGGGCTTGGACCTGATCGAGCGGATGTTCTCCGCCAAGGCCGTGGAGAAGGCCCTGGGATGGACCCGCAGCCCGCACTTCACGCGGCTGTTCGCCACTGCGATCGCCCTGCCCGTGGCTCCGGACGACCTGTTGTGCTACCTGGCCGGCACCACCCGCATGACGTGGCGCACCTACGTGCTGATCATCCTCACCTGCAAGCCCTGGGCCCTGATCACCTACGGGCTGGGGGTCAGCGCCGTGCTGCTGAAGTTCCTCCCCTGGTGACCGGGCGATGACGACCAGACGTCCCCTTCGGGTGCTGATGCCGCGCGGGCTGTCCCGGATCGCCGGGCAGTCCGGGATCGGCGCCGCCATCCGCCACCAGGAGCAGATCGTGCGCTCCCTGGGGCACGAGGTGGTCACCTCCCCGCTACGTCCCTTCGACGTGATGCACCTGAACACCCCGTTCCCCGACACCCTGCTGCTGTCGTGGTGGGCGCGGCTGCGACGGCGGCCGGTGCTGATGTGGGCGCACTCCACCGAGGAGGACTTCCGGGACTCCTTCACCGGCGCGAACCGCATCGCACCGCTGTTCCGCCGCTGGATCGCGCTGCTGTACCGCCGCGGCGACGCGGTCATCACCCCCACCGACTACTCCCGCAGCCTGGTCTCCCAGCCCAAGTACGGGATCAGGCGCCGCATCCACGTTCTCTCCAACGGCGTGGACACCTCGTACTTCCGCCCCGACCCCTCGGCGCGCGATCGCCTCCGCACGTCCCTGGGCTTGCCTGCCGACACCCGCGTGGTGATGAGCGTGGGCATCCAGATGGTGCGCAAGGGGATCCTGGACTGGGTGGAGGTCGCCCGGCAGATGCCCGGTGTCACCTTCGTCTGGTACGGCCGCACCGACCCGCGACTGATCACCAACGACGTGGCCGCCGCGATCGCCTCGGCCCCGAGCAACTGCCTGTTCCCGGGGTACGTCAGCGCCGAGGTGCTGCGGGACGCGTACGCGGGCTGCGACGCTTTCTGCTTCCTCACCAAGGAGGAGACCGAGGGGATCGTGCTGCTGGAGGCCCTGGCCTGCGGGGCACCGGTGCTGCTGCGGGACATCCCGATCTACCACGACTGGCTGCCGGACGGCGAGGTCACCCACATGGTGCCGGGCGACGGTCCCGCCTTCCCCGCCGCGGTGCGGGAGAAACTGGGTGCCCTGCTCTCAGGGGACCTCGCGGACCTCACCGCAGCCGGCCGCGCCGCCGCGGAGGATGTGGACCTGGGCCGGGTCGCCGAGCGCCTGGCGGGGATCTACCGGGCCGAGGGCGTGCAGAGGAAAGGCTAGCGCCGTCGCTCGGGACGCCACAGCACCAGCGCTCCGCCGTCGGAGCGCTGGGGTCGCTCCCCACGGCGCAGAGGGGTGACGCGGCCGGAGCGGTCGGCGGAGAACACGCGCGAGCCGGGCCGGGCCACCATCTCCTGGAGGGCGGCCTTCACCGTCTCCACTTGTTCATTCAGTGCGCTGACCTCGTCCTGCAGGGCGAGGATGCGCTTGATGCCGGCGAGGTTGATGCCCTCCTCCTGGGAGAGACGCTGCACCTCGCGCAGCTGGGCGATGTCGCGGGCGCTGTAGCGGCGCCCGCGACCAGCGGTGCGGCGGGGCGAGACCAGGCCGATGCGGTCGTACTGCCGCAGGGTCTGGGGGTGCATCCCGGAGAGCTCCGCGGCCACGGAGATCACGAACACGGGTGCGCGGTCGTCGATGCGGTGCGGGCTCATGGCGATCTCCTCTCGTGATGGCGCTCCGGGTCTACGGGGCGGGGGGAAATGCTGGTCAGCGGGCGGCTGCCTCGAAGAGTCCGGCGCGGGGGTCCTCGTCGGCGAGCGCGTCGCGCAGGTCCTCGACGGCCTGGCGGGCCTTGCCCTCCACGTGCGTGGGGACGGCCACCTCTACGGTGACCTTGAGGTCCCCGGTGCGCTTCTTGGTCACCAGGCCCTTGCCGCGCACCCGCAGGGTGCGTCCGCTCGGGGTGCCGGCCGGCACCTTCACCTTCACGGTGCCGCCGTCCAGCAGCGGCACGGTGAGTGTGGCGCCCAGCACGGCCTCGTCGAAGGACACGGGCACGGTGATGCGCAGGTCGGCACCGTCGGCGCTCCACACGGGGTGGGGCTCCACATCGAGGGTGAGCATGAGGTCACCGGCCGGTGCGCCGCCGTGGCCGGGATGGCCCTTGCCGCGCAGGCGGATCCTCTGGCCGTCGTGCACACCGGCGGGGATGCGGGTGGTGACGGTGCGGCCGTCCACGTTCAGGCGCACCTCGGTGCCCAGGGCCGCCTGGCGGAAGCTGATCTTCGTGCGGGCATCGATGTCCTGGCCGGCGCTGGGGCGAGGGCCACGCCCTCCGCCGAAGCCGCCGCCGAAACCGCCGCCGGGCGCGCCGCCCTGCTGGCCGAACATGCGCAGCAGGTCGTCGAGGTCGGGCTCGGGCCCGCCGCCGGCAGGGTTGAAACCGCCGGGACGGCCGCCTCGGGCTCCGCTGAAGCCGCCCTGGCCACCGCCGAACATGGCGGAGAAGATGTCGTCGAAGCCGGCACCACCGGCACCGCCCGGGCCGCCGGGGCCTGCGGCGAAGCGGGCGCCACCGGAGCCCATGGCGCGGATCGCGTCGTACTGCTGGCGCTGCTCGGCGTCGTTGAGCACCGCATAGGCCTCGCCCACCTGCTTGAACTGCTCCTCGGCGTTCTTGTCACCGGTGTGGCGGTCGGGGTGGAGCTTCTTCGCCTTCTTGCGGTAGGCCTTCTTGATGTCCTCCGCGCTCGCGTCCTTCGAGACGCCGAGGACCTTGTAGAAGTCCTTGTCGAGCCAGTCCTGTCCGGACATGTGGAGCGCCTCCTTCCGGGAGCGTCAGGGAAATGATGAGAAGTCTGTGGGGTGGTGCGGGCCCGCCGGCCGGTCATCGGCCGACGGGCCCGCACCGGGGTACTGCTGTAACTACTGGTCCTGCGGGTTCAGGCAGGCCCGCGGGTGCCCACCCGTGCCGGGCGCAGCACGCGATCGTGCATCCGGTAGCCCGGCTGCACCACCAGGGAGATCGTGGCCTCGGTGGCCTCGTCGTCCTGCTCGTGCATGAGCGCCTCGTGGAGGCTCGGGTCGAAGGGCTCACCCTCCGCGCCGAAGCGGTGCAGGCCGTGGGAGCCCAGCACCTCCTCCAGCTTCTGGGCGATCGAATGGAACGGGGTGCCCTCGGTGATGTCACCGTGCTTGCGGCCCAGCTCCAGGTCGTCCAGCACACCGATCAGTGAGGCCAGCACGCGACCGACTGCCGCGTCCTTGCCCGCCTCGGCGGCGACCTCGATGCGGCGACGTGAGTTGACGTACTCCGCCTGGTCCCGCTTCAGCTGCTCGCCCAGGCTGTTGACCTGCTGCTCGAGCTCGCTGATGCGGGCCTGCTCAGGCGAGGCCTCGCCCTGGCCGCCGGCCTGATCGCCCTGGGCTGCCTGCTCGTAGAGCTCGGCCGCCTCGGCGTCGATCGGGTCGACGGGAGCCTCGGAGGCATCCGCTGAGCCCGCGCCCTGCGAACCCTGGTCCGCGGGGGCGGAGCCCGACGGACGGATGCTGCCGTCCGTCGGGTCCACCTTGCGATTGTCGGTGAAGGAGAACCGCGGCTCGCCCTCGGGGCGCTGTGCGTCGTCGGGAGTGCTCTGGTCCTCGGTCATCACTTCTTCTCCTCGTCCTCGTCCACGATCTCGGCGTCGACCACGTCCTCGTCGGAGGAGGCATCGGCGCCGGCCTGCTCACCCTCGGGGCCCGCGGTGCCGTCGGCCCCGGGAGCGCCCTCCTGCTGCGAGTAGATCGCGGTGCCCACGGCCTGCAGGGCCTCGTTCAGCGCGTCACGCCTGGCCTCGAGGTCCTCGGTCGAGGCGTCCTCCTTGGCCAGGGTCTCCTTGGCCTCCTTGATGGAGTCCTCGGCCTTGGTGCGGTCCGCGTCGGAGATCTTCTCGCCGTTGTCCTTGATCAGCTTCTCGCCCTGGTAGACGAGCTGCTCGAGGGTGTTGCGGGCATCGGCGTTCTTGCGACGCTCGGCGTCCTCGGCGGCGTGGGCCTCGGCGTCCTTCACCATGCGGTCGATGTCCTCGTCGGACAGGGCGGAGCCGCCGGTGATCTGGATGGACTGCTCGTTGCCGGTGCCGCGGTCCTTCGCGGTCACGTGCACGATGCCGTTGGAGTCGATGTCGAAGGTGACCTCGATCTGGGGCATGCCGCGGGGGGCCGGGGCGATGCCGGTCAGCTCGAAGGTGCCCAGCAGCTTGTTGTCCCGTGTGAACTGGCGCTCACCCTGGAACACCTGGATCGCCACGGAGGGCTGATTGTCCTCGGCGGTGGAGAACACCTCGGAGGTCTTGGTGGGGATGGCCGCGTTGCGCTCGATGAGCTTGGTCATCACCCCGCCCTTGGTCTCGATGCCCAGGGACAGCGGGGTGACGTCCATCAGCAGGACGTCCTTGCGCTCGCCCTTGATCACCGCGGCCTGCAGGGCAGCGCCCACGGCCACGACCTCATCGGGGTTGACGCCCTTGTTGGGCTCCTTGCCGCCGGTGAGCTCCTTGACGACCTCGGTGACGGCCGGCATACGGGTGGAGCCGCCCACCATCACCACGTGGTCGATCTCGGAGACGGAGATGCCCGCGTCCTTGATCACCTGGTGGAAGGGTGCCTTGGTGCGCTCCAACAGGTCACTGGTCATGTCCTCGAACTGGGCCCGGGTGAGCTTCTCGTCGAGGTGCAGCGGGCCGTTCTCGGTCATCGAGAGGTACTGCAGGGAGATGGTGGTGGAGGTGGCGGAGCTGAGCTCCTTCTTCGCCTGCTCGGCGGCCTCCTTGAGGCGCTGCAGGGCGATCTTGTCCTTGGACAGGTCCACCCCGTCCTTGTTCTTGACCTGCGAGATCAGCCAGTCGACGATCTTCTGGTCCCAGTCGTCGCCGCCCAGGCGGTTGTCGCCGGCGGTGGCCTGGACCTGGATGGTGGAGCCGTCCTCGTCCTTGGTCACCTCCAGCAGAGACACGTCGAAGGTGCCGCCGCCGAGGTCGAACACGAGGATCTGCTCGTCGTCCTTGCCCTTTTCCAGGCCGTAGGCGAGGGCCGCGGCGGTGGGCTCGTTGATGATGCGCAGGACGTTCAGACCGGCGATGGTGCCGGCGTCCTTGGTGGCCTGGCGCTCCGAGTCGCTGAAGTACGCGGGGACGGTGATCACCGCGTCGGTGACGGACTCGCCGAGGTAGCTCTCGGCGTCCTTCTTCAGCTTGCCCAGGATGCGGGCCGAGATCTCCTGCGGGGTGTACTTCTTGCCATCGATCTGGGTGGTCCAGTCGGTGCCCATGTGACGCTTCACCGAGGAGATGGTGCGGTCGACGTTGGTGACGGCCTGGCGCTTGGCCACCTCGCCGACGAGGACGTCGCCCTGCTTGGAGAACGCGACCACCGAGGGGGTGGTGCGGGCGCCCTCGGCGTTGGTGATGACGGTGGGCTGGCCGCCTTCGAGGACGGCGACGCAGGAGTTCGTGGTTCCGAGGTCGATTCCGACGACACGGGACATGTGTGCCTGCCTTCCTGCGACCTTCCGGTCGCGTGTGGTTCATGCAACCGCCGGGATCGGCGGCAAGACTGAGTGACAGCGACTCAAGTAGAGATCGCGAGTCGCTCCTTGTCAATCTGCGACGCACTGAACTTGAGTACATGGGGCTCAACCTTGGGCGAGATGGTTCTATTCCTTCACCCATCAGTGCTGGCCTGTGATGCCCGCCACGGGCACAGGCGCTGTGACCCGAGCGTCCGGTGCACCACGGCGCGGCCCCGCCACTGCCGGTCGATCTCATGGATCATGGGTGAGTGAATGCTTCGCCTGTGCACCCCCGTCCCGCTCCTGCCCGCCCCTCGTTCCCGCGCCGCCGGCTGCTGCGGTCGGCCCTCGCCCTGCCCTTGGCAGGTGGCCTGCTGGTGGCCTGCGACGGCGACGACACCGCCCCCGGCACCACGAGCGACGCGGGCGGTGCCGCGCAGGACCCTGATGCCGTCCAGCGCTCCACCGAGACCGCCGGGGTGATGGCGGCCGACGCGAACGCCGTGAGCGCCGCGACCTTCACCTCCTCCCCTGTGGCGGTGGTCGCCGCGAGCGAGGACGCCGCCGTACTGGCCCCGGCAGCCTCCGCCGCGATCGCGCTGGGCGTCCCCCTCCTGATCGGGGATGCCACCTCCGTCGCAGAGCCCCTGAACGCCCTGGGGGCGAATGCGGCTCTCACCTTCGGCCAGCTGGAGCTGGACGGCGTGGACATGGTGCGCGGAGGCGGTGACGTCGAGGCGCTCTCGAATGCGACCGGCCATGACTTCACCGAGCGCCACCCCGTCGCCGCGGAGGACCTGGCCACCGAGATCGCCGGCCTCGAGGCCGGTGGCGGGGTGCTGCTGACCATCGGCGAGGACCCGGTGCCGGGCGAGGACCTCGACGGCAAGCGGAAGCTGCCGGACTTCGAGGCCGCCTCCGGGGACTCCGCTCCCCTGGCGCTCACGGCCACGGGTGCCGAGGTGCCCGTCGGAGCCCTGGCCGCCGCGAAGGCCGCCGGCGCCACGATGACCGAGCTGCCCCATGCCGATCCCCGCTTCTCGAGCGACTCGGTCCAGGCCGTCACCGCCGCCACCGGCCCGGTGCTGGCGCTGAGCCCCGAGTTCGGCGACCAGTTCCCCGCTCGCGTCGAGATGGCCCGCACTGTTCCGGAGGTCCCCGGCGGTGGCCAGCTGGTGATCCCCGGCAAGCGGATCATCGCTCTGTACGGTCACCCGGGCTCCCCCGTGCTCGGTGTCATGGGCGAGCAGGGCCCCCAGGAGTCGGTGGCCCGTGCCGAGGAGCACGCCGCCCCCTACCGTGACCTCACCGAGGACACCGTCGTGCCGTCCTTCGAGATCATCGCCACGGTGGCCTCCTCGACCGCCGGTCGGGACGGCCGCTACTCCAACGTGTCCACGATCGATCACCTGCGGCCCTACGTGGATGCGGCGCGTGAGAACGGCATGTTCGCGATCCTGGACCTGCAGCCCGGTCGCACCCACTTCCTGGAGCAGGCCAAGATCTACGAGGAGCTGCTGAAGGAGCCCCACGTGGGCCTGGCGCTGGACCCGGAGTGGCGGCTGAAGCCCGACCAGGTACACCTTAAGCAGATCGGATCGGTCGAGGCCGCCGAGGTCAACGAGGTCTCCGCGTGGCTCGCCGAGCTCACCCGTACCAACAACCTGCCGCAGAAGATCCTGGTGCTGCACCAGTTCCGCTACTCGATGATCCGCAACCGGCAGGACCTGGACACCTCGCATGATGAGCTGGCGATGATCCTGCATGCCGACGGCCAGGGAGGCCAGGGGGCGAAGACCGCCACCTGGGAGGCGCTGAAGAAGGATCTGCCCGAGGGGATCCACATGGCGTGGAAGAACTTCTACGACGAGGACATCCCGATGCTGGACGCCGAGCAGACCTTCCAGGTGGAGCCCACCCCGGTGATGGTCTCCTACCAGTGACGCGCTCTCGCGCCTGATCACATAGCCTCTTCCGGTGTCCCGCTCCGCAGCCCCTGCTCCGCGCCCCGCTGATCACGACGACGGCCCGCCCGATTCCAGCCGCTTCCAGCATCTGGACGGCGGTGCGGTGCGCCGTTCCGCCTTGGAGTTGCAGAACCGGATCTCCTCCCGCTTCCCCGACCGCAGCCTGTGGGAGGTGTGCGGCGAGGTGGTGGCGCTGGTGGATGAGGTCAACGCCGGCTCCGGCATCAGCCGACGACGCGTGCGACTAGCCCGCCTCCTGTCCCGCGTGGGCATGGTCGCGGTGGTGCTGTTCCTGGGCGGTGCCGTGGCGCTGGCCGCCGCCGAGCTGGCCTCCAGCCCCGACGCGGTGGGCCCGGTGGATCTGCTGCCGCTGATCGAGACGATCATCAACGACCTCGTCTTCGGCGGCATCGCCGTGTTCTTCCTGTTCACGGTCCCGGAGCGGATGGAACGGGCGCGGGTGCTGCGGATCCTGCACCGCCTTCGGTCCCTCGCACACGTGATCGACATGCACCAGCTGACTAAGGTGCCCGAGCGCCTGGAGCGCTCTTCCCCGGAGGACGGCGGCCTCGGGATGACCCGAGCGGAGCTGACCCGCTACCTGGACAACTGCACCGAGATGCTGTCACTGGTGGGCAAGAGCGCGGCCCTGTTCGCGGAGGACACCACCGATGGTGACGTGCTGGATGCGGTGGAGGGCATCGAGACCCTCACCTCCGACATGGCGCGCAAGGTGTGGCAGAAGATCGCGATCATCCAGCAGGAGAGCTGAGGCCACGGCCCCTGCTCCTGCGCGGCGGACCCTGCTCCTACGCGGCGGGCGCTGATCCGCACGCCCCCGCGGGGCTCTTTCAACCCTCGCGGCGGCGCACCATCTCGTCGATCCAGATCGGCGCGAACGGGGAGGTGCAGTTCGGTGGGGTGGGATAGTCCTTGAGCACTTCGAGGCGCTCCCCGATGCCCCGTGCGCGGGCGCGCAGGTCGGGGTTCTCGATGCCGATATGGGCAAGGCACGTGTTCATGCCCCACTGCAGGCGCTCCGGGGCGTCCTTCATCTCGGTCTCGATGCGGTCCAGCAGGGCGGGCAGGTCCAGGCCTTCGGGCTTCTTCTGGACCTTGTCGGCGGTGAGTGCCCAGCCGGCGCCCTGCACCACAGGGTCAAGATCCGTCATCCAGCGCTGCCGCAGCTGCTCGGCGTGCTTCCCCTTGCCCACGATGTAGTTGACCAGCCAGTCGTGCACCTTCGGGCTGCCGGCTCCGCGCAGCATCGCATCGAGCTGGTCGGCCTCGAAGTCCTTGGGGCGGGAGATCAGGATCGCGACCAGTCGCCCAGCGCTGTCGCCCTTTTCCCACAGCTCACGGGCCAGCTCGGGCTGGTGCTTGAGCTCCTTGGCGAGAGCGCGCAGCTTGGTGAGGTTCACGGCGTGGTCGTCGCCGTGGCGCTGGTTGACGGCGAGGATCTTCGGATCGGCCATCTCCCCGAGCTGCGCCAGCACCTCATCGGCCCTTGTCGCGGCCTCCTGCGCGGACTGCTTCCCTGCCGTCGATGCCGTCGATGCCGTCGATGCCGTCGATGCCATCGATGCCATCGATGCCATCGATGCCATCACCGTGCTCCTTTCGCTGAGACTGCGGAGGTCAGCATACGAGAGCAGGGGCGCGGGCCCGGTCGGCCACGGTCAGCTCGACGGGTTCAGGTGAGCTGCATGGTGGTGAGGCAGGTGGCGTCGTCCTCGGTGGCGGTGGAGATCGCGGTGGTGGAGGTGGCACCGTCCACGGTGCAGGTCATCTCGTAGCTGCCGCCTCGCGGGAGCCACAGTCCGAAGAACCCGTTGGGGTGGGTGCGTTCGGTGCCCTCGTGGATCACCTCGCCGGTGGAGGCGTCCGCGACGCGCACCTCGACTTCCACCTCCGCCAGTTCGCCGCGGCAGGTGGTGAGGCTGTGGAACCAGCACTCGTGGGTGCCCTCGACGAACGGCGCGGTGGAGAGGTAGAAGTCGCCCTCGATCGGCAGGGCCAGCTCCCGCCCCTCCGCGTCGGACATGAGCAGCTGGGAGGGGCGCACCGAGGCCATCAGGTCCTGCGGCCTCTCGTCGAGGGTCAGCGCCTCCAGGTGCTCGATGATCTCGCGCGTGTCCATGCCCTCCAGGCCGTGGGCAGCGAGCAGGTCGCCGGTGCCTGCCTGGGAGCCTCCGCTCGTCGCGCCGTCGGTGGCGGTGCCGTCGGTCGATGAGTCCGGGGTCGGCCCCGCAGCATCCGGCTCATCGTTCCGGCATCCTGCGAGGAACAGCGGTGCCAGCGCCATCGAGGACAGCACGCCACGACGTGCCAGGGGTGCTCGAGGAGCTTCGACGTGGTGGGCGCGAGGTGCCATGTCTATCGTCTTCCGTTCGTGCTCGATCCGGGCAGATACGCCCAGCCGTACCGAAACTACACCCCCAGGGGGTATCGCGTCGGGCCCTTCGGCCCCGTCCGCCATCGACCGACATCACCCGCCGTCGCACACGGGTGAGAATGGACGGGTGAATGCTGCCGACATGACTGCACCGGATGCGCTCGCATCCGCCTCCCCCTTCTCCGCCCGTCGGTCCGTTCGGCTGAGCCGCTCGGGCCAGGAGGCGTGGATCGTGGCCGACGAGGTGGACGAGGGCTGGGTGCTGCAGATCGGCGGCATCGACCAGTCGCATGTGGACCTGGCCGATCCCACTCGGGTGGTGCACGAGTATCTGCGGCGCATTGCGAACGTGCTGGATGCGTTCCGGCTGGCCGGGGAGCCGATCCGGGTGCTGCACCTGGGGGCCGGCGCTCTCACCCTGCCCCGGTACGTGCAGGCCACACGGCCGGGATCCCCACAGGTGGTGGTGGAGATCGAACGGGAGCTGCCGACGCTCGTCACCGGCGCTCTTCCACTGCCTGCGGGCACGGCGCTGGAGGTGGTGATCGGCGATGCCCGCGAGTCGCTGGCCGCGATGGAGGGCGAACGGTTCGATGCGATCGTGCTGGACGTGTTCTCCGGCCAGGAGTCACCCGCACACCTCGCGACCAGGGACTTCTATCTCGAGGCACTCCCCCACCTGGAGGGCGATGGGCTGCTGCTGGTGAACGTGGGCGACGACGCCGGACTTCACTTCGCCGCAGGCCAGGCCCGGGAACTGGAGAGGGCGGCGGCAGAGCACGGCCTGTCAGAGGTGTGGCTGCTGGCAGACTAAGGGTTGGTCACGCATCTGCGGGAGGGGAATCTGGTGCTCGCCACGGGCGGAGCACTGTCCTCCCCCGCGGTGGAGGATTGGCGCGTGGCCTGGAACAAGGCAGGCCCTCATCCAGCGGCGGTGCTGGACCCGATGGAGACGGCCGACTTCGTAGCGCGGGTGCTGGGCGAGGCGTGAGCGCGGGCGGCGGGCGGCGGGCGGCGGCAGTCTTCCTGGGCGTCGCGCCCCCGCGTGACTCCTTGCTGGGCATCGTCCTCCTGAGCGGTGCCGCGGGTTGTCCACATTTCCGGATACTGGTGGCCCTGTCCACGATGTCTAGTTAGTGCGCAAGGGTTCGACCTCCCCTCCGGAAGGCTCCCCATGCATCGTCGGATCCTGGCTCCAGTAGCCGCAGCAGCGCTTGCGTCCGGCCTCGTGGCCTGCACCGACACGGGCGGCAGCGGCACCGTGACCACGCCGCCACCCAGCATCAACATCGGTGGCGGCAGCGACGACGGTGGCGCTGAGCCCAGTGACGGCGGCAGTGGCGCCAGCGACGGCGGCGGGGATTCCCCTGCCGCAGCGCCCGACATCCCCGCCCCGGACCCCGCCGACTACCGCGGTATGGACCAGAACACCCCGGAGGGTGCGGAGCAGGCGTTCCGGTACTACGTGGCCGTCATGATCTGGGGCTATCAAACGGGGCAGACAGATCATTTCGAAGATCTACATAACCCCGAATGTCAAACCTGTATCTCAAATACAAGATCCATCCAAGGTCTTGCGAAAGATGGCAAGTATTGGTCCCAAACGACCATCGAGGACATCGGGACCGCCCACTTTGATTCAGACCTGTACGACCTCGAAGTGGGGTACACATTCCATCTATCATCTCACACGGAGCCGTCACCCGAATCCGACGAGGTCGCACAAGAGCCGCGCACAAAATTTATTTCGGCCGCGGCAATGACCTTCGAGGAAGACCAGTGGGTGGTCATGTCAGCAAGGTTCACCCCCGACGAGGCAGACGATGACTGAGGGACACCAAAGTCAATTCATTTACAGAGCTGCTTGCTGCGTTCTTGCCTGGCTCCTCCTCGCGGCGCTACCGGCACCACGTCCTCAGCAATCGACTCAGTCATTGAAGACGGAAAGATTGGAGTCTCTAACGAAGAGGTTGACCAATCCACCTCAGGTAACAACGTTCCGAGTCTCAGCGCAACCGATGGAGGTGGCTCACTTCACGGCACCCCCGCTCAAGCTCTCGATCGGTGGGTGACTCGGAGCCGCAAGACGACGGAGTGGGGTGGAAACAACTGCACCGGCGTAGCGGGCGCTCCGCAGAACTGCATCGCATCGACCGCCGCGTGTACCACGGGCACGAACTACTCCATCGACGCCGGCGGCGTCGCCGTTCCCCGCGCGACTGCTAATTCCCGCACTCGTGCGGAGGGTGAGGTGACGATGGAGTCGGTGACGACTGCCCGTCCAGCCACTGGGTGCGCATGCGGGACCGGATGAGGGGTGGCTGCCGGTGAACATGATCAACGTCCTGTACGCCGACCCCACCACCCAAACCCTGGAGACCGAGCTGCTGGGCGTCCCCGTGCAGGTGCGGGCAATCCCGATCCAGTACCACTCGGACCTCGGAGACGGGAACACCATCACCACCAAGAAGCCCGGCAAGCCCTACCCCTCCGAGCAGGTCACCGCGACCTACACCCAGGAGGGCTGGTACGACATCACCCTGACCACCACCTTCGCCGGACAGTTCTCCGTCGACGGCGGCGAATGGCAGGACATCGACGGCACCATCGAGATCGCCTCCGACCCCGTCCCCCTGTTCTCCAAGTCCCTCGAATCCAGACTCGTCAACCCCGACATCCCCGTCGACGAAGAAACCGATCCCTGGATCCCCCCACGAAACCCCGACACCGAAGGCCACCGCGACCCCGCAGCAACCCACCGCGAACTCTGACGTGAGCCGAACCGCACAACTCGCCGCAGTTCAAAGCTCTGACTGATCGCAGTATTGTCCTCAATCTTTCCCACAATGAGGATCAGATGAGATAAGGTTCCTCCCCAAGACTCAGTTATCCACAAGGCGTTCCACAATCGGAAAGCCGGATCTCAGTTCCTCCCCACTGAGAGTTTTCCACAAAGAAGTTTTTTCTTGGCCTTGACCAGCAATTTCAGCTCAACCAGGTCGCGCATTTGCTTCGTTTGTCAGTCGGGGTGGATTGAATGGGGGCATGGAAACACCGCGCACGCCCCATGGCGACACGAACCCCGGCCCGCAGCCGGAGATTCGTGACGCGCTGGCTCGTGCGGTCGAACACGCTTCGTCGCTGCCTGCATCAGGCGCGGTGCGTGATGTCCTCGCCGAGATCCTCGGTCGCGCGGTCATCGCCCTCACCGACACCATCGCGGTCACAAGGCCGTTGAACGCCACCCAGCCGGGGTCCAGCGAGGAGGCTCTCGCGGTGGTCGCCGGTATCGACCAACTGCGATCGAGTCTCGCTGCGATGGACTCGACTTGGCAGGTCACCGCGGAGCAGCGGATCCGGCAGGCCGATGCCGCCCGAAACGTCCCGGAGAAGAACCAGGGCCACGGTGTGTCCAGCGAGCTCGCCCTTGCCCGTCGGGTCTCGCCTCACTCCTCGTCACTGTCCCTCAGTTCAGCACGTCGGCTGGTCAGCCATATGCCGGCAACCCTCGAGTACCTCTCATCCGGGCTGATCACCGAACGCACCGCCCATGCCATCGCTCGCACCCTCGATGGCTCCGATCCCAGCGTGTGCACGGAGGTCGACGACTGGATCGCCGAGAACCCCACACGGTTGGACGGGCTCGGGACCCGCCGAACCCGCCAACTCGTACGCGAGCTCAGCCAGCAGGCTGACCCCTCGGAGTCCCGCGCCCGTGCAGAACGAGCCGCGCGGGCCCGCAACGTCACCATGCAACCGGTCGGAGACGGGATGGCTCGGATCACCGCGGTCCTGCGAGCCCTCGATGCGACCGCCGTGATGAAGACCCTGGACGCTGCAGCTACCTCCCAGAAGGCAGCTGGTGCGCGGGACTCCCATCAGGCCCTCCAGGCCGACAACCTCGTCACCCTCGTTCTCGGCGGGGCACGCGAAGCCGAACCGAGCAACACCACGCACCGACCATCACCCAGCCGCGAACCAGGCTTCCGCCTGGACGTGGGCGTCATCATCACCGACCGGGCACTGCTGTGCTCGGAGGCCGACGGGGAGATCGCACGGATCGAGGGTTACGGTCCGATCCCAGCGCACATCATCAGTGACACCATGAGCGGAGCACCTCCAGGCATGCTCATCGCCCCGAGAGTGGACGACGAACCACCTCTGCCAACTCCGCAAGCTCCACCGTCTCCGGAACCGCAGAAGCCGCCCGGCATACCCGCCGACGACGACTGGGGCGACATCGATGCCATGGAGAACGCCCATCCTGTCGAGCAGCACCCCGACATCGAAGTGACCGCAGTCTTCCGCCGTCTCTACACGCATCCACGAACGGGTGAACTGGTGGCGATGGAGTCACGAGCGCGTGCATTCCCGGCAGGGTTGAAGCGAATGATCTCGTGGCGCGACGAGACCTGCCGAACTCCCTGGTGCAACGCTCGCATCAGGCACATCGACCACATCGTGTCCGTCGCATCGGGTGGGCCGACGAACTACGACAACGGCCAAGGTCTCTGCGAGCGCTGCAACTACCTCAAGGAGCACGGCCCCTGGCACGTCACCCCTGGCAGGGCTGCAGAACGGTCCGGGCAGATCACGTGGGAAAGTCCCCACGGAGCGCGCGGCGCCTCTGGCACGCCTCACTCGGAATCACCTCGGCCAGGAGATCGTCGGCCGGCCGCCGACCCCGCCCACCCCGGAGAACCCCCGAGCCCGGCGATAGGTCCTCCGGGTACCGACGAGAGCCCAACGGGTCCCGATGACTGACCGCAATGACCGACTACACCGACCACAGCGACAGCCCCAGCGCCGAGCCAGTCGGCAGCGACCCTCGTCTGTCACACCCCACCCCTATCGTGCGAAATGCAAGGTCAGCAGTGCACCGACCCTTCAGGAGGAGCGATGTCCCCCACGATCGACCTGCACCGAGACGGCACCGCACTCTCGGCCCAGCGAGATGCGATCCTTCGGCTCCTGCTGGCCAGGTGAATATTCGCCTCGCTGGGGTCCGCTGATCGAGGGTTCGGGTGCCACGTCGCTGCCGTAGCGGTGGCGTCGTTCGGGACCACCAGTGGTGTCGTTGGGGCCGCTCTGTCTACGCTCCTTCCGCCGTGTGTATAGGGCACGCGGCGGAAGGAGCAATCTGGAATGGTACGGAAGATCAGGGCGAAGCTGGTGCTCCAGCTGCGCGCAGAAGGTCTGTCGGGGCGAGCGATTTCGTCCTCGCAGGGCATGTCCCGCAAGTCCGTGAGGGCGGTGTTCGAGGCCGCTGACGCTGCAGGGATCGGGTGGGGCGATATCGCGGACGTCGCCGATGAGCAGGTGTATGCCCGGTTGTTCCCGGGCCGGGGCGAGCACGAGAGCGTGTTCGCACAGCCGGACTGGGAACAGGTCCATCGAGAGATGGCCAGGGTCGGCGTGACGCTGAAGCTGTTGCACGGCGAGTACTTCGACGCGACCACGGCGGCTGGGGATCCGGCGATGGGGTATGACCGGTTTTGCCGCACCTACCAGCACCACGTCATGGTCACCGGTGCCGCTTCGAGAGTCGGTCACAAGGCCGGCCAGAGCGTGGAGGTCGACTGGTCCGGCCCCACGATGGAGCTGGCCGATCCGGTCACCGGCGAGGTCTCGAAGGTGTTCTTGTTCGTTGCCTGCCTGCCTTTTTCTCGTTACGCGTTCTGCTTCCCGGCGCTGGATATGCGCCAGGAGTCCTGGCTGCGAGCGCACGTAGCGATGTTCGAGGCGCTGGGCGGGACGGTCCCGAGGATCGTTCCGGACAACCTCAAGACCGGTGTGGTGAAGCACCCCCGCGAGGGCGAGATCGTCCTGAACGATGCGTATCGCGAGATGGCAGCGCATTACTCGGCGGCGGTGCTCCCGGGGAGGGTGCGGAAACCGAAAGACAAGGCGAGCGTGGAGAACACCGTCGCGCACGTCGCGACCTGGGTCATCGCCGGGCTGCGGGATCAGCGATTCACGTCCCTGCCCGAACTTGCAGCCGCCATCGGGCAGCGGATGGAGGCCTATAACGCGGAGCCGTTCCAGAAGCGGCCCGGATCCCGCGCCAGCGTGTTCGACGCGGAGGAGCGGCCGCTGCTGACGCCGCTGCCGGCGGTGCCCTACGAGATCTCGACATGGCACTACGGACGACGAGTGGGCAGGAACGGGCACGTCACGTTCGCGCGGAACTTCTACTCCGCGCCGTTCGCGCACATCGGCGCGAAGGTCGATCTGCGCATCACGGCCCGGACGCTGGAGATCTATCAGGGCAGCCAGCGACTGACCAGTCACCTGCTGCTCCCGGAGACCGCGAGCAATGAGTACCGCACCAACGACGCGGACCTACCTGCGGGCGAGCGTTTCCAGGCCTGGGACGCGCAGAGGGTGCGGGCGTGGGCAGATCGGGTCGGGCCGGCCACGGTGATCGTGATCCAGCGGATCTTCGAGTCCGTGCCGATCGTGGAACAGGGCCTGGATCCCGCGTTGGCGGTGCTACGGCTCTCTCGCCGCTTCTCCGTAGATCGGGTCGAGGCGGCCTGCGCACTCGCGCTGACGGGACGGGTCCGTTCACCGCGCTATGCGCATCTGCACCCGATCTTGGCCACCGGGCAGGACAAGGTCGCCGCCCTGCGTCCACCCCGCGAGGAACCCGCGGAAGACGGCGGATACGTCCGTGGCGCCGACTACTACGCCGGAGGTGTCCGGTGAGCGTGATCGATAACGACACGAAGCGGAAGCTGCGCGAGATGGGCGCGACCGCGCTGCTGGACGCGATCGATGCCCAGGATGAGGCTCACGTGCTGGGGATGTCGTTCCAGGAACGGCTCCAGCTGATCGTGGACGAGGCGCATTCCATCTTCAATCATGGAAAGGTCGAGGGTCTGATCCGCCGGGCGGGGCTGCGTTATCCCGGAGCGGACCTGCGGCGGCTGGATCTGGTCGAGGAACGGGGACTGAACCGGAACGTGATCGCGCAACTGGCAACCTGCTCCTTCATCCAGCGGCAACAGAACGTGGTCTTCCAGGGCTTCACCGGCTCAGGGAAGTCCTACCTCGGCTGCGCGCTGGCGAAGCAGGCCTGCCAGCACCGGCTCCGAGCCCACTACATCCGAATGCCCGACCTCGAAGAGGCCTGGGCCCTGGCAAAGGACAAGCCGCAGGGCCAGACGAAGTTCCTGCGGAAGTACTCCACGTTCTCGCTGCTGGTGATCGACGAGTGGCTGCTGGACCATCCTGACGAGGGAATGCGTTCGATGCTGCTGGAACTGCTCGAGCGCCGCTATGACACCGGCTCGACCGTGTTCTGCACCCAGTACCCGAAGAAGGACTGGCACGCCCGGCTCGGTGGAGCAGTCCACGCCGATGCGATCATGGACCGCATCGTGCACAACACAATCTGGATCGACACCGGCGACAGGAACATGCGAGAACACACCGCACTGCCCCAGTGACCCGATGCCGGCGGGAGCCAGTGGTCCCCACCGCGGCGGCTACTGGCCCCCGTCGGCACGATCGGCGGTCCCCAAGAGCAAGATTCGGTGGCTCCCACGACTACGAATACTCAGCCAGGCGTCCGGCACTCAAATGCAGGCTGCGTGAAGGTGCCAGCGGCGCACTGTCGATAGACCTCCCCGGTGGCCGCACCATCGAGATCGGGAGGATGCGCCGCCGAGGTGAAGTGCGCTGGGTCGTGGTCTCACCGCGGATCACTGGCCTACATCACCAGGTCCGTGTCACCGACGCCGCCACCGTCATCGGCGTCGTACGGGCGGCGCTCCGGGCTCTCGACGAGCTCACCACGGACGAAGCTGCGCACGCCCAGCGCCCGGGCGAACCCCTCCGGTCGCCTGCTACGGTCACCGCATGAGCGAGACCCGACACGTCACCACGATCATCGACCGTCCCGCTGCCGAGGTGTACGACTTCGTGCGCGATCCGCAGAACCTGCCCCGCTGGGCGGCCGGGCTGGGCGGAACCGACGTCCAGCACGAGGTCGAGCAGTGGTCCATGAACACCCCCATGGGCCGGGTGCTGATCAGCTTCGTGCCCGAGAACCCCTATGGCGTGCTTGACCACTCGGTGACCCTGCCCACGGGCGAATCCACGTTGAACCCGATGCGCGTGATCTCCGTCGACGATCAGCGCAGCGAGGTCATCTTCTCCCTGCGCCGGGCCGCGATGAGCGAGGACGAGTTCGAGGCCGACGCCGAGGCTGTCGCCGAGGACCTCGCCGAGCTGACGGAGATCCTCGAGAAGCACTGACGCACCAGGCAGCGATCAGCGACCGGTCCCGCGGGAGTCAGTGGTCCCGCGAGGACAGCACGCAGAACTCGTTCCCCTCGGGATCGGCGAGCACCGTCCAGGTGACCTGCTCCGGGTCCTGCCCCACGTCCACCTGGGTGGCGCCCAGGTCGAGCAGGCGCTGGATCTGCGCGTCGCGATCGTCGTCGACGTGGGCGGCCAGGTCGATGTGCAGCCGGTTCTTCACCTGCTTGCCCTCCGCCACCGGCACGAACACAAGGGCAGGGGGCTCACGATGCCACCGCTCTGCCGGGATCGGGGCGTCAACGTCGTAGCCCTCGGGTAGGCCGCCGGGGATCATCGCCACCTCGTTGTCGTCCTCGTAGACGATCTCCCCGTCGAGCACCTGGGCCCACCAGCGGGCCTGGGCGTGGATGTCGCGGCAGTCGATCACCACGGTGTACCAGCGCAGCTTCACGAACAGTCCCTCCGTCGGGCGTCGTCCGGAACTCCGCGCTCACAGCACGGCGGACGGCGGTGTGCAGCCAACGCTACGCACCGCCGCCCGATGACGCGGGGGTCATCTCTCGACGCCTCTCTCCCGCGCTTGCTTCTCCCGCACTCACTCCCAGCCGGCGGTCTCCGGGTCCACGCCCTGGGTGCGGGCCGCCTCCTCGATCACCGTGCGCAGCCAGGCCGCGAGCCCCTCGGCCCGGCGGTCGTAGTGCGCGGTGAAGCGCGGGTCCTCGGTGTACATCCGTGCCAGCACCACGTGCATCGACGCAGTGCAGTCGTAGTGCTGCGAGATGGAGGCGCGATGCCGTTCGGCCAGCGCATTCGCTTCCTCACTGCCGGGCTCCACCCCGCGTTGCATGGCCTCCGCGAGGTCGGCGTCCAGGGCCGCGGTCTCCTCGGCCACGCGCTTCCAGTCCGAGGCGCTGTAGTGCCCGGTGCGCTCGACGGACTGTGCCCACTGCTCGCTGTCGCCCCATCGCTCGCGGGCCTCGTCCTGCCAGGCGGGGTCCCAGTCGGTGCCGAAGATGCGGGTCTGCTCCTCGGGGCTGAGCTTGATGTTCTTGTCCTGGTTCATGGGTGTGGTCCTCTTGATCATCTCGTCGACGGCGCGGGCCGCCTTGGTGAGCCGGCTGATTCGCTCCGCGAGGAGCGCACGCTGGCGCTGCAGGTGCTCGCGGGGATCGACCTCGGGATCATCGAGGATCCGGGCGATCTCAGCGAGCGGCAGACCGATCTCGCGGTACACCAGCACCCGGTGGATGCGTGCGATGTCGTCCGCGTCGTAGAGCCGGTAGTCGGACCAGCTGCGCCCGCTGGGTCGCACCAGGTCGATCGTGTCCCAGTGATGCAGGGTGCGCACGCTGACCCCCACCAGTTCGGCCACGCGGCCCACGGTGAGCGATTGCTGCTTCTCGGTCATGGCTCCACCTTCCTGCCTCACGTCGCGTGAGGGTCAAGCGCCCGCCAGCCCCGGAAGCGCGCTAGGTTCGCATCATGCATCGCCCATTGACCGTGCGCATCCTGGGGGCCGGCGTGTCCAGGCTCAGCTCCGCCATCGCCCTGGCTGGCGACGGGCACGAGGTGGAGCTGATCGACGAGCACTTCGCGATCCCCACCGTCGGAACGGCGTTGGGCCTGTTCGGCCCGGCGCAGCGGGTGCTGGAACGGCTCGGGGTGCTGGAGGAGGTGCGTGCGAGGTCCGCCGCTCCCCGCAGTGGACGCCTGATCGGGGCCGACGGACGACACCTGGCCACCATCCCCGCCGGGGGCGGGATCCTGGTGGCCCGCTCGGACCTGGTCCAGATCCTCACCGCAGCGCTTCCCGAGACGGTGCACCGCAGCCGTCGACGCGTCGAAGACGCACGCCCGCTGCGTCAGGGTGCCGACCTCCTGGTGGGGGCCGACGGGGTTCATTCGCTGGTGAGGCGCTCCGGATGGCCGGGCAGCGAGGCCCGCCGGCACAGGGTGACCGTCCTGCGAGGCACCACTGACGATCCTCCCCCGGAGATCTCGGAGACCTGGGGCGGAGGATGGTTGTTCGGCATCACCCCGCTGGCCCGCGGCACCAACTGGTTCGCCTGCGTGCCCGAGCACCGCACCGGCTCCCGCGAGGAGGATCTCGCGCACCTGCGCGCGGTGGTGGGCGGCCGACGGGAACCGATCGACGCCGTGCTCGCCGCCGCCAGGCCCGCATCGACGCTGGTCCACGGGATCCACACCGCCCCGCCCGTGCTGCCGGTGAAGGATGACGTGGTGCTGCTGGGGGATGCCGCGCACGCGATGGCGCCCAATCTCGGGCACAGGGCGAACACGGCCCTGCAGGATGCGGACGCGCTGCCCGCGGCGATCAGGTCCACGTCGAGCATCGACGCCGCGCTGCGGGCCTATGCCGCCCGCCGTACCGTTCCCGGTCAGGCCTGGCGGCTGGGGTCAGACGCGATGCTGCACCTCGCGATGATGAGCAGCCGCGCGTCACTGCGGGACGGTGCCGTCGGGACACTGGGCGCGGTCGCAGGGCGGCTGAGCCCGGTCCCGGACGGGCAGCCAGCCCGAGACCGGCGTGCGCCTGGTCGAGACCTCAGCTGAGCTTCCGGGCGAGCGTGGTGATCACGTGCCAGTGCTTCTTGTCTGCGAGGAAACGGCCGTCCTCATCGCGGACCGAGCGGTCGATGATCTGGAAGCCGCGGAACATCGCGTCGATCTCCGGCATCGAGAGAGTGGCGATGTCAGGGCGATCGGCCCAGGAGTCGTTGGTGCCGAACACGTCCACCGCCATCACGCCGCCGCGCGGGAGGGCGTCCACCAGCTTGGGCCAGGTGGCGGCCAGCCCGTCGGGGCCCAGCAGACCCAGGGTGTACGTGGAGTACACGATCTGGGCGCGGGGGAACGCGTCCACGTCGGTGATGTCGGTGTGGTGGAACTGCACCGAACCGCTCATGCGGTCGTTCTCCACCAGGCGCGCGGCGATGGTGTCGTCGGCGTCGTAGGCGTGCACGGTCCAGCCGCGGCGGGCGAACTGAAGGGAGTCGGCCCCGGCACCGGCGCCGAGGTCCAGCACCACACCGGCGGCGCGGTCACCGCCGGCGGCGGCGATCGCCTTGGACACCAGTCGGCGGGCCGGCCGCCCTGCCGCATGGACGTTCAGGGTCGCCCAATCCACCTTCTCCGCCGTTTCCATGCCCCTCACGCTGACTCATGACGGTGCATGTTTCAACCTCTCGTGACCCAGGCCGCGTCCGGTTTCGTCACTGGCGAACACGGGAATCTAGGATCGAGCCATGTCAGGCATGCCGGAGGTCCCCCTGCGCATCGTCGCCGTGTCCCTTCACACCTCGCCGGTGGCCGAGCCCGGCGGGGCCGATGCGGGGGGCATGAACGTCGTGGTGCTCGAGCAGTCCCTGGCGCTCGCCCGGGCCGGGCACCAGGTGGATCTCTTCACCCGCCGCTCCGACCCGGACACGCCGGCCACCATGGACATCGCCCCCGGGGTGAGGGTGCATCACCTGGACGCGGGCCCACCGGCCCCGCTCGCCAAGAGCGCGATGGAGCAGGCGATCGAACCATTCCGCGAGCAGCTGCGCGCGGCACTCTCCCACGCGGCGATCGACGGTGATGATCCCCGCTGGGACCTGATCCATTCCCATCACTGGTTCAGCGGCGTGGCGGCCCTGCCGATCGCCCGCGAGCTGGGGATCCCCCACCTGCAGTCCTTCCACTCCGTGGCCGCACCTGAGGACGCGCCGCACCTCGATGCCGGAGAGCCCGCGGAGTCCTCGGGCAGGATCCCCGGGGAACGGCTGGTGGCCCGCGAGTCCGACCTGGTCATCGCGGTATCGGAGGCGGAGGCCCGCACTGTCGCCGAGCGCTACGGGGTGCCCGGGGAGCGCCTGGCCGTCGTGCGCCCCGGCGTGGACGTGGAGCGCTTCTGCCCACCGGCCGACGAGCTGGCCCCGCACCCGCCCACACTGCTGTTCGCCGCCCGCCTGCAACCACTGAAGGCCCCGGACCTGGCGCTGGAGGTGCTGGCACGCCTGGACCCTGCCTTGGATGCACGCCTCGTGCTGACCGGCGGGGTCTCCCAGGACTTCCAGGACTACCTGGGGGAGCTGAAGGAGACCGCACATCGGCTCGGGATCAGTGACCGGGTCGAGCTCGTGGGCCCTCAGGGCAGGGCTGCGCTCGCTGCGCGCATGCGCGAGGCCGATCTGCTGCTGCTCCCCAGTTGGTCGGAGACCTTCGGCCTGGTGGCACTGGAGGCCCAGGCCAGCGGCACCCCGGTGGCGGCATGGGCCGGGGCCGGCGGGGTCCGGGAGGCAGTGGCTCCCGAGGGGATCGTGCTGACCACCCGCGATCCCGATGTGTGGGCGGAGGCGGTGCAGCGCCTGCTCGCCGAGCCCGACACGCTCCGTCGCGCATCGCGCGATGCCCGGTGCTTCGCCGAGAGCCGCACCTGGGAGGTGAGCGCCCGAGCCCTCGCCGCGCAGTACCTGAGGCTCACCCGCCCTGCCCCCGCCCACGATCCGCAGGAGGATCCCCGATGACCGCCGACCCCTGGGACCTGCTCGAGACCGCGCACACGGTGCTGGTGGCCCACGCCCATCCGGACGACGAGTCCCTCGCCACCGGTGCACTGCTGGCCACCCTTTCCCGCGCCGGCACCCGCGTGGTGCTGGTGACCGCCACCCGCGGCGAGGAGGGCGAGGTGGTTCCCGGCAGCATCCCCGAGGGCGAGGACCGCCCGCTGGACGAGATCCGCGCCCACGAGATCGACGCGGCCTGTGCCCACCTGGGGATCACCGAGCGTCACATGCTGGGAGAGCCCCCGGCACTCGCGCCCGGTGCCGAGCCGCGCCGGTACCGCGACTCCGGGATGCGCTGGGTGCGCAAGGGCCTGGCGGGCCCGGCGGAGACGGCAGGGCCGGAAAGCTTCACCCACCGGCCGCGCAAGGACGCCGCGGACGACCTGGTGGCCCTGATCGAGCAGGCGCGCCCGGACCTGCTGCTGGGCTACGACGACGCCGGCAGCTACGGCCACCCCGACCACGTCCATGCCCATCACGTCACCGTGGCGGCGGCCGAGCGCACAGGCGTGCCGCTGGTGCAGTTCGCCAGCGAGCCCGACGACACGGCTTTCGTGTGGCGCGACCTGCCGGGGGTGGCCGATCAGGTGGAGTCGGCGCTGCGCTGCTACCGCACCCAGCTCACTGTGCTGGGCCGCGACGGCCAGGACGTGCTGATCCGCCACGTCGGCGGGCAGGACGACCGGATCGCGATGCGGGCCGGGCTCAGGGCCTGACACCTCGTCAGAGGCTGACGTCCACCAGCGTGGGCAGGTGATCGGAGGCGCCGGCGAGGCGGGCCGCGTCCACCGCGTCCGTGGAGCGGACCGCGCGGGCATCGCGCACCCGCACCCCCTCGCTCACCAGGATCGCGTCGATCCGACGGGTGGGGGCGGAGGCCGGGAAGGTGTGCTGATCGGGGCCGGCCGGGTCCTGCACCAGCGGGTCCAGCAGCTGCCGGGCCGCCCCGTCGGCCGTCTCGTTCAGGTCCCCGCCGATGATCACGGGAGCCCCGGCGGAGCTCACCAGCGCCCTGACGTGCTCGGCGTGGGCCATGCGGTTGTCCTGCTGCAAGGCGAAGTGGATCGAACTCAGCACCACCGCTCCCCCGCCCGGGACGGAGACGCGCACCGCGGCCACACCCCGGGGGTAGGTGGAGTTCAGGTCGCTGAGCTGCTGGGCCACCGGATGCATGCCGCGGCGGATCACCCGGGCGGCCACGTCCTCGGTGGCGAGGATCGCCAGGCCCCGGCCGCCGAACCCGCCCACCAGGATCTCCATGCCCACCTGGCGGGCGAACCAGCGCAGGCGCGTAGTGGGCAGCACGAAGCGGGGGGCCTCCTGCACCAGCAGCACGTCCGGTGCCAGGTCCCGCACGGTCTCGGTGAGCGCGGGCAGGTCCCCGCGCAGCTCCCACAGGTTCCAGGCCATGATCCGCAGGTCCATCAGACTGCTCCCTCCTCGGGCCGTTCCCCGGGGATCACACGTTCCACCAGGGAGATCAGTTCGTCCACCTCGTAGCCGGGCCAGCCGAACAACTGCCGGCGCCACTCCGGCGGCACCGCCTTGACCCCGAGCGCACCGCCCATCAGCGCACCGGTGATGCAGGCGATGGTGTCGGTGTCGTAGCCCGCGCGCACGGCCTGCTCGAGGCTGCACACCAGGGCCTCCCGGCGGGCGAACTTCCCGGCGGGCAGCGGCAGGGTGGCGTGGATCGCCGACCACGACGCCTGGAAGGCGCCCACCACCCAGCCGTTGCGACGGAAGGTGGCGGGGGTGGTGGCCTCGGCCTCCTCGATGCGGGTGCGCCACAGCTCCTCGCGCTCCGGGCTCAGCCGACCAAGGCCCACCCGCACGTCCACCTCCCCGGTGAGCACGGCGTGGCGCACCGCGAGGCCCCACAGCATGCAGGCCTCGGTGACGTCGGGGTGCACGTGGGTGAGGCGGCACACGGCGTCGATGCCCTCGGCGGCATCGTCCTCGGTGCGCAGCAGGTACGGCAGCACGGCGGCGTGGGTGCGCATCAGCGATCCGTTGCCGGCGATGCGGGGCAGTTCCTCGTGGGCGCTGAGGGCGGCGGCCCGGAAGTCCACCGCGCGGGGCGCGAAGTGGCCGTCGGCCAGGGCCCGGTCCACGGCGCGGCGCACCACGGTGGAGGTGAGGCCCCCGATGTCCGGGGTGCCGAGCGACCACGAGTACCACTCGCGGGCGATCTGGTCCTGCGCCTGCTCCAAGCGCAGGTCGTGCAGGCCCGGGATGGCGGCGGCCGCCTCGAGCACCACGATCGCCATCGCGGTGTCGTCGGTCCACTCGCCCTCCTGCCAGTCCAGCACCCCGCCGCCCACCATCTCCACGTCCTCGGAGGCCGGAAGGGGGGCGAGGAACTCGTAGGGGGCACCGAGGGCGTCGCCGGTGGCAGCTGCCACCACGGAGCCGAGGGCGCGGGCGCGCTGCGCGGCGTCGAGCCCCGCCCCTTGATCCATCGTGCTCTCCGTCCTCCGTCGATGACCGTTCCGGTCATCGTGACACGTGGCCATGGTGACACGTCGGACGCAGGTACTGCGTCCAGTGCGGGCCGCTACCCTGGTGGGGACCCGAAGGAGCTCCATGACCGCGACCCCGCCGGCGGCCGACCACGGCTGTGCCGATCCGCACGACCACACCGGTCACGACCATCCTCCCACCGGAGCCGACCTGGTGCGCGACCTGGTGCGCGGGCTGTCCGTCCTGGCGCTGGTGCTGCCGGTGCTGGGCTTGGTGCTGCTGGTGGCGATCCTGCCGTTGGCGCCCTCCAGCGTGCTGGTGCTGGCGCTGGGCCTCGCCCTCGGCGCGGTCCAGCTTCTGGTCCTGGTGGGCACCAGCCTGTTCGTGGCCCGCACCCGGGCCCGTCTGGCGGTGAACCCCGGCCTGATGGCGGTGCGCAGCGTGACCGAGGAGGCCCTGCGGGTGGCGGCAGTGCTGCTGGCACTGCTGCTGTGGCCTGGCGATTCCCGTGCTGAGCTGGGCGTATGGCTCGGTGCGGGTGCGGCTCTGGTGTGGTTGGCGCTGGCCACCGCGCAGACGGTCTCCACCCGCCGCCGTATCGCCCGTCCCTCGGAGTGGTCCAAGAACGCCGTGGCCACCATGCTGGATGCGCGGGTCACTGCCCGTTCCAGCGTGGGGATGCGCCTGCTGGACGTGCTGGGAACCGTGTTCTTCCAGATCGGTGCCACGGTGCTGGTGATCCTGGCCCCGGTGCTGGTGGTGGGCACTGCCGTGCTGTCGATCGGTTCGGGCCTTGCCACTCTGGTGCTGCAGCGCCGCTCCGCCGCCGAGCGTGCGCGCTCACTGTGGGCGTTCGCCCCCTTCGGCATCGGCGTGCTCACCCTGGGCCTCGCGGTCCTGGGCATGATCGCGTTCTGACACGCCGCTCCCTCCGCCGTACTCGTCATTCCCCTGTTCCGACCCCTTGAGGAGATCTCAGACATGACCTCTGCCACATCTGCCGCCTCCGAGCAGCCGCTTCGCTCCGGACTCGACCTCGAGCACGTCGATGCGGGTGTCCGCATCCAGGACGACCTGTTCGGTCACGTCAACGGGGCGTGGCTGGACTCGCACGTGATGCCCGCGGATCGCTCCAGCGACGGCGCGTTCCACGCGCTGCGCGACCTCTCCGAGGAGAGGGTGCGGGAGATCATCGAGGAGGCCGCCGCCGATACCGACGCCCCCGCCGACTCCGAGCACGGCCGCATCGGCGCCCTGTACCGGATGTTCATGGACACTGAGGCGATCGAGCGCGCCGGCGCCGCACCGCTGGAGCCGCTGCTGGAGCAGATCACCGCCGCCGCTGACCTCGAGCAGGTGGTGCGCACGATGGCCGCCCCCGATTCGGGCACCAGCGCCCTGTTGGCCTACGTGTGGACCGACGACCACGACTCCACCCGCTACCAGGTGAAGCTGCACCAGGGCGGCCTGGGCCTGCCGGACGAGTCCTACTACCGCGAGGACCACTACGCAGATGTGCGCGCCGCCTACGTGGAGCACCTGACCGCCCTGATCGAGCTGGCGGGCCTGGCGGGCCGCGAGGGCCTTCCCACCGGTGATGCCGCCGAGCTGGCGCAGACGGTGCTGGACTTCGAGACCCGCCTGGCGGCCTGCCATGTGGACGTGGTGCGCCTGCGCGACCGCGAGAAGTCCTACAACCCGATGGACGCCGACCAGCGCCGCGAGCTGGCACCCGCCTTCCCCTGGGACGCCTTCGTGGAGGGCACCGGGGCACCGACCAGCGCCTTCGACGTGGTCTCGGTGAGCCAGCCCGAGTACGTCGGTGCGGCCGCGGAGCTGCTGGCCGGTGAGGACCTCGCGGTGCTGCGCGCCTGGCTCGCGGTGCGCGCGGTGGGCACGTACGCCCCGTACCTGTCGGCCGCGTTCGTGGAGGAGGACTTCTCCTTCTCCGGGCGGGTGCTGAGCGGCGCCGAGGAGCTGCGCGAGCGGTGGAAGCGAGGCGTGGCCTTCGTCGAGGGCGCCGTGGGCTTCTCCGTGGGCAAGGAGTACGTGGCCCGCCACTTCCCGCCCTCCCACAAGGAGCGGATGAACGACCTGGTGGACTCCCTGTTGGACGCCTACCGCGCCTCGATCTCGACCCTGGAGTGGATGACCCCGGCCACCCGCGAGAAGGCGCTGGAGAAGCTGGAGAAGTTCACCCCGAAGATCGGCTACCCCGATACGTGGCGCTCCTACGACGGCCTGGAGATCACCGAGGGCGACCTGGTCGCCACCGTGCGCGCCTCCCGCCGCTTCGACGCCGACTTCGAGTACGCCAAGGTGGGCGGCCCGATCGACGAGGACGAGTGGCACATGACCCCGCAGACGGTCAACGCCTACTACAACGCCGGCAGCAACGAGATCGTGTTCCCCGCCGCGATCCTGCAGCCCCCGTTCTTCGATGCCGAGGCCGACGACGCCGTGAACTTCGGCGGGATCGGCGCGGTGATCGGCCACGAGATCGGTCATGGCTTCGACGACCAGGGCTCCAAGTACGACGGCGACGGCAACCTGGCCTCCTGGTGGACCGCCGAGGACCGTGCGGCCTTCGAGGAGCGCACCACGGTGCTGATCACCCAGTTCTCGCAGCTGTCCCCGCGTGACCTCGACGATCAGCACACCGTCAACGGTGCCCTCACCATCGGTGAGAACATCGGCGACCTGGGCGGTCTGGGCATCGCTCTGAAGGCATACAAGGCACGCACCGCGCAGGACGGCGGCGAGGCCCCCGTGATCGACGGGTACACCGGCGTCCAGCGGGTGTTCCTGTCCTGGGCCACCGTGTGGCGCGGCAAGAACCGCCTGCAGGAGGCGATCCGCCGGCTCGCCATCGACCCGCACTCCCCTGCCGAGTTCCGCTGCAACACCACGGCCGGGCACATGGACGAGTTCTACGAGGCGTTCGACGTGCGCGAGGGCGATGCGATGTACCTCGCGCCCGAGCAGCGCGTGACGATCTGGTGAGCTGATGGCCAGGCCCGAGGCCCCGTTCTACGTGGGCTCCACCCGCCCCAGCTCCATCGGCTGGACCAGGATCATCGTGACCCTGGTGGCCGGTGCGGCGCTGGTGGCGGTGATGAGCACCCAGGCCAGGCCGTTCCCGCCGGTGCTGATCCTGGCCGCTGCCCTGGTGTTCGTGGGCCTGGCCTTCTGGACCTGGATCGGCCAGTGGACCCGCTTCATCGTGGACGAGCACGGCGTCACGGTGAGCCTTGGCGGATTCTGGCCGCAGCGGCCGTGGCCGCTGACCGATTTCCGCACCGTGCAGCTGCGTCAGGTGCCGCAGTCCACCGTCGGCGTGACGGTGGGCGGGTTCGGCTGGCGCCGCGGCCGGGTGATGGCCGCCCGTCCCGAGGAGCTGCGGCCCGTGGGCCGCGGCAAGATCTTCACCACCGACGACGTGCAGCGGCGCACCCGGATCCTGGTGACCCGCTCCGGGACCCTGGTGGAGATCGTGGGCCGCAGCGGCACGGACTACCTGCTCTCCCCCACCGACCCGGTGGCGACCGCCGAGGCGGTGGAGCAGGCGATCCGTGCCCGGCGCTGACCTCGGGGACGAGCCGCTAGACTGTCCGTTGGTCATCTGCTGACAGGGGAGCACCACTGGGGTGCTGAGAGTGCGCCACGTGGCGCAGACCCTCGAACCTGATCCGGTTAGCACCGGCGTAGGGAGTCGGGATTTCCGCGCGGGATGCGTGATGCGTCCTCGTGCGCCCCTTCCAGTACTGGAAGGAGTGGAGATGAACCGTTCACACACCACCCGCTACCGCACGGTGGACCTGCTGGTCACCGTGGCCATCGGTGTCGCATTCGGGGTGGCGTTCCTGGGCTACGGCCAGCTGTACACCCTGATCGGGCCGCTGACGACGGCCTTCAAGCCCGCCGAGGGGCTGCTGGCGGGGATCTGGTTCCTGCCGGCGATGCTGGCCGGGCTGATCGTGCGCAAGCCCGGCGCGGCGCTCGGCGCGGAGATGATCGCCGCGGTGCTGTCGATGCTGCTGGGCAGCCAGTGGGGCTGGGGCACCGCGATCTCGGGCCTGATGCAGGGCGGCGGCGTGGAGCTTGCCTTCCTGCTGACCCGCTACCGCCGCTTCACCCTGCCGGTCGCGATCCTGGGCGGCGTGCTCGCCGCGATCCTGGAGTGGGGCTGGGAGAAGTTCGCCTACTACCAGGAGATGAGCTGGTCCTTCTCCTTCATCATGCTGGCCTTCTTCATCGCTTCCGGTGCGGTGCTGTGCGGCCTGCTGGGCTGGGCCGCCACTCGGGCCCTGGCAGCCACCGGTGCGCTGGACTCGCTGCCGGCCGGGCGGGACCGGCACCCGGTTCCCGCGAAGTGACCGCATGAGGGAACTCTCCCTGCACGGTCTGCGGTGGCGGCCGCTGTCGCGGCCCCACCGCACCGTGGACGGTCTGGAGCTGACGATCCCGGCCGGACAGACGGTGCTGCTGGCCGGGGCCAGCGGCAGCGGCAAGTCCACTGTGCTGCGGGCCCTGGCCGGGCTGCTCGATGAGCAGGCCGGGGACCTCGAGGGCCAGGCGGATCCACCGGTGCGTCCCGGCGAGCGCGGCCTGCTGCTGCAGAACCCCGCGAATGCCATGGTGGCGGCGACGGTGGGCCGCGATGCCGCTTTCGGCCCGGAGAACGCGGCCCTTGCCCGGCCCGAGATCCATACCCGCGCCGCGGAGGCGCTGGATGCCGCCCGGGTGGACGTGGACGCTGGCCGTGAGCCCCTGGCCACCTCCGGCGGGCAGCAGCAGCGGATCGCCCTGGCCGGGGCGCTCGCCCTGGAGCCGGACGTGCTGCTGCTGGACGAACCCACCAGCATGCTCGACGGTCCCACGGCCGATGCCGTGCGCGAGGCGATCCTGGAGGTCTCCGCGGGCCGCACCCTGGTGGTGGCCGATCACCGGCTGGAGGCGTGTGAGTATTCGTAGTCGTGGGAGCCACCGAATCTTGCTCTTGGGGACCGCCGATCGTGCCGACGGGGGCCAGTAGCCGCCGCGGTGGGGACCACTGGCTCCCGCCGGCATCGGGTCACTGGGGCAGTGCGGTGTGTTCTCGCATGTTCCTGTCGCCGGTGTCGATCCAGATTGTGTTGTGCACGATGCGGTCCATGATCGCATCGGCGTGGACTGCTCCACCGAGCCGGGCGTGCCAGTCCTTCTTCGGGTACTGGGTGCAGAACACGGTCGAGCCGGTGTCATAGCGGCGCTCGAGCAGTTCCAGCAGCATCGAACGCATTCCCTCGTCAGGATGGTCCAGCAGCCACTCGTCGATCACCAGCAGCGAGAACGTGGAGTACTTCCGCAGGAACTTCGTCTGGCCCTGCGGCTTGTCCTTTGCCAGGGCCCAGGCCTCTTCGAGGTCGGGCATTCGGATGTAGTGGGCTCGGAGCCGGTGCTGGCAGGCCTGCTTCGCCAGCGCGCAGCCGAGGTAGGACTTCCCTGAGCCGGTGAAGCCCTGGAAGACCACGTTCTGTTGCCGCTGGATGAAGGAGCAGGTTGCCAGTTGCGCGATCACGTTCCGGTTCAGTCCCCGTTCCTCGACCAGATCCAGCCGCCGCAGGTCCGCTCCGGGATAACGCAGCCCCGCCCGGCGGATCAGACCCTCGACCTTTCCATGATTGAAGATGGAATGCGCCTCGTCCACGATCAGCTGGAGCCGTTCCTGGAACGACATCCCCAGCACGTGAGCCTCATCCTGGGCATCGATCGCGTCCAGCAGCGCGGTCGCGCCCATCTCGCGCAGCTTCCGCTTCGTGTCGTTATCGATCACGCTCACCGGACACCTCCGGCGTAGTAGTCGGCGCCACGGACGTATCCGCCGTCTTCCGCGGGTTCCTCGCGGGGTGGACGCAGGGCGGCGACCTTGTCCTGCCCGGTGGCCAAGATCGGGTGCAGATGCGCATAGCGCGGTGAACGGACCCGTCCCGTCAGCGCGAGTGCGCAGGCCGCCTCGACCCGATCTACGGAGAAGCGGCGAGAGAGCCGTAGCACCGCCAACGCGGGATCCAGGCCCTGTTCCACGATCGGCACGGACTCGAAGATCCGCTGGATCACGATCACCGTGGCCGGCCCGACCCGATCTGCCCACGCCCGCACCCTCTGCGCGTCCCAGGCCTGGAAACGCTCGCCCGCAGGTAGGTCCGCGTCGTTGGTGCGGTACTCATTGCTCGCGGTCTCCGGGAGCAGCAGGTGACTGGTCAGTCGCTGGCTGCCCTGATAGATCTCCAGCGTCCGGGCCGTGATGCGCAGATCGACCTTCGCGCCGATGTGCGCGAACGGCGCGGAGTAGAAGTTCCGCGCGAACGTGACGTGCCCGTTCCTGCCCACTCGTCGTCCGTAGTGCCATGTCGAGATCTCGTAGGGCACCGCCGGCAGCGGCGTCAGCAGCGGCCGCTCCTCCGCGTCGAACACGCTGGCGCGGGATCCGGGCCGCTTCTGGAACGGCTCCGCGTTATAGGCCTCCATCCGCTGCCCGATGGCGGCTGCAAGTTCGGGCAGGGACGTGAATCGCTGATCCCGCAGCCCGGCGATGACCCAGGTCGCGACGTGCGCGACGGTGTTCTCCACGCTCGCCTTGTCTTTCGGTTTCCGCACCCTCCCCGGGAGCACCGCCGCCGAGTAATGCGCTGCCATCTCGCGATACGCATCGTTCAGGACGATCTCGCCCTCGCGGGGGTGCTTCACCACACCGGTCTTGAGGTTGTCCGGAACGATCCTCGGGACCGTCCCGCCCAGCGCCTCGAACATCGCTACGTGCGCTCGCAGCCAGGACTCCTGGCGCATATCCAGCGCCGGGAAGCAGAACGCGTAACGAGAAAAAGGCAGGCAGGCAACGAACAAGAACACCTTCGAGACCTCGCCGGTGACCGGATCGGCCAGCTCCATCGTGGGGCCGGACCAGTCGACCTCCACGCTCTGGCCGGCCTTGTGACCGACTCTCGAAGCGGCACCGGTGACCATGACGTGGTGCTGGTAGGTGCGGCAAAACCGGTCATACCCCATCGCCGGATCCCCAGCCGCCGTGGTCGCGTCGAAGTACTCGCCGTGCAACAGCTTCAGCGTCACGCCGACCCTGGCCATCTCTCGATGGACCTGTTCCCAGTCCGGCTGTGCGAACACGCTCTCGTGCTCGCCCCGGCCCGGGAACAACCGGGCATACACCTGCTCATCGGCGACGTCCGCGATATCGCCCCACCCGATCCCTGCAGCGTCAGCGGCCTCGAACACCGCCCTCACGGACTTGCGGGACATGCCCTGCGAGGACGAAATCGCTCGCCCCGACAGACCTTCTGCGCGCAGCTGGAGCACCAGCTTCGCCCTGATCTTCCGTACCATTCCAGATTGCTCCTTCCGCCGCGTGCCCTATACACACGGCGGAAGGAGCGTAGACAGAGCGGCCCCAACGACACCACTGGTGGTCCCGAACGACGCCACCGCTACGGCAGCGACGTGGCACCCGAACCCTCGATCAGCGGACCCCAGCGAGGCGAATATTCAGCGTGGCTGCCGCACGTGGACCGCCTGGTGGTGCTCGGTGAGCAGGCCACGATCCTCGCCGACGGCGACCCCGAGCAGCTGCTGACGGAGGACCCGCGTCTGCTGATCGACGCGGGCGTCTCTGTCGCGGGCCAGGCCGCGGACGGGCCCGTACCGCGCAAGGCCACCGAGCCAGGTCCCGTGGTCGCGAGCCTTGCCGGGGTCGATGTGCGCCGGCCCGGTCGGCGGCGGGGCCGAGGAACGGAGCCACCCCTGCTGCGCGGGATGGACCTGGCGCTGCACGGCGGCACCATGACGGCACTGACCGGCCCCAGCGGAGCGGGGAAGACGACCCTGCTGCAGGTGGTGCTGGGGCTGAAGAAGCCAGCCGCCGGGCAGGTGGCACTGCCGGAGAGGGAGCGGATCGCCTCGGTTCCGCAGAACCCGGAGCACTCCTTCGTCGCCCCCACCGTGCGGCAGGAGGTCACCGCCTCCCCCTGGGCCACTGACGACGCCCTGGCCGAGCACCTGCTGGAGGACGCCGGCCTCGCGCACCTGGCCGAGGCGAACCCGTACACCCTCTCCGGTGGGGAGCAGCGGCGGCTCGCCATCATCGCGGCTCTCGCCCAGCAACCCGATCTGCTGGTGCTGGACGAGCCCACCGTGGGCCTGGATGCACGCCGACGCGAAGCCGTGCTCACCCTGCTGGACCGGGCTCGCGCGGAGGGGCGGGCGGTGCTGGTCGCCACCCATGACCCGGTGCTGATCGAGCGGGCCGATGCCCGTCTCGACCTGGCGGGGCAGGCGGCACCTGATCCCGACGGCGCCCCGGCCCACACGTCGGATCGCACCCCGGACCGCCGGATCGGCCCCGTGCCGCGGGCCCGGTGGATCCCGGCCGACGCCTTGAACCCGCTGGTGCTGAGCCTGATCGGGATCCTCGCCGCGATCGGCTCCTTCGCAGTGGACACCTGGCAGGGCGGCCTGCTGGCCCTGCTCCCCACGGTGCTGCTGGCACCACTGGCGATCCGTACCCTCGGCGGTGGGCTGCTGCGCCTGGCACCGATCCTGCTGTCCGCGGCGGGGCTCGCGTGGACCACGGCGTTCCTGGGGGACGCGCCGTCGCTGTCCACGGAGGCGTGGCTGCTGGGCGCGAAGGAGGCCGCACGCATCATCGCATTCGTCGCCCCGGGTGTGCTGGCGCTGGGTTCGGTGGACGTCACCGCTCTGGGTGATGCCCTGGGCGGGAAGCTGCGCCTGCCCGCCCGGCCCATCGCAGCCTCCGTGGCGGGCCTGGTGCGGGCCGGCCACCTGGGCCGGCAGTGGGAGATCATCACGCAGAACAGGGTGCTGCGGGGCCTGGGCTCCCCCGCCTCGCCGCGGCTGCTGGCCGGTGCCACCCTCGCCCTGCTGGTCGATGCGCTGCGGGGCGCGGAGCAGCAGGCACTGGCCATGGACGCCCGCGGCTTCGCGACCGCCACCACCCGCACCTGGGCCCTGCCCAGCCCCCTGCGGTGGCCGGACGCGGTGGGCATCGGGATCGGTGTGCTACTGCTGGTGTGGCCGTTCGTGGCGGAGATGCTGGTGGGGTGACGCGGCTGCACCGCTGACTGTGTCACTGGGGTGGTCCGTCTCCGGAGTGGGACAGATCTGTCCCAGAAGTGCCGTTTCGGACCCTAGCGGGAACCGTGGCTGTGGCTTCGTTCGCTTGGTGGCGGGGTTTTTGCAGCGCTCCGTGGCGGTCTTGTTGCCGCGATCACGCAGGACTGGCTGCAGGTAGGTGTCGCGGTCTGAACCGAGAGGGGTGCGCCCGGTCGGGGCCGTTTGGATCGCTGCCGCTACGTCAGAGTCCGAAGGCTCCGCCGCTGACGAGGATCACGATGCCGAGGCCGATGAGAACGATGGGGAAGAGGATGTGCTCCCAGCGTTCGAGCACTTCGGCGATCGGGGGGCGGGTGGCGACGAACTTTGCCAGGGCCACCAGGACCGGGACGAGCGCGAGGAAGACGATGCAGTAGGCGACTACTGCGAGAGGTTCCACGCTGAGGAAGACAGGGGTGTAGACGCCGATGTTGTCGCCGCCGTTGGCAAGGGTGACGCCTGCGACTGTCCACACGCCGACCTTCTTGCCGGCAACCTTGGCCTCGTCGTCATCGTCGTCATCGTCTCCGCGCCAGGCCTGCCATGCGGCCCAGAGGCCGAGGCCCAGAGGGATGAGACCGAAGTACGGGATGGCTGCCGAGGGCAGGAATGCTCCGGCGCCGATGGTCACCAGGACCGCGGCACCGAGGATGCCGGCGAATCCGAGGTACTGGCCGGCCAGAATGCGGGCGGTAGTGCCGCGCTGGCCTGCCCCTCGCGCGAAGAAGAGGGAGAGCACGATGATGTCGTCGATGTTGGTCGCTGCGAACAGGCCCATCGCCTGCAAGACCGAGGTGAGGATCATGCGCCCTCCCCAGCTGCGTCGCATCCGGGAAGCGAGCAGGCGGGATCGATGCACGGGGCGTCTTCGTCCACTGCCAGGGTGGCATCGACCAGTGCCGTCAGCGCCTGCGCCAGGTGCGAATCGGCGATCTCATATCGTGTCCGACGACCCTCGGGCTCGGAGACGACGATCCCGCAATCGCGCAGGCATGCCAGGTGGTTGGACACGTTCGGGCGTGTCAGGTCCAGATCTCGGGCCAGTTCCGCCGGGTAAGCGGGATGGTTGAGCAGGGTCAAGATGATCCGGGATCGAGTGGGGTCGGCCAGTGCACGACCCAGGCGGTTCATCACGTCGAGACGCGAAGCAATAGTCAGCATGGACTGAACTATACAACGCGCACTGAACACTCGGTCACAGGCGTCAGCCCAGATCGCATGCCCGTAAGGGGAACCCTCACCGGACACCACCGCTACTTATCGAGAGGAACGACGGCACGCCTGGCGGGCTGTCCCGTAAGACCCGTCCGGTGAACTGTCCGGTGAAGGGAGGCTATATGACGCACTGGGGAGCATGTCCCCCTTGAAGGTCGGCTATGCCCGAGTCTCCACCGACGAGCAGGACCTGACCGCGCAGCGTGACGGACTCGCGGCGTTCGGCGTCGATCCCAAGCGCATCTACGTCGATCACGGGCTCACGGGCCGCAACGCCGACCGTGAGGGCCTGCGGCAGGCGCTGGCTGCCTGTCGGGACGGCGATACGTTCGTGGTCACCAAGCTCGATCGGCTGGCGCGTTCAGTCCGTGATGCCCACCAGATCGCCGACGACCTCGCGGCGCGGGAAGTGAAGCTGAGCTTCGCCGGATCGGTGTACGACCCGACCGACCCGATGGGGAAACTGTTGTTCAACGTGCTGGCGATGGTCGCCGAGTTCGAAGCCGACCTCATCCGTGCCCGCACCCGCGAGGGGATGAAGGTCGCCAAGGCCAAGGGCCGGCTGCGCGGGAAGTCACCGAAACTCACCCCCCGGCAAGAAGCTCACCTCGTCCAGCTACATGCTGCCGACGAGCACACCGTGGGCGAGCTGGCCGAGCTGTTCAGCGTGGGCCGCTCCACGGTCTACCGCGCCCTTCAGCGCGCCGAGCGCGGGCGCGAGAACGCCTTGCAGTAGGTGCGTCGTGGACGCTCGAGCGCGGTGGCGAATCCTCAGGCTCCACGTCGAGGACCAGGTGCCCCTCGCGCGCTTAGCTCGCGAGACCGATGTAGGGCTGCGGACCCTGGAGCGCTGGCACGCCCGCTACCGCGCCGACGGCTACGCCGGACTGGAGACAGCCTCACGAGCGGACGCCGGCTCCCGCCGCCTTCCGCCCGACCTCGTCGACCTGATCGAGGGCCTGGCACTGAGCAAGCCGCGGCCGGCCATCGCCACGATCCATCGCAAAGTCACCGGCATCTGCGCCGCCCGGAGGTGGCCGGTCCCCTCCTACTCCGTGGTGTGGGACATCGTGCGGACCCTGGATCCCGGCATGGTCACCCTCGCCCTGGAGGGCGCAGCGTCCTACCGCGACAAGCACGAGCTGGTACTCCGCCGGCAAGCAGAGCTGCCCAACGCGATGTGGCAATCCGATCACACCATGCTCGACATCCTGGTGGTGGGCACCGACGGCAAGCCCGCACGGCCATGGCTGACAACGATCCTCGACGACTGCTCCCGGGCGGTCTGCGGCTACACAGTCTTCCTGGGCGCACCGTCGGCGATGAACACCGCCCTTGCGCTGCGCCAAGCGATCTGGTGAATATTCGCCTCGCTGGGGTCCGCTGATCGAGGGTTCGGGTGCCACGTCGCTGCCGTAGCGGTGGCGTCGTTCGGGACCACCAGTGGTGTCGTTGGGGCCGCTCTGTCTACGCTCCTTCCGCCGTGTGTATAGGGCACGCGGCGGAAGGAGCAATCTGGAATGGTACGGAAGATCAGGGCGAAGCTGGTGCTCCAGCTGCGCGCAGAAGGTCTGTCGGGGCGAGCGATTTCGTCCTCGCAGGGCATGTCCCGCAAGTCCGTGAGGGCGGTGTTCGAGGCCGCTGACGCTGCAGGGATCGGGTGGGGCGATATCGCGGACGTCGCCGATGAGCAGGTGTATGCCCGGTTGTTCCCGGGCCGGGGCGAGCACGAGAGCGTGTTCGCACAGCCGGACTGGGAACAGGTCCATCGAGAGATGGCCAGGGTCGGCGTGACGCTGAAGCTGTTGCACGGCGAGTACTTCGACGCGACCACGGCGGCTGGGGATCCGGCGATGGGGTATGACCGGTTTTGCCGCACCTACCAGCACCACGTCATGGTCACCGGTGCCGCTTCGAGAGTCGGTCACAAGGCCGGCCAGAGCGTGGAGGTCGACTGGTCCGGCCCCACGATGGAGCTGGCCGATCCGGTCACCGGCGAGGTCTCGAAGGTGTTCTTGTTCGTTGCCTGCCTGCCTTTTTCTCGTTACGCGTTCTGCTTCCCGGCGCTGGATATGCGCCAGGAGTCCTGGCTGCGAGCGCACGTAGCGATGTTCGAGGCGCTGGGCGGGACGGTCCCGAGGATCGTTCCGGACAACCTCAAGACCGGTGTGGTGAAGCACCCCCGCGAGGGCGAGATCGTCCTGAACGATGCGTATCGCGAGATGGCAGCGCATTACTCGGCGGCGGTGCTCCCGGGGAGGGTGCGGAAACCGAAAGACAAGGCGAGCGTGGAGAACACCGTCGCGCACGTCGCGACCTGGGTCATCGCCGGGCTGCGGGATCAGCGATTCACGTCCCTGCCCGAACTTGCAGCCGCCATCGGGCAGCGGATGGAGGCCTATAACGCGGAGCCGTTCCAGAAGCGGCCCGGATCCCGCGCCAGCGTGTTCGACGCGGAGGAGCGGCCGCTGCTGACGCCGCTGCCGGCGGTGCCCTACGAGATCTCGACATGGCACTACGGACGACGAGTGGGCAGGAACGGGCACGTCACGTTCGCGCGGAACTTCTACTCCGCGCCGTTCGCGCACATCGGCGCGAAGGTCGATCTGCGCATCACGGCCCGGACGCTGGAGATCTATCAGGGCAGCCAGCGACTGACCAGTCACCTGCTGCTCCCGGAGACCGCGAGCAATGAGTACCGCACCAACGACGCGGACCTACCTGCGGGCGAGCGTTTCCAGGCCTGGGACGCGCAGAGGGTGCGGGCGTGGGCAGATCGGGTCGGGCCGGCCACGGTGATCGTGATCCAGCGGATCTTCGAGTCCGTGCCGATCGTGGAACAGGGCCTGGATCCCGCGTTGGCGGTGCTACGGCTCTCTCGCCGCTTCTCCGTAGATCGGGTCGAGGCGGCCTGCGCACTCGCGCTGACGGGACGGGTCCGTTCACCGCGCTATGCGCATCTGCACCCGATCTTGGCCACCGGGCAGGACAAGGTCGCCGCCCTGCGTCCACCCCGCGAGGAACCCGCGGAAGACGGCGGATACGTCCGTGGCGCCGACTACTACGCCGGAGGTGTCCGGTGAGCGTGATCGATAACGACACGAAGCGGAAGCTGCGCGAGATGGGCGCGACCGCGCTGCTGGACGCGATCGATGCCCAGGATGAGGCTCACGTGCTGGGGATGTCGTTCCAGGAACGGCTCCAGCTGATCGTGGACGAGGCGCATTCCATCTTCAATCATGGAAAGGTCGAGGGTCTGATCCGCCGGGCGGGGCTGCGTTATCCCGGAGCGGACCTGCGGCGGCTGGATCTGGTCGAGGAACGGGGACTGAACCGGAACGTGATCGCGCAACTGGCAACCTGCTCCTTCATCCAGCGGCAACAGAACGTGGTCTTCCAGGGCTTCACCGGCTCAGGGAAGTCCTACCTCGGCTGCGCGCTGGCGAAGCAGGCCTGCCAGCACCGGCTCCGAGCCCACTACATCCGAATGCCCGACCTCGAAGAGGCCTGGGCCCTGGCAAAGGACAAGCCGCAGGGCCAGACGAAGTTCCTGCGGAAGTACTCCACGTTCTCGCTGCTGGTGATCGACGAGTGGCTGCTGGACCATCCTGACGAGGGAATGCGTTCGATGCTGCTGGAACTGCTCGAGCGCCGCTATGACACCGGCTCGACCGTGTTCTGCACCCAGTACCCGAAGAAGGACTGGCACGCCCGGCTCGGTGGAGCAGTCCACGCCGATGCGATCATGGACCGCATCGTGCACAACACAATCTGGATCGACACCGGCGACAGGAACATGCGAGAACACACCGCACTGCCCCAGTGACCCGATGCCGGCGGGAGCCAGTGGTCCCCACCGCGGCGGCTACTGGCCCCCGTCGGCACGATCGGCGGTCCCCAAGAGCAAGATTCGGTGGCTCCCACGACTACGAATACTCAATCTGGCACAAGACCGACCCGGCCTGGCCGATGTGCGGCCTGCCCGACGTGCTCTACGTCGACCACGGCAGCGACTTCACCAGTGACCAGCTCGCCCACACCGCCGTCGACCTCCACATCCGACTGATCCACTCCACCGTCGCCCGACCCCAGGGACGGGGCAAGATCGAGCGGTTCTTCGGCACCATCAACACCGAGCTACTCGCCACCCTGCCCGGACACATCACCGAAGGGCACCCCTGGCCGACACCGAAACTGTCCCTGGCCGCCCTCGATAGCGCCCTGGAGGCGTTCGTGGCCACCTACAACGACCGCACGCACAGCGAGCTCGGAACCTCCCCGCGCAGCGCGTGGATCGCCGATGGCTGGCTGCCCCGAATGCCCGAGAGCCTGGAAGACCTCGACAGACTGCTGTTGACCGTCGCCAAGACCCGCGTCGTGCGCCGCGATGGCATCCGCTTCCAGGGCCTGCGCTACGTCTCGCCAACTCTGGCCGGCTACGTCGGACGCTCGGTCGTGATCCGCTACGACCCCCGCGACATCACCGAGATCCGCGTCTTCGGTCACGACGAATTCGTCTGCAAGGCCGTCAACCAAGAGCACCACGACCAGAAGGTCAGCCTCAAGGAGATCCAGGCCGCGCGCAACGCCCGCCGCCGGGCGCTGCGAGCCGACATCAACGAACGCATCGCCCTCGTGGCCGCACCTACCGAGACGCCACGGATTGTCCCGCGTCAAGTAGTTGGCAGGATTTCCTTGGTTTTGAATGTCGGGGTGGTGGGGTCGGCCAGGCCCAGGTGCACCTCCTTGGGCCGGTTCCATGAGATGGCCTCGTGGGGCCGGAGCTCGTTGTACTCGATCCGGTAGTCCTCGGCCCGCTCGGCGAGCACGATCGCGTCGTCGATCTCGTCCAGGTAGAGCCGTTCGTACTTCAGCGTGCCGAAGCCGCGTTCACGGGACCCGTTCTGCCCCGGGGTCTTCACTCGGGTGCGCACGTGATGTAGCTCGGGGTGGGCGGCGATGAAGGACTCGAAGCGGAAGGACCGGAACGGCCCGCCGTTGTCCGTCACGATGGTCACCACGGGCAACAGCTCACCGGTCTCGGGATCGACCGGGCAGGCCTCGACCAGCGGGTGACCGAACATGGCCTCGTAGTCGGCCAGGGCCAACTCGATCGCGTCGATCGCGTCGTGCTGGTTCCCGGTGGGCGAAACGTGGAAGGGGTGCTCGTACTTGGACCAGTAGTCCCGGCACCCGGCCAGCCGCCAGGTCCCTCCGGTGGTGGTCTCGAACTCGCTGAAGTCCAGCTGCCAGACTTGGCTCGGACCGGTCGGCTCGGTGGCGAACGCGGCCTTGCGCCGCTCGGCCAGCTTCCGTCGCTCCCGTTGGTACTGCGCGGGCAGAATCAGCCCCTCGTCGCGCAGGATCCGCAGCACGGTCGCCTCGGAAACCACATGCCCGTCGTGGCGGACCATCGCCCAGATCTTCCGATGCCCCCACGCCGGATGGGCCAACGCGTGCTTGACCACCAGTTCCCTGGCGGCCTGCCGTGCCGGTTGCGGCCACGGTCCCTTCACCGCCGTCCCGGTGCGGGCCTTGGCCTGCCAGCGGCGCCAGGTCCGCTCGGGCATGTCGAAGAGCTGGCAGAACCTCGCGGTCGACATGCCCGCTTCCACGCGGATCACCTCGAGGTCCTCGAAGGGCCCAGCCGGCCCTCCGCGGACTTCTTCCACACCCTGGCCTCCAGGTGTGCCTCGCCCAAAGCCTGGGTCAGCTCGGCGACCTCGGCCTCCAGCTGTTCCTCTCGGGAGGATGGTCCGGACCTGCCGGCCACCAGGGCGGTCTTGCCGGCTTCCAGGAACTCGGCCTTCCACCGTCCGATGGACTGCTCACTGACTTTCTCCTTGCGTGCCGCTTCGGCGATGGACATCTCGCCGGCCAGCACGCTCAGCACTATCCGGGTCTTCTTCTCCGCCGGAATCGAGGGTGGTCTACCCATTTCTGACTCTCCTGAGTATTCGTAGTCGTGGGAGCCACCGAATCTTGCTCTTGGGGACCGCCGATCGTGCCGACGGGGGCCAGTAGCCGCCGCGGTGGGGACCACTGGCTCCCGCCGGCATCGGGTCACTGGGGCAGTGCGGTGTGTTCTCGCATGTTCCTGTCGCCGGTGTCGATCCAGATTGTGTTGTGCACGATGCGGTCCATGATCGCATCGGCGTGGACTGCTCCACCGAGCCGGGCGTGCCAGTCCTTCTTCGGGTACTGGGTGCAGAACACGGTCGAGCCGGTGTCATAGCGGCGCTCGAGCAGTTCCAGCAGCATCGAACGCATTCCCTCGTCAGGATGGTCCAGCAGCCACTCGTCGATCACCAGCAGCGAGAACGTGGAGTACTTCCGCAGGAACTTCGTCTGGCCCTGCGGCTTGTCCTTTGCCAGGGCCCAGGCCTCTTCGAGGTCGGGCATTCGGATGTAGTGGGCTCGGAGCCGGTGCTGGCAGGCCTGCTTCGCCAGCGCGCAGCCGAGGTAGGACTTCCCTGAGCCGGTGAAGCCCTGGAAGACCACGTTCTGTTGCCGCTGGATGAAGGAGCAGGTTGCCAGTTGCGCGATCACGTTCCGGTTCAGTCCCCGTTCCTCGACCAGATCCAGCCGCCGCAGGTCCGCTCCGGGATAACGCAGCCCCGCCCGGCGGATCAGACCCTCGACCTTTCCATGATTGAAGATGGAATGCGCCTCGTCCACGATCAGCTGGAGCCGTTCCTGGAACGACATCCCCAGCACGTGAGCCTCATCCTGGGCATCGATCGCGTCCAGCAGCGCGGTCGCGCCCATCTCGCGCAGCTTCCGCTTCGTGTCGTTATCGATCACGCTCACCGGACACCTCCGGCGTAGTAGTCGGCGCCACGGACGTATCCGCCGTCTTCCGCGGGTTCCTCGCGGGGTGGACGCAGGGCGGCGACCTTGTCCTGCCCGGTGGCCAAGATCGGGTGCAGATGCGCATAGCGCGGTGAACGGACCCGTCCCGTCAGCGCGAGTGCGCAGGCCGCCTCGACCCGATCTACGGAGAAGCGGCGAGAGAGCCGTAGCACCGCCAACGCGGGATCCAGGCCCTGTTCCACGATCGGCACGGACTCGAAGATCCGCTGGATCACGATCACCGTGGCCGGCCCGACCCGATCTGCCCACGCCCGCACCCTCTGCGCGTCCCAGGCCTGGAAACGCTCGCCCGCAGGTAGGTCCGCGTCGTTGGTGCGGTACTCATTGCTCGCGGTCTCCGGGAGCAGCAGGTGACTGGTCAGTCGCTGGCTGCCCTGATAGATCTCCAGCGTCCGGGCCGTGATGCGCAGATCGACCTTCGCGCCGATGTGCGCGAACGGCGCGGAGTAGAAGTTCCGCGCGAACGTGACGTGCCCGTTCCTGCCCACTCGTCGTCCGTAGTGCCATGTCGAGATCTCGTAGGGCACCGCCGGCAGCGGCGTCAGCAGCGGCCGCTCCTCCGCGTCGAACACGCTGGCGCGGGATCCGGGCCGCTTCTGGAACGGCTCCGCGTTATAGGCCTCCATCCGCTGCCCGATGGCGGCTGCAAGTTCGGGCAGGGACGTGAATCGCTGATCCCGCAGCCCGGCGATGACCCAGGTCGCGACGTGCGCGACGGTGTTCTCCACGCTCGCCTTGTCTTTCGGTTTCCGCACCCTCCCCGGGAGCACCGCCGCCGAGTAATGCGCTGCCATCTCGCGATACGCATCGTTCAGGACGATCTCGCCCTCGCGGGGGTGCTTCACCACACCGGTCTTGAGGTTGTCCGGAACGATCCTCGGGACCGTCCCGCCCAGCGCCTCGAACATCGCTACGTGCGCTCGCAGCCAGGACTCCTGGCGCATATCCAGCGCCGGGAAGCAGAACGCGTAACGAGAAAAAGGCAGGCAGGCAACGAACAAGAACACCTTCGAGACCTCGCCGGTGACCGGATCGGCCAGCTCCATCGTGGGGCCGGACCAGTCGACCTCCACGCTCTGGCCGGCCTTGTGACCGACTCTCGAAGCGGCACCGGTGACCATGACGTGGTGCTGGTAGGTGCGGCAAAACCGGTCATACCCCATCGCCGGATCCCCAGCCGCCGTGGTCGCGTCGAAGTACTCGCCGTGCAACAGCTTCAGCGTCACGCCGACCCTGGCCATCTCTCGATGGACCTGTTCCCAGTCCGGCTGTGCGAACACGCTCTCGTGCTCGCCCCGGCCCGGGAACAACCGGGCATACACCTGCTCATCGGCGACGTCCGCGATATCGCCCCACCCGATCCCTGCAGCGTCAGCGGCCTCGAACACCGCCCTCACGGACTTGCGGGACATGCCCTGCGAGGACGAAATCGCTCGCCCCGACAGACCTTCTGCGCGCAGCTGGAGCACCAGCTTCGCCCTGATCTTCCGTACCATTCCAGATTGCTCCTTCCGCCGCGTGCCCTATACACACGGCGGAAGGAGCGTAGACAGAGCGGCCCCAACGACACCACTGGTGGTCCCGAACGACGCCACCGCTACGGCAGCGACGTGGCACCCGAACCCTCGATCAGCGGACCCCAGCGAGGCGAATATTCATCTCCTTCAGGACCTACATAACGGCCCTGCCACTAAGTCTGACGCGCGACACGTCCACGAACCCGGCGTGGGCGAAGCCCAAGAAATGGAGAGCACTGATGACTGATCCTCAGACCCCCGAGACCTTCCTCGCCGCGTGCGAGGTGTCCCCCGCCGTGCTCGAGCTGCGCCCGGACTAGCGCGCCCTCCTCATCGTCGTCTCCGGGCTGGACCCGCTGTCCTCCTCGCCGTCCGCCGACGATCTCGTCGGCCGTGCCGAGGCTCATGCACGGGAGCTGATCGATTCCTCGCCGGTGGAGGAGCTGGACCACATCGCCGCCTGGCGAGAGGCGTATCGAGCGTTCGGGGCGAAGCCGCAGCGCACCCGCAACAGTCTTGAGGCCCTCACTCGTCGCGCCGCCACGGGCCTGCCTCGGATCAACGCACTCACCGACATCTACAACGCGATCTCGGTGCTGCACCAGATCCCGCTGGGCGGTGAGGATCTCGACAAGTACCAGGGTCCGGCCCGGCTCGTCCGCGCCGGCGGTGATGAACCCTTCGAGACCATCGCGAACGGTACGACAGTCATCGAGAACCCGATCGCCGGGGAGGTCATCTGGCGCGACGATGCGGGGGTGACCTGCCGGCGCTGGAACTGGCGACAGGGCCCGCGCACCGGACTCACCGATGACACACGGACCGCGTTCTTCATCCTCGACGCTCTCACCCCGCTTAGCGAGGAGGCCCTCACCGCCGCAGGCCAGGCCCTGGTGGATGAGCTCATGGTGCTCGGCCCCGAGGTTCATGCCTCGCAGCGGCTGCTCGGGGCAGCAGCGCACTGATCAGCGCTGAGGCCAGGTCGACTCTTGCGCCTCGTCCCTTCGCCTCGACAGCCAGCTGCCCTGACCTGACCAGCGCGCATGCTCAGTCGTTCGCAGCGCACCACGATCGCGTGGTGGGCATTACCTGGAGACGGCCCACCGCCGGGATCCAGCGCGACCACGAGATCGGTGGGCTCTGAAGCCGGCGTCAAGCACCGCCCCGTACCCTGATCCACATGGATGATGACGTCGTGGAGCTCGCCCACCAGATGTTCGACATGGCCCGGCAGGGTGATGCCGTCACCCTGCTCGCACTGCTGGACCAGGGCGCACCCGCTGACATGCAGGACGCCGAGGGGAACTCCCTGCTGATGCTCGCCGCGTACCACGACCACCCCACCCTGGTGGAGGCCCTGGCCTCCCGCGGGGCCGACGTGGACCTGCTGAACGACCGCGGCCAGTCGCCCCTGGCCGGCGCCGCCTTCAAGGGGTACACGGAGGTGGCGCGGGTCCTGCTGAAGGCCGGAGCCGACCCGGACCTGGGCGAGCCCAGCGGCCGTGCGACGGCGCAGTACTTCGGCCGCGAGGACATCACGGCACTGCTGGACTGAGCTGCCTACAGGCCGGTGCCCGCACTGATCAGCGCGGGTGGCGGTACACCATCGGCACGTGCTCGATGCCGGCCTCCATGAACACTGACCCTGTCGTCTCGTAACCCATCCCCAGGTACCACTTCTCCAGGTACGCCTGAGCGTCGATGTGCACCTCGGCCTCGGGATCGATCCTGTGCGTCAGGTCCAGCGCCGCCCGCATGATCCTCCCGCCGAAGCCGTCGCGACGGTTCTGCTTGCGCACCGCGAGGCGGCCGATGCGCAGCGTGCCGTCGTCCTCGGTGAGCACCCGGATGTGGGCGGCAGGCTCTCCGCTCGCGGTCTCGATCCACAGGATAGTGGTGCCGGGCTCCAGCTCACGGCCGTCGAGGTCCGCGTCGGTGGCGTGCTGCTCGAGGGTGAACACGTCCTGCCGCAGCTTGGCCAGCAGGTACACGGTGACCGGGTTGATCTCGCTCAGGTGGGCGCGGTGGATGGTCGCACCACCGGGCAGGTCGATCACGGAGGCATCGGGGAGAGCATCAGGCATGGCGCTACTGTAATAGCGGCCGGGCACCTCCCATCTGACCGGTCTACGGTGAGGACATGCACCCTCTCGTGAAGACCTCCCTCGCCACCGCCGCCACTGCCGCTGCCGGTTCCGTCGCAACCGCCCGGAGCACCGAATCGCTGTGGTACGAGTCGCTCGACAAGCCCGATTTCCAGCCGCCCGGCTGGGTGTTCCCCGTCGCCTGGACGGCCCTGTACACCGACATCGCGGTCACCACGGGCCTGGCACTGGACAAGCTGCCCGAGGAGGAGCGCGCGGCCCTGAAGAAGGCTCTCGGCGTGAACCTGGTGCTGAACGCGGGCTGGTCCTGGGTGTTCTTCGGCACCCGCAATGTGGGCGCTTCCGTGCCGGTCGCGGCCGCCCTCGCCGTCTCCAGCGCTGATCTTGTGCGCCGCGTGGGCCGTGCCAAGAAGCGCTACGGCGTGGCACTGTCCCCGTACGCGGCCTGGACCGCTTTCGCAACGGTGCTCAGCGCCTCCCTGAAGGAGCGCAACCCGGGCGAGTGAGCTGGTCCATCGCCTCGCACCACAGTCGCACCATCTCCGGTCCGCCGTGGCCCTCGCCCTCGACGACCTGAAGGGTGCTGCCGGGCCACGCCCGGTGCACCAGGCACGGGGTGCGCACCGGGCCGGAGACGTCGCGCCTCCCATGGATCAGCACCCCGGGGATCCCTGCCAGGCGGTGCATGCCCCCCAGCAGTCCGCTGCCGGGCTCGGCACCCCAGCGCACTGCCCAGTCGGCCACGAAGCCGTCGTAGGACCAGTAGTGGGTGACCAGGCGCGCGAACTCCACATCGGCCTCGGTCAGCTGATCGACGGTACGCATCGCGGGCGCCGGGGCGCCTGCGGGCAGGCCGATCCCGATGTGGGCGTCCTCCCAGCTCATCCAGGCGGCCGCGGCCTCCCGCACGCGTTGCGGATCGGAATCGGCGAGCATGTCGCGGTAGGCCTCCACCAGTCGCGGTGACCCCGCGGCGTGCCCGAACCCGGACCCACCGCGCCGGAAGCCCGTGCGCTGCTCGGCACGGCTCGCGAGCGCATCCCATGCCTCGGGGTACACCGCCCCCACGCCCTCCGTGATCCAGTCCACCTCCCAGCGGCCGGTGGTGGTGACCGCGAAAAGCACCACGGCCCGCACCCGCTCGGGATGTGTTTGTGCGTAGGCGAGCGCCAGGGTGCTGCCCCAGGAGACGCCCTGCACGATCCAGGTCTCGATCCCCAGGTGCTCCCGCAGCTGTTCGATGTCGGTCACCAGGTTCGTCGTGGTCTGGCCGGTGAGCCCTCCCGGGCCGATGCGGCGCTGCAGCAGGCCCACCAATAGGGTGCGATCAGCGGGGACCTTCCGCCGGTAGCCCGGCATCAGCAGCCCGCCGGGGCCGCCGTGCAGGTACAGCGCAGGCACACCGCCGCGCGTGCCGGAGAGCTCGTAGACCAGCTCGTGCCCGTCGGCCGCGGTCAGTGCCCCCTGCTCGAGCAGGGGAGCGAGCGGCGGCTGCTCGTCCCTGTGGGGCCGCTCAATCATCCCCAGTCTCCAGCGCCCAGGGTGCGGCGGGATGCTGTCCGATCCAGGCCGCCTTGCGGCTGCGCACCTTCTGGCAGCCGGGGCACCAGTAGACGGTGCGCCCGGCCAGTTCCTGCGATCGCACCTCGGTGCCGCACAGGCGGCAGGGAAGGGTGTGCCGGTGGTACACGTAGAAGGACTGCTCGCGCGGCACCACGGTGGGGTCGTCGTCCCCGTTCTGCCGGGTGCGCTCCATGATCCGCGCATCCAGCAGTCGGTGCTCCGGCTGCGTGGTGACGATGCGACCGGTGCGTGCGCCGTATCGCATCAGCTCCACCAGGTCCTCCCAGATCCCCTCCACCAGTCCGCGACCCAGCTCCGTGCCGGGTACGAAGGGGTCCAGGCGTGCTCGGAACAGCAGCTCGGCCCGGTAGATGTTGCCGATCCCTGCCACCACTTGCTGGTTCATCAGCAGCGTAGCGATCGGGGAGCGTGAGGCGAGCACGCGGCGCACGAACCTCTCGGGGTCGGCGTCCTCGCGCAGCGGGTCCGGGCCCAGCCGGTCGATGATCGCCTGCCGGCCAGCGCCGTCCAGCAGTTCGCAGGCGGTGGGGCCGGTGAGGTCGGCGAGCCCGCGGGGCCCCTGGATGCGCAACCGGGTCGTGGGCCGCGGCAGCAGGTAACGCCAGTCGGCCGTCCCCGCCCCGCGCCCGTCGCCATCATCATCGTCGCCGTCGGGTTCGGGCAGGGCGCTCTCCTGCTCCCCCACCCGCACCCGGGGCGCGCCGATGGCATGCAGCACCGCGAAGCCGGGCTCACCGGCGAAGGTCCACGAGCCGTACAGGCCCAGGTGCACGTGCACCCACCGCACCACCGGCGCGTCGAGGTCCACGTCGTCGCTCGGGGCGAAGGCGAGGAACAGGTGCTTGCCCACGGCCTCGGCGCCCAGCAGCACCATCCGGTCGATCTGCGCGGCCTCCGTGAAGCGCCCCTGCGGGCTGGAGGTGCGCACCGGGCCGCCCACCAGGCCGTCGCGGAAGGCCGCGGCCAGCCGGTGGACGGTATGCCCCTCGGGCATCAGCGAGCGCGGGTGGTCTCGTATTCGGCGATCAGGGCGATGCGCCGCGAGTGCCGCTCCTCGTCGCTGAAGGGCTCGGCCAGGAACAGGTCGATCAGGTCCTCCAGCTCCTCCTCGGTGTGCTGGCGGGCGCCCACGGAGATCACGTTGGCGTCGTTGTGCTGGCGGGCCAGCTTCGCGGTGTCCTCGTTCCACACCAAGGCCGCGCGCACGCCCTTCACCTTGTTGGCGGCGATCTGCTCACCGTTGCCGGAGCCGCCGATCACGATTCCCAGCGAACCGGGCTGGGCCACCACGGCCTCACCCACGGCGATGCAGAACGGCGGGTAGTCGTCCAAGGCGTCGTACTCGTGGGCACCGTGGTCGGTGACCTCGTGGCCCTTGGACCGCAGCGAGGCCACCAGTCGGTTCTTCAGCTCGAAGCCGGCGTGGTCGGTGCCGATGTGGACATGCATGCTCATCACTCCGTCTCTGGGTCTCTCGGTCACTCAGCTGAGGTCGATGCCGCCGGTGCGGCTGCGCTTGAGCTCGTAGAAGCCCTGCACACCGGCCAGGGCCTCCAGACCGTCCAGCAGGCGGCCGGCCGCCTCCCCCTTGGGTGCCGGCGACACCACGGGGCCGAAATAAGCAGTCCCCTCGGTGCCCTCGCCGAAGGAGATCACCGGGGTGCCCACGTCGTCGCCCACCTTGTCGATGGCCTCGGCGTGGGAGGCGCGCAGGGCCTGCTCCACCTCATCGCCCTCCGTGCGGTCGTAGGCATCGATCAGGGCGGCAGGCAGCCCCGCGTCCTCGAGGGCCGCAGTGGCGGTGGCCCGCCGATCGCCCTTCTGGTCACCCACATGGAAGCGCTCGCCCCAGGCGGTGTACCAGCGGGAGAAGGCCTCATCGCCCTCGGTGCGGGCGATCTCGACGGCGAGGCGGGCAGCGCCCCAGGAGTCGTCGATGCCGCGGCGGTAGTCGGGATCCAGGTCCCGGCCCTCGTTCAGCACGGCCAGGGACATGACGCGGAAGCGCGGGGTGACCTCGCGCACCTGCGCGGCCTGCAGCAGCCAACGGCTGGTCATCCAGGCGAAGGGGCAGGCGGGATCGACGAACAGTTCGACGGTGCGGGTGCTCACGCGCGGGGTCCTCTCCTCGGGGGTGGTCACTCTCATTCTGCCACCGGCCCGGGGCCGACGGGCCAGGTGACCGGGTCGACACCGCCCGGGCTGCATATTCGATTGCGGCGACGCACCCCCGCGGGGTTGGATCGACAGGTGCCCGACCCCGTCCCCTCCTCCGCCGCAGCGGCGCCTGCCCCGACCACTGCCTCGACCGCCGACGCGCCGCGCCCCGGCGTGCTGCGGTCCATCGTGCGCGCCCACACGGGGATGCTGGCCTGGGTGCTGCCCTTGGCGGCGATCTCCGAGGGCATCGAGATGCTGGTCCCGATCGGTCTGGGCCTGGTGATCGACCACGGCATCGTGGCCGGTAACCTGCGCGTCACGATCCTGGGCGCCCTCGCCGTGGTGGCGCTGCGCCTGGTGGGTGCCGTGTTCTGGATCCTCACCTTCCTGGCCTCCCAGAAGGCCTGCATGCTGGAGAGGCACCGCCTGCGCGTGGCGATGACCGGCGCGGTGCTGGACCCCCGCTCCCGCCGGATCGACCGGCCCGCCGGCGAAGTGCTCTCCATCGCCACCTCCGATGCCGACAAGGCCTCGGACGTGCTGGACATGCTGCCCTGGGTGGTGCCGTCCCTGCTGGTGGTGCTCGGCGCCACCGTCTGGCTGACGGTGCTGGACGTGTGGCTGGGCCTGGCCATGCTGCTGGGCATCGTGGTGATGGTGCTGGTGATCCGGGTGATCACCCCGACCCTGTCCAAGCGCTACGACGACCAGCAGTCCCAGGCCGCCGAGGCCGCCGCCACCGCCACCGACCTGGTGCACGGCCTGCGCGTGCTGCAGGGGCTGGGTGTGCAGTCCCGCGCCCGCGCCGTGTACCGCCGCCGCTCCCGGGTGGCCCTCGAAGCAGCCCTGGTCAACGCCCGCTACTCCGGCATCTCCAGCGGACTCACCACCCTGGTGACCGGCCTGATGCTGGCCGCCGTGGTGGTGATCGCCGCCCAGCGCACCCTGGCCGGTGACCTCTCCATCGGGGTGCTGATCGCCGTGGTGGGCGTGGCCCGCACCGTGATGGGCATGCTGCAGGGCCTGTCCGGGGCCCCCGTGTGGTGGGCCGGCATGTCCACCTCCGCCCGCCGTGTGCGCGACCTGCTGGGCGACCTGGGCCGCACCGTGGACGACGAGGAGCTCACCCTGGAGCGCCTCACCACCCAGCGCGACGACCGCGGTGACGGGCCCGGCGGCGCCCGGCTGCGCCGCGGCGGTGCCGGCGGGCTGCACCTGGACGCGGTGGGCACCGGCCCCCTGGCCGGCGTGGACCTCTCCGTCCCCGACGGCAGCGTGATGGCGGTGGCCTGCGCGGATGTGCGCGATGCCGACGCCCTGGTGGAGACGGTCTCCGGCCGCACCGACGGCGGGGCCCGCGTGGGCGAGCGCCCGATCACGCCGCAGGAGCGGATGCAGCTGCGCGCTGATCTGCTGGTGGAGCCGCACGTGGTGGACCTGTTCGACGGCACCCTGCGTGAGCAGCTGGCCACCCGCGCACCCGACACGGTGGCCACCGACGGCTCCGACGACGCCTGGGCTGATGCCGCCCTGCATGCCGCCGGTGCCGGTGACCTGCTGCGAATCCTGCCCGAGGGCTACGACACCCGGATCCTGGACCGTGGCTCGAACCTCTCCGGCGGGCAGCGTCAGCGCATCGCGCTGGCCCGCTCCGTCGCGGCCGACCCGCCCGTGCTGGTGCTGCAGGACCCCACCACCGCGGTCGACGCGGTGACCGAGCAGCACATCGCCGAGGCGCTGGTGGCGGCACGCCGCCGCACCGACCGGGCCACCCTGATCGTCACCCGGGCCCCGGCGCTGCTGCGCCACGCCGACCGGGTGGTGTACCTGCGCTCCGGGCGGATCGTCGCCGAGGGCGACCACGCCGAGCTGATGGACCTCGAGGACTACCGGGAGATGGTGCAGCGATGAGTTCCCTGAGTCAACCTCTAGGCCGCGAGAGCGGTGGTTTTGTGTGTTCTGTCGGTTCTGTGGGCTTGGTGGGTGGCGGGGTCGTAGCAGGTGCCGTCGCGCCAGCAGGCGTAGATGATCCGCAGCCAGGCCCGGGCCAGGATCCGCACGGCATGGGCATGGCGTTTGCCCTGGGCGCGTGCGGTCTCGTAAATGTTCTTCGCCCAGGGCGAGGCGTGGCGGGAGTTGTCTGCCCAGCGGACCAGGGCTTGGCGGGCCCGCCGGTTGGTGGCGTAGCGGAACACGACCGCGTGGGATTTACCCGAGGCGCGGGTGACGGGCACGACGCCTGCCTCGGCGGCGAGCTGGTCAGCGTTGGAGGCGTGTTCGAGCAACGGTCCGATCTCCCCGATGATCTGGGCGAGGTTGACGATCCCCACCCGGGGCAGGGGCTGGATCAACGCTGCCCAGGAATGGGCGGCCAGAGCCGTCTCGATCTGGGCTTCAAGGTCATCGATCGCTGTTCTGAGGGCCCGGATGACCTGGACCTGTGTGCGAACCAGCGCGGTGATCGTCTCCTCACCGAGCCGCGAGGCAGGCGCGGGGGCCCCACGAAGCCTGGCCACCAGGGCAGCGGGGTCGACGCGGCCGGAGTAGTGCTGCCGGGCGAGCCAGTCCCGCATTCTGGCCGGGGCCAGGTGCTTGGCCGAGGCTGGGGTGGGGAACCTGTCGCAGAAGGCCAGGGCGATATCGGAGTCCAGGCGGGCGAACACCACCCCGGCGCCGGGCCAGTGCTCGGCCAGCAGGGCGGCGAGCTGGTTGGTCGCGGCCACGCGGGCGGTGACCTGGTCCTCGCGGGCCCGGACCAGCGCTTGCAGCTCGAGGGTCGCCTGCTCGGTCGGGCGCAGGGTCCGCAGGCGGTGCCCGTCGGTGCGGAGGTAGTCGGCGAGCTTGAACGCGTCGCCGGGGTCGTCCTTGGCGCGGGCAGCGCCCCAGCGGGGACGGACGGCGTTGAACGCGTTGGGATGGACCGGGACCACGGGATGCCCGGCGGTCAGGAGACGGTCGATCACCAGCCCGCGGGTGGTCTCGATCGCGACCGGCAGCCTAGCCGGAGGGCCGTGGCTGGCCAGGCGGGCCAGGGTGGCTCGAATCCCGTCCTCGGTGTGGGGGCAGGGCCAGCGGTCGATCACCTGGCCCTGGTCATCGATCACAGCGACAGCATGGGTGGTATTGCCCCAGTCCCATCCGACATACATGCGCGTACTCCAGGTTCATCGAAGGAGCACCACTTGGTGGAGGTCATCTGCCGGAAGCTCACTGCTCGGCCCTCAAAGGGGCATGTTCCTGACGCCGTTCAGATGGCCTCGGCCCGGCGGGGCCGGCAGAACTCATCGTGGCCGTCGAACGGCACGCACAAATGGCCGTGCACCCACCGGGACCGAGTGGTCACGACCTTACCGAACAAGGCCGCACTAAGGATGGTGCACCAGTGAGCATGATCGACTGGAACCGCTCCGTCGAGGAGGTCCTGGGCGATGACACCACCGCCCAGCGGCAGCTGGACGAGCACGCCCAATTGCTGCCGATCGCCAGCGGCGGCCAGGCAGCGCGCTTCATGCTGGCGCGCCTCGGTGAGCACCGCTGGTTCACGCTCCTCACCCTGCTGATCACCATCGGCAGCGCTGTCGCTGCGGCGATCCTGCCACGCCTGATCGGTGCGGCGGTGGACGTGGTCGACTCCGGTGGCACCTCCGCCGCCGTGTGGACGCTCGGGGCGCAGATCGTCGCCGTCGGCGCGGTCCAGGCCGTGCTGATGGCGGTGGGCTGGACGATGATCTCCTCGCTGGGACAGCGGATCCTGGCCGGGATGCGCGAGGACGTGATCGACCGCGCCCTGGACCTGCCGGCGCAGTCCATGGAGCAGACGGGCATCGGCGATGCCCTCTCCCGGGTCGCGGACGACGTGGACGTGGCCGCGCGGGCCGTGAACAACCTGGTGCCCAACCTGATCCAGCTGGGCTTCCTGGTGGTGGTGACCCTGGCCGGGATGGCCACCCTCTCGCCCTACCTGCTGCTGATGGTCGTGGTGATCGTGCCGATGTACGTGCTGGCGGCCCGCTGGTACCTGCGTCGCACCGCCCCGCTGTACCGCAAGGAGCGAGTGGCGATGGGCGCCCGCGCCCAGGGACTGCTCTCCGCCATCCACGGCATCCCCACCGTCAACGCCTACGGCATCGAGCGCCGCGAGACCCGCCACGTGGCGGTGCTGTCGGAGACCGCCGCGGTGCTGAACATGCGGGTGATGAGCCTGGTGGGGAAGATGGTGGCGCTGATCAACATCCCGGAGTCGATCGCGCTGCTGTCGGTGATGGTGATCGGCTTCGCGATGGTGCACCAGGCGGGCGCCCCGCTGGGCCTGGTCACCGCGGCCGCGATCTACCTGGTGAGCCTGTTCTGGCCGATGCTGGCGTTCATCTTCAACCTCGACGACGTCCAGAGCGCCGGGGCGAGCCTGTCACGCATGGTCGGGGTGATCACCTCGATCGACCCGGCGGCCTCCCCGGGGCCCCAGGTCCCGCAGGACGCCTCGATCCGCCTGGAGCAGGTCTCCCACTCCTACACCACCGACGAGGACGGTCAGGAGCGGGTGGTGCTGCACCCGATCGACCTGGACATAGCCGCCGGGGAGACGGTGGCCCTGGTGGGCGCCTCCGGTGCCGGCAAGTCCACCTTGGCCTCGATCATCACCGGCACCCTCACCCCCCGTCACGGGCGGGTGCTCCACGGCGGGGCGGATCTGGCGCGGGCCGACATCGAGGCCGTGCGCTCGCACGCCTCGATCGTGAGCCAGGACGTGCACGTGTTCCGCGGCACCCTCGCGGAGGACCTGAAGCTGGCCCGCCCCCTCGCCACCGAGGAGGAACTGTGGGCGGCGCTGCGCACCGTGGAGGCCGATGCGTGGGCCGAGCGCCTGCCCAAGGGCCTGGACACGGAGGTGGGCGAGAAGGGCGAGCGGCTCAGCGCCGAGCAGTCCCAGCAGCTGGCACTGGCCCGCATCGCCCTGCAGGACCCGGCCGTGCTGGTGCTGGACGAGGCCACGGCCGACGAGGGCTCCTCCGGCGCCCGGGTGCTGGAGCGGGCGGCGCTGGCGGTGGCCGCCGGCCGCACCACGGTGATCGTGGCGCACCGGCTCTCCCAGGCCAAGGAGGCCGACCGCATCCTGGTGATGGCAGAGGGCCGCGTGGTCGAGCAGGGCCCGCACGAGCACCTCGTGGCACTCGACGGCGTGTACGCCCGGCTGTGGGAGGCCTGGAGCAGCTGAGCCCGGCTGGGCCCGCTGATCAGCGTCGCCTGCGCCCCCACAGCACCGCCGCCCCGGCGACCCCGGTGAGCACCGCGACCACCGCCAGCAGGCCGGCGGCCCCCAGCATCACCAGCTTCCCCATCCCCAGCTCACCGAGGAACCCGAGGTCGCTGAGCCCTCCGGAGGAGCCGCTCGGCAGGTCGCCCAGCTCCAGCACCTCGGAGGCGCCCTCGGCCGCCTCGCCCTCCACCTCGAGGGTGAGGATCAGCCGCACCGGGTCCGCCCCGGCCGCAGCGGCACCCTCGGGCCGCTGCAGGCGCTGCACCATCACGGTGTGGGTGCCGGGCAGCCAGGCGCTGCGGATGGATGCCTTCTCCGAGGAGCGGTTGCCGACGGCGACCGGGGCCGTCATCCCCCCACCCTCGATGATCCCGCGCTGGGACAGGGACTGGTTCCCCCCGCCCACGGCGACCTGGTCGCGCACCGGGTTGCGGGCCAGCACCACCAGCTGCCCGGCCTCCTCCCCCACTTCGGAGACGATCTCGGTGCGCCACCGCAGCCTCTGCCCCTCCCCCACGGAGACGGAGACGAAGCCGACCTCGCCGGGCACCAGCTCGATCACGTAGGAACCGGGCTCCACGGGTAGCGCACCGCTGAAGGAGCGGCCCAGCTCGATCGGCTCGGACTGCGCGGGGGCCACGGGTGAGGCACCGGAGTCGGCGATCTCCTCGTCGACAGAGGGGTCCCCGCCCGCGGTCCCGGCCGGCTCGATGGCGATCTGCACCTCGATGGGCAGCGGCTGATCGGCCAGCCGGGTCCCCATCCTGGTGACCTTGAGGAACAGCTCGGTCCCGGCGCAGTCCTCCGGTCCCATCGGCCCGGAGACGCGCACCGTGGTGATCGGACCGTCGGCCGTGTGCGTCTCACCGTAGGTGCCGGTGCTGGAGTCGTTGCAGTCGTCCCCGCCGGCGGTCACGAAGGCCAGCCCCACCGAGAGGTCCTGGTAGTCCTCGGGCACCCCGGACCCGTAGGGCGGGGCGGCGATGACCGCGGCCGCGTGCACCCTCTCGCGCTCCCCGACCGCGATCCGGTAGTACTTGGCGGTGCCGTCCCCGCTGACGTCGGCACCGCCCTCGGCGAAGGAATCTCGGTGCAGCCCGGGGGCGACGGTGGGCGCCTGGGCGATGGAGGAGCCGCCCTCGATCTCGGCCCCGGCCGCCTGGTACGCGGTGGCCGGCGCCTCCGGCTCGTCGGCCGGGTCGGCGAGCGCCGGGGCGGATCCGAGGACCAGCACCAGCACCAGCGCCAGCAGCGCGGACGGCAGCGCGGACGGGAGCAGCGCGAGCCGCGTCGGCGCGGCCGCTCGCGGGGGATGGGGGTGCCCTAGCATGTGCACCATCATGTCCGATGTCATCGCCGGTCGCATCGAGCTCGTCGATCCCCTGGCCCGGGGGGCCACCGGGTCTCTCTGGCGAGCCGTGGACCGGCGCTACGGCGCGATCTTCGCGGCCAAGGTGATGCGCCAGCGCGACGGCGCCGACGTGCTGCGCTTCGTGCGCGAGCAGTCGGTGGGCACCGCGCAGGGACTGGGCGCCCACCCGCACCTGCTGCCGCCGTACACCTGGGTCGCGGAGGACGACACCATCGTGCTGGTGATGCCGCTGGTGCACGGCGGCACGGTGGCCGGGCTGCTGCGCACGTACGGTCCTCTCGCCCCCTCGCTCACCTCCCACCTGCTGGGCCAGCTGCTCGAGGCGCTCGCCGCCATGCACGAGAACCACTGGGTGCACCGCGACGTCAAGCCCGCCAACCTGCTGCTGGACAGCACCAGAAGCCAGGCCCCGCACCTGCTGCTGGCCGACTTCGGCATCGCCCTGCACGAGTCCGACGTACGACTCACCGCGACCGGACGCTTCCACGGCACCCCGGGGTACATGGCCCCCGAGGTCATGGAGGGCCAGAGCACCGGCCCGGCACAGGACGTGTGGGCCGCAGCCGCATGCGCCCAGCAGATGCTGGGCGGCGAGGATGCCCGGCAGGGCCTGGCCGACAGCACGGATCCCGCCGCCGGCGCTCTGGATGCGCTGCTGCGCTCGATGCTGGAGTCGGACCCCACCCGTCGGCCGACGGCTCGCCAGGCCCTCGAGCGCCTTCCCGCTCCCCAGGGAACGATCCAGAGCTGGTGCCGCAGCCGCGCCGGGAATCGGATCACGGTGCCGGACGGCGTCGAGCCGCTCGAGCCCGGATCGCTGGGGCACGGTCTGCGCGAAGTGGGCCTGAACGGGCCCGCAGACCTTGCGGGTATCGCTCCCGGCCTGCACGAGCGGATCACCGCCCGCACCGGGTCCATCCCCGCCCAGGCACCTGATCCGCAGGAGGCCTCCACCGATGCGTTCGTGGACGAGCCCACCCGCGTGAACCCCGAGCGGCACCCCGCTGCGCTGTGGCACCCGGGGACGCCGCCGCCTGCCCCTGAGCTGGGGGCCGACGCCACGCTCCCGCAGCGTGCGGGACCCTCGGCCGTCGCCACGGACCGCCCGCGCAGGGGAGCGGGTGCCGGCATCGTGCTGCTGACGATCTCCGGGCTGTCCGGTGCCCTCGCTCTGGTGCTGGCGTTGCTGGCTCTGGGCTGACCGACGCACCGCCCGCGCCGAGCCCCCCGGGCCCTCAGTCGCCGGCGCGAACCAGGCCGGATTCGTACGCGGCGATCACCAGCTGGGTGCGGTCGCGCAGCTGCAGCTTGGCCAGCATCCGCGACACGTGCGTCTTGACGGTCTGCTCCGCCATCACCAGCTCCGCGGCCACCTCCCGGTTCGCCAGGCCCCGCGCCACCAGGCGCAGCACGTCCAGCTCGCGGTCGGTGAGGCCGCTGAGCGTCGGCGCCACCCGGGGGCTCGGGTGCGGCCGAGAGGCGTAGTCGGCGATCAGGGTGCGGGTCACGCGGGGCGTCAGCAGGGCCTCGCCGTTGGCCACCACGCGCACGGCACGGACCAGCTCCTCGGGTGTGGAATCCTTGAGCAGGAACCCGCTCGCGCCGGCACGCAGCGCCGCGAACACGTACTCGTCGGCATCGAAGGTGGTGAGCATGATGATCCTGGGGACCTCGCCCGGCATCGCCAGAACGGCGCGGGTCGCCTCGAGCCCGTCCACCCTCGGCATGCGGATGTCCATCAGCACCACGTCGGGCCGGGTGCGGCGCACCACCTCCGTGATGCCCACCCCGTCGGAGGCGGTCCCGGCCACCTCGATGCCCTCCTGCGCCGACAGCAGTGCGGCGAAGCCGCCCAGGATCATGGACTGGTCGTCCACGATGAGCACGCGGGTGGGACGTGCGGGGGCGACAGTCATGGGTGCACGGTATCCCAGGGTCGTCGCCCGTGATCCCAGGGAGCAGGGCCGATGATCCATCCTCTGGAGCAGCTGCGTCACAGTGCCTGGACCCCGATGACGGTCGCCGGCGCGGGCTTCGTCCTGGCCGTCGTGGGCTGGCCCGTGACGGCCGCCGTGTACGGGGTCGACCCCGCGCTGGCGATGGTGGTGACGGTTGGCCATTCGGTCGCCGCGGTGCTGGCCGTCCGATGGCCCTGGGCGGGACTGTCGCTGGCGATCCCCGCCGCGGCGGGGACGATGCTGGTGACCGCCGCTGCTCCCGCCACGCTCCCCTGGCCCTGGCCGGTGACCTCGCTGATCGCCCACTGTCTCACCCTGGCGGTGCTGGCGGTGTGCCACCGCTGGTACTGGTCGATCTCGGCGTGGGCCGCCGGGGCGCTGCTGACGTTCCTTGCCCTGGTGCTCACGCCCCCGCGGGGCCTGCTCACCAACGGGGTGGTGCTGGTGGCCGTCAGTGGTGCGGTGGTGCTGCTGGGCCTGATGGTGCGGCAGTGGATCCTGATCGCCGGGCAGGTGGAGAAGGCACAGTCGCTCAGTGCCGCGGAGGCGCGCAGGCGGCGGGAGCTGGAGGAGCGCAACCGCATCGCCCGCGAGCTGCACGACGTGGTGGCCCACTCGATGTCGGTGATCACGGTGCAGGCCGGCACCGCCCGCTACCGCATCGACGGGCTCGGTGAGCAGACGGAGCGGGAGTTCGAGGACATCGCCGCGTCGTCCCGGCAGGCCCTGGGTGAGATGCGTTCCCTGCTGGCGCTGCTGCGCACCGAGGAGTCCGAGGGCCGCCTGGACACCGTGCCCATGCCGGGGCTGGTCGACGTGGGCGACCTGGTGGAGGCATCCCGTGCCTCCGGCACGCAGATCGCCTGCACGGACGTGGCCGAGCTGAGCGCCGTGGTGGAGGTGCCGCCCACCGTGGGCCTGGTGGTGTACCGGGTGGTGCAGGAGGCGCTCAGCAACGCCCTGCGCCATGCCGCCGGTGCCGCGATCACCGTGTCCATTACGCCGGATGCCCCCACCTCGGAGAACCCGGCTCTGCTGGTCGAGGTGGCGAACACGGCGCCGTCCGCGACCACCGAGGCCATGCCCGGATCCGGGATGGGCCTGGCGGGGCTGCGGGAGCGGGTGATGTCCCTGGGCGGGGCGGTGGCGGCCTCCCCCACCGACGACGGCGGCTACGCGGTGCGCGCACGGATCCCGCTGACCGACCCGGTACCTACCTGAGCGGACCCGCCCCTGACCCCCTACCCCGGTAGGGGGCGAAGGTTCGCTCCTGCGGGTGACGCGCAGGGTCACGGGGCCCTCCTAGCGTCACCGGTATGACGACCACTGCGCTTCCCCCCACCGCCGCGCCGGCCACCGGCACCGCACCGCGGCCCAGCACCCACGCCCGCGGCAACCTGCAGACCCGGGACTACTTCGAGCTATCCGAGAAGGTCAAGGCCGCGGGGCTGATGGGCCGGGACGTGGGCACCTACATGGTGCGCACCGCCCTGCTGGTGCTGGCCCTGGCCGGTGCGGTCACCCTGCTGCTCACCATGGGGCAGACCTGGTGGCAGCTGGCCGTCGCAGTGCTGTTCGGGATCCTGTTCACCCAGGCCGCGTTCCTGGGGCACGACGCCGCCCACCAGCAGGTGTTCGCCTCCGGCAAGCGCAACCAGTGGTTCTCCCGCGTCCTGGGGGCGCTGGTGGTGGGGCTGAGCATCTCCTGGTGGAACCGCAAGCACAACAAGCACCACGCCCACCCCAACACCATCGGCCGCGACGGTGACATCTCCGGCGGCGTGCTGGTGTTCGTGCCGGAGGAGGCCGCCGAGCGCACCGGCTTCATGGGCTGGCTCTCCCGCCACCAAGGCTGGATGTTCTTCCCGATGCTCTCCCTGTTCGCCTTCGTGCTGCACTACGAGGCGATCTCCTCGGTGCTCACCGAGAAGAAGCTCAAGCACCGCCGCCTCGAGGGCGCGCTGCTGGCGGTCCGCCTGATCGGCTTCCCGGTGCTGGTGTTCTCGGTCCTCGGCCTCGGCATGGGGCTGGCCTTCCTTGCCGTGCAGTTCGCGGTGTTCGGGATTTACATGGGCGGCTCCTTCGCCCCCAACCACAAGGGCATGCCGCTGATCCCCAAGGACCTCGAGGTGGACTTCCTGCGCCGTCAGGTGCTCACCAGCCGCAACATCACCGGCGGCCGGGCGATGAACTGGGCGATGGGTGGGCTGGACCTGCAGATCGAGCACCACCTGTTCCCGCGCATGCCCAGCGGGCACCTGCGCAAGGTGCGGCCCATCGTCAAGGAGTTCTGCGCCGAGCGCGGCATTACCTACACCGAGACCAACCTGATCAGCTCGTACTCGATCATCGTGCGGTACCTGAACCAGGTGGGTCTGGCCCATGCGGACCCCATGGAGTGCCCGCTGGTGACCCAGCTGCGACCGCGCTGACCCGGCGCGGCGGGGAGACGCCCCCATGGTGGCGGGGTATGGTCGGCCCATACACCTTCCCCCTCGCGGGCAGTGCAGCTCCGGCCCGGTGACCGGTCGGAACGGGGCGTCCGTGAGGGCCGATCCGGTCGGGACACACCATGTCGAGCACTCCCCGCTGGTCGCCCGGCGACCAGGTGACCTGGACCTACTACACCCCTCAGCACCCTACGCAGACCGTACGGCCCGGCACCGTGGTGCTGGACGACGACCGCGGTGTGGTGGTGTGGATCGCCCCCGGCACCGAGGTGCTGCTGCCCGTGCTGGAATCCGGGGCCGCCCTGCGCCGTGCGGGTGACGAGGGCATGTTCACCGCCCCCCGGGTGCAGTCCAAGCAGCTGTGGACCGGCAACGGCATCCTGATGATCGGCCTGCCGGACCTGCCGTACTCGGTGTGGCTGTTCTACAAGGACGACGGCTCCCTGGGCTGCTACTACATCAACCTCGAGACGCCCTACGAGCGCACCGAGGAGGGCCTGCGCACCCGCGACCTGGTGCTGGACCTCGTGGTACTGCCGCGGCGCGACTGGCACTACAAGGACGAGGACGAGCTGGAGGGCGCCGAGCGCACCGGTTACTTCAGTGCCGAGGAGATCGACGGGATCCGGGAAGCGGGGCGCCGCGCCGAGGAGCACATCGCCCGTTGGACCTACCCGTTCTCCGCCGGGTACGAGTACTTCTTCCCGGACCCCAAGTGGGCGATCCCCCAGTTGCCGGAGCACTACTCCTGGGACCTGGACCTGACCCGGCGGTGAGTCGGCCCGCCCCCTGATCAGGACCGTCGCGCGATCACGACCCATTCCCAGCCCGGACGATCGGGCGCATCACGGGTCCCCAGGAACTCGAACCCGGCCTCGGCGAGGGTCCTGGCGATCTCCTCCCGGGAGCGGAAGATCAGCGTCGAGGTCGAGGGGACCACCGTCCCATCGGGCAGATGACTGTCCGAGCGGAAGCTGACCAGCGGCAGATCCACTTCGCTCACCTCGAACACTTCCCGCACCTCGCCCACGCCCGGCGCGTGCCACCTCGACTCGCGCTGCTGCGCCCAGTCCTCCCAGGAGCGCCGCTCGGGGATGCGGGTCTCGAACACGAGGTGACCGCCGGGCACCAGGCACGCGTGGACGGCCCGCAGGGTCGCCAGCCAGTCCTCATCGCGCGTGAACACCTGGGCCACGTTACCGGTCATCACCGCCAGCTCGGCGGGAAGCCCCCGGGCCTCCGGGGCCTCCGCCACCGGCACCGCGTCCACCGCTGTCCCGTGGATCCAGCGCACCTTCTCGGCGTGCGGCTTGCCGCGAGCGACCTCGAGCATCTCGCCGGCGGGGTCGACCCCGGTCACGGCGCGCCCCTGGGCAGCGAGCCTCACCGCCAGCGCGCCGGTGCCGCAACCGACGTCCAGGACCGACCGCGCCCCCATCTCGTCGGCGATGGAGGCGTACAGGTCCAGATCCTCGCGGGACCCTTCGACCGTGTCGTAGGTGGTGGCGACGAAGGGGTGGTCGAACTCGTTGGCAGGCATGGTCGCGACCCTAGCCGCGAGGCCCCGCGTTCTCACCTGAATTCTTCTGCCCTCGAGCCATCGCCGACGAGAACCTGCCCTCCTCGCCCGACCCGCCCCTGTCGTCGACCCCGTGTCGATCCGCCGAGTTCCTCCCCATAGGCGGGTCGTCCACACCCGTGCCGGGAATGGTTCGTTTGTCGGGGGTGGTTGGTGGACTGGTTCCTCGTGACCTGGCCCGTACAGGGGGCTGGGCGTTTGACGGGGGACGACGATGACTCTCACCACCGACCCGCCCGACACCTATGCGGGCACCAGCACCGGCACCGACAGCCCAGACCGCGCCGCGAGTACCGGCAGCAGCGACCTGCCTGCTGGTCCTCCGCGCCTCGCGCGGGCCGACGCAGAAGCGCTGGGGGATCGGATCCAGCAGCAGGCCGCGTTGATCGCGGAGGCCACCTGCCAGTTCCTGCTGATGCTCGTCGAGTTCGACCAGCGCGGCGGCACCGGCTGGTACGTCGGCCTGAAGTCCACCGCGCACTGGCTGTCCTGGGCCTGCTCCATGTCCCCCGGCACCGCCCGTGAGCACGTCCGCGTTGCCCGCGCCCTGCCCGGGATGCCGCTGACGGTCGCGGCGTTCAGTGAGGGCCGCCTCTCCTATTCGAAGGTGCGGGAGATGACCCGGGTCGCCGACCGCGTCGACGAAGCCACCCTGGTGGATCTCGCGTGTGCGATGACCGCCTCCCAATTGGCCCGCACCCTCTCCAGCTTCCGGGCGATAGATGGGGCCCGGCTGGGCCAGGACGCGATCCGGCAGGCCCGCTGGGTGACCCGTGAGGACGGCATGATCGAGATCCGCGCGATCCTCCCACCCGAGATGGGGGCCGAACTCCTCACCGCCCTGGACCTCGCCCTGGCCCGCGACGGCCACGACGCACCAGGCAGCGACAACCCCGTCAGCACTGAACACCCAGCCGCTGGGGACGCAGAAATTCCGGATCCCGCCGCCCGTGCCGCGGAGGCGACCGTGGCCCCCACCCTGGAGCAGCGGAAGGCCGACGCGCTTGTGCACGTGGCTCGCGGCTACCTCGAGCAGGCTCCCACCGACCGTTCCGGCGAGGACCGGCACCTGGTGATCGTCCAGGTCAGCGCCGATGCCCTCACCCGGAACGTTCCCGCGGGAACGCCGCTGCACCCGGCCACGTCCCCACCCCTCTGCCACGTCGTCGGTCACGACACCCCGCTCGAACCCGCGACCGCTGAGCGCCTGGCCTGCACGGGGAAGATCGCCCTGCAGATCGCCAGCAGCACCGGTGAGGTGCTGCACCTGGGCCGGTCGCGTCGCCTGGCATCCCCTGCGCAGCGTCGGGCCCTCAGGCTGCGGGATCGCACCTGCGCCTTCCCTGGCTGCCACCAGTCCCGTCACCTGGATGCCCACCACGTCACCCCGTGGGCAGACGGTGGCACCACCGACATCGACGGCCTGGCCCTGCTGTGCCGTCGCCATCACGTGATCGTCCACGAAGGCGGCCACCACCTCGCCCCAGTCCCCGCACCGGATCACCCTGCGGCCCCACACCTGCCCCGCTACACCGTGATCGACCAGCACGGCCGGCCCGTCACCGCCCGCTGGCCCGCCATGCCCGAACACATCACCCACACCCCCACCACCCCTGACATGCCCGAACCCACCGGGCACCCCGACCGCATCACCGGCACCACCGGCGGCTACGGCTTCCGCCTCGCCGACTGCGTCGACACCCTCCTGAACGCCACCCTCACCACCGCAGCGTGAGAACGGCGGCTGAGCAGGTCCGCGCCTCAGGCTGCCGCCCCGCTCTCATCGATTCCGAACAGATGTGTCCGCACTCGGTGGCAGGATGGAGGCCATGTCATCCGAGAACCTCACCCGTACCGAGGCGCGCGAACGCGCCGCCTTCCTCGCCACCGACACCTACGACATCCGCCTGGATCTCACCAAGGGACCGGAGACGTTCCTGACCGAGACCACGCTGCGCTTCACCGCGAGCGAGGCACGGGAGACCTTCGTGGACCTGATCGCGAAGCAGGTCCACGAGATCGAGCTCAACGGCGAGCTGCTCCCCGATCCCGCCTCCCGCTTCGACGGTGCCCGCGTGAAGCTGCCGGCCCTGGCCGAGGGTGCGAACACCGTGCGGATCCTGGCCGACGGCATCTACATGAACACCGGTGAGGGCCTGCACCGCTTCGTGGACCCGGTGGACGACGAGGTGTATCTGTACACCCAGTTCGAGGTCTCCGATGCCCGCCGCATGTTCGCCTGCTTCGAGCAGCCCGACCTGAAGGCCACCTTCACCCTCACCGTGACGGCCCCTGCGCACTGGCGGGTCATCTCCATCGCCCCCACCCCCGAGGCCCAGCCGGTCGATGCGAGCGGCAATGCCTCCGACGACTCCGTCGCCACCTGGCGCTTCGAGTCCACCGAGCGGATCTCCACCTACCTGATGGCGCTGATCGCCGGCAACTACCAGGGCGGTGAGGGCAGCTGGCGCACCCGCGACGGCCGCACCATCCCCATGGGCGTGTATGCCCGGGCGTCGCTGGCCGAGCACGTGGACGCGCAGAACGTGATCGACGTGACCGGTGCCGGCATCGACTTCTACGAGGAGTCCTTCGACTGCGACTTCCCCTTCCCCAAGTACGACCAGGTGTTCGTGCCGGAGTACAACATGGGCGCGATGGAGAACCCGGGCGCGGTCACCTACGTGGAGTCCTACGTGTTCCGCTCGGACGTCTCCGACGCGATCCGCGAGCGCCGCGACCTGACGATCCTGCACGAGCTGGCGCACATGTGGTTCGGCGACCTGGTGACCATGCGCTGGTGGGACGACCTGTGGCTGAACGAGTCCTTCGCCGAGTACGCCTCCACCCTCGCCAGCGCCGAGCGCACCCGGTGGACGGATGCCTGGACCACGTTCGCGGTCTCCGAGAAGGCCTGGGCGTACAACCAGGACCAGCTGCCCTCCACCCACCCGATCGTGGCCGACATGGTGGACCTGGAGGCGGTGGAGACCAACTTCGACGGCATCACCTACGCCAAGGGCGCCTCGGTGCTGCGCCAGCTGGTGGCGTACGTGGGGCAGGAGGCGTTCTTCGAGGGCCTGCGCGCCTACTTCCGCAAGCACGCCTGGAAGAACACCGAGCTGAAGGACCTGCTGGTGGAGCTGGAGGCCACCAGTGGTCGTGAGCTGGCCTCCTGGTCACGGCTGTGGCTGCAGACCGCGGGCGTGAACACCCTGCGCCCGGTGCTGGAGCATGACGCCGACGGCACCGTCACCCGCTTCGCGATCGCCCAGGAGGCGCCGGCCGAGCACACCACCCTGCGCCCGCACCGCCTGAAGGTGGGCGGGTTCAGCCTCGAGGGCGGCACCCTGGTGCGCACCCACGAGGTGGAGCTGGACGTGGACGGGCCCCTCACCGAAGTGCCGCAGCTGACCGGCAAGCGCGCTGACCTGTGGCTGCTGAACGACGGCGACCTCACCTTCACCAAGGTGCGCCTGGACGATCGCTCCCTCGAGGTCGCCATGGAGCACCTGCGCGACCTGGACGACGCCCTGGCCCGCACCCTGCTGTGGTCGGCCGCCTGGGACATGGTGCGCGACGGGGAGCTGCCCAGCCGTCGCTTCCAGCAGCTGGTGCTGGCCAACATCGACCGCGAGGAGTCCTCCTCGGTGGTGCGCACCCTGCTCAGCCAGCTGGAGACCGTGTCCGGTCGCTACTCCGCCGAGGCTGACCGCGCCGCCCGCACCGCCGCCGCTGCTGACGCCCTGTGGGAACTGGCCCGCGCGGCCGACGCAGGCTCCGATGCACAGCTGCAGTTCGTCGAGGCATTCTCCCGGCTCGCCTCCACCGATCAGCACCGCGAGATCCTCGTGGGTCTTCTGGACGGCTCCACCACGCTCGAGGGTCGCGCCATCGACACCGACCTGCGCTGGAAGCTGGTGATCGCACTGTCGGCCCTGGGCGGGATCGACGAGGCCGGCATCGACCAGGTGCTGGCGAAGGACGACACCCAGTCCGGTCGCAAGAGCGCCATGACCGCGCGGGCCGCCCGACCCACCGCTGAGGCGAAGTCCGAGGCGTGGCGGCGCACCGTGGAGCAGGACGAGCTGCCCAACGAGTCCCTCACCGCGGTGGTGCAGGGCTTCAACCGGGCGACGGACCCGGCACTGATCGCCCCCTACGAGGATCGTTACTTCGCGATGCTCACCAAGGTGTGGGAGGGCCGTTCCAACGAGATCGCGAACCGTCTGGTGCAGGGCTACTTCCCGGCATCGTTCGGCGGCCGCTCGGTGCTGGATGCGGCGGACTGCTGGCTGGCCGACCACGAGGAGGCGGCCTTCGGTCTGCGCCGCGTGGTGGTGGAGGGTCGTGACACGGTGGCTCGCGCCCAGCGGGTGCGCGAGGCCGACAAGGGCTGACCCGACAAGGGCCGGACCGGTGACCGATCCGTTCAGGCCCCGGCGTTATCGTCGGGGCCATGGATCTGTTCGCGTCACCTCCCGCCGACGAGGCACTGGACCTCACCGATCGCATGTGGCAATGGACGATCACCAGCGGTCTGCGCATCGTGGTGATCCTGCTTGCCGCCGCCCTGATCAGTGCCGTGGCCAGTTGGCTGCTGCGCCGCTTCTTCCGCACCATGATCGAGAGCTCCTCGAAGCTCACCAATGTGGCGGGGGTGGTGGTCAAGCGGGACCGTCGTGCAATGAACGCCGCTCAGGCCCGTCGGGCGCAGCGCGCCGAGACCCTCTCCAATGTGGCTAGGAACGTCGCCTCGATGGTGATCTGGGCGGTGGCGCTGGTGATGGTGCTCTCGGAGGTCGGGGTGAACGTGGCCCCGGTGATCGCCTCCCTCGGTGTGCTGGGCCTGGCCGCCGGCATCGGCGCGCAGACCATCATCAAGGACGTGGTCGCGGGCGTGGTGATGCTGTTCGAGGACATCATCGCCGTCGGTGACGTGGTGGACCTCGAGTACGCCACCGGCACCGTGGAGGAGATCAACCTGCGGGTCACCCAGGTGCGCTCCATAGATGGTGTTCTGTGGACGGTGCGCAACGGCGAGATCATCCGCATCGGCAACATGTCCCGCGGCTTCGCCAACGCCGTGGTGATGCTGGACCTGGACCCTGCCTCCGACAACGCTCTGGTGACCGAGGTGCTGGAGAAGGTCACCGCCGAGCTCACCACCGACCCGGAGTGGGTGGACGTGATCCAGGGCGACGCCACCATCAGCGGCATCCTGGGGGTGGACGGCTCCCGGGTGCAGCGCCGCGTGCTGGTGCAGGTGGCCCCCGGTGAGCAGTGGGGCGTGGAGCAGGAGCTGCGCCGCCGCATCACCGCGGCCTTCCGCGAGGCCGGCGTGACCTTCGCCCTGCCCCGCTTCATCGACGCCGCCCAGCAGGGCTGAGAGAGGACACCATGACCAACTTCTACGACGAGATGGGCGGCGAGGACACCTTCGTGCGCCTGGTGGACAGGTTCTACGACGGCGTCGCGGAGGACCCGCTGCTGCGACCGATGTACCCGGAGCAGGACCTCACCGGCGCCAAGGACCGGCTGCGGATGTTCCTGGTGCAGTACTGGGGCGGCCCGAAGGACTACGGCGCCACCCGCGGCCACCCCCGGCTGCGGATCCGGCACGCCCCGTTCCCCGTCTCCCCCGCCGCGCGCGACGCGTGGCTGCGCCACATGCGCGATGCGGTGGACTCCCTGGGCCTGTCACCACTGCACGAGCAGACCCTGTGGGACTACCTGGACCGCGCGGCGCAGTCGCTGGTGAACACGGTGGACGGCGGGCAGGCACCGATGGCCGGGCAGGCCGTGCCGGGCCACCTGGACTGAGCGGGTCTCAGCGGAAGCTGAGCGGCTCACCCGTGTACTGCCCCAAGCGGGCGCGGGCCTCGTCGTCCAGCCGCACCGGGGTGCCCGTGGCCGCGTCGATCAGCACGACCACGGTGCGGGCCCGGGTGACGGGCTGCTCGCCGGACGGGTCGTCCTTGGTGAGCACCAAATAGTCCACGTCCATGCTGGCCCCGCCCAGGCGGGAGATCCACAGCCGCACGGTGACGCCCTCGCGGCGATGGCCGAGGCTCCTCGCGTACTCGATGCGCTGGGAGGCGATCACGGTGCTGACCTGCGCCCCCACGCCCGCGGCTCCGAGACCTGCGGGCGAGGGGGACGCGCCCAGCGCGATCTCCTCGTCGGAGGGCTGCCAGAACGCGGCGATGCGCGCCTCCTCCAGCAGCCGCACCATGGCGGCGTTGTTCACGTGTCCGTAGGCGTCCAGGTCCGTCCACCGCACGGGGACGGTGATGTCGAGATGCGTCATGCTCAGATTGTCTCAGCCCCGGCTGGGTCACACGCGTGTGCCGGTCACGGCCGAGCCCGGCCCGCGTAGCATGAACAGGTCCCCGGACGCCCCACTGTCCCTCCGCCTCGCTGTTCAGGAGCCCCCGTGACCGACCCCGACCTCTCCCCGGCCGACGCGCTGGTGGCCCTGCTGGACCTTCGCGAGGTGGCCCTGGACCCGGCGGTGGCGACGGACGCCACGGTGGCCTCCTTCGAGGGGGACTCCTCCCCGCAGCCCGGCGGCCACGTGTTCGGTGGGCAGGTGATGGGTCAGGCCGTGGCGGCGGTGGGTCGCACCGTGCCGGAGGGCCGACGCATCCACTCGATGTACTCGTACTTCCTGGTACCGGGGGACCCGGTCCATCCGATCCGCTTCCACGTGGACGCGCTGCGCGACGGCGGTTCGTTCTCCGTACGCCGGGTGCTGGCCACCCAGCCCGCACGCGGCGAGGGTGAGGGCGAGGGCGAGGGCCGCACGATCCTGGCGATGACCGCCTCGTTCCAGGAGCAGCAGGAGGGGCTCGAGCACCAGGAGCGCGCCCCCGAGGCCCCGGGCCCGGAGGACCTCCCCACCACCGCGCAGGTGCTGGCCGGGATCGACCACCCGGTGGCGACGTACTGGTCCACCCAGCGGCCGATCGACATCCGCCACGTCACCGACCCGATCTACCTGGGGCCCGACGCCGCCGGCACGGAGACCCAGATGGTGTGGATGCGCACCCTGGCGCCGATCGACGCCACGCCCCTGATGCACGACGCGGTCCTGGCCTTCGCCAGCGACTACACGCCGTTCGAGCCGATCCTGCGCCGGCAGGGCCTGAGCTGGATGACGCCGGGCCTGCGCCTGGCCACGATCAACCATGCGATCTGGTGGCACCGCCATGTGCGGGCCGACGAGTGGCTGCTGTACGTGCAGCGCTCCCCCTCCGCCTCCGGTGGCCGCGGCCTCACGCAGGGGCAGCTGTTCGACCGGGCCGGTGACCTGGTCGCCACAGTCACCCAGGAGGGCATGATCCGCGTCAAGCAGCGAGGCTGACCCCGGGCGGTCCCCGTCCGGATCAGCCCCGGGCCTTGTCGGCGGCCTGCTGGGCGCGGCTCATCGCCTCGTTGACGTCGGCCTCCCCACGGAAGACCTCGCCGATGATCGGCAGGGCCGCGGCGGTGCCCTCGGCGCTGCGCAGCCCGTGCTCGGGTCGGGCCGGGTTCTCCGGGGCGCCTCCGATCGCGGTGGTGTCCACCCCGGCGCTCCCCCAGGCCTGGTCCCAGGCGCCGCGCAGGTCGCGGTGGCCGGGGATGCCCAGCCGCGCCTCGGCCAGGGGACGCTGTGCGTCGATCCCGCCCAGCCAGGAGAGCAGTTCGGCGATCTCCTTCGTGCGCTCCTCGCTCGTGGTCGCTCGACCCACGGCGGCGATCGCGTGCACCAGGGGGCGGGTGCCCTCGGGACCTGCCACCACGGGGTGCAGGGACCAGGGGAACGCCTCGCCCACGCCCTCGGTGATGGCTCTCAGGTCGTAGGTACCGGTCTGCAGCAGGCCCAGCTGTCCCTTGGTGAACAGGTCGCGGCACAGTCGCGGCTGGCCGGTGGTCTCGACCCCGGGCGGTGCCAGGTGCGCTGCGGCCATGCCGGCGAGGTAGCGCACGGCGGCCACCCCGGCCTCGGAGGCGAAGGTGAAGGCGCCCTGCTCGTCCTGCCAGGCACCGCCGGCGCCCGCGATGAACGGACCCAGCACGGCGGTGCGGTCGGGATGGGCGCTGAACCCGGTCACCCGGCGCACGGCCGGATCGAAGCCCTCCTCGCCCGCGCGGCGTCCCTCCCCGTCGACCGTGAGGGCCAGGGCCAGGTCGCGCAGGGGGTCGCTCTCGGCCCACAGGTCCACCCGCAGGGCCGACGGGTCACCGCCCACCTCGTCCACCAGCTGCCGGTTCGCCACCAGCACCGACTGCTCCCACAGCTGGGGGACGCCCCACAGCCCGTCCTGGCGGCGGTAGAGGTCCGAAGCGACCGGTTCCCACTGGGCGGCGAGATCACCGACGCCCGCACCCACCTCCACCAGGTGGTCGCCGTCGCGGTACTGGTCCAGATGGGCGGTGTTCATCCAGAACACGTCCGGCAAGGAGCCCTCGGCGGCATCCAGCGGCAGCTGGGTCCAGTAGTTCTCCCACGCCATCGCCTGGACCTCGACGGCGATCCCGGTGGCGTCGGTGAAGGCGACCAGGGCCTTCTCGTACAGCCCGGCGGCCTGCTCGTTCCACACCCGCAGGCGCAGTCCGTCGGCGGGGTCGGACTCCTGGCCACCGCGGGAGCATGCGGGAAGGACCCCGATCCCGGCCAGTCCCGTCGCAGCGGTGAGCATGAGCTGACGACGAGTGGGCACGGGGGCGGGGTCCTTCCGTAGGGGTGCTGGGCTCAGGCGGTGGTGACCAGCCCGAGCTCGGCGCGGGATGCGAGCACCGGGTGCTGCGGGGTGACCCGCACGGTGTACCCGACGGTACCGGGGTTGGCCAGGGCGAAGCGAGCCACCCAGCGTCCGTCCTCGGCGCGGTGCAGGGGGATCAGCTGACCGTCGGTGATCTCACCGTCGGCGTCCACCGGACCGATCACGGCCTCCACCAGCACGTCCGCATCACGGAGCCCGGCCTGCTGGACGTCCGCGGACAGTGTGACCTCGGCGCCGGAGGGCACCGTGTCGCCGCGCGCGCCGTCCAGGCGCACGTCGGTCACGGAGACCTTCGGCCACACCTCGGAGACCTGGGTCTTCCAGGAGGTGAACTCGCCGGCCAGGGCCGGATCGGCGCTGAATGCACCGGCGGCACGGGCGGCCGGCAGGTACAGGTCGGTCACGTAGTCGCGCACCATGCGGGCGGCGACGATCTGCGGGCCCACCTTCACCAGCGAGGAGCGCACCTTGGTCATCCAGCCGCGCTGCAGACCACGGGCGTCGCGCTCGTAGAACAGCGGGACGATGCTGTTCTCGAGGATCTCGTAGAGCGCCTCGGCCTCCGTGCGGTCCCGCTCGGCCAGGTCATCGACCTGGGCGGTGGGGATGGTCCACCCGAACTCGTCGTCCTTCATCTCGTCCCACCAGCCGTCGGAGATGGAGAAGGTGAGCCCACCGTTCAGGACGGCCTTCATGCCGGAGGTGCCGGAGGCCTCCTCGGGGCGGATCGGGTTGTTCAGCCACACGTCGGAGCCGGCGATCAGCACCTCGGCCATGCGGATGTCGTAGTCCGGCAGGAACGCGATGCGGTGACGCACCCCGTGCTGGTCGGCGAACCGGACCATCTGCTGCAGGAACTCCTTGCCGGGGAGGTCGGCGGGGTGGGACTTGCCGGCGATCACGATCTGGACGGGACGGTCCGGATCCAGCAGGATCCGCTTGAGGCGCTCGGGGTCCTGCAGCATCAGGGTGAGGCGCTTGTAGGTGGAGACACGGCGGGCGAAGCCGATGGTCAGCACCTCGGGATCCAGGATGTGATCGGTCCAGGCCAGCTCGGCCTCGTCCGCGCCGCGGCGCAGCCAGGACTCCTTCACGTGGGCACGGGCCATGGTCACCAGGTCAGCGCGCAGGGCGGCGCGGGCCTCGCCCAGGTCGTGGTCGGTGAGGGAGGCCAGGGCGCTCCAGTCGCTCATGGAGGAGATGTCCACGTCGCCCATGGCCTTCTTGTACAGGTCGTCCATGGCGTCGGAGGTCCAGGTGCGGCGGTGCACACCGTTGGTGACCGAGCCGATCGGCACCTCGGGCACGTCGAAGCCGGGGTACAGCTCCTGGAACATGCCGCGGGAGACGGCGCCGTGCAGCTTGGCCACGCCGTTGGAGCGCTGGGCGATGCGGAAGCCCAGGTGCGCCATGTTGAAGATGTCGGTGCCGTTCTCGATGCCGAGGGCCAGGGCGGCCTCCACCGGCAGCGAGGGGATCAGGCGTGAGGTGCCGGAGGCATCGGCGTCCAGGTACTGGCGCAGCTGCTCGGCGCCGAAGCGGTCGATGCCGGCGGGCACGGGGGTGTGGGTGGTGAACACGGTGCCGGCGCGCACCTCGGCGACGGCCTCGGCGAAGGAGGCGCCGCGGGCCATCAGCTGGCCCACGCGCTCCAGGCCGGAGAAGCCGGCGTGGCCCTCGTTGAGGTGGAACACCTGGGGGGCGGGGAAGCTGGTGGCCTCGCTGTAGGCCGCAACGGCGCGCACGCCGCCGATGCCCAGCACGATCTCCTGGAGGATGCGGTGCTCGTGGTCGCCGCCGTAGAGGCGGTCGGTGATCTCGCGGGCATCGGCGTCGTTGACCTCGAGGTCGGTGTCCAGCAGCAGCAGGGGGATCCGTCCCACCTGCGCGCACCAGATGGCGACGGCGACCTCGCGCTGCCCGGGCAGGGTGAGGGAGACGGTGAGCTGCTCGCCGTCGGCGCCGAGGACGGGCTCCACGGGGAGCTTCTCGGTGTCGTTGTGCTTGTAGTTCTCCTGCTGCCAGCCCTCGCGGTCCAGTGACTGGGAGAAGTAGCCCCACTGGTACAGCAGGCCGATCGCGACCAGCGGCACGCCGAGGTCCGAGGCGGACTTCAGGTGGTCGCCGGCCAGGATGCCCAGGCCGCCGGAGTAGATGGGGAGGGTGGGCGAGATGCCGAACTCCATGGAGAAGTAGGCGATCGCGGGGGTGCTGGCGACACCTGCGGTGCCGGTGTCGGGCACGGTGCGCTGGAACCAGCGGTCGGAGTCGAGGTAGGTGTGCAGATCGCCCACCTCCGCGCGCATCCGCGCGAGGAAGGACTCGTCGCGGGCGGCCTCGGCGAGGCGGCCGGCGGAGACCAGCGGGAGCATGGCGATGGGGTTCTGGCCGCTGTCCGCGAAGGCCTTCGCGTCCAGCAGCTTGAAGAGCTCCACGGTCTGGCGACGCCAGGTCCAGCGGAGGTTGTAGGCGAGCTCGCGCAGCGGCTCGAGCGCAGCGGGGAGGTCGGAGGCGACCGTGATGGTGGAGATGGACTTCATGGCTCCACCGTACCTGAGGACCATCGGGACTCTTGCACCGTGTTTGCAAGATTCTTCGAACCGTCATCGTGGCGTTGCTCATCTGTGGCCTGCATCGTTTCTCAGTCCTGCAGGGGAGCGCCACCTCAGCCATCAGCACCGTCAGCGCATTTCTCGCAAGTTCTTGCAGGTGATGCGAGCACCCCGCCGTACAACGGCCTCCTCGATCATGTGCACAATGGGACGCACCCGTGACGGGGGACTCGACAACGGGGTACGGACGGCAGAGGGACGAGCCAGCATGGAGGCCCAAGGATGGGGATGGACGGCGTGACCGGGGAGATGCCGGCGATCCCGGAGGACACCCTGGATCTCGGCGACCGTCTCGACCCTGTGCGGACCCTGCTGCGACGTGCCTCCATGGGTGACAGCAGCGCCGCCGGTGCTCTGCTGGACGTGATGGGCCCTCGTATCCATGGTCTGGCGGTCCATGTGACCGGCTCCTCCGCCAAGGCCGGCAAGCTCACGGTGGCGGTGCTGCGGTCCTGCCTGCGCGATGCCGCTCAGCTCGCCGCCAGCGGCCTGCCCGGGGAGGCCGCGGTGCTGGATCGGGCCCGGCGGGCTGCCGTGGCCACCGAGCCCAGCGGGGACGTGCGCTCCCTGGTGGCGCCGGACGCGGTGAGCGACCGCACCCGTGATCGCCGTGAAGTGGCGGTGATGCGCGCACTGCTGGACCTGCCGCCGATCGAGCGCGCCCTGGTGGAGTCGGCTGCCCAGGGCCGTTTCCCCTACACCGGGGCGCACAGGGCACAGGCGGCCGCGGTGCTGGCCCGGCTGCTGGACGAGCTGGTGCCGTTCGGTGATTCCGGGACCCCCGAGGGCACTGCCCAGGAGGTCCGGGCGCTGGCAGCCCTGGACGCGCTGGCGCTGGCCGACGACGCAGAGCGCGACCGCCTCCGTGTCCTCACCGCGAACTCCGAGGGTGCGGGGGTGCATCGTCACGCGATCGAGGCTGCCGGCCGACTGGCGCTGCTCACCGCCGTCCCACCCTCGCGGGACCTGCGAGTGGCTGTGCTGGAGGGGTTCGGCAGTGCTCCCGTGCAGGTGCGCCCCACCCAGCGGCCACCCCAGCCGCGCCAGGCGGGCCCCGGCCCAGGAGGTCCGGCTCCGGTCGACACCGCCACGCAGGCCCCCCATGCGGCAGCGCCTGAGACCGCGTATCACGGCACCTATGCCACGCCCGTGCTCGGCACCGACTCCCAGCGCCGCCTGGTCGGTGCTCCCGCCGTGGCCGGGATGGTGCAGGCCGACGCCTCAGGACCTGGCGGGCAGCCGTTGTCCGTCCCCGCTCCCCCGCCCTCTGCGGCCGGCCACCCCGGGGCCACCGATCCCGTCCCCGCTTTCGCCTTCTCGCGTCACGACGAGGCGGGCCTGTCCCGCCGCCGTCGCAAGCAGCTGCGGGCCCAGCAGCGTGCCGCGGCGACGGGGACGCGCAGCCCGCGGGTCGCTCGCGCGCTCGGGGCGCTGGCCGTGCTGTCGCTGCTGGGAGCCCTGGTCGCGGGCGGGCTGTGGCTCGATGCCCGCGGTGACCTCGCCGATTCGCGTTCCTTCGCGGCCACCTGGTCGGAGATGAGCGTGCAGGAGGATGCGCGCCTGGTGCCCGGGTTGAGCGACAACGGCACCTGGCGGGCCGTGCTCACAGCTGACCGCACAGCGCTGTGGGCCGAGGGGGTCGCCGCCTATGAGGACGACGGCCAGGACGAGGTGCTGCAGCTGTGGGGCGAGCGCGATGGAGCGCCGGTGGACCTCGGGGTGCTGGAGCTCTCACGGCAGGGCACCGTCGAGGTCGTGGTGGACGAGGGCGTGGACCGGGTGTGGGTCACCCGGGAGCACGCCCCGCAGAACCGCTCCGGCACTCCCTCCGAGCGGATCGTGGCGAACCTGGACCCGGACCTCTCCGGCACCTGAGGCGCCCGCGTCCTGACCCGAGCAGCCGGGCGGTGGATGCAACAGCGGCCCCGCCCCGAAGATCGGGGCGGGGCCTCTGTGCGGGTGGCGCGCGGTGCGGCGCTCCGGGCGTTCGTCAGTCGCGGGTGAGGCGACGGTAGGTGACGCGATGAGGGCGTGCGGCCTCCTCGCCCAGGCGGGCCACCTTGTTGGCCTGGTAGGACTCGAAGTTGCCCTCGAACCAGTACCAGTTCGCGGGGTCCTCCTCGGTGCCCTCGTAGGCCAGGATGTGGGTGGCCACGCGGTCCAGGAACCAGCGGTCGTGGGAGACCACCACGGCGCAGCCGGGGAACTCCAGCAGCGCGTTCTCCAGTGAGCCCAGGGTCTGCACGTCCAGGTCGTTGGTGGGCTCGTCCAGCAGCAGCAGGTTGCCGCCCTGCTTGAGGGTGAGGGCCAGGTTCAGGCGGTTGCGCTCACCACCGGAGAGCACCCCGGCCTTCTTCTGCTGGTCCGGGCCCTTGAAGCCGAACTGGGAGACATAGGCCCGCGAGGGGATCTCCACCTTGCCCACCTGGATGAAGTCCAGGCCGTCGGAGACCACTTCCCACAGGGTCTTCTCGGGGTCGATGTTCTCGCGGCCCTGGTCCACGTAGCTGATCTTCACGGACTGGCCGATCTTCAGCTCACCGCCGTCGAGCTCCTCGAGCCCCACGATGGTCTTGAACAGGGTGGTCTTGCCGACGCCGTTGGGGCCGATGACACCGACGATGCCGTTGGGCGGCAGGGAGAAGGACAGACCGTCGATCAGGAGGCGGTCGCCGAAGCCCTTCTTCAGGTTCTTGGCGTCGATCACCTGGGAGCCCAGGCGCGGGCCCGGCGGGATGGTGATCTCCTCGAAGTCGAGCTTGCGGGTCTTCTCGGCCTCCGCGGCCATCTCCTCGTAGCGGGCCAGGCGCGCGCGGGACTTGGTCTGGCGGCCCTTGGCGTTGGAGCGCACCCACTCCAGCTCATCCTTGAGGCGCTTGGCGAGCTTGGCGTCCTTCTTGCCCTGGACGCTGAGCCGCTCCTCCTTCTTCTGGAGGTAGGTGGAGTAGTTGCCCTCGTAGGGGTACAGATGACCGCGGTCCACCTCGGCGATCCACTGGGCCACGTGGTCCAGGAAGTACCGGTCGTGGGTGACGGCGATGACGGCGCCCTCGTACTGCTGCAGGTGCTGCTCCAGCCACAGCACGCTCTCGGCGTCGAGGTGGTTGGTGGGCTCGTCCAGCAGCAGCAGGTCCGGCTTCTGCAGCAGCAGCTTGCACAGGGCCACGCGGCGGCGCTCACCACCGGAGAGGTGGGTGACGGGCTCCTCCCCGGGCGGGCAGCGCAGCGCGTCCATCGCCTGCTCCAGCTGGGAGTCGAGGTCCCAGCCGTTGGCGTTGTCGATCTCGGTCTGGAGCTTGCCCATCTCCTCCATCAGCGCGTCGAAGTCGGCATCGGGCTCGGCCATCTCCTCGCCGATGGCGTTGAAGCGCTGCACCTTGCGGTACAGGTCACCCATGCCCTCCTGGACGTTCTCCAGGACGGTCTTGTCCTCGTCCAGTGGCGGCTCCTGCAGCAGGATACCCACGCTGTAGCCGGGGCTGAGGCGGGCCTCGCCGTTGCTGGGCTGATCCAGCCCGGCCATGATCTTCAGGATCGTGGACTTGCCGGCGCCGTTGGGGCCGACCATGCCGATCTTGGCGCCCGGGTAGAAGCTCATGGTGACGTCATCGAGGATGACCTTGTCGCCCACGGCCTTGCGCGCCTTGTACATCGTGTAGATGAACTCTGCCAACTGTGTCTCCTGGTGAATGGTTCGGTTGCGTCCACTGTACGTGGCGGGGCATGCCGGACCGGCAGGTGCACCGGTGCGGCGTGAGGATCACGACCGCCGGGCGATCAGTCCAGCGGGACGCCGCGGGCGGTGAGCACCTCGCGGGCGATGTCGACGCCGTGCCGCTGCTGCCCGTCGACGGGGGTCTCGCCGTTGCGGGGCCACAGGTGGGCGTCGATCCCGAGGGCCCGGGCGGCGTCCACGTTCTCCTGGCGGTCGTCGAAGAAGATCACGGCCGAGGGGATCGACACCCCGCCGGTCTCGTGCGAGAGCACCTGCAGCAGGATCTCGTAGATCTCACGGTCGGGCTTGACGGCCCGCTCCTCGCCGGAGACCACCGCGAAGCTGAACGCCTCGAACCAGTCGGCCTTGCGCACGGCCTCACCGAAGGCGGTCGAGGCGTTGGACAGCAGTGCCATCCGCACGCCGTTGCGGGCCAGGTCGTGGATCAGCTCGCGGGAGCGGGTGTCCAGGCGCAGGAAGTAACGGTTGTCGGCGTCCTGCAGGTCGGTGACCTCCTCGGCGCTCAGCTCCTCGACGGCCACGGAACGGGCCACCCGGCCCCAGTACTCCTCGCGGGAGATCTCGCCGATGTCGTAGGCGTGGCGCTCGGCCCACAGGGCAGTGCCCAGGGCGTCGGCGTCTCCGCCCAGCAGGGCGTGCACGTCCGGCACCGGATCGTGGCCGGCGCTGAGCACCCCACCGAAGTCGAAGACCACGGTGGGGCGGGGCGGGGTGCGGTGTCGCTTCTTGGGGCTCACAGGGGGCTCACTGCTCCTCGCAGGTGGGTAGTCCGTCGGTGCCGCCGGTGGCGGCGATGGTCTCGGTGGCGGTCAGGGCCTCATCGAAGCTGCCCACCGCCACCACCTCCAGGCCCTCGGGCTCGTAGCCGATCACCTGGTCGCAGTTCTCGCGGGGCGCCAGGAAGAACCCGGCATCGGCCTCCCGTGCCCCCACCATCTTCTGGCGGATCCCGCCGATGGGGCCCACGGTGCCGTCGGCGGCGATGGTCCCGGTGCCGGCGATGGCGTGACCGCCGGTGAGAGCGCCCGGGGTGAGCTCGTCGTACACGGACAGGGAGAAGATCATGCCGGCGCTCGGCCCGCCGATGTCGCCCACGGCGATCTTCACATCCATGGGGAACTCGTAGCCGGCTGCCAGCACCACGCCGAGGCGGGAGGTGCCGTCCACGACCTCGGTGGGGACCTGGAGATCCGTCTCCTGGCCGTCGCGGCGCACGGTGATCGGCAGCGTCCCACCGTCCTCGGCGCCCTGGACCAGTGCCTGGTAGCCGGCCACGTCCGTGGCCGTCTGCCCGTCGATCCCCACCAGCACGTCACCGGGCTCCAGGTGCCCCTCGGCGGGTGCACCGGCCTGCACCCCGGCGATCATCACCACGGGCTCGTAGTCGATGTCGAGTTCGTCCAGGGCCACGGCCACCGCGCCCTGCTGGGAGGTGGACATCTGCACGGAGTTGTTCAGGGTGGTCTGCTCGCGGGTCTGGTCCGGCGGGAACATCAGCTCGCGCGGCAGCACGGCGCGGCTGCGGTCGAACCAGGAGACCAGCACGTCCACCGGGGTCACGGTGTACCCGGGGCCGCCGTCGACCGAGACGGTGGTCATCATCAGCGCCCCGTCGGTGGGGTAGGTCTCCACCCCGTCGATGACCACGATCTCCTGCTCTCGGTACTCCCCCAGCACGTTGATCGCGGGGCCCGGCTGCTCGATCACGTAGGGCACGGGCATCAAGGAGCCGCCCACGATCATCAGGCACAGCAGCGCCAGGGACACCAGCGCGGTGACGGGACGGGCGAGCTGGGCGTCCTCGACGGCCCGGGAGGCCAGCCCGTGCAGACCGCGCCCGCGGGCAGGGGTCGGCGCAGGGGTACCGGTGGGATCACTCACCCCGACATTGTGCCCCAGTCACCCCGCCCCCAGGGACGGCTGGGTACGCTGGCCGCCGACCCAGCGCGGACGCAGCCAGCGGAGGTAGCCATGAGCGAGAACCCGATGTCGGGTGGACCCGGCGGTATGGACGAGGAGGCCCTCAAGCGCTTCCTGCAGGAGGCCTTCGGGGGTGCGATCCCCGAGGAGGCCCTGGAGGGGCTGGACCTGTCGGCCCTGGCGCAGCAGGCGAACCTGCCGCAGGACCCGGCGCAGCTGCGGGCCGCGGCGGCGCAGATGCAGCACATGTTCTCCGGTCAGGGCGAGGGGTCGGTGAACTGGACCCTTGCCGAGGACGTGGCGCGCCGCACCGCCGCCGGTCAGGCACAGCTGCCCGGTGCCCCCGCCCCCTCGGGCACGCCGGGCGATCCGAGTCCCACCGACGCACAGACCGCTCAGCTGCGCGAGGCCGCGCAAGTGGCACGGCTGTGGCTGGACCCTGTGCTGGCCATCGACGTGGCCACCCAGGAGCTGGGCGTGCTCAGCCGCGGCACGTGGCTGTACCGGACCCTGCCGCGCTGGAAGTCCACCGTGGAGCCGGTGGCCAAGTACATGGCCGGCGCGATCGGTGAGGCGATCGCCGCGCAGCTGGGACAGATGGGTGAGAGCCCGATGCCGATCCCCGGGGACCCTGCCGCGATGATGGAGCGCTTCGGCGGCACCATGTTCGGGGTGCAGTTCGGACACGCGATCGGCTCCCTGGCCCGCGAGGTGTCCGGGACCACCGACCTGTCGCTGCCGCTGGGACCCGACGGTGCACCTGCACTGGTGGCAGCCAATGTGGAGGACCTGATCTCCTCCCAGCAGCTGGATGCGCCCGCGGCCCGGATCTTCCTGGCCGCCCGCGAGATCGCCCACGCGGCCCTGTTCGCGGCTCACCCCTGGCTGGGCAAGGCCCTGTTCTCGGCGATCGAGGACTACGCCCGCGGTATCACCCTGGACCTGGACGCCCTGGACGAGATGGTGCGGGGGCTGGACCTCTCCGATCCTGAGGCGCTGCAGGCCCGCCGCCCCGAGGACATGTTCGTGTTCACCCGGCGCGCGGCCCAGGAGCGGGCCCTGGAGGAGCTGGCCACCACGCTGGCCCTGGTGGAGGCGTGGGTGGACCACGTGACCACCAAGGCCCTGGAGGGCAAGCTGCCGCAGCTGGAGGCGATGCGGGAGGTGCTGCGCCGGCGCCGCGCCACCGGCAGCCCGGCCGAGGAGATGCTGGCCCGCACCGTGGGCATCGAGCTACGGCCCCGGCGGGTGCGGGAGGCCCTGGCCTGGTGGGACAGCGTGCTGGCCACCGAGGGCAAGGCCGGTCGCGAGGCGAAGTGGGAGCACCCCGATCTGCTGCCCAGCGCCGAGGTGCTCTCCGGCCGTCCCCAGGCCCCGCGACCCGAGGCCGGGGACGACGAGTCCCTGCCGGAGGTGGAGATCCCCACCGACTTCGATGCGGAGCTTCAGAAGCTGCTGGCCGGTGAGGGCCAGGAGGACGCGCCCCGTGAGGACGGACAGGGCGGGCTGCGCGACGGCGACGGCGACGGCGACGGCGACGGCGACGGCGACGGCGACGGCGAGGATGACGACCCCGGGGACCGCCCCGCATGAGCGTCCCGCCCGAGCCGGCCCTGGCACAGCTGCGGGCCGCGCACAACGGCGCCACCGGCGAGCAGATCGCCCGCGAGTTCGAGGACCTGCTGCAGCAGGACCCGCGGGCGCTGTACCGCGACGGCGGCCCCGTGCACCTGACCGCGAGCGCGATCGTGGTTGACGCCCCGGGCGAGCACGTGGCCCTGGTGTGGCACCGCAAGGGACAGTTCTGGGTGCAGCCCGGCGGCCACCTCGAGGACGGCGAGATGAGCTTCGAGGCGGCCACCCGCCGTGAAGTGGCCGAGGAGACCGGACTGACGGACCTGGAGCGCGTGGGCGATGGCCCCGCCGTGCTGCACCAACATGACCTTTCGGCGGCCTTCGGATCGTGCCGGGCCCACTGGGACGTGCAGTACCTGCTGCGCGCTCCCCTGCCCGCCGCCCAGGTGCCGCTGCGCCCCAGCGAGGAATCACCCGAGGTGACCTGGGCACCGTTGGATGCCTTGCCCGAGGGCACCGTCGAGGACCTCCCAGGGAACCTGGCGCTGCTGGGCGACTGGATGGCGCGGCTCTAGTCCGCGTCCACCTCACCCTCGGACGAGGGCAGGTCCTGCTCCCAGGCCACGCCCTCGAGGAAGCCGCGGGCCCGCTGCGCCTGCGGGTAGCGGTCCATCAGTGCCTGGAAGTCCGGGCCGTGGCCGGGTACCAGCAGGTGCACCAGTTCGTGCACCAACACCGAGTCCACCACCCAACCGGGCATGCCCTGCAGCCGGGTGGAGAGCCGGATGCTACCCTCGGTGGGCGTGCAGGATCCCCAGCGCCGCTGCTGCCGGGTGGACCACTGCACCGATGTGGGCTGGGCACGGGAATCGAGGTACAGCTCACTGAGCTCTGCCGCGCGGGCCACGAGGTGCGCGTCGCTGCGCCGCGGCCCCATGGCGCGCTGCTCCTTGCGGGCCAGCTGCTCGATCATGCGCCGTACCCACTGGCCCTCCTCGCGGCGGCTCATGGATGCGGGGATCGACACCACCAGGTCGCCGTCGCGGCGGGTGATGGACACGGAGCGGCGCCGGCGGGCGGAGCGGCGCACCAGCACCTGCTCGCCACGGGGGCCGGTGACGCCGGGATGGGGGGTCGGAACGGGCATGCGATCAGCGTCGCACGGATCCGCACCAAGTTTTTGCTCCACATCCTGTGTACAGCATCACCGCTGGTCACAGCCTTAGGCTAGGTGGATACCGAGGTTCCTCCACAGTGCCCCCACCGTCGTGCACCCCCTGTCCACAGAAGTCGGGCACTTGTCCACATCGCATCCCCTGGACCGCTTTGACCCGCGCTGCTCCGAGGGGCTAGGTTTCCCTGAACGTGGAGCCCCGGGATAACTAGCAGGACGCACACGGGGAAGGTGCGCGTGGTGCTGAGCGCCCCCGGGGTTCCACGGCCTGAGAGGCCCTATGAAGGCTGTCCGGGCCCCTGCCGCCGGTGCGGCGCACGCACTTCCTCGGCTCCCCGCGGGAGCCCCCCAGCCCGAAGCGTGCGCCGCCCCGCCCGGCATGAGATCCATTCTCGACTCGTTCCGTCCCAGGCACGGCGCTACAGTGAGCCGACAGGAAGAACCCGACAATAAGAACGAGGAGCCGATATGGCAGACGAGACCTACGCCGGAGAGTTCTACTGCGTGAAGTGCCGCGAGAAGCGCGAGGCCGAGGGGAACGTGGTCGTCTCCAACGGCCGCCGCATGGCCAAGGCCGTGTGCCCCGAGTGCGGCACCAAGCTCAACCGCATCCTCGGCAAGGCCTGATCGCCTACCGAGCCCGCGCCGCTCATGCGGCGCTCTTCCGGGGCCGGCCCCGTCCTCGCTTCACGGCGATGACGTGGCCGGCCTCGAATATTTCGCCGCCCCACACGCCCCAGGGCTCACCGCGCTCGAGGGCGCCCTCCAGGCACGCCTCGCGCAGGGGGCAGGCGGCGCACAGGGCCTTGGCCTGCTCCAGCTCGGCAGGGCGCTCGGCGAAGAACAGGTCGGCGGACTCCGCGTCGTGGCAGGGCAGGGTGGTCGCCGCAGGACCGTGAGGGGGGATGGCCGGCAGCAGGCCGGCAAGGGTGGAAAGAGAAGTCATCGTCTCGCTGCTTCGAAGATCGTCGTGAACGGCCCGTGAGGGCGAAGGGAGGGAGGCGCCGGTGCCGCCCTCACTGCGAGGCGAGAAGCCTCGTCAGCTTAGCGACGACACCGCCGGGGCATAGCCCCGCAGGCGCAGCGGAAAGGGCGCGCGAAGGAGGGCGCTGCCGACCGCTGGAAGATTGCTGACGATCATGGCGACACCTCCTCTCTGTGCGCATGCCCCGGTGTCCCGGACCACGACGTGGACGATTGACAAGTGGAGTCTACATGCCCCCTGCAGATCCACACATCTTTTTTTGACCTGCGGTTTCAGTCCTTCTTCGGGGCCTGGGCGAGGACTTCCAGAACGGCCTGACCGTACTTTTCCAGCTTCGCCGCACCGATGCCCGGGACGGCCAGCAGCTCGCGCTCGGTGCGGGGCATCCGCTCGGCGATCGCTTCGAGGGTGGCGTCGGTGAACACCGTGAAGGCCGGGGCGCTGGCGGCGCGGGCGGTCTCCAGGCGCCAGGCGCGCAGCTGGTCCACCACCTGCTCGCTCGCCGTCGGCGGGCAACCGGCGTGCCTGCCGATGCGCTGCTCACGGGTGCCCACGAGTGCCTCGCCGCACACCCGGCACTCGGTGTACACGGTGGCGCTTCGCCGACCGGTGCGGCGCGGGCTCGCCCCTGCTCCCCCGCCGCGGGTGGTGGGATGGTCCAGCACCCCGTCCAGGAACCGCGAGGGCTTGCGCGAGCCCCGTGCACCCGGGGTACGGGCCGCGGACCAGGTGACGGTGAGCAGGTCGCGGGCCCGGGTGAGGGCCACGTAGAACAGGCGCCGCTCCTCCTCCACCTCGGCCGGGGTCTTGGCCATGGAGATCGGCAGCAGGCCGTCGCTGGCACCCACCACGAACACCACCGGCCACTCCAGGCCCTTGGCGGCGTGAACGGAGGCCAGGGTGACGCCGTCCACCACCGGGGCCGACTGCGCCTCGGCGCGCTCCTCGAGCTCCCGCACCACCTCGACGATCCCGGCACCGGGCCGTGCCAGCACGGTCTCGGCCAGGCCCACCAGGGCGTTCAGTGAGTCCCAGCGGTCCCGCACGGCACCGGTGGTCTCCGGCGGCTCAGGACGCCAGCCCTGCTGGGAGAGTACGTCCCGCACGGCCTGCAGCGGCTCGGCCTCCTCCACCCGGGCTGCGGCGCGCAGCGACACCATCGCCCGACGCACCTCCTGGCGCTCGAAGAACCGTTCCCCGCCGCGCACCAGGTAGCCGATGCCGCGGGCGGTCAGCGCCTGCTCGAAGGCCTCGGACTGGCTGTTGGTGCGGAACAGCACCGCGCAGTCCGCGGCGGAGCGCCCGCTCTCGACCAGCTCGGCGATACGGGCGGCAACGCCCTCGGCCTCGGCCGGGTCGTCCGGGAAGGACTCGATCAGCGGCGGCGGGCCGTCGCCGCGCTGGGCGACCAGGGTGAGGCGGTGCTGACGGGTGCGGCCCTGGGCGCCGTCCAGCACCGTGTTGGCCATCTTCACGATCTGCGGGGTGGAGCGGTAGTTGCGCTCCAGGCGGATGGTGTGGGCCCGCTTGAACTCGCGGGGGAAGTCCAGCAGGTAGGAGGCGCGGGCGCCGGCGAAGGTGTAGATGGTCTGGGCGGCATCTCCCACCACGCAGAGGTCGTCGGAGGTGCCCAGCCACAGCCGCAGCAGGGCGTGCTGGAGGGCGGAGACGTCCTGGTACTCGTCCACCACGAAGTGCTTGTACTGCCCGCGCACCTCGCGGGCCACGTCCGCGCGTTCGCTGAGGAAGCCCACCATGTGCAGCAGCACGTCCTCGAAGTCGATCACCCCGCGCTCCTTCTTGACCTCCTCGTACTGGGTGAGGATGCGGGCGATGGAGCGGGAGTCGAAGCCGGCCACCCCGGGGCGGCGGGCCTTCGCGGCGGCCTCGGGGTAGGTCTCCGGGGTGAGCATGGTGACCCGGGACCACTCCACCTCGGCGACGATGTCGCGCAGTGCCGCACGGTCCACGCTCATGTGCAGGCGACGGCAGGCATCCCCCACGCCGGCGAACTTGTTGGGCATGATCTCGGGCATCGGCCCGCCCACCACGCGCGGCCAGAAATGACGCAGCTGCCGCAGGGCCGCGGAGTGGAAGGTGCGGGCCTGCACCGCGGGCACTCCCAGGTCCCGCAGCCGCGAGCGCATCTCGGCGGCGGCCTTCGAGGTGAAAGTCACCGCGAGCACGTGCCGGGGATTGAGCTGCCCGGTGGCCACCCCGTACGCGATGCGGTGGGTGATGGCGCGGGTCTTGCCGGTGCCGGCACCGGCGAGCACGCACAGGGGCGTGCCGAAGCTGCTGGCCACCTCGCGCTGCTCGGGATCGAGCGCGGCGAGGATGTCCTCGGCGCTCTTGGGGCCGGCGGGCGCAGCGGGCTCTGCGGTCGCAGTGGGGTCAGGGGCGGAGGCGGGCTGGTCGGTCATCGTCCCCCAGTGTGCCAGCGCCCTGTGACGGATCAGCGTCCGTCCCCAACCAGTCGTCGATCAGCGCGCGTCCCAGGGACGAACCGCCCGGCAGCTCGACGGTGCCGGCCTCGACCTCGGCGCGCAGCTCATCGCGGGTGAACCAGCGGGCCTCGGCGATCTCGTCCTCCTGCAGCACCAAGGCCGGGGAGCCGTCGGCCCAGGCCCGGTAGCCCAGCATCAGCGAGCGCGGGAACGGCCAGGGCTGGCTGCCCACGTACTCGACGGCCGTGACCGCCACCCCGACCTCCTCGGCGACCTCCCGCACCACCGCTCCCTCGAGGGTCTCCCCCGGTTCCACGAACCCGGCGAGCACCGAGTGGAAGCGGCCCCGGAAGTGGGCGTTGCGGGCCAGCAGCAGACGGTCCTGGTCATCACGCACCCCCATGATCACGGCGGGGTCGGTGCGGGGGAAGTGCTCACTGCCGTCCTCCCGGCAGCGCAGCACCCAGCCGGCCTGCTCGGCCTCCAGCAGCTGCCCGCACGAGGTGCAGTGGCGCATCGACCGGTGCCAGGAGCCCATGGCCACGGCAGCCAGGGCCAGGTCCGCGTCGGCGGGGACCAGCTGGTCGGCGACGTGGCGCAGGTCGCGCAGGTCCCTGCCGGGGTCGTCCAGCTCCGGGCTGGGCTCGGGGATCTCCACGGCGAGCACCCGCAGTCCGTCCCGGCGGCCCAGGAACACCAGTGGCTGGTGGGTGCCGGCACGGGGGTCCTCCCGCTCGAGCAGCAGGCCCACCGTGCCGTCCTCGGACTCGGTCACCGCAGCAGCACCTGCCCGAGTGACCAGGTAGCGGGCGTCCTCGCCGGCAGCGAGCACCTCGGGCTGCGAGCGCAGCAGGGCATCGCGGTCGGATTCGAGCAGAGTCAGGGGGGTGCGCAGGTGCGGTCCACGAAGTCTCGCCATGCTCGAAGCCTACGGGGAACAGGGAGCCTCTGCGGGTACGGTGGGTCCGTGCATCGCAACTCCTACTCCCTCGCAGCACTCGCCGCGGCCGCGGTCCCCGGGCTGGTGCCCGTGCGCACCGCGCCGATCGCCACCCCGGCGGAGGATCTCGACGTGGCCGGGGTGGTCGGTGAGGACGACCGCCGCGTGGTGGTGTCATCCCCCGCCTCGACCGCCGCCGGTGTGCGCCTGGAGAAGGACCTGCGCGTGGCCGATGCCCTCACCGGCTCGCCGCTGCGTGGCGTGATCCCGCCCGTGCTGGGCTTCGTGAAGCTGCCCGAGGGCGGCCGGGCCGTGATCGCCCAGGCCCCTGCGGGCCACCCCCTGATGCTGGACGAGCTCGCGGGCTCGACGGCCCTGGCCCGCTCCCTGGGCGCGGTGATCGCGCGCATCCACACCGTCCCCCGCTACGCGGCGGAGGCGGCCGGCGTGGAGTCGTTCACGGCGCCTGCGCTGCGGGCCCAGCACTCCGAGCAGCTGCAGCGGGCCCTGTCCACCGACCATCTGCCGGCGGCTGTCGCCCAGCGCTGGGAGCACCTGCTGGCCGACGAGGAGCTGTGGGACTTCACCCCGCAGTTCGTGCACGGTGACATGAGCGAGGAGAACCTGTTCTGCTCCGGGGGGCGCATCAGCGCGGTGCAGGACTGGTCCGCGGCGAAGGTGGCTGATCCTGCCTCCGACCTGGCGTGGCTGATCTCCACCCTGGATCCGGAGCGCTTCGACGAGCTGTACGCCGCTTACCGGGAGGAGCTGCCCACCGCAAGCCATCCGCGGCTGGTGGAGCGGGCGCAGGCCCTCGGCGAGTTCGCGGTGCTGGAGTGGCTGCTGCACGGCCTGGACTCGGGTGACGAGGTGATCGTCTCCGACGCGCGCGGCATGATCGAGGACCTGCACCGCGACCTCGCCCAGCTGGCCCGCGAGGAGGCAGAGCGCACCTACGAGGGCCTGCAGGGCCAGGCGTCCGACTGAACGACCCCGCCCAGGCCCCCCGGACCCTGCTCAGCTGCCTGTGAGCATCCGGGCGATCGCCTGCGCCGAGGGGTGACGGCGCACCTCATGGGTGGTGCCGTCGGCCACGAAGTGGAAGGCGGTGCGGATCCGCCCCAACGGCATGCCGGTGCGCTCGTGCCAGGCCAGCCGGTACAGCGACAGCTGCAGGGCCATGTCCCGCAGCCGCGCGGGCGCCGGGGTGCGGCCCGTCTTCCAGTCCACGATGATCACGCCGTGGTCCTCGTCGCCGGGGACACTGCCCTCGGGGTCGGCGAACACGGCGTCGATGATGCCGCGCACAGCGATGCCACCGACCCGCGTGAGCACCGGCTGCTCCACCGCGATCGGGGTCCGCTGCGCCCACGGCGAGGCGGCGAAGGCCTCCCGCAGCGCCGCCGCGTCCTCGAGCGCGGGGTCGCTGTCGATCCCACCGTCCTGGTCGGCGGAGAGCTCGGCGAGGTCCTCGAGGTCCAGCAGGGCGGCACCGTCGTAGCGGCTCTCCAGCCACGCATGGAAGGCGGTGCCGCGTCGCGCCGCGGCCGAGGGGCGGCGCGGCAGTGGCCGCAGCAGGTCCTGTGCGGCGGCGACCGGGTCCTGCGCCTGCCGCACCACCTGGGAGGCGGACAGTCGCGGTGGAGCGTGCACCGCGGGGCGTGAGCGCTGCTCCTCAAGGTCCGCGAGGGTGCGTCGTACGAGCTCGGCGAGAGCAGGATCGCGCACTTGCTCCCCCGTCTCCCCCCGCTCGGCGGCGCGCAGCAGCATCTCGGCGCGGTCCCGCTGCTGCTCGGCCGGTCCGGGTGCGGGTGGCCAGGAGACCTGTTCGAGCACCGAGTCCAGGGGGTTCTCCTCGGGTACCTCCTGTCGCTGCCGGAACTGCTCCGGCACCAGGGGCGTCACCTCGGCGAGGTAGCGGGAGCGGGGTCGGGCCGTGGCCAGGCCCATGCGCCAGGCGGCACTGCTGAGCAGCAGCCTGCGCCGAGCCCGGGTGACGGCCACGTACATCAGGCGGCGGTCCTCGCGCAGTGACTCCTCCCCCTGGTCGAAGTGGAACTGCTCGATCAGCCCCTCGGCGTCCACCTGGGTGTCGGCCTGGGCCCAGGCCAGTTCCGGGAGGGTGTCGGCATCGCCCCGCAGGGCGGTGGGCACCGATGCGGAGGCGGTCGGGCCCAGCCATCCGCTGGCGGCCACCCGTACCCTGCCCTCCTCGTCGGTGCGGGCGCGGCGCAGGTCGTAGGAGGGGACGGTGCCCTCGGTGAGGCCGGCGACGGCCACCAGGTCCCATTCCAGGCCCTTGGCGGAGTGCATGGTCACCACGGTCACGGCGTCGGGGTCGCGGGTGTGCTCCGGCGCAGCGGTGACCGCCAGGCCGGCTTCCTCGTCCTCGCTGATCTCCAGCAGGTCCAGGTAGGCGGCCAGGCCCGCCGTACGGGCGGTGCGCTCGAAGGAGGTGGCGTGGTCCCGCAGGGCCTCGAGGTCTGCCAGGCCCCGCCCCTGATCGCCCTGTTCCAGGAGCGCGAGATCCACCTCGAGGGCGTGCACGGCGGCGGTGATCAGATCGGGCAGGGGCAGCGGAAGCAGGCGCCGGATACGGCGCAGCAGCTGCTGGAGGCGCAGCAGGCGCTCGCGGCCCACGGGGCTGAGCCCGCGCCCCTCGGGGTCGGTCCAGTCCTCGGGAGGGAGGTCGTCCACGGCGTCCACGAGGGACACCTGCTCGGCCTCGTCCTCGCCGGTGCGACGGCCGGGAGCAAGGCGGTCGCGCCACCGGCCCAGCACGGCGATGTCGCGGGCACCCAGCCGGAACCTCGGGCCGGTGAGCAGGCGCATCAGGGCGTCCCCGCGGGAGGGGTCGTGGGCACATTGCAGGAGTGCGCGCACATCGGCGACCGCGGGACGGTGCAGCAGGCCGCCCAGGCCCACCACCTCGACCGTGAGGCCGGCCTGTTCGAGGCCCTCGACCAGGGCGGGGATCTGGCGGCGGGCCCGCACCAGGACCGCGGCCGTGGGGGTCTGGTCCTCGGGGGCCTCGCCGCGTCGACGCAGGATCCACTCGGCCACGGCACGGGCCTCGGTGCGCTCATCGGAGGCCTCGCAGATCTCCACAGCGCCCTCCCCTGCCCCGGGCCGTGCCTCGAGCTGGGGGATGGTGATGCCCTCCCCTGCCTCCCGCAGGGGCGCGGCAAGCCGGTTGGCGACCTCGAGGACCGCCTGGTCGTTGCGCCATGAGGTGGACAGGCTGCGCTGGGCGACGGGGACCTGCTCGGTGGCGAAGGCCTCGGCGAAGCCGGCCAGGGACGCGGCGGAGGCCCCGCGCCACCCGTAGATGGCCTGCTGGGGGTCACCCACCGCGCAGGCGGCGTGGCCGGGACCGAACAGGTCGGTGAGCATGCGCAGCTGGGCCACGGAGGTGTCCTGGAACTCGTCCAGCAGCACCACGCGGTGCAGGCGGCGCGCGAGCCGGCCGGCGGCGGGGACCTCGCGGGCGATGCGGGCGGCCAGGGAGACCTGGTCGGCGAAGTCCAGCGCCCCCTGCTCCCGCCTCAGAGCGGCGAAGTGCTCCAGCAGTGGGATCAGCGCCAGGCGCACCTCGATCGCTTCCAGCACCCCGGCGACCTTCTTGGGTGTGGTGCGGCGGCGGCCCTCGACCTGCAGGGGGATCTGGGAGAGGTGGTCGTGGATCTGCTGGAGGTGCTCCCGCAGCTGCGCCGGGGTGACGAGGTGGTCGGCAAGGGAGGAGGTCAGGGAGATGAGGGCCGCGGTGAGGGTGGCCGGGGATGCCTCGACGTCCAGGGTGTCGTCCCAGCCCTCGACGATGCTGTGGGCGAGCTGCCAGGAGGCGGAGGTGGACATCATGGTGAGCTCGGGGTCCACGCCGACGGCGAGCGCGTGCTCGCGCACCAGGTCCAGGGCGAAGCCGTTGTAGGTATGGACCACGGGGCGCTGGCCCACCAGGTCATCGCCCCCACGCTCGAGGCCCGCAGGGAGCGGCAGCCCCTCGGCGCGCAGCGCCTCGGCGAGGGTCCCCAGGCGCGCGGAGATCCGGGCGGACAGCTCGTGCGCGGCCTTGCGGGTGAAGGTCAGACCCAGCACCTGGCGGGGCTGCACGTGCCCGTTGGCGATCAGCCACACCACGCGCGAGGCCATGGTCTCGGTCTTGCCGGAGCCGGCACCGGCGACCACCAGCATCGGCGCCAGGGGCGCCTCGATGACGGCCGCCTGCTCGGCGGTGGGCGGGGGCTGCTCCAGCATGGCGGCGAGCCGCTGCGCGGAGAGGACAGGGGTCACAGCTGGGCTCCTTCCGGTTGCAGGGCGCACGCCGAGCGGACCGCGCACCGGGTGCAGTGCGCATTGCGGCGGGCGGTGACGCGGGGGCCGGACACCTCGGCGGCGACCGTGCGCACCACGGTGTCGAACCAGGCCGGGTCCTCGGCGTGGGTGAGGGCCTGCTGGGTGCGCACAGCGGCCTTGTGACCCCCGGTGCCGACGTGGACCAGTTGGGCCCCGGCCAGTCGCTGCGGGGCATCAGGGCCGATCTGCTCGGTGAGCGCGCCCTCCCGCACGGCGGCCTGGTAGGCGGCGAGCTGGAGGTCCTGCTCGGTGGCCTTCGCGGTCTTCGCGACCCGACCGGTCTTGAGGTCCACCACCCGTATAGTGCCCTGGTCCCCCTCGATGCGGTCCACCGTCCCTCGCAGCCGCACGGGGCCGAGCTCCACCTCGAAGGGGGCCTCGACGGCGAGCGGTGGCGGGGAGCCGGCGAGATGGTCGGCCAGCAGCTGGGCGGCGTCCTCGGCACGCTGCAGGCGCCGTCGCCCGGACCAGGTGTCGGCCCCGGGCATGCCGCGCAGCAGGGTGTGCAGCTGGGCCAGAAGGTCCGGTCCGCCCTGCGGATGGTCCTGGGCCAGGCGGTGCAGGGCGGTGCCGATGCTCTGGGCGGGGCCCGATCCCCGAGTCCCGCCGGAGCGCTCCATCAGCCACGACTGGGGGCAGTCGTGAGCGCGTTCGAGGGCGGAGGGCGAGAGCCCGATCGGGGCGCCCTCCTGCTGGAGGGGGGCGGTGGAGGAGGGATGCTGGTGGTACCAGTCCTCGGGCCTGGCCCCGGGGGCTCCTTCCCGGGCCAGGGCGGCCAGGGCCAGTGCGGCGTCCTCGCTGCTGCTGTCCTCGCCCTCGCGCAGGTCCCTCCGCAGGGAGGCGACCAGGCGGCGCGCATCGGGGGCTGGTCCGGGGTCGCTGCGCAGGGCTGCGGTGTCCAGCCAGTCGCCGTCGGCCAGTGCCTCGAGCGCCTCGAAAAGGGCCGAGGGGGCCGCGTCGTCGTCCTCGACTGCGGTGACCAGGACCCGGCTGCGGGCCCGTGCGAGGGCGCTCACGGCCAGCCGCAGCTCATCGGCGATGACCTGCTCGCGCTGGACGGCCCGCAGGGACTCCGGGTCGCGGGGCAGCTGGAACCCGGCGCGCCCTCCGGCGATCAGGGACAGCTCGGCGGCACCCAGGAGGGTGGAGCGCAGGCGCAGGTCGGGCCATACCCCTTCCTGCAGCCGGGCCAGCACCACCACGTCCCTGTGCTCACCGGCGATCTGGGCGGGGGTGAGGACGTCGACGCTGCCGCGGGCGACGGCGGCGGGGGCGAGGGTGTCCTCGACGACGGCCTGGGCGCGCACCTGCTCGATCAGCTCGAGCGCCCCGGCGCCGGGGCGACGGTCGGCCAGGCGCTCGGCGGCGGCGAAGAGGTCCATCAGGGTGTCCAGTCGGCTCCCCGCGAGGCGGGCCCGGGCCCCGTCGGCCCCGTGCCGGACTCCGAGGGCGGCCGCACGCCATCCCCCGGCCAGGCCCGAGGCCTCCCATGCTGCCCACAGCGCCTCGGCGGCCGTCCCGTGGCGGTGCGTGCGGGCCGCGGCGATCATGTCCCGGATGCGGTGCACGGGAGCGGCGGTGCGCCCCTGCGCCTCGGGGGCGGGCAGGCCGGGCACGTCCGCGTCCAGCAGGGCCCTGGCCAGGAGCTCCTGGCTGCTGATGCCCTGCTGGTCCTCGGGGACGGCGCGCAGCAGCTGGCGGCGGATCCGACGCAGCCGCATCGCATCGGCATCGCCGAAGGGGCCGTGCAGCAGGGCTGCCGCGAGGACAGGGTCCAGCTGCTCGAGGCCGGTGACGCCGATCTCGACGATGGTGAGCAGGTCCTGGACCACGGGCTCCTCCCGCAGCGGCCGGGGCCTGCGCGGGGCACGGACGGGCAGGCCGGTGCGGGTGAGGAGGTCCGCCACCTCCTCGACGGCCGCGCCGGAGCGGCACACCACGGCCATCTGGTCGTAGGGGATGCGGGCCCGGTGGTGAAGGTCCCGCAGGGCGGAGGCGATGAGGTGGGCCTCCTGGGTGCGGCTCGAGGCCCGCAGCGCGTGCATCCCTCCCTCGGCGGCGTCCGCGGAGCGGGCCGGTGGCCGGCGCCTGGTCGCTGCGGGGGCGCCGGCCAGGGGGAGCCTGCCCCGCAGGGCGTCGACCGCGCGACCGAGCCGGGGGTCGATGCCGTGGGCCCCGGTGAGGACCACCTCCTCCACGGGCCCGGACAGCTGCTCTCGGAGCCGGGCGGCGGCATCGGGCAGGGCACCGCGGAAGGTGTCCACGGCGGCGTCGGGGCAGCTGACGGCCAGGACCGCAGCCCCCGCGGCGGCGAGGGCCGCCACCATGGCGACGCCGGCGGCGGTGAGGTCCTGAGCGTCGTCCACCACGACCGCCCGCCCCGGGGGTGGCACCTCCCCGGTGGCCACCAGGGCGGCGGCGCGGCGCACCAGGGCGCCGGAGTCCAACCGGGGGCCGGCATCCAGGGCGGCGACCGACTCGAGGTCAAGCACCCCGAGGTAGTCCCGCATCACGGCGGCGGCGTCGCGCCAGGCAGGACGGTCGTGCTCGATGCCGAGACGCTCGAGGCCCGCGGGCCCCAGTCCCAGCTCGGCGGCGCGGGTGAGGAGGTCCCGCAGCTCGGTGCGGAAGCCGGGGAGCGTGCGGGCGGCGGGCTCCACCTCGAGGTGCCAGTGCGTGCGGTCGGCGATGAGGTCGGCCAGCAGGAGGTCCTGCTCGGCGCCGGTGACCAGGGTGGGTTCGCCGCGGCCCGCGGCGAGGGCATGGGAGCGCAGGATCGCGTACCCCAGTGCCGGCGGGGTCATCACCCGCACACCCGGGGCTCCGTGGACGGCCAGTGCGTCCCGTAGGCGGGCCGCGGCGGTGCGGCGGGGGGCGATCAGCAGCACGTCGCGATCGGCGTGCGGGGCACCCGCAGCAGCCAGGGACGCTGCGGTCAGGGCGAGGGCTGTGCGACCGCCGGCGGTGCCGCCATGGGCGATCACGTGGGCACCGGCGGTGAGGGCTTCCAGTGCGCGAGTCTGGTCGGCATCGAGCCGGGAGCGGTCCAGCACTGCTGGGACCGCCTCCGGGTCGGGGCCCAGGAGGGTCGGTGGACGACCCCCCGTACCATCGGGACCGCCGTGACCGCGAATGCTCTGCATGACCCCATTGCACCTCACGGTCCTGACGATCGGACGCGGGTACAGTGGCCGCCCACTACTCAGGTGCCGTGCATCACACGCATGGCTCGACACGCGGACTCGGAGGTCACTGCCATGTCACCCACGGCACGGATGCCGCGCGACCAGCGTCGCACCCAGCTTCTGGAGACGGCGATCCCCCTGTTCACCGAGAACGGCTTCCACGCCACGTCGATGGACGACATCGCCTCGGCGGCCGGGGTCACCAAACCTGTGCTTTACCAGCACTTCACCTCCAAGGAGGAGCTGTACGACGAGGTCGTGCAGATCACCGGTCAGCGCTTGATCGAGGGCGTGCAGGGCCTCGCCGCCTTCGATGGCGCCACGATGGAGCGGGTGCGGGAGGGGATGCGCGGCTTCTACCAGTTGGTCACCGCTCAAGCCGCCCTCCGCCTCTTCACGGGGCACGAGCACGTCTCCGACGAGGTGAGCGCACGGGTGACCGCGGTGCTGGACGAGACGGCGGTGCGGCTGGCCTCGGTGCTGCTCGCGGCCCGTCACATGACCGACGCCCAGGCGCGCGTGATCGGACGCGCGATGATCTCGCTGACCCAGAGCACCGCATCGATGATGCACACCGCTCCGGAGCAGGAGCACGAGCAGATCCTGGACACCGCCGCGATGCTCGCGGTGCGCGGGTTGACCGCTTTCGAGCCCCTGACCGACCCGTCCGTGGCAGGTACGGTCTCCCCCTCGGACGGCGCGTCATCGGTCAGCGCCGACGGCTAGACTCCGGCCCATGGAGATTCGCATCGGCATCCAGCATTCCCCCCGCGAGATCGTGATCGAGACGGACGACGCCGAGCAGGACCACGCCGCCCTGCTCGAGACCCTCACCACCGCGGTGGCCGAGGGCACCCCCGTCACGCTGCGTGACGTGAAGGGCCGCAGCGTGCTGATCCCCGGGGCGAAGGTGGCCTACGCGGAGATCTCCACCGAGGAGCCCCGCCGGGTCGGCTTCCTGGGCTGACCCTCCCGCACCTCTCCCCTGTGCCCAGCGACACCCTCGAGGATCCCGTCGACGATGCGCCCACACGGCGGCGTCGACGGCTGCGCCGTGCCCGGATCGCCCACGTCACCGCCACCACGGTGGTAGCCGTCCTGGGGGCGATCCTGGGGGTGCTGCTGGTGCCGGCGACCACGGTGGACGTCGGCCCGCTGAAGGCGACGGTGCATCTGCGGCCGTCGCTGCAGTCCGAGACGGTGATCCTGCTGCCCCCGGTGGGTGAGGTGTCCTTCGACACCCACCTCGCGCCGGTCCGGGTGGAGGCGCGGGTGCAGGGCGTGGACATCGCGCAGGCGGAGACGCTGCTGTACTCCGCTGATGCCCGCGCCGAGCTCACCCGCACGGTGCCGGAGGACCTCACCGGCGCGGCCGCGCTGAACGCGGCGCTCAACGCCCTGTTCGCGGCGGTCGGTGCCGGTCTCGCGGTGGGCCTGACCTTCCGCCGGGTGCGTCGCTCCCTGCTGGCCGCCGGCAGCACGGCCGGGGTGGTGGCGGCCTCGGTGGGCGTGGTGTCCCTGACCTTCCGCCCGGAGGCGCTGTACCAGCCTCGGTTCGACGGGCTGCTGTCCCAGGCCGCCTACGTGGCCGATATCGGGCAGGGCACGCTGGCGGACTACACCGGCTATCGCGACACGCTCGCGGAGTTCGTGGGGCAGGTCTCGGCGCTGTACATCGCTGCGGACTCGCTGAGCCCGGGCCTCGGCTCCGGGGACGTCATCACCGTGCTGCACGTCTCGGACATCCACGACAACCCGCAGGCCTTCGACGTGATCGAGCAGCTGGATGCCCAGTTCGAGATCGACGCGGTGATCGACACCGGTGACATCGTCTCCTGGGGCACCCCGTTCGAGCACGAGATCCTGGGCGCCATCGGGCAGCTGGACCTGCCGTACGTGTACATCACCGGCAACCATGACAGTGCCGTGACCGCAGCGACGGTCGCCGCTCAGCCCAACGGCATCGTGCTGGAGAACGAGATCGTGGAGGTCGCGGGCCTGCGGATCGCCGGCGTGGGCGATCCCCGCTTCGCGGCCGACGACGACTCCGACGCCGGCGGCTGGCGCGAGGGCGACGCAGCGGTGCAGGCCTCCGTGTTCCAGCTGGGCGAGACCATCACCGCCCACGATGCGGAAAACCCCGAGGCCACCGTGGACCTGGCCCTGGTCCACGATCCCACCCAGCCGGAGGGCCTGGAGGGCCGGGTGCCGCTGGTGCTCTCGGGCCATATGCACTCCTCCTCGGTGGAGCTGGACCGCGACGGCTCGGGCACGGACTGGATGGTGGTGGGCTCCACCGGCGGCGCCCTCGGCTCCGGTGGGGTGCGGCCCGTGCTGGACGGCGGGGAACCGCTGGACCTCACCGCCCGCCTGCTGTACTTCGACGCCGAGACCAAGCGCCTGGTCGCCTACGACGACATCGTGATGGGCGGGCTGGGCCTGGTGTCGATCTCGATCCAGCGCGACCAGATGCCCACGGAGCCCCCGGCACTCGAGGTGCCCGTGGACGCCGAGACACCGCCCACCCCGACACCCACCGATCTGGAGATCGAACCCGGCGAGGGCCTGCCGGACGAGGAGCGCGTCACCCCGACTGATCCGTCGGTCCCCCTGCCCGAGGGCAGCGACGGCGGCGTGGGCTGACACACCTCCACGTCGTCGTTCCCGGGGGTTCCCCCGGGTGGGGACCCGCCGCGGGCTACCATGGCAGGGCATATCCATGACAAGAGAGTTGAACGGTGCCTGATACCACCCCGCACACCGATGAGGCCGTGTCGGCCTCCCCCGCCGTCGAGCAGAGCTCCGGCACCCCGACGGACCCGATCCCCGAGCAGACGTTCGCGGACTTCGACGTCCGCCCCGACATCATCGAGGCCCTGTCCTCCAAGGGGATCATCCATCCCTTCCCGATCCAGTCGATGACCCTGCCGGTCGCCCTGCGCGGTCGCGACATCATCGGCCAGGCCAAGACCGGTACCGGCAAGACCCTGGGCTTCGGCATCCCGCTGCTGCAGTCGGTGGTGGCGCCCGGTGAGGACGACCCCAAGGGCCGACAGACCGGCAAGCCTCAGGCCCTCGTGGTGCTGCCCACCCGCGAGCTCGCGGTGCAGGTGGCCGAGGACCTCCAGGACGCCTCCGCGAAGCGCCCGGTGCGGATCCTCACCGTGTACGGCGGTCGCGCCTACGAGCCGCAGATCGAGGCCCTCACCCGGGGCGTCGAGGTGGTGGTGGGCACTCCCGGCCGCCTGATCGACCTGATGCGCCAGAAGTACCTGGACCTCTCCGAGGTGCGGGTCGCGGTGCTGGACGAGGCCGACGAGATGCTGGACCTGGGCTTCCTCGAGGACATCGAGAAGCTGCTGAGCGCTGTGCCCACGCAGCGCCAGACCATGCTGTTCTCGGCGACCATGCCGGGGCCGATCCTGGCCCTGGCCCGCCGCTTCATGGTCCAGCCCACCCATATCCGGGCCCATGACCCGGGTGATCTGTCCCGCACCAAGGCGGACATCAAGCAGGTCGTGTACCGCGCCCATCAGCTCGACAAGATCGAGGTGATGGCCCGGGTGCTGCAGGCCCGTGGCCGCGGTCTGACGATCGTGTTCATGCGCACCAAGCGGCAGGCCGACAAGGTCGCCGAGGATCTCGCCTCGCGCGGTTTCGCAGCGGCCCCACTGCACGGCGACCTGGGTCAGGGCGCCCGTGAGCAGGCCCTGCGGGCCTTCCGCAACGGCAAGATCGACGTGCTGGTGGCCACGGATGTCGCGGCTCGCGGCATCGACGTGGACGACGTCACCCACGTGATCAACTGGAACTGCCCGGACGACGACAAGACGTACCTGCACCGCACCGGCCGCACCGGCCGCGCGGGCAAGAAGGGCACCGCGATCACCTTCGTGGACTGGGAGGACCTGGCTCGCTGGGCCCTCATCGCCCGCCAGCTGGGACTGGAGTCCACCGAGGCCGTGGAGACCTACTCCACCTCGGAGCACCTGTTCAGCGATCTCGACATCCCCGAGGGCGTCAAGGGCACCCTGCCGAAGGCCGAGCGCACCCGCGCGGGCCTGGGCGCGGAGAAGCTCGAGGACCTGGGCGGCCGCGAGCCGGCCCGTGCCGGCCGTGAGGATCGTGGAGGCCGCGGCGAGCGCGGTGGCCGTGGACGCGGTGACCGCGACGAGCGCGGTGGCCGTGGGCGCGGGCGTGACGACCGCCGCGGCCGTGACGAGGACCGCAGCGGTGACGACGAGGTGCTCTCGGAGACCACCGTCAATCCCACCGAGCGTCCCCGTCGCAAGCGTTCGCGGTCGCGCACCCGCCGGGTGAACGGCGAGGTCGTGGCCACCGAGACCACGGGCCCCGAGTCCGGCTCCGGCCAGGCCGCGGGCACCGAGCAGCACGGCACCGAGCAGCGCAGCGCAGAGGGCTCGGCCGAGGGCAGCGGTCGTCCGCGTCGTCGTCGCTCGCGTGGCGGCCGTGGCCGTGGGCGCGGTGGCAACGGCGGCGAGCAGGCAGCCCCCGCCCAGGAGTCCTGACCTCCGCACCGCACGCATCAGAGCACCGGGATCCTCGATCATCGAGGGTTCCGGTGCTCTCGTGTGAGCCGGGGACTCAGCCGGGGATCATGCCCCAGTCCACCAGGAACGAGCGGACCGCGTCGAACACCATCTGGGTGGAGATCGCGGCCAGCAGCACCCCGGAGATGCGGGTGACCAGGGTGACGCCACCCTGACCGAGCACCCGGGCCACCAGGTCCGCGAAGCGCATGGTCAGGTACATGGCCAGGGTCAGCAGCGCCATCGCGATGACCAGGGCGGCGATGCGCGGCCCCTGGCCGCTGGCGTCCTCCACGAACAGCATCATCGCCACGATCGCGCCGGGCCCGCCCAGCAGCGGGGTGCCCAGCGGCACCAGCGCGACGTTGACGCCTTCGCTGGCGGCCATCTCGCCCTCCTTGCCGGCCAGCAGCTGCAGGGCGATGATCAGCAGCAGCAGTCCGCCGGAGAACTGCAGGGCGGGCAGCGAGATGTGCATGTAGTCCAGGATGAAGCGCCCGAACAGTGCGAACACCCCGATGATCAGCACCGCCACGCCCACCGCCACGGCAGCGGCCCGTGATCGCTGCTTGGCGGTCATGGTGCTGGTCAGCGACAGGAAGATGGGGACGATGCCCGGGGGGTCGATGATGACGAAGAGGGTGACGAAGACTCCCGTGAGGAAGCTCAGATCGACCAGGTTCACGTGCGGATGACCTCTGTGGCGCTCGTGGCGCGACTCGTGATCGCGTCCAGGACATCCGGCTGCGTGAGGTTCTCTCCGAGCCGGTTGGGCTTGCCCGCGCCATGGTAGTCGCTGCCACCGGTGATCAGGAGATCGTGCGTGCGGGCGAAGTCGCGCAGGCGCCCCCTCGCCTCCTCGGAGTGCTCCCGGTGGTCCACCTCCACGCCCGCCAGGCCTGCCTCGGCCATGGATTCCAGCAGCTCCATTGGCAGGGTGCCGTCGCGGGTCGCGGAACCGGGGTGGGCCAGGATCGGGACCCCGCCGGCGTCGAGGATCGCCCGCACCGCGACCGCGGGCGCGGGGGCGTAGTAGCGGGCGTAGTAGGGGCCCGAGGGGTGCAGGATCCGCTGGAATGCCTCGGCCCGGTCGCCGACCACCCCGGCGGCCACGAGGGCATCGGCGATATGGGGTCTTCCCACGGTGGTGGTCTCCCCCGCCACCTGTGCTTTCACATCGTCCCAGGTGATCGGGTGGTCGGCGGAGATGGCCTGCACTATGCGCTCGGCCCGTGTGACCCGCGAGTCGCGGGCCCGCTCGAGCTCACGCGCGAGGTCCGTGCCGGTGCAGGGATCCACCAGCAGTGCGAGCACGTGGACGCTGAGCCGGTCGTGCTCGGCGGAGACCTCGATGCCCGGGACCGCCGCCACCCCTGTGGCCTCCACCGCGGCGGGCAGCTCGGCCCACCCGGCGACGGTGTCGTGGTCGGTGAGCGCCAGGGTGGTCAGTCCGGCCTGGCGCGCGGAGGCCCACAGCTGCGCCACCGACTCGGTGCCGTCGGACCACGTGGTGTGCGCGTGCAGGTCGACGCGGGGGTGAGCGGACATACGGCCAGCGTAATGCGCCGCGTGAGAGTATCGAGGGGTGAGCACCGAGAACCTGAACGAGAACCCGAACGAGCAGCAGACCCGCGACCAGCACGCCGGCCCGGACAGCGCCGGGGAGCACCAGGGCCCGAGCCCCGAGGAGCTGGCCTCCCGAGGTGATTCCCGCTCCCAGCGGCCCGACAACGAGGCGTTCCGTCGCTTCATCGCCTCCGGCTGGGACGAGACCGTGCCCGATGCGGAGCGCCGCGAGGCGGCGGACTTCACCCCGGCCCGCCGTGACGCGCTGGTGCAGCGGATCCCCGGCACCCGCCTGGTGCTGCCGGCCGGTGTGCTGAAGGTGCGCTCCAACGACACCGACTACCCGTTCCGTCCCGACACCGCCTTCGCCTACTACGCGGGCCTGGGCACCGATGAGGAGCCCGACAGCGTCCTGGTGGTGGAACCCTCGGCGGAGGACCCCTCCGTCGCCGAGGCCACGTACTTCTTCCGGCCCCGCGCCGGTTTCGACTCCGCCGAGTTCTTCTCGGACTCCCGCTACGGCGAGATGTGGGTGGGGCGCCGCCCCACCGTGAAGGAGGCGTCCCAGCGGCTCGGCATCGAGGTGCGCCACATCGACGAGCTGCGCGACCACCTCGCCAAGGACGTGGGCGCCAGCCTGTCGCTGTCGGTGATGCCGCAGGTGGATACCGCGGTGGAGGAGATGGTGCTGGAGATCCGTGAGCAGAACGGCCTGCCCGGCGGTGACGAGGCCACCTCCGAGTTCGACGTGCTGGCCGAGGCGGCCAGCGAGCAGCGCCTGGTGAAGGACGACTACGAGGTGGCCCAGATGCGCGCCGCGGTCGACGCCACCATCCGCGGCTTCGAGGACGTGGTGCGCCACCTGCCCGAGGCCGTGGGCCACCATCGCGGCGAGCGCGTGATCGAGGGCGTGTTCGCGCGCACTGCCCGCGCCGACGGCAACGGGGTGGGCTACGACACCATCGCCGCCGCCGGTGACCATGCCTGCACGCTGCACTGGATCCGCAACGACGGCGCGGTCAAGGGCGACGAGCTGGTGCTGATCGACGCCGGCGTGGAGGTCGACTCGCTGTACACGGCCGACGTCACCCGCACGCTGCCGGTCTCCGGCACCTTCTCCCCCACCCAGCGGAAGGTGTACGACGCCGTGCTGGAGGCGGCCGACGCTGTGTTCGCGGTGGCCCGCCCGGGGCTGCGCTTCCGCGACCTGCACGCCACCGCGATGGAAGTGGTGGCCCGTCACCTGGAGGAGTGGGGCCTGCTGCCCGGCACCGCCCAGGAGTCGCTGGTTCCCGAGGGGCAGTGGCACCGCCGCTGGATGGTGCACGGCACCAGCCACCACCTGGGCATGGACGTGCACGACTGCGCGAAGGCGCGGCGCGAGATGTATCTCGATGCCGAACTGGTCCCGGGCATGGTGTTCACCATCGAGCCCGGTCTGTACTTCAAGGAGAACGACCTGCTGGTCCCGGAGGAGCTGCGCGGCATCGGTGTGCGCATCGAGGACGACGTCCTGGTGACCGAGGACGGCGTGGAGAACCTCTCGATCGCCCTGCCCCGTCGGGCCGAGGAGATCGAGGCCTGGATGGCTACGCTGAAGCCATGAGCTCCAACCCGCACCAGCGCTTCTACGCCGCCCGTCTCGCCGGCACCACCGTCTTCGATCCCCTCGGGGACGCGGTGGCGAAGATCCGCGACGTGGTGGTGGTCCCCCAGCCGCGCACCTCGGCCCGCGCGGTGGGCTTCGTGGTGGAGGTGGGCGGCAAGCGCCGGGTGTTCCTGCCGATCACCCGGGTCACCTCCATCAATCCCGGCCAGGTGATCTCCACGGGCCTGCTGAACGTGCGCCGCTTCGAGAAGCGGGCCGGGGAGCTGCTGGTGATCGGGGATCTGCTGGACCGCGTGGTGACCCTTAACGATGGCTCCGGTGAGGCCACGGTGGAGGACATCGCCCTGGACCGCAACCGGCAGCGCGAGTGGGAGCTGTCCCGCCTGCACGTGCGCCGGCTACGCAAGGGTGGCTCGCTGAGCCGCCTGATGTCCCGCGGGGAGACCCTCACCGTGGGGGTGTCCGAGGTGACCGGGCTGTACGGCACGCAGGCGGAGCAGTCCGCCGCGCTGCTGGCGGCCTCCTACCAGGACCTCAATCCCGCGGACCTCGCGGAGATCATGCAGGAGCTGGACGCCAAGCGGCGCATCGAGCTGGCCGGGGAGCTGGCCGACGAGCGACTCGCGGACGTGCTGGAGGAGCTGCCCGAGGACACCCGGGTGGAGATGATCACCGGGCTGGAGGCCAAGCGCGCCGCGGACGTGCTGGACGAGATGGACCCCGATGATGCCGCGGACCTGATGCAGGAGCTGCCGGATGCGGTGGCCGAGAGCCTGCTGGACCTGATGGAGCCGGAGGAGGCGGAGGACGTCCGTCGTCTGCTCGCCTACGACGTGTACACCGCCGGCGGCATGATGACCACGGAGCCGCTGATCGTGGCCCCGGAGACCTCGGTGGCGCACTGCCTGGCGATGATCAGCCGCGAGGAGGTGCATGCGGCACTGGCCTCCACGGTGCACGTGTGCCGTGCACCGCTGGAGACCCCGACGGGGCGCCTGCTGGGCATCGTCCACTTCCAGCTGCTGCTGCGTGAGCGGCCCGACCGCTCGGTGGGCGAGATCCTGGACCAGGACAAGGTGGTGCTCTCGCCCAGCAGCCCCCTGTCCCAGGTGACCCGTGAGATGGCCACCTACAACCTGGTGTCGATCCCGGTGGTGGACGAGGACGGCCACCTACTGGGCGCGGTCACGGTGGACGACGTGCTGGACCACGTGCTGCCCGATGACTGGCGCGAGCAGGACGAAGCCCCCGTCACCACCGGCCAGATCGACCTGTCCGAGATCGCCCGCGGCACAGAGAGGACGTGACCATGGCCGAGCACACCCCGCCCCCTCTCGACGATCCGGCGCCCCGGCGCGGCCCGCGGCTGCGGAACCCGCTGCGCGGGGATGCCTTCGGCCGCGGCGCGGAGGCCTTCGCGCGGATGATGGGCACGCCCGCCTTCCTGGTGGGCATGACGATCTTCTGCGCGGTGTGGCTGACCTGGAACTCGGTGATGCCGGAGTCGGCCCAGTTCGATCCGCGGGCGCTGAACTTCACGCTGCTCACGCTGATCCTGTCGCTGCAGGCCTCCTACGCCGCTCCCCTGCTGCTGCTGGCGCAGAACCGGCAGGACGACCGCGACCGCGTGCAGGCCGAGCAGGACCGCCAGTCCAACGAGCGCAATCACGCCACCACCGACTTCATCACCCGGGAGATCGCCTCGCTGCGCATCGCCCTGAACGACGTGGCCACCCGCGACTACGTGCGCGGTGAGCTGCGCGACCTGCTGGAGGAGCTGGAGTCAGCCCGCGAGCAGGATCCTCTGGACCAGCAGGACGCACAGGACCAACAGGACGCACAGGGCCAGAGCAACGAGCCACCGGCCGAGGGGTCCGTCGACCACCCAGACCGGGCGTCGGGCCGCCTGGACCGGCCGGGCTCCCGTGCGAGCGGCCCGGGCATCACCGAGGAGGACCTCGCCGTGCTGCGCGCCGTGCTGCGCGAGGAGGTCTCCGTGGCCCTCACCGCACGTGCCACGGCAGTCCCTGCCAACACGCCCACCCCCGAGGAGCCCGAGCACCCGTGACCACCCCGCACTCCCCCGCCGACGACCGCGTCCGGCAGATCCGTGAGGCTCTGGGCGAGGTGATGGACCCCGAGATCCACCAGCCCATCACGGACCTGGGGATGGTGGACGACATCTCCGTGGACGCCGAGGGCGTGGCCCGGGTGCAGGTGCTGGTGACCATCGAGGGCTGCCCCATGCGCGACCGCATCGAGCGGGAGACCGCCGAGGCCGCCGCGACCGTGCCGGGCCTGTCCCGCGTGGAGGTTGACTCCCGCGCCATGAGCGAGGAGCAGCGCCGCGAGCTCACAGCGCGGCTGCGCCAGGGCAGGCGACAGATCCCCTTCAACCAGGCCGGCTCCCTGACCCGCATCTTCGCGGTGTCCTCCGGCAAGGGCGGGGTGGGCAAGTCCACCGTGACCGCGAACCTGGCGGCCGCGATGGCCGCCCAGGGACTGCGGGTGGGCGTGATCGACGCGGACATCCACGGCTTCTCGATGCCCGGTATGTTCGGCATCACCGAGCAGCCCACCAAGGTCTCGGACCTGCTGATGCCCCCGCAGGCGCACGGCGTGGCGGTGATGAGCATCGGCATGTTCGTGCCGGAGGGCCAGGCGGTGGTGTGGCGCGGCCCGAAGATGCACCGCGCGATCGAGCAGTTCGCCTCGGACGTGTACTGGGGGGACCTGGACGTGCTGCTGCTGGACCTGCCCCCGGGCACCGGCGACGTGGCCATCTCGGTGGCGCAGCTGCTGCCGGGGGCGAAGATGCTGGTGGTGACCACGCCGCAGCAGTCCGCCGCCGCGGTCGCCGAGCGCGTGGGGTCCTTGGCCACCGCCACCGGGCAGGAGATCGCCGGGGTGGTGGAGAACATGGCGGGTCTGACCCTGCCGGACGGCTCGGTGATGGACGTGTTCGGCCGCGGGGGCGGCGACCGGGTGGCGGCGACGCTGGCCGGAGCCGTGAAGCATCCGGTGCCGGTCCTGGGGAGGGTGCCGCTGGAGCCGCCGCTGCGGGAGGGCGCCGATGCGGGCATCCCGCTGGTGGTCTCGGATCCGGAGTCCCCGGCTGCGAAGAGCCTGATCGAGATCGCGCGGGTACTGACCCATCAGCCGCGTGGACTGGGCGGGATGAAGCTGCCGCTCTCGGTGGCCGGCGGGCGCTGAGCCCCCACGGCCGGTCGGTCCGGACCTCTGCCGCTCAGGTGGCCTCGGGGTCGAAGGGGGCGCGCTTGGGGCCCTCGTCCTTCTTGGCCTTGCCGCTCGCGCTGCTGCCGCTCTTGGAGGTGCTGCGGGAGGCAGCCCCTGCTGCGGCGGCGCCACCGGCCACGGTGAGGGCCTCCTTGGAGGGCAGGATGTCCTCCATGTCGGTGTCGCCCCAGGCCTCGCGGATGATACGGCGCGGATCGTACTGGCGGGGGTCGTACTTGCGCAGGTCGTCGATGGCGATGCCCATCTCGTCCTCGACCGTGGCACGGGAGTCGTCCACCCAGCGGCGCACGTCCCGCACCCAGCGCACGATGTTGCGGGTGTACTCGGGCAGGCGCTGCGGGCCGATGATGATCAGGAAGATCAGCAGCAGGACGAGGGGCTCCCAACCGCTCAGACCCAGAAAGCTCACGCTGCCACCTGTCCCCGTCGGCCCGGTGCCGACATCGCTCGCTCACGCCCGTGCGGCGCGATACTGCCGGTTCATTATGGCAGAGACGACTGGGCCCCGGTGCGCGAGGGACGCCGCGCCTGACGTACGCTGATCTGATCCGTCCCCGACTGGAGGAGACACCGATGGCATCGGGAAAAGTGGCCGGCTGGGCCCACGCCGAGGAGTACGTCGACGAGACCGCGCTCTTCGCCGACGAGGGCGTGCTCGCGCGCGCCCGTGAACGGGGCCATGAGCTGGGCGCTCCTCCGGTGCTGCCGGGCGCCGGCGCGCTGATGCGGCTGCTGGCGGCCTCGGTGGATGCGAAGGCTGCGGTGGAGATCGGCACCGGCAGCGGGGTGGGCTCGCTGTACCTGCTGGCCGGCATGAACCCCGACGGTGTCCTGACCACGATCGACCCGGAGGTGGAGAACCAGCGGGCGGCCCGCGAGTCCTTCGCCGAGGCGCAGATCCGTTCCCCGCGGGTGCGCACCATCGCCGGGAACCCCCGCGATGTGATCGGCCGTCTCACCGACCACGCCTACGACCTGGTGAGCTTCCCCGCGCACGTCCCCCACGCCCTGGACCTGCTGGACCACGCCCGGCGCCTGCTGCGCCCGGGCGGCGTGCTGGTGATCCCCCATGCGCTCTACCACGACCGGGTGGCGGACCCGGCCGCCCGCGATGCCACCACCCAGGCGGTGCGGGCGGTGCTGCGCGCCGTCTCCGAGGCCGAGGACCTGGTGGCCGCGCTGACCGGCAGCGGCGACGGGGTGCTCGCGGCGGTCCTTCGCCCCTGACCTGCGCGGCCCGGGATGCACGACGGCCCCGCACCATGCTGGTGCAGGGCCGCGCGTGGTGAAGGTGTGGTGCCTCAGGCCTTGATGACGCCTTCGAGGGCGTCGCGCAGGGCTGCGGCCTCCGACGCGTCGATCTCGACGACCAGGCGGCCGCCCCCCTCGAGCGGGACGCGCATGATGATGCTGCGACCCTCCTCCACGACCTCGAGCGGACCGTCACCGGTACGCGGCTTCATAGCAGCCATGGTGTCCTCCTCTAGATGTCGCCGGCCCTCGCAGCCGGCGCACGTACACGCCTATTATCTCAGGTCCTGGGACCTGCTCCTGCGCGAACGGCGACCATGCCCTCGTCGACCCCTCTCCGGGGCCTGGGGGGAGGGGCGGATCGGGGTGCGTCGCGGCAGGGTGATGCCGTCCCCGAGCCTGCCCGTCGCCACCAGCACCGCCGCTACCGCTACCAGGGCGGCGACGGCGAGCAAGAGCAGCACCATGGGGCTGACGGCGGTCATCGGCCGGTGAACTCCCTCAGCACGGCGAGCGCTTCCTCGGGGGTGTCGACCACGCGCATCAGGTCCACGTCGGTGGGGGAGATCATGCGGCCGTCGGTCACGGCGGTGGAGAGCCAGTCGATCAGGCCCTTCCAGTAGGCGGTGCCCACCAGGATCACGGGGAACATGTCGATCTTGTGGGTCTGCATCAGGCACAGCGCCTCGAACAGCTCGTCGAAGGTGCCGAAGCCGCCGGGCATCACGATGAAGCCGCTGGAGTACTTCACGAACATGGTCTTGCGGGCGAAGAAGTACCGGAAGTCCACGCCGAGGTCCACGTACTGGTTCATCCCCTGCTCGTGGGGCAGCTCGATGCCGAGTCCCACCGAGACGCCTCCGGCCTCCTTGGCGCCGCGGTTGCCGGCCTCCATGATGCCGGGACCGCCGCCGGTGATCACCGCGTACCCCATCTCGACGATGCCGCGGGCGATCTCGCGGGCGCACTCGTAGTCGGGGTGGTCCTCACGCACCCGCGCGGAGCCGAAGATGGAGAAGGCCGGCCCCAGTTCGGCGAGCGCTCCGAAGCCCTCCACGAACTCGGAATGGATGCGCAGCACCCGCCAGGGGTCGGAGTGCACCCAGTCCGCGGCACCACCCTTCTCCAGCAGGCGCTGATCGGTGGTGGTGGTGGGCCGCTGGCTGCCGCGCAGGGTCACCGGCCCCTTGCGGTGCTCGTCTCGCTGAGAAGTCATGGTCGAAGCGTAACGGCCCGGGGTTCGACGCGCCGCGGCACCGGTCAGGCGGTCAGGCGGTCAGGAAGCGTCGCAAGGCCTCCAGCGCGCGGTGCAGGTCCTCGATCGGCACGTGCTCGTCGTCCGTGTGGGCCAGCAGCGGGTCGCCGGGGCCGAAGTTCACCGCGGGTACCCCGAGTGCGGCGAAGCGGGACACGTCGGTCCAGCCCTGCTTGGCGTCCACCCGCACGTCGTCGCCGAGGGCGGCGAGGAAGGCGCGGGCGGGGGCGGTGTCAAGGCCGGGCAGGGCGCCCTCGGCGGAGTCGAACACCTCGATCTCCACGTCGAGGCCCTCCAGCACCTGGCGCACGTGGGCCTCGGCCTGTGCGGCGGTGGTGTCGGGGGCGAAGCGGTAGTTGACGTCGATGCGGGCGTGATCGGGGATCACGTTGCCGGCGATGCCACCGGTGATCGCGACGGCGTTGAGGGCCTCGCGGTACTCCAGGCCGTCGATCACGGCGCGGCGGGCCTCGTATGCGGCCAGACGCTGCAGCACCGGGGCCAGGTGGTGGATGGCGTTGTCGCCCACCCAGTCGCGGGCGGAGTGGGCGGCCACGCCGCGGGCGGTGACGGCGAGCTTCATGGTGCCCTTGCAGCCGCCCTCCACCCCGGCGCTGGTGGGTTCGCCGAGGATCGCGAAGTCCCCGGCGAGGTACTCGGGGTGCTCGGCGGCGATGCGGGTGAGGGAGTTGTCGGCCGCGGCGACCTCCTCGTGGTCGTAGAAGATCCAGGTGAGGTCCATGGGCGCGGCGTTGGCCTCCACCGCGAGGCGCAGCAGCACGGCGACCCCGCCCTTCATGTCGCAGGTGCCGCGACCCGCCAGCTCCTCGCGGCCCTCGCGGGTGCGGCGCGCGGAGGGGAGGTTGCCGGCGACGGGAACGGTGTCGAGGTGCCCGGCGAGCACCACGCGCTGGTCCAGGCCCCGGTGGGTGCGGGCGATGACGGTGTCGCCATCGCGGATCACCTCGAGGTGCGGGGCGTGGCTGCGCAGGGCCTGCTCGACGGCGCCGGCGAGAGCGCGCTCGTTGCCGGAGACGGACTCGATGTCGACGATCGCCGCGGTCAGCTCGACGATGTCGGCACGGGGGTCGAGCAGGGGGGCGGGGGTGTGAGCGGGGGTGGCGGGATCAGCAGGCATGGCCCCATCGTGCCAGGGAATACCGGCTCGGGCCGAGCCGGGAGGGGCGCGGTTCAGGTCGTCGGCAGCGCTCCACCGGCGCGGGCCAGCCGCAGGGCCACCGCCTCGGCGTGGCGCAGCAGCTGGGCGCCGGTGCCGGGTTCGGCGGTGATGGCCGAGCCGGGCTGGGCGGTGCTCACCGGTACGCCGATCAGCAGGCGTCGCTCGTACACGGTCCCGTCGGCCCCGATGGGGGCGTACAGGCCCTCCACGGCGATGGAGCCGGTGAGCATGCGGCGCCTCGAGCCGCGGGAGGCCCAGGAGTCCTTCTGCACCTCGCCGCGCTCCCGCCACGCGCCCAGCAGGGAGCTTCGGTAGGCAGGCAGGTCCACGGGCGGCAGGTGCGCCTCCAGCACCGCGTCGCACAGGGTCACGGGGCCTCCCCCGGCGCGCACGGTGAAGCGGCCGGCGGTCTCGTCGATGTCGATGCGCATGCCGGGGCCGGTGAAGCGCACCAGATCGGCCTCCTCGAGGGCCAGCAGCTGGCGCACCCGCTGATCGGGCGGCCCGGAGGCCCAGGAGGCGAAGGCGTTGCGCAGGTGACCGTCGATGTCGGCCCGCACCGACTCGGTGGTGTACGCGCCCAGGTCCTGGAGCCGGTTGACCTGGATGCGCAGGGCGATCAGCACCCGGTACACGGTCACCCACACCGGGTCGGGCTCGGTGGCGGCGCGCAGCGCCTGACGCAGCACCTCGACGGTGCGCTGGTGGGCGTGGTCCACGGGACCTCCGCGGCGCCCGAAGGGGAACAGCAGGTGCTGGAGGTGCTCGTCGTCGGCCAGGTGGGTGGCGCCCATGTCCTGCAGTGCGCGGCGCAGTTCGGCGAGCATCAGGGGCATCACGTCGCGCTCGTGGTCCACGCCGGCCGGCCGCACGGCCAGTTCGAGCACCCGCTCGCTGGTGAGCACCTGCGGGGTGTAGGGCCGGGGCATGTAGGGGCTGAGGTCGGGCTTGGGGCGGTACACCATCCCGGAGCGGGAGCCCACCACCAGCAGCGGCTCCCGGCCCCCTGGCACGTAGCGCAGGCCCGACGGCGGGGCGTCCGACCCTGTGACCTCCTCGAAGCGCCCGCCGGCGACGTGGGTGAGCATGCCGATGGCGTCGTAGAAGTTCAGTCCCATGCCCTGGACGGCCACGGCCTCGCGGCCCAGCAGGGAGCTGTAGTCCACGTCCAGGGGGTTGGCGGGACCCACGTGCAGCAGGTCGTGGCGGCGGGCGGCCTCGGCGTACTGCAGGGAGCGCGGGCCGGGGGCGGTGGCGAGGTGCCCGAGCGCCAGGGCCACGGCGTCGGCGGTGAGCACCCGTCCGTCGTCGAGCCGCACCCGCTGAGGCCCGTCGGCGGGGCCCGTGACGTCGACCGCCTCGGCGCGGTGACGGACGATCCGCAGGCGGGCCGGGTCGGCGTCGGCCTCGGCCCTCTCGAGCACGCGGGCGAGGTAGCGGCCGTGGGCGGCGCGGGAGGCGAAGTCGGCCGGGCCCAGGCCCTCGGCGGCGAGATGGTCGGCGAGGGTCTCCTGCCGAGGGGCGGGCAGGACACCGTGGCAGGAGTCGTCGGGGTACATCGTGGTCTGGCAGGTGGTGGTGTTCATCAGCAGCACCTCGGACTGGTCGTGCCGCCACACGGAGCCGCCCTGGCCCACGTGCGGGTCGATCAGGTGCACGACGAGGGGACCTGCGCCCTGCCAGCGCGGATCGTTCGAGGCTGCCACCAGGCGTTCGACGACGGCCGTCCCGCGAGGTCCGGCGCCGATCACGGCCACGGTGCGGGCGTGGTCGTGGGCGGGGTGATGCGCAGGGCTCATCCGTTCAGTATCTCGCCTCCCCGGATCCGGGCGTTCAGGGTCGGGGCGGTTCTGGGTGCTCGCGGGGGCGGGCCAGGGTGCGCGGTGACGTGAGGGTCTGGGATCATGTCCCGCATGTGGAACCCTCCCCGCCTGTACCGTGTCGTCGCCATCGCCGAGGTGATCACCTGGACGATGCTGATCGCCGGGATGATCATGAAGTACGGGCTGCGCCTGGGTGAGACGGGCGATCTGGCCGTGCGCATCGGCGGCGGGATCCACGGTTTCGTGTTCCTGGCGTACTGCGTGACGACGGTGCTGATCGGGGTGGATCAGCGCTGGGGCCTGGGCCGGATCCTGCTGGGACTGGGCAGCGCGGTAGTGCCGTACCTGACGGTGCCGTTCGAGCGCTGGGCGGAACGCAAGGGCCTGCTGGGTGAGCAGTGGCGCCTGCGGCACGAGGACGGTCGCGGCTTGATCGAGAAGCTGGCCGCCTTCGCGGTGCGTCGGCCTATCCCCGCGGCGCTGATCGCCCTGGTGGCGGTGTCGGTGATGTTCTTCCTGCTGCTGCAGGCCGGGCCGCCGTGGGAGTGGTTCTCGTGAACCGCGGTCGGCATCAGCAGCGGCATCAGCAGCATCCTGCCCTGGAGGGCCTTGCCCGTTTCTCGCCGCGACAGGCGGCGCGGGTGCGGGAGCTGGTGCGGGCGGATCTGCTGCCCGAGGAGCGTGCCCTGGCCGATGCGACGGTGCTGACGGCATGGCTCTCGCCGGCGCAGCGGGCCCGGTATGCGCCATCGTTGCGGGCCGTGGATGATCCCGATGAGTTCGTGGAGCGGCTGGCCGATGAGCGCCGCGTGGTGCTCGAGGAAGGCGCTGACCCCGTGCCCGGTGAGGTGGAGGAGGCCGCTGCAGCCGAGCGGGCCGCCCGGCAGACCCCACTGCGCGTGCTGGAGGCGGTGCTGCTGGCGGGGGCACTGGCCAGCTTCGTCGCGATCGTGCTGCTGCTCGAGGCCTCTGACCTGCGGAACCTGGATGCCACCCCGGCATGGGTGCCGGAGCTCGCCGTGGGGCTCGTCTGCTGCCTGGTGGGTGCTGCCGTCATCGGTGCTGTCGCTACCCGGCGCCGGGACAGCGCGATGCTCTCCTGGGCGGTGTCCCGGCCGGGGCAGCTGGGCCGCGGGATCCCCCTTCGTCGCAGTCTGCAGGCCCAGTCGGTGGGCCCTGCCGTGCTGGGCTCGCTGGGCCCGGCGGCGCTGATCGGCGTGGGGGTGCTGACCATGGTGGCCGGTGCAGCGCTCGCATTGATCTCGTTGATGCTGCGCGGTGACCAGGACCTCACCGTGCCCGGCATCATCGCCTTCGTGGCAGGGGTGATCGCGTTCGGTGTGGGCGTGCTGCTGTTCTACCGGCGATCCCGACAGCTGGAGACGATCATCCGTCGCACCCAGTCCCTGCAGTGGTTCGGCCCGCTGCTGGAGGACGGCTTCACCGAGGATGAGCCGACCGATCCCGTCGACGATCCGGGCTCCCCGCCGCGCGCCGGTTGACGGAGCGCCACTCCCCCCCGTTCCACTCCTGTCCTCCGTCAGAACGGCAGCGCAGATCAGAACGGCGGCGGTGCGGTGCGGCGCAGGTAGTCCTCGTGGTCGAGCTGGTCGGGTTCGTCGAAGGCGCCGTTGCGCATGAGTGCCTTGATCTCTTGTTCCCAGTGGTGCTGTTCCCAGGCGTCCAGCAGTGCCGAGGCCAGGGTGGGCGTGGCGAGATCACGGTTCGCGGGGATGCTCGCGGTGGCGCGAGGTCGATGGCTGCCGGGGCTTCGAGAACGACTATCTCGTTCGGTGCCGATGTTCCAGCGGGTGGTGCCGTCGGGTCCGCGTACCGGGTCGATCATCCCGCGGGTCTTCAATCGGTGGTGGGTGAAGCACAGCAGGTGGAGGTTGCTCACGCAGGTCGGGCCGCCGGAGGCGGGGTCGGTGTGGTCGTACTCCTGGATGTGGTCGGCCTCGGCGCGGCTGGTGCTGGCGCGGGTGCACCCGGGGACCGCGCATACCGGGTTCTCCATGCGCAGGTGCTCGAGCATCGCGGTGGGTGGCCGATAGCTGCTGGCCGCGGCGGGGATGAAGGTGCCGGTGACCGGGTCGGTGAGCACCCGGTACCAGAACGGCTCGCGTGCGGCGATCATGCGGGCCATCGAGGCGGGGACAGGGACGGTGCCGTCCACCACCCCGGGAGCGTCGGAGAACCCCATCAGGGTCATCACCGGCACGGTCACGTTCAGGCGGAAGCGCTCGGTGGGAACCTCGATGCCGCCGGTCTCCAGTACGGAGCCGGTGAGGATCGCGTAGCGCAGGGCAGCCAGGGTGAGGGGCGAGCCGCTCAGGGCAGCGGCGCCGTCGGGGTCGAAGGGAATCGGGGCACCGTCGGCAAGGGCGCGGCGCTGCTGGTCCTGCACCGCGCGGGCACTCTCATCGAGCCGACGTGCCAAGGAGAGGATCTCGGGCACCGGGCCGGTGATCCGCAGGGTCGCGGTGCCGTCATCCACCGGGGAGCCCTCGAGGGCGACGTCGCGCAGGTCCTCCGGGCGTGGCGCGTTCTGCCCGGCCTGGTGGAGCCAGGCGATCAGCAGCCGCAGCTCACGACGGAAGCGCTGGACGGGGATCGAGGCGAGGTCCCACGCCGCCACGCGAGTATCGAGCTCGAAACGCTGCGCCGGGGTCAGTTCCCGCACCGAGCGGAGGATCCGCTGATGCCACTCCACCGGCAGGTCCCCGGCCTCCAGGCGCGCGAACAGGCGCGGTAGCTCGTCGACGGCCAGATGGGCGTCGCGCAGCAGGGTCCCGGCCCGCACTGTGGTGGTGCGCAGGGCGACCGCGACCACGAGGTCTGCTTCCTCACGGTCATCCGGGGCGGACTCACCGTCCTCGGGTGCCACCCATAGTGGTGCGAGTTCACGCAGCAGGCGGGCGTGCTCAGCGGACTGGTGACGCTGGAGCGCGAGCAAACGCACGGCCGCATCACCCTGCGGGGTGTCGGCGTCGACTCCAGCCCGTTCGGCGACGGTCTCCTCCGTGAGCGGGGTACGCGCCCGCACCGTGGACCTGGGAGGCGATGGGGGCGGGCCGCCGATGGTGACAGGAGCGCGGCGGGGCACGCGACGAGGCTCCTCGACAAGCCCGCCCGGACCGAAGCTGTATGACGGCATCTCTCCCACCTCCTTCCCTGCACTCACGGATCATCGTTGCCTTCATCGCTGCTGACCTGGTCTTTCCATCTGCACACCACTGTATGAGCGGGGTATGACAAACGAAGCCCGGCGGCCGATCTGGGGATGGAACAGCTCCGGGGAGGAACCTCGCGTTTCCCCACGGCCAGTCCGCACCGTCGCGCTTCCGCGTGTGCATCCTCGGTAGGCCCCGGTGGTGCGTCGCAGCGGCCCCGTCGGCCGACCGTCAGGCCCCGCCCGTAGAATCGCGGCATGACCACGCCTGAGACCGCAGCAACCAGCACGAACGACGCCGACACCACCGCGGAGACCGCTCCCGCCCACGCCGCCCCGTCCCATGCCTGGGGGATCGGCCTGGCCACCCTCGCGGCCGACGGAACCACGCTGGATACCTGGTACCCCTCCCCCCAGCTGGGCGAGGCCCCCCACGATCCGGAGTCCCATCCGCTGCATGCGCAGCTCTCCGCCGCGGCTCATGCCGACGAGGTGCGCGGCACCCGCCGCAAGGTCGTGGTGCGCGCGATCGAACTGGCCGCCGCGCCGGCCGACACCGCCGACGCCTACCTGCGCCTGCACCTGCTCTCCCATCGCGTGATCGAGCCCAACGTGCAGAACCTCGACGGCGTTTTCGGGGTGCTCACCAACGTGGTGTGGACCTCCGAGGGCCCCTGTGCGGTGGCCGGCTTCGAGGAGACCCGCCTGCGGCTGATCGCCGCCGGCCGCACCCCCACCGTGTACTCGGTGGACAAGTTCCCCCGCATGGTGGACTACGTGGTCCCCACCGGCGTGCGCATCGGCGATGCGGACCGCGTGCGCCTGGGCGCCCACCTGGCCGACGGCACCACCGTGATGCACGAGGGCTTCGTGAACTTCAACGCTGGCACGCTGGGCACCTCCATGATCGAGGGCCGCATCTCCCAGGGTGTCGTGGTGGAGGACGGCTCCGACGTGGGCGGCGGTGCCTCCACCATGGGCACCCTGTCCGGCGGCGGCACCCAGCGGGTGCGCATCGGCAAGCGCTCCCTGGTGGGCGCGGAGGCCGGTGTGGGCATCGCGCTCGGCGACGACTGTGTGATCGAGGCCGGCCTGTACGTCACCGCCGGAACCAAGGTGGTGCTGGTGGGCGAGAAGGGCTCGGCACAAGGCGGCGACACCGCCGACGAGCCCCACGTGGTCAAGGCGCGCGAGCTCTCCGGGGTGCCGAACCTCCTGTTCCGCCGCAACTCCCTGACCGGTGCGGTGGAGGCCGTGGCCCGCGAGGGGCAGACGGTCGAGCTCAACTCCGCCCTGCACGCGAACTGACGTGGCGGGCAGGGCCCGACGGCAGGGCGGTTCGGGCCGCCGCCGCTCCGGTCGACGCGGCAGCACCGGTCGCGGTCGCAGTGCGGTCAGGCACCTCGTGCTGCCGCTGGTGATGGTGCTTCTCTTCGCCGGTATCGCGGGCGGCTCGTACCTGGCCCTGCAGAGGTACGGGTCACCGCTGAACGAGGGCACCTGCACCGCGCGGGGCCTGGGCACCAGCCACCGCTACACGGTGGATCGGGTTGCCAATGCCGCCCTGATCAGCGCCGTCGCCGTGGACCGGGGACTGCCGCCGCGTGCGGCCTCGATCGCCCTGGCCACCGCCTACCAGGAGTCGCAGCTGCTAAACATCGACTACGGGGACCGGGACTCGGTGGGTCTGTTCCAGCAGCGGCCCTCGCAGGGCTGGGGCACCGTGGAGCAGATCATGGACCCGGTGTACTCCAGCAACGCGTTCTACGACGTGCTGGTGACGATCGACGGCTACGCGTCTGCGGACATCAACGACGTGGCGCAGCAGGTGCAGCGCAGCGGGTTCCCCGAGGCGTACCGCGACCACGAGACGGAGGGCCGGCTGTACGCCTCGGCCCTGACCGGGCAGAGCGGGGCGAACCTGGTGTGCACCCTGGCACCGGCCAGTGGAACCTTCTCGCCCGAGGGGGTGCGCTCCGAGCTGGCGCGGCAGTTCCCGCGGCTCACCGAGGCAGGTCGCGTCACCTCCAGCCTGGAGAGTGCCGCCTCCGTGGCGCCTGCCGTGCCTGAGGGGGCGGGGGCGACAGCACTGGCGATCGACGTGGGCGGTGACGAGGCCCTGGGCTGGGCCATCGCGAACTGGGCCGTGGCCCGCGCGGCGGAGGACGGTGTGGTGCAGGTCAGCTACGCCGGAGGCGTGTGGGACCGCTCCGCGCATGGCGAGGACGCCGACACCTGGAGCACTGTGGGCCCCGGCACCGGCCCCGGTGCCGGAGACGACTCCACTGCTGGCGACGCCGGGGATCCCGACCGGGTCGTGGTGCTGGTCAGCGCGGGCTGACGCGGAGCACAGCTGGCTGGGGCCGGGCCCTCAGTACGTGAGGAAGCCGCGGGAGCGGAACTGCTCGCGCACCCGCTCCACCGTCTCCTTCGAGGGCGGTTGGGCATCGCGCAGCTTGTACTCCAGGCCCAGCGCGTCCCACTTGTCCTGCCCCATGTTGTGGAAGGGCAGCACCTCCACCCGCTCCACCACGTGCTTCCACGGGGCGATGTTCTCGGCGATCGCCTCGACGTTCTCCTCGGAGTCGGTCCAGCCGGGGACCACCACGAAGCGGATCCAGATCTTCGTGCCGCGAGCGGCCAGGCGGTTGCCGAAGTCCAGGGTGGGCTGCAGGGGGCGGCCGGTGAGCGCCTTGTACGACTCCTCGGTGCCGCTCTTGACGTCCAGCAGCACCAGGTCCACGTTGTCCAGGAAGCTGTCGTCGGCGACGGCCCCGAGGTAGCCGGAGGTGTCGATCGCGGTGTGCACGCCCATGGCCTTCGCCGCCGCGAGCACGTTGCGGGCGAAGGCGGGCTGCATCAGCACCTCCCCGCCGGACAGGGTGATCCCTCCACCGGAGGAGGCGAACACGCGCCGGTAGCGCTTGATGCGGCGCACCAGCTCGTCGAGCTGGACGTCCTGTCCGCGGCGCATCTCCATCGTGTCGGGGTTGTGGCAGTACACGCAGCGCAGTGGGCAGCCGGAGAAGAAGACGGTCAACCGGGTGCCGGGCCCGTCGACCGCGGTCACCAGCTCCCAGGAGTGGATGGAGGCCAGCTTGCCCTCACGGATCGCGGCCAGCCGCTGGGAGCGCTCCAGCTCCACCTCGGCCATGCCTTCGATACCCGCGCCTGTGCGCCGGTTCTCGATCGGGGTGCCCAGTCGCAGGTCGATGCTCTCGCCCATCAGGCCCGTCCCTTCTCCTCCGGTCGAACGCGTCGTCCGCCGGTCAGTGCTCGTCGTGCAGTCCAGTGCGCGTCGTGCAGGCGGCGCCGGACGGGGATCCCGCCCGGCGCCGCCGATGGTCTGAGCGTCAGGCGCTCTGGTGGAACGTGCGGTCCAGCACGTCCAGCTGCTGCTCACGGGTGAGCTTCACGAAGTTCACCGCGTAGCCGGAGACGCGGACCGTGAGGTTCGGGTAGTTCTCCGGGTGCTCCATCGCGTCCACCAGGGTGTCCTTGTTCAGGACGTTGATGTTGGCGTGGAACAGGCCAGCCTCCATGTTGTTGGCGGACCGGTTGGCCTTCATGGACTCGAGGCGCTCGGCGTAGGTCTTGGCGGACATCGGTATCTCCTCAGGTTGAGTACGACAGGTGGTGATCGGTGATCAGTTGGTCAGGGTGCAGTCGTCGTCCATCACGAAGCCGGCGTCCAGGATGCCGACCAGGTTCTTGACCTGCTCGTCCTTGGTGCGTCCCAGACCCTGCGGGGTGATGGTGTTGGTGAGCGAGATGCCGTCGAGCGCGTCGTTGTAGTCGAGCTTGCCGACCGACAGCATCGAGGCGACCATCCCGTGGGAGTCCGCGCCGTTCTCCGGGTTCGCACCCGGGGAGAAGGGGGTGCCCTTCTGGTGGCCGGAGGGGAAGGAGCCGGTGGCCTTGCCGTACACCACGTTCGAGGTGATGGTCAGGACCGACTGCGTCGGGATGGCATCCCGGTACATCGGGATCTCCTTGATCTTCTGCATCACCGTGTGCACGATCGTCGCGGCGATGTCGTCGGCGCGATCATCGTCGTTGCCGTAGCGGGGGAACTCGCCCTCGGTGATGTAGTCCACGATCAGGCCGGTCTCGTCACGAACCGGGGTGACGGTGGCGTGCTTGATGGCCGACAGGGAGTCCGCCACGATCGACAGGCCTGCGATGCCGCAGCCCATGGTGCGCACGATCTCGCTGTCGTGCAGCGCCATCTCGATCGACTCGTAGGCGTACTTGTCGTGGCTGTAGTGGATGATGTTGAGCGCCTCGACGTAGGTGCCGACCACCCAGTCGAGCATGTGCTCGTACTTCTCCCACACGTCGTCGAAGTCCAGCGGGCCGTCGCCCTGGACGGGCGTGAACTCGCCCTCCTTGGTGACCTGCTTGCCACTGATCTCGTCGCGGCCGCCGTTGATGGCGTACAGCAGCGCCTTGCCGGCGTTGACGCGGGCCCCGAAGAACTGCATCTGCTTGCCGACCTTCATCGGGGAGACGCAGCAGGCGATCGCCGCGTCGTCGCCCCAGCGGTCACGGATCTGCTCATCGGACTCGTACTGGATCGACGAGGTCTCGATGGAGATCGCGGAGCAGAACTCCTTGTAGCCCTCGGGCAGCTTCGGATCCCAGAACACGGTGATGTTCGGCTCCGGGGCCGGGCCCAGGTTGCGCAGGGTCTGCAGCAGGCGGAACGAGGTCTTGGTGACCTGCGAGCGGCCGTCCTCGGTCATGCCCGCATCGGACCAGGTGGCCCAGTACGGGTCGCCGGAGAAGATCTGGTCGTAGTCGATGGTGCGCAGGAACCGTACGATGCGCAGCTTGATCACCAGCGCGTCGATGATCTCCTGGGCGTCGGACTCGGTGATCTTGCCGGCCTTGAGGTCGCGCTCGAAGTAGATGTCCAGGAACGCGGAGAGGCGGCCGATGGACATCGCAGCGCCGTCCTGACTCTTCACGGAGGCGAGGTAGGCCATGTAGGTCCACTGCACCGCTTCCTGGGCGGTGGCGGCGGGGCGCTTGAGGTCCAGGCCGTAGATCTCGCCCAGGGTGACGAGCTTCTTGAGGGCCTTGATCTGCTCGGAGTGCTCCTCGCGGTACCGGGCCCAGTGCTCGCTGAAGGGCTGGTCCGCCACGGCGTCCTTGGCGGCCATCTTCTCGGCGATCAGGAAGTCCGCCCCGTACAGGGCGAGACGACGGTAGTCGCCGATGATGCGGCCACGGCCGTAGGCGTCCGGCAGGCCGGTGATGATGTGGCTAGAGCGGGCCGCGCGGATGCGCGGGGTGTAGATGTCGAAGACGCCCTCGTTGTGGGTCTTGCGGTACTTGGTGAAGACCTTCTTGATCTCGGGGTCGGGCTCCTTGCCGGCCTCCTTGATCGCGGTCTCGACCATGCGCCAGCCGCCGTTGGGCATCATGGCGCGCTTGAGCGGGACGTCGGTCTGCAGGCCGACGATCACGTCGTCCTCCGGGCAGATGTAGCCGGCCGGGAAGGCATCGATGTCGGCGGGGGTCTTGGTGTCGACGTCGTAGACGCGACGGCGCCGCTCCTCGGCCAGGTAGTTCTTCTCCAGGTGGTCCCAGACCTTCAGGGTCTTCTCGGTGGGACCGGCCAGGAACGAGGCGTCACCGTCGTACGGGGTGTAGTTGCGCAGGATGAAGTCGCGCAGATCGATAGACTCCTGCCAGGGACCCGGGGCGAAGCCCTCCCACGCGTCACCTCCTGCGAGCGCGTCGGTGGGGCGTTCGGTGGTGGCGGACGTCATCTGATCCTCCTCGAAGGTGCCGGAAGGCCGGTCGGCACGACCCTCCTGGGTTGACACCACCATAAGGCCAGGTCCTGACGACCCTCAGGCGGAAGGTCCCGGAAAATGGCCCCCGACCTGCGACGTACCTCACGTGAGACCCCTCACATCCCGGGGTCTGCGAGGGGTCTCAGCGAGCAGTGCCCTGGGTCGCGAACGACGAGACGTCGACTGTCCCGTCAGCGGCCGCGAGCACTGCCGCGTCGTGAGTCGCGCAGATGACGATGCCGCCGCCGTCCGCATGCTCGCGCAGCAGTTCGATGACCCTCCGGGCGTTGCCGTCATCGAGCGAGGCCGTGGGCTCATCGGCAAATACGACCCGCGCCCCGTGGACGATGAGCCGAGCGAAAGCCACACGCTGGTACTCACCGCCACTGAGCTGGAAGACGGGGTCGTTCTTCTGCGTGAGCACACCAACCTGCTCCAGGGCCTCGTCGATTCGACGGGCGGCCTCCTTGCGGGGGATTCCGCTGAGCTGCGGCGACAGCCTGAGGTTCCGCTCCACGGTGTCCTGCTCCACCAGTCCCCTGTTCTGGAACAGGAACCCGAAGGTCGTGCGGTACAGCCGCCGACGCATGGACGGGGAGATCACCTCCTCGCCCAGCAGGAGCCGACCTTGATCCACCCGTTCCAGCAGACTGAGGCAGTTCAGCAGGGTGGTCTTGCCGCATCCGCTCGGACCGGAAAGGGTGGTGAGACTGCCGGCGTCGAAGCGGTGGCTGAATCCCTCCCAGAGGCCGCGGCTGCCGAAGCTCTTGGACAGGTTCTCAGCTGTGAGAGCCATCGTCTTATCAGCCATCTCATCTCTCCTTGACCGAATCGCCGCAGATCCTGCGATCGAACCAGGACACCGTGAAAGCAGCGAGGGTCATCAGCACTCCTAGACAGATCGCCCACAGCACCCAGTCGCTGCCTCGATCAGTCCCACGCAGTGTCACCGCCATTCCCAGCCCGGTCGCCAGGGATGCTCCAGCCAGGCTGAGGAATCGCCAGTGCCGGGACAACCACCTGCGGCCCAGCACGAATGCTGCCAGCAGGCGATCGTGCTGGCGGCGGCACTCAGCCGCTGCCAGCAGCACGACGGAGACGACCGACACGGCGAGAGCGATCAGAACTCGTGTGCCGTTCACCAGCGCTTCGTTCCGCAGCCTTTGGGCGGCCACCAATGCCGATTCCCGTGAGGAAGTTACGTCTGCCACGAGGTCGCGCAGCCCTGCACTGCCCCATTGCTCACGCACGACCTCGGCACTCTGCATGAAGGATATCCCTCCACCAGAAATGGCACCGATGGTATTCACGGTCGACAACCAGGGCGAACTCAATGAGTAGTAGTACAGAACCGGATTCGAATACTCGGCAGGACCACCATGCAAACTTGAGTTCGCCGTGAATGACTCCAGAGTGAACCCATCCTCATAGGTCACGACCCGAACAGTCGGAGGTGCGGGGATATCCGTGCACCCATCACCAGTGACTTCACAGTCGGCGCGAGACTCGAAGCCAGCCCATTCCTGTGCGGTGTGCGTGATCTGATCGCTGTCCATCGCCCGGGATCGCGGAATGGCAACGATCAGCTCTGATTGAGCAACTTCAGGCAGTCCGAACTGCTCCGGTTTCTGGCCGGACAGCGAGAAGAAAGTGTCATTGAGGTGCAGAACACAGTCGCCGCCGAGGCCTGCGGCAGCCATCTCGCACTCATCGTCAGGATCGTTGAGCACAGCGGTTCCGGCCAGTGAGCTCTCGAGGACAAGCTGACGGACACTGGGAGCGGATGCCTGCAGTTCTGGCTCGGCCAGAGCGAACAGGCTCACCGAGGTGACGTCCGGGACGTTCTCCCACTGCTCGCCGACCCGCGCCGAGGAGCGCAACTGGTCAACGACGTTCACCATCACCGGAGTAATCACCAGGGCAGTTCCAGTGAACAGTGCCAGCGCCGCTGCGGAAGCGGCGATGATCGTCTGCTGTGAAGCCACGGAGTGCAACCGTTCCAGCAGCGGCGCAGCCGTGACCTCGCTGACAACGACTGCCGCCGCCATGGCGCTCACGATTCCGCCCCACTGCAGAAGCAGCGTGGCAATCAGCAGAGGAACGAAACCTGTGGCGCGAAGCGCTGAAGGGGAGAAGAATCCCACTGCTGCTATGGCAACCGCTCCGACCACCATCGTCGTTGCCAAAGCCCAGCAGACCAGGGCGAGTCCATCGCGCCCTCGAGCCGCAAGGCGGCGGCGCCCCAAGGTCTGATCGATCGCGGCTGCTGCAACTCGCCGGTTCAGGTGCAGCAGAGTTGTCGAACCGACGGCACAGAGGAAGGCGAGAAAGGTGATCGGCCCAAGAGGTGGCGCCATCCACGGCGGAAGGTCAGTCGCAGTGGTACGGATGGTCGCGATGGTCTCATACCCTTGCTCGTTGAGGCTGCGCACCACTTGCGCCATCTCTGCGATGTCTCCCTGCAGGGTCATCACGCCAGTGGCGGAATCGGGGTACGTGCCCGCGGAAAGCGTTGTGCTGCGGCCCAGGGGAAGCTGCCAGGTGAGCTCTGATCCGGATTCCGTCTCCAACGGCGCGTGAATGATCTCTCCGTGCAGGGAGCTCTCAACGAACTGGGGCCGCAGCTCACGGAACTCCTCAGTGAGCGTTTCCGGTGTGACTCCCGGTGGTGCGCCCCGGATGATGAGCGTCAGCTGAGCACCTCGGGGAAAAGTCGAGTCCGTTTCAACAGTTGAGACAAGGCCTGTGAGCACCGAGGTGATGCTCATCAGAAGCACCACACCGACGACGAGCAGGTCGCAGCGCCATCGCGAGGTGAACCGAGCCAGCCTGGTCTTCACGTTGACCCGGCTGGCTCGGCTCGCGAGGTTATGCACCATAACGATCTGTGAATATTCGCCTCGCTGGGGTCCGCTGATCGAGGGTTCGGGTGCCACGTCGCTGCCGTAGCGGTGGCGTCGTTCGGGACCACCAGTGGTGTCGTTGGGGCCGCTCTGTCTACGCTCCTTCCGCCGTGTGTATAGGGCACGCGGCGGAAGGAGCAATCTGGAATGGTACGGAAGATCAGGGCGAAGCTGGTGCTCCAGCTGCGCGCAGAAGGTCTGTCGGGGCGAGCGATTTCGTCCTCGCAGGGCATGTCCCGCAAGTCCGTGAGGGCGGTGTTCGAGGCCGCTGACGCTGCAGGGATCGGGTGGGGCGATATCGCGGACGTCGCCGATGAGCAGGTGTATGCCCGGTTGTTCCCGGGCCGGGGCGAGCACGAGAGCGTGTTCGCACAGCCGGACTGGGAACAGGTCCATCGAGAGATGGCCAGGGTCGGCGTGACGCTGAAGCTGTTGCACGGCGAGTACTTCGACGCGACCACGGCGGCTGGGGATCCGGCGATGGGGTATGACCGGTTTTGCCGCACCTACCAGCACCACGTCATGGTCACCGGTGCCGCTTCGAGAGTCGGTCACAAGGCCGGCCAGAGCGTGGAGGTCGACTGGTCCGGCCCCACGATGGAGCTGGCCGATCCGGTCACCGGCGAGGTCTCGAAGGTGTTCTTGTTCGTTGCCTGCCTGCCTTTTTCTCGTTACGCGTTCTGCTTCCCGGCGCTGGATATGCGCCAGGAGTCCTGGCTGCGAGCGCACGTAGCGATGTTCGAGGCGCTGGGCGGGACGGTCCCGAGGATCGTTCCGGACAACCTCAAGACCGGTGTGGTGAAGCACCCCCGCGAGGGCGAGATCGTCCTGAACGATGCGTATCGCGAGATGGCAGCGCATTACTCGGCGGCGGTGCTCCCGGGGAGGGTGCGGAAACCGAAAGACAAGGCGAGCGTGGAGAACACCGTCGCGCACGTCGCGACCTGGGTCATCGCCGGGCTGCGGGATCAGCGATTCACGTCCCTGCCCGAACTTGCAGCCGCCATCGGGCAGCGGATGGAGGCCTATAACGCGGAGCCGTTCCAGAAGCGGCCCGGATCCCGCGCCAGCGTGTTCGACGCGGAGGAGCGGCCGCTGCTGACGCCGCTGCCGGCGGTGCCCTACGAGATCTCGACATGGCACTACGGACGACGAGTGGGCAGGAACGGGCACGTCACGTTCGCGCGGAACTTCTACTCCGCGCCGTTCGCGCACATCGGCGCGAAGGTCGATCTGCGCATCACGGCCCGGACGCTGGAGATCTATCAGGGCAGCCAGCGACTGACCAGTCACCTGCTGCTCCCGGAGACCGCGAGCAATGAGTACCGCACCAACGACGCGGACCTACCTGCGGGCGAGCGTTTCCAGGCCTGGGACGCGCAGAGGGTGCGGGCGTGGGCAGATCGGGTCGGGCCGGCCACGGTGATCGTGATCCAGCGGATCTTCGAGTCCGTGCCGATCGTGGAACAGGGCCTGGATCCCGCGTTGGCGGTGCTACGGCTCTCTCGCCGCTTCTCCGTAGATCGGGTCGAGGCGGCCTGCGCACTCGCGCTGACGGGACGGGTCCGTTCACCGCGCTATGCGCATCTGCACCCGATCTTGGCCACCGGGCAGGACAAGGTCGCCGCCCTGCGTCCACCCCGCGAGGAACCCGCGGAAGACGGCGGATACGTCCGTGGCGCCGACTACTACGCCGGAGGTGTCCGGTGAGCGTGATCGATAACGACACGAAGCGGAAGCTGCGCGAGATGGGCGCGACCGCGCTGCTGGACGCGATCGATGCCCAGGATGAGGCTCACGTGCTGGGGATGTCGTTCCAGGAACGGCTCCAGCTGATCGTGGACGAGGCGCATTCCATCTTCAATCATGGAAAGGTCGAGGGTCTGATCCGCCGGGCGGGGCTGCGTTATCCCGGAGCGGACCTGCGGCGGCTGGATCTGGTCGAGGAACGGGGACTGAACCGGAACGTGATCGCGCAACTGGCAACCTGCTCCTTCATCCAGCGGCAACAGAACGTGGTCTTCCAGGGCTTCACCGGCTCAGGGAAGTCCTACCTCGGCTGCGCGCTGGCGAAGCAGGCCTGCCAGCACCGGCTCCGAGCCCACTACATCCGAATGCCCGACCTCGAAGAGGCCTGGGCCCTGGCAAAGGACAAGCCGCAGGGCCAGACGAAGTTCCTGCGGAAGTACTCCACGTTCTCGCTGCTGGTGATCGACGAGTGGCTGCTGGACCATCCTGACGAGGGAATGCGTTCGATGCTGCTGGAACTGCTCGAGCGCCGCTATGACACCGGCTCGACCGTGTTCTGCACCCAGTACCCGAAGAAGGACTGGCACGCCCGGCTCGGTGGAGCAGTCCACGCCGATGCGATCATGGACCGCATCGTGCACAACACAATCTGGATCGACACCGGCGACAGGAACATGCGAGAACACACCGCACTGCCCCAGTGACCCGATGCCGGCGGGAGCCAGTGGTCCCCACCGCGGCGGCTACTGGCCCCCGTCGGCACGATCGGCGGTCCCCAAGAGCAAGATTCGGTGGCTCCCACGACTACGAATACTCAATCTGTCAATCTACTTGCAGTATCTCTCGGGGTTCTTGTTCGCATAGTAGGCTTCATCAACTTTATCTGTGCCCATGACGCTGGCGTCAGCATTGACCCCGGAATTCTTCCAGCCCGACTCCTTGTAGACGCCATTGCCATTAATCACCGACGCCCGGTGAACGGTTCGCGAATTGAAATAGCTTGAGAACACCAGGATGTCTCGCGGCACACTCGACTCGTAACGCCAAGTCCCCCCACAAGGATACTTGGTGACGACCACAGCCTCGGCGGCTGTCACAGCGCCACATGCAATAAGAGATGTGGCGAAAAGCGAAGCGACAGCACGCCGAATCATCGAAATCTTTGGTACAGACATCACAACAAACCCCTTTGTCCTGTTGGATCCACAAGCCGGTCACCCGACGTGGGATGAAGCTACCAGGAGGGGGGGCGAGGACCGCGCGTCAACGTGATGTTCTTCAACCGTTCACGGTCTCGACACCGTCTCGAGCTTTTGCGAGCACTCCGGGCCTCTGCATCGGGGCGTGTGGGCCCGTCCAGCCGATCGGACCGGCTTCAGCCCCGCTTGTCGATCTCGGCCTTGAGCTCCGCCAGGCGCAGCTCGCTGGTGCCGGTGCGCTCCTCCATCGCCTGGTACGGGCGCTCGGGGTGGCCGGTGTAGATCTGGCGCGGGCGGCCGATCTTGGTGTCCGGGTCGTGGATCATCTCCTGCCACTGCGCGATCCAGCCCGGCAGGCGACCGATCGCGAACAGCACCGTGAACATCTGGGTGGGGAAGCCCATCGCCTTGTAGATGATGCCGGTGTAGAAGTCCACGTTCGGGTACAGCTTGCGCTCGACGAAGTAGTCGTCGTTCAGCGCGATCTCCTCGAGCTTCATCGCCAGCTCCAGGCGCTCGTCGTTGACGCCCAGGCGCTCCAGCACGGTGTCGGCGATGCTCTTGACGATGCGGGCGCGGGGGTCGTAGTTCTTGTACACCCGGTGGCCGAAGCCCATCAGCCGGATGCCGTCCTCCTTGTTCTTCACCTTCTCCATGTAGTCGCGGGGGTCGATGCCCTCGTCGCGGATCAGGTTGAGCATCTCCATCACCGCGGCATTGGCGCCACCGTGCGCAGGGCCGGACAGCGCGCCGATGCCGGCCGAGATCGAGGTGAACAGGTTGGCCTGGGCCGAGCCCACCAGGCGCACCGCGGAGGTGGAGCAGTTCTGCTCGTGGTCCGCATGCAGGATCAGCAGCTGCTCCATGGCACGCACCACGGCCGGGTCGGCGATGTACTCCTCAACCGGGAAGCCGAAGGTCAGGCGCAGGAAGTTCTCGATCAGGGAGAGGCGGTTGTCCGGGTACAGCAGCGCGTGGCCCTGCGCGATGCGATGGGCGTAGGCCGCCATGGTGGGCATCTTGGCCAGCAGCCGCACCGAGGACAGCCGCACCTGCTCCTCGTCGAAGGGATCCAGGGAGTCCTGGTAGAAGGTGGACAGCGCGGAGACGCCGGCCTGCAGCACCGCCATCGGGTGGGCATCGCGCGGGTAGCCGTCGAACAGCCGACGGAAGCGCTCGTCCAGCAGGGTGCGGCGCTCCACCTGGGCGGAGAAGTTGTCGAGCTGGCCGCGGGTGGGCAGCTCGCCGTGGATCAGCAGGTAGGCCACCTCGAGGTAGGTGGAGTGCTCGGCGAGCTGCTCGATCGGATAGCCGCGGTAGCGCAGGATCCCCTCGTCACCGTCGATGTAGGTGATCTCCGAGGTGGTGTTGGCGGTGTTCATGAAACCGGGGTCGTAGGTGACCGCGCCGGTCTCCTTGCGCAGCGGCCCGATCCCGATGCCCGGATTGCCCTCCACGGCGTCGATGCGCGGCAGATCGAGGGTCTTCTCGTCGTAGGCGAGGCGGGCGGGCGTCGTCGCGTGATCCATGGGCTCTCCGTTGTGCGTGGTCGGATCGTTCAGTGGCGCTGCAGGCGCCGGGCGGCAGCGGCGATCCGCTCATCGGTGGCCGTCAGTGCCACTCGGACGAAGGTCCCGCCTGCTTCACCATAGAACATCCCCGGGGCCACCAGGATCCCCAGACCGGCCAGTGCCCGCACGGACGTGGCGCAGTCCTCGCGGAAGGTGGTCCACAGGTACAGGCCTGCGTCCGATCCGTGGATCTCGCCACCGGCGTCGCGCAGTGCACCGGAGAGCAGTGCGCGACGCGCTCGGTAGGTCTCCCGCTGAGCCGCCACCGCGCCGTCGTCGTCCAGGGCTGCGGCCATGGCGGCCTGGATGGGGCCGGGGATCATCATTCCGGCTTGCTTGCGCACCGCCAGCAGCTCCCCCACCAGAGCCGGGTCACCGGCCACGAAGGCAGCGCGGTAGCCGGCCAGGTTGGACTGCTTGGACAGCGAGTACACGCACAGCAGGCCGCTGAGGCTCCCCTCGTTCACGCGGGGGTCCAGCACCGAGGGCACCTCGTCGACGGTCCACGGTAGCAGGGCGTAGCACTCGTCGGAGGCGACCACGATGCCGCGCTCGCGGGCCCAGCGCACGATCGCGGCGATCTGGTCCGCCTCCAGCACCGCGCCGGTGGGGTTCGAGGGCGAGTTCAGCCACAGCAGGCGGATCCGGGAGGCCAGCGAGGGATCGGGCAGGGCAGCCTCCCCCTCGACAGCCAGGCGCACCATGTCCACCGGCAGGGGCTGGGCGCCCACCAGGCGAGCTCCGATGTCGTAGGTGGGATAGGCCACGTGCGGGAACGCGACGGCATCCCCGGGGCCGAGGCCGAGCTGGAAGGGCAGGTGCGCCACCAGCTCCTTGGAGCCGATGGTGGGAAGCACGTGCTGCACGTCGAGCTCTGCGGGCGCTGCGCGGTGGCGCTGCAGGAAGGAGACGATGCCCTCGCGCAGGGCGGGGGTGCCGATGGTCGTGGGGTAGCCGTGGGAGTCGGCCGCATCGGCGAGCGCCTGCTGCACGGAGACCGGGGTGGGATCCACCGGGGTGCCCACGGAGAGGTCGACGATGCCGTCTGCGTGGGAGGCCGCGAGCTCGCGGGCGGAGGCGAGGCTGTCCCAGGGGAACTCGGGCAGGCGCGAGGCCAGGGTCCTGCGGGGGTGCGGTGCTGTCACCACGTGCTCAGGCCAGCGGGTTGGGCTGGGGCGGGAGCGCCTCGACCAGCGGGTGGTCCTTGTCGATCACGCCCATCTTGGCCGCGCCACCGGGCGCGCCGAGATCGTCGAAGAAGTTGACGTTGGCGTCGTAGTACTCGGCCCACTGGTCCGGGACGTCGTCCTCGTAGAAGATCGCCTCGACGGGGCACACGGGCTCACAGGCACCGCAGTCCACGCACTCGTCGGGCTGGATGTAGAGCATCCGGTTGCCCTCATAGATGCAGTCCACCGGACACTCGTCCACGCACGCACGATCCTTCACATCGACACAGGGCAGGGCGATGACGTACGTCATGGTGCAGTTCCTTCCGACGGGTACCGCACCATCATCGCACCTCGGCGGCCCGGCGTGGGAACCGGGACGCGGCGCGGCGGCCGGGCGTGACGGGCCGAACACCCCCGGGAGCGCACCAACGGTGGTCACAGGCCCCTTCCGAGCAGTAACCTGCCTGCTTGCCGATCACGACCGAAGCCGCCAGGAGGAGCACGTGGTGATGAACGACGGCCACCGCCGCCGCCCGGGATGGGCCCCGTTCCTGGAGCCCGGGCGCCGCGTGGTCATGCGGTACGCGATCGACCGCACCGCCTCCCCGCACGGGGAGTCGATGACCGACGCCCTGGGCACGATCCTGGAGGTCGACGAGAACAGCGTCGAGGTGATGACCAAGCGGGGCGCCGTGCGGGTGCCGCGCACCCTGGTGGTGGCCGCCAAGCCGGTGCCGCCGCCCCCGCAGCGGCGCCAGGGCACCGTCGAGTCGCACCCCGGCCAGGGGCACGACCTCAGCGGGAACGGCGGGAAGGACGCGGGCCAGGCCGACGTCGCAGCGCAGTGATCACCAGCGCCATCGCGAACGGCAGCAGCACCCCGATGCCCTGCACGATCCACCCGGACAGCTGCACCTGATCACCGATCACGGCGGGGAACAGCACTCCCCCGCCCACGCCGCGGCCCAGGAACGGCATCGCCAGCAGCCCCCACAGGGAGCCCAGCACCACCAGCGGGAGCCGTGACCCGGTGGCCGCGTACAGGAACACGCAGGCGGTCACCTGGAACGCGGTGCCGAACAGCAGACCCGCCGGCAGGTCCACGCCGCCGAGCGCGAGGCGCACCCGATGGGTGGTCACCAGCAGCACCACCGACAGCACCGCGATCACGATCGCCAGCGCCACCTGGGACATGCGGGCGGCGAGGGACTGGGTGTCCACCTGCCGGCCCGGCTCCCCGGGTGTCGTGGTCACTGCTGGTGCCCGATCACTGCTGGTGCCTCAGGCGTTCGCCTTGGAGCGGGACCGGGCGCGGGCCCGCTCCCCGGCGTTGAGGATCACCTTGCGGATCCGCACGATCTGCGGGGTCACCTCGACGCACTCGTCCTCGGCGGCGAACTCGAGGGACTCCTCGAGGGTGAGCCTGCGCGGCGGCACCAGGTTCTCGAAGGAGTCGGCCGACGCGGCACGCATGTTCGTCAGCTTCTTCTCCTTGGTGATGTTGACGTCCATGTCCTCGTTGCGGGAGTTCTCCCCCACCACCTGGCCCTCGTAGACCTCGCTCGTGGGCTCGACGAAGAAGGAGCCGCGCTCCTGCAGGTTGATCATCGCGTAGGGGGTGACGACGCCGGGGCGGTCCGCCACCAGGGATCCGGTGGAGCGGAACTCGATGGTGCCCATCCACGGCGCGAAACCGGCTGCGTAGGAGGAGGCGATGCCGTTGCCTCGGGTCTCGGTGAGGAAGCGGGTGCGGAAGCCGATCAGGCCGCGGGAGGGCACGGTGAACTCCATGCGCACCCAGCCGGAGCCGTGGTTGCTCATGGTCTCCATGCGGCCCTTGCGGGCGGCCATCAGCTGGGTGACGGTGCCCAGGTACTCCTCGGGCACGTCCACCGTCATCCGCTCCACGGGCTCCTGCACCACGCCGTCGATCTGGCGGGTGAGCACGGTGGGCTTGCCCACGGTCAGCTCGAAGCCCTCGCGGCGCATCTGCTCCACCAGGATCGCCAGGGCCAGCTCGCCGCGGCCCTGCACCTCCCAGGCATCCGGACGCTCGGTGGGCAGCACCCGCAGGGACACGTTGCCCACCAGCTCCGAGGCCAGGCGGTCCTTCACCTGACGGGCGGTGAGCTTGTGGCCCTTGGCGTTCTTGCCGGCCAGCGGGGAGGTGTTGATGCCGATGGTCATGGAGATCGCCGGTTCGTCGATCTCGATCAACGGAAGGGGGCGCGGATCGGCGGGATCGGCGAGGGTCTCACCGATCATGATCTGCGGGATGCCGGCCACCGCGACGATGTCGCCCGGACGCGCGGGGCGGGTCATCTGCTCGCGGGTCAGGCCCTTGGTCTCCAGAAGCTCGGTGATCTTCACCGGGCGGATCTCACCGTCGGACTGGCACCAGGCCACCTGCTGGCCCTTGGTGAGCTCGCCGCTCTTGATGCGCAGCAGCGCCAGGCGGCCCAGGAAGGGGGAGGCATCGAGGTTGGTGACGTGGGCCTGCAGCGGCACCTCGTCGTCATAGGTGGGGGCAGGGATGGACTCCAGGATGGTGGCGAACAGCGCCTCCACCGTGGTCTCCTCCGGCAGGGTGCCGTCGGCGGGCTTGGTGAGGGAGGCACGACCGGCCTTGCCGGAGGCGTACACCACCGGCATGTCCAGCACCGAGTCGAGGTCGAGGTCCTCGACCTCCTCGGCGACATCCGAGGCTAGTCCCAGCAGCAGGTCGGTGGTCTCGCTGACCACCTCGTCGATGCGGGCATCGGGACGGTCCACCTTGTTGACCACCAGGATCACGGGGAGCTTCGCGGCCAGGGCCTTGCGCAGCACGAAGCGGGTCTGCGGCAGGGGGCCCTCGGAGGCGTCCACCAGCAGCACCACGCCGTCCACCATCGACAGACCGCGCTCCACCTCGCCGCCGAAGTCGGCGTGGCCGGGGGTGTCGATCACGTTGATGGTGATGCCGTCGGGCTCGCCGGCCTTCGCGGCCGAGGGGCCGGTGTAGCGGATCGCCGTGTTCTTGGCGAGGATCGTGATGCCCTTCTCGCGCTCCAGCTCGCCGGAGTCCATCGCCCGCTCGTCGTGCTTGTCGTGGTCGCCGAAGGCGCCGCCCTGGGTCAGCATGGCATCGACCAGGGTGGTCTTGCCGTGGTCGACGTGGGCGACGATCGCGACGTTGCGCAGGTCGGTGCGGTGGCGAAGTGTCATACGCGTAGGTGCTCGTTTCGAGTCGCAAGTGGGTGGGGCGCACGGGGTACGGCACGCCCCCGGGCCGTGGCGATTGTATAAGCCACTCAGGACTTCCGTCCCCGTAGGGTCGCCGATGACACGTCCGCACCGATGTGCACCGCGACACCTGCCGAGGGACAGGACCTCAGACGATGCCCCCTGTGGTGTAGGGGTCGTCGCCCTCGGAGCCGATCGGTCCGCGCGCGGCTTGATCGTGCTCGTCCTCGCCGGGCTCACTGTCGGTGGTGGCCTCGTGCGCCTCCTCGAGATCACCCAGGATGGCAGAGCCGGCCAGCTCGATGGTGCGACCGGGGATCGCGTCCAGCAGGCGCTTGGTGTACTCCTGCTGGGGGTTGGTGAACACCTGCTCGGTGGGGGCGTGCTCGACCACCTTGCCCTGCTCCATCACGATCACGTCATCGGCGATCTGCCGCACCACGGCGAGGTCGTGGGTGATGAAGATGTAGGACAGGCCCAGTTCGCTCTGCAGGTCGTTGAGCAGCTCCAGCACCTGCGCCTGCACCAGCACGTCGAGTGCGGAGACCGCCTCGTCGCACACCACCACTTCCGGCTCCAGGGCCAGGGCGCGGGCGATGGCCACGCGCTGACGCTGACCACCGGAGAGCTCGTTGGGGTAGCGGTCCATCACCCCGGTGGGCAGCGCCACCTTGTCCAGCAGGTCGCGCACCCGCGCCACCCGCTCCTTCCGGTTGCCGATGCCGTGCAGGCGCAGAGGCTCCTCGACGGTGCGGAAGATGGAGTACGTGGGGTCGATGGCGCCGTAGGGGTTCTGGAAGATCGGCTGCACCCGGCGGCGCAGGGCGAACTGCTCCTTGGCCGACATGGTGGCCAGGTCACGGCCATCGAAGCGCACGTGGCCCGAGGTGGGCTCCAACAGGCGCAGCACCATCTGCGCGACCGTGGACTTGCCCGAGCCCGACTCCCCCACGATCGCCGTGGTGGTGCCGCGCCGCAGCCGGAAGGACACATCGTCCACCGCGGTGAACGGGGTGGCCTTCTGCCAGGGTGCGCCGCCACGGATCGAGAACACCCGGGTGAGGTTCTCCACCACGATGATGTCGTCACCGTCGTCGTGCTTGGCCGGGTGCGCATCGCGCTTGTGGGCGACCTCCTCGGCGTGCTCCCGGGTGGCGGCCCGTTCGCGCTCGGAGACCAGGCGTCGGCTGGACAGAGACGGCGCCGCGGCGATCAGCCGCTGGGTGTAGGGGTGCTGCGGGTCCTGCAGCAGCTGCAGGGCCGGCCCGGACTCCACCACGTGACCGCGGTACATCACCACTAGGTGCTGGGCGCGCTCCGCGGCCAGCCCCAGGTCATGGGTGATCAACAGCACCGCCACGTCGAGGCTGTCGGTAAGGTGGTCCAGGTGGTCCAGGATCTGTCGCTGCACGGTGACGTCCAGCGCACTGGTGGGCTCGTCGGCGATCAGCAGCGAGGGGCGCGCCGCCAGGCCCATGGCGATCAGGGCACGCTGGCGCATACCACCGGAGAACTCGTGGGGGAACTGGTTCGCGCGCCGCTCCGGATCGGGCAGCCCGGCCTCGGCCAGCAGCTCGACCACCTTGCGGTCGGCCTCCTTGCCGCGGGCGATGCCGTTGGCGACCAGGGTCTCCTTGATCTGGAAGCCCACCCGCCACAGCGGGTTGAGGTTGCTCATCGGGTCCTGGGGCACCAGGCCGATCTCGCTGCCGCGCAGGGCCAGGATCTGCTTGCTGCTGGCCTGGGCGATGTCCTTGCCCTGGAAGTCGATCTGCCCGCCGGTGATGGCCCCGTTGCGGGGCAGCAGCTGGGAGATCGCCATCGCGGTGGTGGACTTGCCGGAGCCGGATGAGTATTCGTAGTCGTGGGAGCCACCGAATCTTGCTCTTGGGGACCGCCGATCGTGCCGACGGGGGCCAGTAGCCGCCGCGGTGGGGACCACTGGCTCCCGCCGGCATCGGGTCACTGGGGCAGTGCGGTGTGTTCTCGCATGTTCCTGTCGCCGGTGTCGATCCAGATTGTGTTGTGCACGATGCGGTCCATGATCGCATCGGCGTGGACTGCTCCACCGAGCCGGGCGTGCCAGTCCTTCTTCGGGTACTGGGTGCAGAACACGGTCGAGCCGGTGTCATAGCGGCGCTCGAGCAGTTCCAGCAGCATCGAACGCATTCCCTCGTCAGGATGGTCCAGCAGCCACTCGTCGATCACCAGCAGCGAGAACGTGGAGTACTTCCGCAGGAACTTCGTCTGGCCCTGCGGCTTGTCCTTTGCCAGGGCCCAGGCCTCTTCGAGGTCGGGCATTCGGATGTAGTGGGCTCGGAGCCGGTGCTGGCAGGCCTGCTTCGCCAGCGCGCAGCCGAGGTAGGACTTCCCTGAGCCGGTGAAGCCCTGGAAGACCACGTTCTGTTGCCGCTGGATGAAGGAGCAGGTTGCCAGTTGCGCGATCACGTTCCGGTTCAGTCCCCGTTCCTCGACCAGATCCAGCCGCCGCAGGTCCGCTCCGGGATAACGCAGCCCCGCCCGGCGGATCAGACCCTCGACCTTTCCATGATTGAAGATGGAATGCGCCTCGTCCACGATCAGCTGGAGCCGTTCCTGGAACGACATCCCCAGCACGTGAGCCTCATCCTGGGCATCGATCGCGTCCAGCAGCGCGGTCGCGCCCATCTCGCGCAGCTTCCGCTTCGTGTCGTTATCGATCACGCTCACCGGACACCTCCGGCGTAGTAGTCGGCGCCACGGACGTATCCGCCGTCTTCCGCGGGTTCCTCGCGGGGTGGACGCAGGGCGGCGACCTTGTCCTGCCCGGTGGCCAAGATCGGGTGCAGATGCGCATAGCGCGGTGAACGGACCCGTCCCGTCAGCGCGAGTGCGCAGGCCGCCTCGACCCGATCTACGGAGAAGCGGCGAGAGAGCCGTAGCACCGCCAACGCGGGATCCAGGCCCTGTTCCACGATCGGCACGGACTCGAAGATCCGCTGGATCACGATCACCGTGGCCGGCCCGACCCGATCTGCCCACGCCCGCACCCTCTGCGCGTCCCAGGCCTGGAAACGCTCGCCCGCAGGTAGGTCCGCGTCGTTGGTGCGGTACTCATTGCTCGCGGTCTCCGGGAGCAGCAGGTGACTGGTCAGTCGCTGGCTGCCCTGATAGATCTCCAGCGTCCGGGCCGTGATGCGCAGATCGACCTTCGCGCCGATGTGCGCGAACGGCGCGGAGTAGAAGTTCCGCGCGAACGTGACGTGCCCGTTCCTGCCCACTCGTCGTCCGTAGTGCCATGTCGAGATCTCGTAGGGCACCGCCGGCAGCGGCGTCAGCAGCGGCCGCTCCTCCGCGTCGAACACGCTGGCGCGGGATCCGGGCCGCTTCTGGAACGGCTCCGCGTTATAGGCCTCCATCCGCTGCCCGATGGCGGCTGCAAGTTCGGGCAGGGACGTGAATCGCTGATCCCGCAGCCCGGCGATGACCCAGGTCGCGACGTGCGCGACGGTGTTCTCCACGCTCGCCTTGTCTTTCGGTTTCCGCACCCTCCCCGGGAGCACCGCCGCCGAGTAATGCGCTGCCATCTCGCGATACGCATCGTTCAGGACGATCTCGCCCTCGCGGGGGTGCTTCACCACACCGGTCTTGAGGTTGTCCGGAACGATCCTCGGGACCGTCCCGCCCAGCGCCTCGAACATCGCTACGTGCGCTCGCAGCCAGGACTCCTGGCGCATATCCAGCGCCGGGAAGCAGAACGCGTAACGAGAAAAAGGCAGGCAGGCAACGAACAAGAACACCTTCGAGACCTCGCCGGTGACCGGATCGGCCAGCTCCATCGTGGGGCCGGACCAGTCGACCTCCACGCTCTGGCCGGCCTTGTGACCGACTCTCGAAGCGGCACCGGTGACCATGACGTGGTGCTGGTAGGTGCGGCAAAACCGGTCATACCCCATCGCCGGATCCCCAGCCGCCGTGGTCGCGTCGAAGTACTCGCCGTGCAACAGCTTCAGCGTCACGCCGACCCTGGCCATCTCTCGATGGACCTGTTCCCAGTCCGGCTGTGCGAACACGCTCTCGTGCTCGCCCCGGCCCGGGAACAACCGGGCATACACCTGCTCATCGGCGACGTCCGCGATATCGCCCCACCCGATCCCTGCAGCGTCAGCGGCCTCGAACACCGCCCTCACGGACTTGCGGGACATGCCCTGCGAGGACGAAATCGCTCGCCCCGACAGACCTTCTGCGCGCAGCTGGAGCACCAGCTTCGCCCTGATCTTCCGTACCATTCCAGATTGCTCCTTCCGCCGCGTGCCCTATACACACGGCGGAAGGAGCGTAGACAGAGCGGCCCCAACGACACCACTGGTGGTCCCGAACGACGCCACCGCTACGGCAGCGACGTGGCACCCGAACCCTCGATCAGCGGACCCCAGCGAGGCGAATATTCACCGGACTCGCCGACGATCGCGACCGTCTGCCCCGGGTACACCGTGAGGTTCGCACCGCGCACCGCGGGCACAGGACCGGCAGAGGTGGAGAAGGTGACGTCCAGGTCCCGGATGTCCAGCAGCGGGGCCGGGGTGCCCGCCTTCTCGCGGCGGTCGCGGTCCGGCGTGAACAGGTCGGTGGTGTCGGTGGGTTCGCTGGTCCGGGTCATCGCTTCTTGGCCTTCGGATCGAGGACGTCGCGCACGGCGTCGCCCATCATGATGAAGCTGAGCACCGTGATGGCCAGTGCACCGGCCGGGTAGAACAGCAGGGTGGGGCGGTCACGCAGAGCCGACTGCGCCTTGGAGATATCCACCCCCCAGGAGACGGTGGAGTCCGGCAGGCCCACGCCGAGGAACGACAAGGTGGCCTCCACCACGATGTACACACCCAGGTTCACGGTGGCCGTGACGATCACCGGGGCGATCGCGTTGGGCAGGATGTGCTTGCCGAGGTTGGTGAGTCGGCCTGCGCCCAGCGCCGTGGCGGCGGTGACGAACTCGGCGTTCTTCACGCTCATCACGCTGGAGCGGGCGATGCGGGCGATCGAGGTCCATCCGAACACCACCATCACCGAGACCAGCAGCACCACCCCGGCGTGCTGGCGGAACAGCTGCATGATCACGATGGCGCCCAGCACCAGCGGGATCGCGAAGAAGATGTCGGTGACGCGGGAGAGGATCGCGTCGAACCAGCCGCCGAAGTAGCCGGCGATCGCACCGATCGCACCGCCCAGCAGCACTACCCCGATGGTGGTGAGAACACCGACGCTGACCGAGGCGCGGGCGCCGTAGATGACGCGGGAGTACACGTCACAGCCCTGCTGGTCGAAGCCGAAGGGGTGACCGGACTGCGGCCCGCCGTAGCTGTTCTTCAGCTCGCAGAAGCGGGGGTCGTTGTCGGTGAACAGCCCCGGCAGCAGCGCCACCAGCAGGATGAAGGCGATCAGCACACCGGCGATGATGAAGATCGGGTTGCGGATCAGGGAATGCCAGGCCTCGCCCCACAGGGAGCGGGGCTCCGCCTCGGTGTCGACGGCGTCGACGGCCCGCAGAGGCACCTCGTCCAGCGGTGCGACGTAATGCCCCTGCCCGGGGAGGGTGTCAGGACTTCGAGACATAGCGGATCCTCGGGTCGAGAAGGGCGTACAGGATGTCGACGATCAGGTTCGCGATCACGAACACCGTGACCAGCAGGGTCACGATCGTGACGACCTTGGTGTTCTCACCGGCGCGGATGGCGTCCCACAGGTGGAAGCCGACGCCGGGGATGTTGAAGATGGACTCGGTGACGATCGCCCCGCCCATCAGCATGCCCAGGTCGATGCCGATGTAGGTGATCACCGGGATCAGCGAGTTGCGCAGGACGTGGGCGGAGATCACGCGGTGGCGCGGCAGGCCCTTCGCGGTGGCGGTGCGCACGTGGTCCTGGGAGGCGACCTCCGCGACCTGGGTGCGGGTCAGTCGCAGCACGTAGGCGAACGACACCGCACCGAGCACCATGCCGGGCACCAGCAGGTTCTCCCAACTGGGGTCGCGCCCCACGTTCACGGGCATCACACGCAGCTGCACGCCCAGCACGAACTGGGCGACGAAGCCGAGCACGAAGGTGGGCACGGCGATCACCAGCAGGGAGAGCATCAGGAACGTGGTGTCGATCCAGGTCCCCTTGCGCAGGCCCGAGATCACGCCGGCGATGATGCCGAGCACGGACTCGAAGATGATCGCGATGATCGCCAGGCGAATGGTGATGGGGAACGCGTCAGCGAGCTGCTTGCTGATCGACTGCCCCCGGAAGGTGGATCCCAGGTCGCCCTGGAAGATGTTGGCCAGGTACAGGAAGTACTGCACCAGGAACGGCTTGTCGAGGTTGAACTCCTCGCGCAGACGGATCTGTGCGGCCTCCGGCAGCGGCTTGTCGCCGCCCAGGGCGGCGATCGGGTCGCCGGGCATGAAGAACACCATGAAGTACACGAGGAGCGTGGCGCCGAAGAAGACCGGGATCATCTGCAGCACGCGACGCAGCACGTACCAGGTCATACTCGCACTTCCCAAGGGGGTAGGGGACGGGACGGGCACGGCACGGGGCGGGGACCCAGGGCGCAGCCGTCGGCCGCGCGCCCGTGCCCCCGCCCGTGCGTGATCAGGCCTGCTTGGTGATCTGATGGTAGATCGGCTGGGAGTCCCAGCCGAAGACGACGTTCTCCACCGTCTCGGCGTAGCCGCCGGCGACGTTGTTGAACCACAGCGGGATCGCCGGGAGGTCCTGGAACAGGATCTCCTGCGCCTTCTGGCCGAGGGTGTACGACTCCTCCTCGTCCGTGGCGGACAGGCCCGCCAGCAGCGCCTCGTCGAACTCGGGGTTCTTGTAGTCGCCGTCGTTGGAGCCCTTGCCGTCGGCCGCGGCCGAGGTGTAGAGCGGGCCCAGGAAGTTGTACATCGAGGGGTAGTCGGCCTGCCAGCCGGTGCGGAACGCGCCCTCGATGGTGCGGGCGACGACGTCGTCGCGCAGGGACTTGAAGTCCGGGTAGGAGTTGCCGGCGGCCTCGATGCCCAGCACGTTGCGGATCGAGTTGCAGACCGCGTCCACCCACTCCTGGTGCCCGCCGTCGGCGTTGTAGGAGAGGCTGAAGGAGCCCTCGAAGGGCTGGATGGCCTCGGCCTCGTCCCACAGCTTCTTCGCCTCGGCCTCGTCGAACTCGAGCACCTCGTTGCCGGGGATGGACTCCGAGTAGCCGTTGACCACGGGGGTGGTGAAGTCGGTGGCGGCGGTGCGGGTGCCGCCGTAGATCGCCTCGCAGATCTCCGGGCGGTTGATGGCGCGGGAGATGGCCTTGCGGCGCAGCGTCCCGGCCTCCCCGGAGAAGTTGGGGTCGTCCACGTGGATGGTGATGGTCGCGTTGCCCGCCGCGGGCTGGTTGACCGCCCGCTCCCCCAGCTCGCTCTCGAAGCTCGACAGGGCGCTGGGCGGGATCGCGTCGATGACGTCGAGGCCGCCGGAGAGCAGGTCGTTGTAGGCGGTCTCCTGGTCCTGGTAGAAGACGAAGTCCAGGCCGCCGTTCTCGGGCTTGCGCGGACCGTTGTAGTCCGGGTTCACCTCGAGCTCGGCGTTCTGGTTGTGGTTCCACGCCACCAGCTTGTACGGGCCGTTGCCGATCGGCTCCTCGCCGAAGGCCTCGGGGTCATCGAAGAAGGCCTGGGGCAGCGGCGAGTAAGCGGTGTAGCCCAGGCGGGTCGGGAAGTCCGACTGGGGCGAGGAGAGCTTCACGGTGAAGGTGCGGTCGTCGACCACCTCGAGACCGCTGAGGGTGGCGGAGGCATCGGCGTCCTTCCCGGAGATGTCGGCGTAGCCGTCGATCGACTCGAAGAAGTACGAGGAGTACTGGCCGTTCGCACCGTTGGCACCGTAGTTCCAGGCGTCCACGAAGTTCTGCGCCGTGACCGGGTCGCCGTTGGTGAAGGTCCAGCCGTCGGCGATCGTGATGGTGTAGTTCTGGCTGTCCTCGGTCTCGATGGACTCCGCCATCTCGTTCTGCGGGGTCCCCTCGGCGTCGTAGTAGACCAGGCCGGAGAAGAGGTTCTGCAGGATCTTGCCGCCGCCGACCTCGTTGGTGTTGGTGGTGTGCAGCGGGTTCTGCGGTTCGGTGCCGTTGATCATCACGACCGCGCCGGCGTCGCCGCCGGAACCGCCGTCGCTGCCGCCGTTACCGCCACCGCCGCCGTTGCCGCCGTCGTCATCGCTGCCGCAGGCGGCGAGGGTGAGCGCCGCCGTGCCGGTGGCGGCCGTGCCGAGGATCATCGATCGTCGCGAAATGGCCATGGGAGCCTCCTGTGAGGTTCTGTGCTTCTCCTGTACTGGATGGGCGAACGTGCCGCATCAGCTTCCTGCACCCGAGGATGCGTCTTCGCATCATCACGGTGAAAGACAGTGTGCACGTGTCTACGCCCACCGGTGTGCAATCCGGGTAACAGTTGGGTCACTGTTCTGCCCTGAGGGGCGTTTTGCCCCGATCACAGGGTATTCCGGCTCCCCCGGGGCGGGGCCGGTGGGCGGCGTGTGCACGCACTGTCCGCCCACCGGGATCGGTGCCGAGGTCCGTTCAGGACTTCTTGGTGACCTGGTAGTAGATCGGTTGTGAGCCCCAGTTGAACTCTACGTTCTCCACCGTCTCCGCATAGCCCGCCGAGACGCTGTTGAACCACAGGGGGATCGCCGGCAGGTCGCGCAGCAGCAGCTCCTGCGCCTGCTGGCCGATCCGCAGGGACTCCTCCTCACTGGTCGCGCTGAGCCCCTCCTGCAGAATCTCGTCGAACTCGGGGTTCATGTAGTCCCAGTTGTTCGAGCCCCGCCCCTCGGCCGCGGCGCTGGAGTACAGCGGGCCGAGGAAGTTGTACATCGAGGGGTAGTCAGCCACCCAGCTGCTGCGGAACGCCCCCGTGATGGTGCGGCCGGTGGTCGCCTCGCGCAGTGACTTGAAGTCGGGGAAGGAGTTGCCCTGGGCCTCGATCCCCAGCACGTTCTTCAGACCGTTGCAGATCGCCTCGACCCACTCCTGATGGCTGCCGTCAGCGTTGTAGGAGAGTGTGAAGGGGCCCTGGAACGGCTGGATCGCCTCCGCCTCGTCCCACAGGCGTTTGGCCTCGGCCTCGTCATACTGCAGGACTTCGTTGCCGGGAATGGATTCGGAGTGCCCGGCCACCGCCGGTGAGATGAAGTCGGTCGAGGGCGAGGTGGTGCCGCTGAAGATCGTCTCGCAGATCGTCGCCCGGTCGATCGCACGGGAGATCGCCTGGCGACGCAGCATGCCGGCCTCACCGGTGTAGTCCGGGTCCTCCATGTGGATGCCGAAGAAGGCGATCGTGGCCGCGGGCTTGCTGACAGCGCGGTCGCCGAGTTCGTCCTGGTAGGAGGAGCGGGCGCTGGGCGGGATGGTGTCGATCACGTCCAGACTGCCGGAGAGCATGTCGTTGTATGCCGTCTCGGGGTTCTGGTACACCACGAAGTCAAGGCCCCCGTTGGCCGGCTTGCGCGGACCGGTGTAGTCGGGATTCACCTCCAGCAGTGCGTTCTGGTTCTGGTTCCACTCCACCAGGCGGTAGGGGCCGTTGCCGATGGGGGCCTGGCCGAAGCCCTCCGGATCATCGAAGTACGCCTTCGGCAGGGGCGAGTAGGCGATGTAGCCCAGACGGATCGGGAAGTCGGACTGCGGTGAGACCAGGGTGACCTCGAAGGTGAGGTCGTCCACCACCGTCAGTCCGCTCATCGTCGCCGTGGGGTCGGCATCCTCGCCCGCGATCTCGGCGTACCCCTCGATGGACTCGAAGAAGTAGGAATTGACCTGACCGTTCGCACCGTTGGCACCATGGTTCCAGGCGTCGACGAAGTTCTGCGCGGTGACGGGGTCTCCGTTGGTGAAGGTCCACCCGTCCTTGATCGTGATCGTGTAGTGCTGGCTGTCCTCGGTCTCGACGGACTCGGCCATCTCCTCCTGCGGTGCCCCCTCGGCGTCGTAGGTGAAGAGCCCCGAGTAGAGGTTCGCCAGGATGTTGATCCCGCCCATCTCGATCGAGTTGGTGGTGACCAGGGGGTTCTGCGGCTCGCTGTTGTTGAAGGTGATGACGGCGTCGGGCGAGCCGCCAGCGTCCGAGCCCCCGGTGCCCCCATCGCCCCCGCCGTTATCGCCGCCGCAGGCGGCAAGGGCCACAGCGGCGGTGCCCGTGAGGGCGGTGGTCTGGATCATGGTGCGACGGCGAATGTTCATCGCGTCTCCTTCGAAGGCAGCGTGTTGGTTGTCGGGACGATCTGAGGTGAACGAAGATTCTCTGTGAACGATGACGCACCCAGACGCTCCCGGTGTGCGCCACGCCACATCGTGATGAACTTGTTACCGCGAGAACCTACCGTCAACGGAGGTTGCTTCAATGCTCCGACGTGGGGCGCGGAAGGCAGTGCCGACCGCGGGCAGCCGGCCTGCTGCGTGGACCGACCTGGTTCCCCACGACACAATGGAGCCATGACCTCCACGACGAACGACACCACCGGTTCCGCCATCGACCCCACCACCACTGCCGCCTGGGAGGCCCTCGAGGCCCACTACCAGGACCAGACAACGTCCCTGCGCGAGTGGTTCGACCAGGACCCGCAGCGTGCCGAGCGCTTCACGCACGCCGCCGCGGACCTCCACGTGGACCTGTCCAAGAACCTGATCACCGCCGAGACCGTGGAGCTGCTGCTGGACCTGGCGCGCGAGGTGGGCCTGGAGGACCGCCGCGCCGCCATGTTCGCGGGCGAGCACATCAACACCACCGAGGACCGCGCCGTGCTGCACACCGCGCTGCGCAGGCCCGAGGGCGCCGAGCCCGCCCTGACGGTGGACGGCCAGGACGTGGACGCCGACGTGCACGCCACCCTGCGCCGCGTCTACGACTTCGCCGACCAGGTGCGCTCCGGGGAGTGGACCGGCGTGACCGGCAAGCGCATCGAGACCGTGGTCAACATCGGCATCGGCGGCAGCGACCTGGGACCGGAGATGATCTACGAGGCACTGAAGCCGCTGGCGCAGGACGGCCTCTCCGCCCGCTTCATCTCCAACATCGACCCCACCGACGCCTATGCCACCACGGCCGACTTGGACCCCGAGACCACCCTGGTGATCGTGGCCTCCAAGACCTTCACCACCCTGGAGACCATCACCAACGCGCGACTGGTGCGCGAGTGGCTGCTGGGCGGCCTACGCGATCGCGGGCTGGACCAGGACCTCGAGGCCGAGGCCGTGCGCCGCCACTTCGTGGCCGTCTCCACCGCCCTGGACAAGGTGGAGGAGTTCGGCATCGATCCCGAGAACGCCTTCGGCTTCTGGAACTGGGTGGGCGGCCGCTACAGCGTGGACTCCGCGATCGGCACCGTGCTGGCGACCGTGCTGGGGCCGGGCGCCTTCGAGGAGCTGCTGGCCGGCTTCCACGCCATGGACGAGCACTTCCGCACCGCCCCGCTGGAGGACAACGTGCCGGTGCTGATGGGCATGCTGAACGTGTGGAACGTGAACTTCCAGGGCGCCGAGACCCACGCAGTGCTCCCCTACTCCCAGTACCTGCACCGCTTCCCCGCCTACCTGCAGCAGCTGACGATGGAGTCCAACGGCAAGTCGGTGCGCTGGGACGGCTCGCTGGTCTCCTACGACACCGGCGAGGTGTTCTGGGGCGAGCCCGGCACCAACGGGCAGCATGCCTTCTTCCAGCTGCTCCACCAGGGCACCCGGCTCATCCCGGCGGACTTCATCGCCTTCGCCACCCCGAACCACCCGCTGACCGACGGCGAGCAGGACGTCCACGAGCTGTTCCTGGCGAACTTCTTCGCCCAGACCAAGGCCCTGGCCTTCGGCAAGACCGCCGAGGAGGTGCGCGCCGAGGGCACCGAGGGAGCACTGGTCGCGGCCCGCGAGTTCTCCGGGGACCGGCCCACGACCTCGATCATGGCCCCGAAGCTCACCCCGTCGGTGCTGGGCCAGCTGATCGCGCTGTACGAGCACATCACCTTCGTGCAGGGCGTGGTGTGGGGCATCAACTCCTTCGATCAGTGGGGGGTGGAGCTGGGCAAGCAGCTGGCCAAGGGCCTGGCCCCCGCGGTCGCCGGCGACGAGGAGGCGATTGCGGCCGAGGACTCCTCGACCGCCGCGCTGATCCGCTACTACCGCGAGCACCGCGCCTGATGCAGGCACCCGCGACCGCGCGGGCCGGTCGGCCCGGCAGGGGCACCCGTCGGTTCCTCCTGCCTGGGCTGCTGGGCCTCTTGGTCGCGGTAGGTGTCATCGCGCTGCTGGTCGTCACCGGCGTGATCTGGTCCCACCGGTCATCTACACCACCCTGGAGGCCTACACGAGGTACATCTCCGGTGCCTAGCCGGAGCACCCGATCTGGATCCGGTCCGTGGTGCTGCCACCGCGGCTGGACGACGGCCGCGACTGGTCCCTGTGGCAGTACTCCCACCGAGACTGGCGCGACGGCTACGGCGGCGAGGAGCGCTACATCGACATGAACGTCTTCGTCGGCAGTCGAGAGGAGCTCGCGGCTCTGAACGAATCGTCGGCCTGAGCCATCCCGGGGAGGCCGGTGTCCTCGTGGATCCGTACGCGAGCCCGGCGCGCAGGTGAACAACCGGTCACGATTCGGCTCGACCTCCGACAACAGACGGCAACCGATATCCACCCAGGGACGTTCGTCCCACGATGGCAGTGTGCCGAATGTCACGGTGCACTCCCTCGCGCCCACCGGCCGGGGTCCAGGAACGCTGTCAAGGAGGACTGCGATGTCCCGTCTGCCCGTCGTCACGTCCCGTCTGTCCCGTCGAGGGTTCGCGCTGGGAGGTGCCGCGGCTCTTACCGCGGGCACCCTGGCCGCCTGCAATCCGGGCGGTTCCACCACCAATGAGGGCGGCGGTGATCCTGTCGAGCAGCAGGACCCCTCCGAGCTGGCCGGCAAGACCCTCTCCTACCTGTACTTCACCGACGGCCCCGACGAGCAGGCCACCCGCGACCTGATCGCCCAGTTCGAGCAGGAGTACGACGTCACCGTCGAGCTGGAGATCGTCCCCTTCAGCGACATCACCACCACCCTGCAGGCACGCCTGTCCGGCGGGCAGGCACCGGACGTGGCCCGTGTGGCCGCCACCGCCCCCTTCGCCGGCGACCTGCTGGTGCTGGACGACTTCCTGGGGGCGGACTACCTCGACGAGTTCGCCGAGGGTGTGCGCGTGGGCATGACCGACGCCGACGGCAAGATCGTCGCGATCGCCTCGGACCTCACCCAGAACGGGCCCTTCGTCAACACCGACCTGTTCGAGAAGGCAGGCGTGGAGATCCCCGAGTCCTGGACCTGGGAGGAGATGGTCACCCTCGCAAAGCAGGTGCAGGAGGCCGCCGGCACCGAGTTCGCCTTCGCGATGGACAAGTCCGGGCACCGCCTGTCCACGATCCTCTCCCAGGGCGGCACATACCTGGTGCAGGAGCAGGAGAGCTCCCTGGACCCGGCCGCAGCCACCACCGCCCTGCAGCCGCTGGTGGACATGATCAACGATGGCACCTCCCCCAAGGACTTCTGGCTGGACTCCGGCACCAAGTACGCCGGCGCCAACGAGGTGTTCCTGGCCCAGCAGGCCCCGGTGTACCTCTCGGGCAACTGGCAGGTGGCCCAGTTCGATGCCAACGCCGAGTTCGGCTGGCGGACGACGGCGAACCCCACCCTGAGTTCCGGTGGAGGGTTCCCCGGCGGGAAGTTCATGGTGGGCTTCTCCGCGGGCCCGGAGAACCAGCTGGCAGCAACGTTCCTGCAGTTCATGAACACCACCGAGTCACAGGAGGCTTTCATCACCGCCTCCAGCTTCATGCCCACCCGCACCGACCTCACCGAGTCCGGTGTGGAGTACCCGGTGCGCAACGAGGAGATGAACGTCTTCATCGACGAACTGGCGGAGACCCCCGACGAGGCCTACGCCGCCTGCTACTCCCCTATCTTCGACGCCGCCGCTCAGGAGTTCATCAAGCAGTTCGCTGAGGTGGTGGCCGGTAACAAGGAGCTGGCGCAGGCGATGGAGGATCTGAAGGCCGGGATCGACACCGTCGCGGAGCAGGCCGGATGACCGCAGCCACGGCGTCTACCGCGGCGCCCGCCCGGCCGTCGCGGCGTCGGCGGGTGCCGTGGTCGCTGAAGGCCGCCCCCTACCTGTTCCTGCTGCCGAACATGGTGATCTTCGGGCTGTTCACCATCTGGCCGGCGATCAGCGGGTTCAACATCTCGCTGTACTCCTCGCGCAACGGCCGCACCTTCGAGTGGGCCGGCACCGGGAACTTCGAGCGGATCTTCTCCGACGCCGAGTTCTACCAGGCACTGTTCAACACGATCGTGTTCGTGCTGGCCTTCGTGGGCCTGGGCGTGTGCATCGCGGTGGTGCTGGCGGTGCTGCTGAACGCCCAGGGGTTCGGCAAGTCGTTCTTCCGCTCGGTGTTCTTCCTGCCGGTGCTGCTGAGCCCGGTGGTGGTGGGCATCGTGTGGCGGTGGCTGCTGGAGCGCAACGGCGGCCTGGTGAACGAGGCACTCGGGGCGATCGGCATCCCCGCGGTGCCCTGGCTGGTGGATCCCCAGCTCGCGATGGTCAGTGTGATCGCGGTGAGCCTGTGGACCAACGTGGGCTTCTACACGATGATCCTGCTGGCGGGCCTGCAGTCCATCGATCCGAACCTGTACGAGGCGGCCAGCCTGGACGGCGCCTCGCACCTGCAGCAGTTCCGCTCGATCACGCTGCCGATGCTGGCGCCCACCACGATGGTGGTGCTGATCCTGTCCACCATCCACGGGTTCCAGGCCTTCGACGTCATCTACAACCTCACCGGCGGCGGGCCGGTCGGTGCCACCACCCTGCTGGTGCAGTACGTGTACGACAACGCCTTCGGCCCGTCGATGCAGTACGGCATGGCCGCCGCAGGCTCCGTGGTGCTGTTCGTGATCGTCATGTGCTTCACGCTGCTGAACTGGTTGCTGGGCCGACGAGCAGAGGCGGTGTGAGCAGGTCATGAGCATCTCCTCGACGAACGCGGGAAAGCCGTCCACCTGGACGTCCACCTCCCACAAGAAGATCCGCCCCGCCGCGGTGGTGCGCACCGTGAACCTCACGGCGCTGGCCCTGCTGGTGCTGATCCCGCTGGTGTGGACGGTGCTGGGCTCCTTCAAGAACCAGACCGAGCTGGCGCAGCGCCCACCCACGCTGATCCCCCAGTCCTGGCACCCCGAGAACTACGCCACGGCGCTGACCGGGTTCGACGTGCTGCGGTACCTCACCAACAGCGTGATCGTGGTGGTGGTGGCGACGCTGCTGACCCTGGCGGTGAACTCCATGGCCGCCTACGCGCTCTCGCGCTACAACTTCCGCGGCAAGAACGTGCTGTTCCTGGTGACGCTGGCGACGATCATGATCCCCCTGCAGGTGATCCTGATCCCCGTGTACCAGGTGACCGCCAGCCTGGGGCTGACCAACTCCCTGTGGGGCGTGATCCTGCCGGCGATCGCCACCCCCACCGGGGTGTTCCTGCTGCGCCAGTACATGCTCACCCTGCCCGACGAGCTGATCGACTCGGCGCGCATCGACGGGGCCCGCGAGTTCGCGATCTTCTGGCGGGTGGTGCTGCCGCTGTGCAAACCGGCGCTCGCGGTGCTGGCGATCTTCTCGGTGCTGTGGCGATGGAACGACTTCCTGTGGCCGCTGGTGGTGACCAATGAGCGCACCCGCACCCTGCCGGTGGCGCTGCAGCGCTTCGCCAGCCAGGAGGTGGTGCCGTTCAACCTGGTGCTCGCCATCGCCGTGGTCTCGATGATCCCGGTGCTGATCTGCTTCCTGGTGTTCCAGCGGCAGATCGTCCAGGGGATCGCCTCGACCGGCATGAAGTGAGAACCGGTCTCCTTCGTGCACGTTCGATGGGACAATGACGCCTGCAGGCCTGAACCGACTGAGGGGAACCGATGGAGACACTGATACCGATACTCGTGGTGGTCGCGGTCGTGGTGGTCGTGCTGCTGATCCTGCTGGGGATCCTGCTGCGCAGCTACCGCATCGCGGCACCGAACGAAGCGCTGATCATCACCGGCCGCAACGCCAAGACCTCGCCCACCGGGGACATCGACCTGGAGTCCGGCAGTGCGCGGGTGGTGATCGGCGGGCGTGCCATCGTACGCCCGATCTTCGACCGTGCCTTCGTGCTGAGTCTGTCCTCCCGCCAGATCCCGGTGGAGGTCGAGGGCTACTCGATGAACGGCATCTTCCTGCGCCTGCGCGGTGTCGCGCAGGTGAAGGTGGGGGGCAACGTCAACGACGTGCGCAAGGCCGCCCAGCGATTCCTGGACCAGCAGAAGCAGATCGACCACTACACCCAGGAGATCCTCTCCGGCACGCTCCGCGCTGTGGTGGGCACCCTGTCGGTCGAGCAGATCATCCGTGACCGCGCCTCCTTCGCCGCCCAGGTGCAGGCCGAGGCGGAGCACTCGATGAACAACCAGGGCCTGGTCATCGACACCTTCCAGATCTCCGCGATCGAGGACGACGGCTCCTACCTGCGCGACTGGGGTCGCCCCGAGGCCGCGCTGGTGGCCAAGACGGCCGCGATCGCCGAGTCCAACGCCGGGCGTGAGTCCACCGAGGCCAAGAACCTCAACCTCCAGGCCGAGGCGGAGTCGAAGCAGGCCTTCGACCTGCGCCAGGCGGAGATCAAGGAGCAGACCGACGCCCGTCAGTCCGTCGCCGATGCTTCCGGCCCGCTGGCCCGCGCCGCGCAGCAGCAGCGGATCATCGAGCAGGAAGAGATGATCGCGATCCGCAACAACGATCTGCGCGAGAAGCAGCTGATCGCGGAGGTCCACAAGCCGGCCGAGGCCAAGCGCTACGCCGAGCAGCAGGACGCGGACTCGAAGAAGTACGCCCGCGTGGCCGAGTCGGAGGCTCAGCTGACCGACGAGCGCAACCGCGCCGAGGCCCGCAAGGTGTCCTCCGAGGCGGAGGCGTTCTCCATCGAGGCCCGCGGTCGCGCCGAGGCCGAGGTCGAGCTGCAGCGTCGTTCCAAGGACGCCGAGGCGGTGCGCCTGGAGGGTCAGGCCGAGGCCGACTCGCTGCGTGCCAAGGGCGATGCCGAGGCCGCCGCCATCCTGGCTCGCGGTACCGCGGAGGCCGAGGCCACCCGTGCCCGCGCCGAGGCGTACAAGCAGTTCAACGACGCCGCGGTGCTGTCCCAGGTGCTCGAGGTGCTGCCGCAGGTGGCCAACGAGCTCGCCTCCCCGTACTCGAACATCGAGAACCTCTCGGTGTTCTCCACGGACGGCGAGGCCAAGATCGGCCAGAACATCTCCGTGGGCCTCGCCCAGGTGCTGGAGATGGTCAAGTCCACCACCGGTGTGGACTTCCAGGACACGCTTGCGCGCGCTTCCCAGGGCGGTCGCGACGTGCGGGCGCAGTCCGAGCAGGACCAGGCGGACAAGGAGCAGGCAGGACAGCAGTCCACCGACGACGCCTGATCCACGTCAGCTGATCCAGGTCAGCTGATCCGTGCGGCGCGAGCCCCTCAGCCGGGGGACTCGCGCCGCATTGCTGTTCGCGCACACCTCAGCAGTTCACCGGCACGTCACCTGGTGTTCGGCGCGGGACGTCCGCACTTCGGCCCCGGGGCGGATCGACCGTAGAGTGGCGGGTGAGAAGCCGACACGACGGAAGCGAGAGCGCACCCCATGAAGATCGGGATCCTGACCTCCGGGGGCGACTGCCCCGGCCTGAACGCCGTCATCCGCGGCGTGTGAGTATTCGTAGTCGTGGGAGCCACCGAATCTTGCTCTTGGGGACCGCCGATCGTGCCGACGGGGGCCAGTAGCCGCCGCGGTGGGGACCACTGGCTCCCGCCGGCATCGGGTCACTGGGGCAGTGCGGTGTGTTCTCGCATGTTCCTGTCGCCGGTGTCGATCCAGATTGTGTTGTGCACGATGCGGTCCATGATCGCATCGGCGTGGACTGCTCCACCGAGCCGGGCGTGCCAGTCCTTCTTCGGGTACTGGGTGCAGAACACGGTCGAGCCGGTGTCATAGCGGCGCTCGAGCAGTTCCAGCAGCATCGAACGCATTCCCTCGTCAGGATGGTCCAGCAGCCACTCGTCGATCACCAGCAGCGAGAACGTGGAGTACTTCCGCAGGAACTTCGTCTGGCCCTGCGGCTTGTCCTTTGCCAGGGCCCAGGCCTCTTCGAGGTCGGGCATTCGGATGTAGTGGGCTCGGAGCCGGTGCTGGCAGGCCTGCTTCGCCAGCGCGCAGCCGAGGTAGGACTTCCCTGAGCCGGTGAAGCCCTGGAAGACCACGTTCTGTTGCCGCTGGATGAAGGAGCAGGTTGCCAGTTGCGCGATCACGTTCCGGTTCAGTCCCCGTTCCTCGACCAGATCCAGCCGCCGCAGGTCCGCTCCGGGATAACGCAGCCCCGCCCGGCGGATCAGACCCTCGACCTTTCCATGATTGAAGATGGAATGCGCCTCGTCCACGATCAGCTGGAGCCGTTCCTGGAACGACATCCCCAGCACGTGAGCCTCATCCTGGGCATCGATCGCGTCCAGCAGCGCGGTCGCGCCCATCTCGCGCAGCTTCCGCTTCGTGTCGTTATCGATCACGCTCACCGGACACCTCCGGCGTAGTAGTCGGCGCCACGGACGTATCCGCCGTCTTCCGCGGGTTCCTCGCGGGGTGGACGCAGGGCGGCGACCTTGTCCTGCCCGGTGGCCAAGATCGGGTGCAGATGCGCATAGCGCGGTGAACGGACCCGTCCCGTCAGCGCGAGTGCGCAGGCCGCCTCGACCCGATCTACGGAGAAGCGGCGAGAGAGCCGTAGCACCGCCAACGCGGGATCCAGGCCCTGTTCCACGATCGGCACGGACTCGAAGATCCGCTGGATCACGATCACCGTGGCCGGCCCGACCCGATCTGCCCACGCCCGCACCCTCTGCGCGTCCCAGGCCTGGAAACGCTCGCCCGCAGGTAGGTCCGCGTCGTTGGTGCGGTACTCATTGCTCGCGGTCTCCGGGAGCAGCAGGTGACTGGTCAGTCGCTGGCTGCCCTGATAGATCTCCAGCGTCCGGGCCGTGATGCGCAGATCGACCTTCGCGCCGATGTGCGCGAACGGCGCGGAGTAGAAGTTCCGCGCGAACGTGACGTGCCCGTTCCTGCCCACTCGTCGTCCGTAGTGCCATGTCGAGATCTCGTAGGGCACCGCCGGCAGCGGCGTCAGCAGCGGCCGCTCCTCCGCGTCGAACACGCTGGCGCGGGATCCGGGCCGCTTCTGGAACGGCTCCGCGTTATAGGCCTCCATCCGCTGCCCGATGGCGGCTGCAAGTTCGGGCAGGGACGTGAATCGCTGATCCCGCAGCCCGGCGATGACCCAGGTCGCGACGTGCGCGACGGTGTTCTCCACGCTCGCCTTGTCTTTCGGTTTCCGCACCCTCCCCGGGAGCACCGCCGCCGAGTAATGCGCTGCCATCTCGCGATACGCATCGTTCAGGACGATCTCGCCCTCGCGGGGGTGCTTCACCACACCGGTCTTGAGGTTGTCCGGAACGATCCTCGGGACCGTCCCGCCCAGCGCCTCGAACATCGCTACGTGCGCTCGCAGCCAGGACTCCTGGCGCATATCCAGCGCCGGGAAGCAGAACGCGTAACGAGAAAAAGGCAGGCAGGCAACGAACAAGAACACCTTCGAGACCTCGCCGGTGACCGGATCGGCCAGCTCCATCGTGGGGCCGGACCAGTCGACCTCCACGCTCTGGCCGGCCTTGTGACCGACTCTCGAAGCGGCACCGGTGACCATGACGTGGTGCTGGTAGGTGCGGCAAAACCGGTCATACCCCATCGCCGGATCCCCAGCCGCCGTGGTCGCGTCGAAGTACTCGCCGTGCAACAGCTTCAGCGTCACGCCGACCCTGGCCATCTCTCGATGGACCTGTTCCCAGTCCGGCTGTGCGAACACGCTCTCGTGCTCGCCCCGGCCCGGGAACAACCGGGCATACACCTGCTCATCGGCGACGTCCGCGATATCGCCCCACCCGATCCCTGCAGCGTCAGCGGCCTCGAACACCGCCCTCACGGACTTGCGGGACATGCCCTGCGAGGACGAAATCGCTCGCCCCGACAGACCTTCTGCGCGCAGCTGGAGCACCAGCTTCGCCCTGATCTTCCGTACCATTCCAGATTGCTCCTTCCGCCGCGTGCCCTATACACACGGCGGAAGGAGCGTAGACAGAGCGGCCCCAACGACACCACTGGTGGTCCCGAACGACGCCACCGCTACGGCAGCGACGTGGCACCCGAACCCTCGATCAGCGGACCCCAGCGAGGCGAATATTCAGCGTGGTCATCAAGGGCGACAAGCTGTTCGAGGACGAGTTCATCGGCTACAAGGACGGCTGGCGGGGCGTCATCGACAACGACTACATGACACTCCCCCGGCGCCGGGTGCGCGGCATCGGCCGCATCGGCGGCACCATCCTGGGCACCTCGCGCTCCAACCCCTTCGCCGACGGTGAGGACGGGGCCGCGATCGTGCGCCAGCAGATGGACGACAACGACATCGACGGCATCATCGCCATCGGCGGGGACGGCACCCTGTTCACCGCGAACCGCCTGTTCGAGGCGGGGATACCGGTCGTCGGCGTCCCCAAGACGGTCGACAACGATCTGGACGCCACCGACTACACCTTCGGATTCAACACCGCCGTGGAGATCGCCACCGAGTCCCTGGACCGGCTGCGGATGACCGGCGACTCCCACCACCGCTGCATGGTGGCCGAGGTGATGGGCCGCTCGGTGGGCTGGATCGCCCTGCACTCCGGGATGGCCGCCGGCGCCCACGTGATCTGCCTGCCGGAGTTCCCGCTGACGATCGACGAGATCTGCGCCTACGTGAAGTCGGCCTTCGACCGCGGGCGCGCACCGCTGGTGGTGGTCGCCGAGGGCTTCGTGCCCAAGGACGCCCCGGAGGGTTTCATGGACTATGACCTGGACGAGTTCGGCCGCCCCCGCTTCGGTGGGATCGCGGAGGTGCTGGCGCCCGTGATCGAGGAGCGCCTGGGCATCGAGTCCCGTGCCACGGTGCTGGGGCACATCCAGCGCGGTGGCGAGCCCACCGGGTACGACCGGGTGCTCGCCACGCGCCTGGGCACCGCCGCGGTGGACCTGGTGCACAACAACGGCTTCGGCCGGATGGTGGCGCTGCGCGGCACCGAGATCGTGGACGTGCCGCTCACCGAGGCGATCGACAGCCTGAAGTCGGTGCCGCGCTCCCGCTGGGACGAAGCGAAGGTGCTGTTCGGCTGATCGACGTACTGCGAGGAACGAGCGGTAGGAGATCAGCGATCAGGCACAGCTGATCGACGTACTGCGAGGGACGAGCGGTAGGAGATCAGCGATCAGGCACGGCTGATCGAGTGTCAGCGCTCTGCGCCCACGTCCCCCAGCAGCGCCTTCGCGTAGGAGGCGTGCACGGACTCCTCGTCGGAGGGGTGGTAGAGGCCTGCACGCACGTCGCGGGACAGCCGCTCCAGCTCGCTGCGACGGAAGTAGTGCGAGCCGCCGCTGGCGCGCAGCACCTGGTCCACCGCGGCGATGGCGGCCTCGGTGGCGCGGGACTTCACGCCGGAGAAGTGCAGGAACCAGCGCGGTCCATGGTCGGTGATGCCGGGGCCCGTCTCCCCTGTCCCCAGGGCGTCGAGGTCTGCGGTGACCTTCTCCAGCTGCAGGATCACGCCGTCGATGCCGATCGCGGCGTCGGCCAGGCGCCAGCGGATGTCGGGGTCGTCGGCGTGCACGATGCCGCGTGTGACGCTCTTGCGGGTGGTGGCGATCTGGGCGCCCACCTCGACGGCCCGCTCGGCGATGCCGGTGTACACCGAGGCGATCAGCAGTTCGAAGGCACCGAAGATGCCCATCACGAAGGGCTCCTGGTTGGGACCCACGGGGGTGGTGGTGATGAGCCGGTCCGCGGTGACGGGGGCCTTGTGCAGGCGGGTGGTGCGCGACTGGGTGGCACGCATGCCGTGGGTGTCCCAGTCGTCCTTGACCTCGACGGCGTCGGTGCGCTCCAGCACCCCAAACACCAGGCGCGGATCGTCGTCGCCGGTCCCGTCGGCCTCGCCTGCCCCGTTGGTGATCCGGCCGTGGACAACCAGGCGGTCCCACACCGGGCCGAGCGAGGTGAAGATCTTGGTGCCGGTGAACTCGTAGCCGCCGGCGTTCTCGCTGTCCGCGCCGGTGATCGGTTCTGCCGTGGTGGAGGAGTCGAAGAGCATCGCCTCGTTGCCGGCCTCGGAGATGCCGAAGGCGAACAGGCGGTCCGCTGCGGCGTCCTCCAGGATCCCGCGGACCCCGTCGGTGCCGAGTCGGTGGGCGTGCAGGGCCGCCCCGGTGATCACCAGGTGCATGTTCATCGACAGGGCGGTCGCCGGTGCCGCCTTCGCGAGCCGGCGCTGGATGCGGGAGGCCTGCAGCAGGGTGCCGCCCAGGCCGCCCATCTCGGTGGGGACCAGGAGTTGCAGGTACCCGCGCTCGCGCAGATCTGCGAGGTCCTGCTCGGGGAACGTGTTCTCGCGGTCGTGGGTGACGGCCCTCTCCCGGAACGTCTCCAGGAGCTCGTCCGGAAGGAACGCCGCGGGGGTGAGGTCGCCGGACGGCGCGGGAGCCGGGCTCGGGGCGGAGGCAGGGGTCGAAGGATCCGAGGTCGAAGAAGTCATGGATCCACCGTAGCCCTGCCGGCCGCGTGTCCGGCGCTCACTGCAGGCAGCCGGGCCCCAGCAGTGCCTTCAGCGAGGCGTACAGTGCGGCCGACGGGGTGACCGAGAGCCGCTTGTCCAGCTGCATCACCGTGGCACGGCCGGGCTCGCGCAGCTTCAGGCGCACCTCGCTGGAACCGGGGTTGTCCTCGAGCACCTCGCGCAGCTGCTCGGCCACCTTGGTGGTGGCCCGCATCGACGGCAGCGAGATCACCACCGGACCGTCGGGCCCGCCGCCGGTCTCGGGGATCGTCATCTCCATCACCCGCAGCTCGGGCATGCCCTTGGAGGTGTCCACCCGGCCCTTCATCGAGACCACCAGGTCCTCCGCCAGTTCGGTGGCGACCGTCTGGTACGTGGAGGGGAACAGCAGGCAGTCGACGGAGCCCTCGAGGTCCTCCACCGTGGCGATGGCCCACATGTCGCCCTTCTTGGTGGTCTTGCGGGCCAGGGTGGTGATGAGCCCGGCGATGGTGACCATGGCGCCGTCGTCCACGGCACCCTCATCGGCGAGCGCGCTGATGGAGGTGGAGGAGTTCTGCGCGATCACGTGCTCCAGCCCGTACAGCGGGTGGTCCGAGACGTAGAGGCCCAGCATGTTCCGCTCGAAGGCCAGCTTCTCCTTGCGGTCCCACTCCGGCAGGTCCGGGATGGTGATGGTGGCCGAGGAGCCGGAGGCGCTGTCGTCCCCGCCGCCGGAGAACATGTCGGCGAACAGGTCGTACTGCCCCTGGGCCTCCTTGCGCTTGACGTCCACCACGGAGTCCACGGCGTCCTCGTGCACCAGCACCAGGGAACGACGGTTCGCACCGAGGGAGTCGAAGGCACCGCCCTTGATCAGCGACTCGATGGTGCGCTTGTTGCACACCGTCAGGGACACCTTGTCCAGGAAGTCGGTGAAGGAGGTGAAGGCGCCCTTCTCGTCGCGGGCCTTGATGATCTCCTCGACCACGTTGTGGCCCACGTTGCGGATCGCGGAGAGCCCGAAGCGGATGTCGTTGCCCACGGCCGAGAAGTACATGTCGGACTCGTTGACGTCCGGCGGCAGCACGGTGATGCCGCGGTGGCGGCAGTCGCCCAGGTACAGGCCCAACCGGTCGCGGTTCTCCTGGGTGGAGGTGAGCAGCGCCGCCATGTACTCGGTGGGGTAGTTCGCCTTGAGGTACGCGGTCCAGTACGAGACCACGCCGTAGGCGGCGGAGTGGGACTTGTTGAAGGCGTAGTCGGCGAACGGCAGCAGGGTCTCCCACAGTGCCGCGACCGCCGCGTCGGAGTATCCGTGCTCCTTCATGCCGGCCTCGAAGGAGACGAACTGCTTGTCCAGCTCCGCCTTCTTCTTCTTGCCCATCGCGCGACGGAGGATGTCGGCCTGTCCCAGGCTGTACCCGGCGACCTTCTGGGCCGTCTGCATCACCTGCTCCTGGTAGACCAGCACGCCGTAGGTCTCCCCCAGGATCTCCGCAAGCGGCTCCTCGAGCTCGGGGTGGATCGGGGTGATCTCCTGCAGCCCGTTCTTGCGCAGGGCGTAGTTGGTGTGCGAGCCCATGCCCATCGGGCCGGGGCGGTACAGGGCCGAGACGGCCGTGATGTCGCCGAACTGGTCGGGCTTCATCTGCCGCAGCAGGGTACGCATGCCGGAGCCGTCCAGCTGGAACACGCCCAGGGTGTCGCCGCGCTGCATCAGCTCGTAGGTGGCGGGGTCCTCGAAGCCGAGGGTCTCCAGGTCCGGCGGGGTCTTGCCGTTGCGCTCGATATTGGTGAGGGCGTCGGAGATGACCGTAAGGTTCCGCAGCCCCAGGAAGTCCATCTTCAGCAGACCCAGGGTCTCGCAGGTGGGGTAGTCGAACTGGGTGATGATCTGCCCGTCGGAGGGGCGACGCATCATCGGGATGATGTCCATCAGCGGCTTGCTGGACATGATCACCGCGCAGGCGTGCACGCCCCAGCCACGGGTCAGGCCCTCCACGCCCTTGGCGATGTCGAAGACCTTCTGGACGTCGGGGTCCTCGTCGTGGAGCTTGCGGAACTCCCCGGCCTCCGCGTACCGCTTGTGCTCGGGGTCGAAGATGCCCGACAGCGGGATGTCCTTGCCCATCACGGTGGGCGGCAGGGCCTTGGAGAGCTTGTCCCCCATCGCGTACGGGTAGCCCAGCACGCGCGAGGCGTCCTTCAGGGAGTTCTTGGTCTTCATCACGCCGTAGGTGATGACCTGCGCGACGCGGTCGTCGCCGTACTTGCGCTCCACGTACTCGATGACCTCGCCGCGGCGGCGATCATCGAAGTCGACGTCGAAGTCCGGCATGGACACACGATCGGGGTTCAGGAACCGCTCGAACAGCAGGCCGTGCTCCAGGGGGTCCAGGTCGGTGATGCGCATCGCGTAGGCGACCATCGAGCCGGCGCCGGAGCCACGCCCCGGCCCCACCCGGATGCCGTTCTCCTTGGCCCACTTGATGAAGTCGGAGACCACCAGGAAGTAGCCGGGGAACCCCATCTGGGTGATCACCTCGACCTCGTACTTCGCGCGGCGCTCCACCTCGTCCGGGATGCCGGCCGGGTAGCGGTACTCCAGGCCTCGCTGCACCTCCTTGACGAACCAGGAGTGCTCGTCCTCCCCCGGCGGGGTGGGGAACTGCGGCATGAAGTTCGCGCCGTCGGCAGTGGTGGTGAACTGCACGTCGCACATCTCGGCCACGCGAAGGGTGTTGTCGCAGGCCTCGGGCAGCTCGCGGAACAGCTCGCGCATCTCGCGGGCGGACTTCAGGTAGTAGCCGGAGCCGTCGAACTTGAACCGGCCGGGGGTGTCGAAGGTGGAGCCCGAGTTGATGCACAGCAGGGCGTCCTGGATCTTTGCATCGGCCTCGGTCACGTAGTGGAGGTCGTTGGTGGCCAGCAGTGGCGCACCGATCTCCTTGGACAGGGCGATCAGGTCCTTGGTGACGCGCTGCTCGAGCGTGAGCCCGTGGTCCATCAGCTCGACGAAGTAGTTCTCCTTGCCGAACATGTCCTGGTACTCGCCGGCGGCCTTGACCGCCTCGTCCCACTGGCCCAGCCGGATGCGGGTCTGGATCTCGCCGGAGGGGCATCCGGTCGACGCGATCAGGCCGCTGCTGTAGTTCTGCAGGATCTCGCGGTCCATCCGGGGCCACTTGCCCATCTGCCCGTCCAGCGACGCCGAGGACGCCAGGCGGAACAGGTTGTGCATGCCCTCGGTGGTGCGGGAGAGCAGGGTCAGGTGGGTGTACGCGCCGCGGGCGGAGACGTCGTCCCCGGCCTCCTGCTGCTGCTTGGTGCCCCACTGCACGCGGGTGCGGTCGTGGCGACTGGTGCCGGGGGTCACGTAGGCCTCGACGCCGATGATCGGCTTGATCCCGGCCTTGACCGCCTCGTTGTAGAACTCGTAGGCGCCGAACACGTAGCCGTGGTCCGTGATGGCGATGGCTTTCTGGCCCTGACGTGCGGTTTCAGCGACGAGTTTGTCGATCTTCGCGGCCCCGTCCAGCAGCGAGTAGTCCGTGTGGACGTGGAGGTGGACGAAGTCGTCGGAGTCCGCAGAAGCCATGCGTTCCAGGGTAGTCCGGGGCACCGACCGACGCGCCGATGGGCGGCGTCGGGGAGGTCACCCCGGCGGGTCGCTCACCGTTTCCTGCGCACCCGGCTCTCGTCCCACACCGGCTCGTCGGTCTCGTGCACCTGGCCGTCGGCCCCGAACACCAGGAAGCGGTCGAAGCCGCGGGCGAACCAGCGGTCGTGGGTGACGGCCAGCACCGTTCCCTCGAACCCCTCCAGGCCCTCCTCGAGCGCCTCGGCGGAGTGCAGGTCGAGGTTGTCCGTCGGCTCATCGAGCAGCAGCAGCGTGGCGCCGGACAGCTCCAGCATCAGGATCTGGAAACGGGCCTGCTGGCCGCCGCTGAGCGACTCGAAGGTCTGCTCGGCCGAGCGCGCCAGCTCGTAGCGGTCCAGCACCCGCGCGGCCTCGTCCTGCGTGCGGCCGGCCCGATGCTCGTCACCGCGGTGCAGGATCTCCAGCAGGGTGCGACCGTCGAAGGAATGGTGGTCGTGGGTCTGCGCGAACCAGCCGGGCCGCACCCGCGATCCCAGCCGTGCCACCCCTTGGTGACGAACCGCGGGCGGTCGCACATCGCCCACGGGCTGCTGCTCCACATCGGGATCGGAACCGCAGGCGGCAAGCAAGCGCAGGAAGTATAGGACTTTCCGGAGCCGTTGGAGCCCAGCACCGCCACCCGCTCGCCGTACCAAACCTCCAGATCGAACGGTCGCATCAGTGAATCCGCGTCGGACATAGCATCGGGAGCGAGCAGCTCGAGGCGCTCGCAGATCACGGCGCGCTTCGCGGTGCGACCGCCCTTGAGCCGCATCTGCACGTTCTGCTCGCGGGCCACCTTCTCCGGCGGCCCGGCGTCCTCGAAGCGGCGCAACCTGGTCTGCGCGGCTCGGTAGCGGGAGGCCATCGCGTCGTTGTAGGCCGCCTTCTGCTTGTACATCAGCATCAGGCCTCGCAGCTTGGCGTGCTCCTCGTCCCAGCGCTTGCGCTGCTCCTCGAGGTCCTCGTTACGACGCGTCCGGGCCTCTGGTCGCCGCCGGAGAGCGTGGCGGCAAAGCGGTGCTGGGCACGGTCGTACGGCAAGCCGAGGGCGGCGGTGGTGACGGTGTCGCAGCGGGTCTCGTAGTCGTAGCCGTCAACGTCGGCCCAGTCGGCCAGCGCCTGGGCGTAGGCGAGCTGGGCGGGCTCGTCGTCGACCTCGAGGATCCGCTGCTGGGCCCCGTCGGACACGCGGAAGCTGACCTCGTCCAGCAGCGGCCGACCGTCCGGCAGCACGAAGGAGATGCGGTTCAGGTCGACGTGTCCCATAGGGGCCACCCTGGCACAGTGCCATGGGTGTGGCCAGGGATTATCTGCTCTGCACGGCTCCGCTGGGTGGGAGCTCCTCACCCCGCAGGAACGCCGCCACCGAGGCGATGTACCCGGGGCGGTCGGCGAAGTAGGAGCCGCAGTGGTCGGCACCCTCGGTCAGCTCCAGGTACGCGCTCGGGCCGGCCTGAGCAAGCAGGCGGTGGGCGTGCTCGACGGGGATCGTGCGATCGGCCGTGCCATGGAACATCAGCAGCGGGCGGGGCGCGATGCGGGAGATCGCGTCGATGGGTCGCACCTGGGAGAAGCCATAGCCGTACAGGCCCCGGGTCGCGTAGTCGACCAAGTGGGCGAAGGCACCGGGCACCCGGGCCGTGGTCGCGGCAGCCGCTACCACCCCGTGCATGTCGGCGAAGGGCGAGTCGGCGACGATGCGGGCGATCGTCGGGTCCTCGGCGCCGACCAGGATCGACACCGCAGCCCCCATCGAGAAGCCGACCAGGCCGAGTTCCGCGTCGGGCCGACGCTCTCGGGCGACGCCGATGGCGGCACGCAGATCCTGCTGCTCGTGGTGACCCAGGGACTGGGGGCCGTCCCCCGAGTCACCGTTGCCGCGGAAGTCGAACAGCAGCACGCTGATGCCGGCACGGAACAGACCGGTGCTGATCCCCAGCATCTGCGACTTGTCCCCACGGAAACCATGGCTGACCACGGCTACCTGCTCTGATCCCGGTACGTCCAGCCACCAGCCGCGGATCGCCGTGCCGTCCTCCGAGGGGAAGGTGACCTGCTCGAACTCGACCCCCATCTCGAACGGCGTGAACGTATAGGGCAGGTCGGGCCGATGAGGGCCGTTGAGCACGCGAGCAGCGATCAGCGCTGCGGTGCCGGTCAATGCGGTAGCTCCCGCACCGACCAGCGCGGCCGTGGCCAAGGGGGCAGATCGAGGCATGCCAGGAAGTCTAGGCAGGGACCTGGGCCGGGTCTCTCAGCGTTCCCCACTCCCCCGCTCCCGTCACACCGCCACCCCGAGCCACAGCTCGTGCTCGTGCTCGTGCTCGTGCTCGTGCTCGTGCCAATTGTGGATAACCGCCTATGGGGGAGGAACCCGTGAGATTTCCTCATCTTTTCCACACATTGTTGATAACTGTGCATTGTGGAGGAACTTCGATACCTCAGGGCCCTCGTCTCATCCACATTCTGCGTGCCATCTTTCGTTTGTCAGCACCCATTCCTAGCCTGTATTCATCAGGACGACCCGGTCGGACCGGGGCTCGGGGAGCAAGGGAAGGGGGATGCAATGACCCAGGTCAACGATGGGCCCCCGCACGCCGAGCGCACTCGCCTGGCGGCACGACGTGGCCCCGCCTCGCGTCGGCTCCGGAAGCCGGCGATCCTCGGTTCCCGCCACCCCCTCACCCGAGACACCCTTCCCACTGAAGCCCTGGTCGAGGATCCCGCCATCGAGGCCGAACAGCTCCGGTCCCTGTGGGACGTGGGGCTGGCGGAATCGCGCCAGTTCGCCGTGAAGCTCCGCCACGCCGCCCGTCACTGGCCCGAGGACGATATCGACCCGGTCCTCCGCGACGAAGCGAACCTGGTTGTCTCGCAGGCACTGCGCTGCAGTGTCGTCCACGCCTCACATCTGCTGGAGGATGCGCACACCGCGGTCACTCATCTGCCGCTCCTGCTGGACCGCCTCGAGGCCGGTGAGTTACCCGCCCGCTGGTTCACCTTCGTGCTGCGCCGCTCCAGGGGGTTGCGCGAGCCGGCCCTGCGGGAGCTCGACGAGTCGGTAGCGGCATGGCTGCTTACGGTCGATGAGGACAGGTTCCGCCGCGAGCTCGGTGCTCTGGTGCGCTGGTTGCGCGATGACCAGGAGGCTGCACAGCGTTCCCGCCCCGAGCGCAGCGTGGACATCCTCCCGCCCGACGAGGACGGTACCGCCTGCCTCCAGGTCACCGGGCCCGCGCCCGAGATCCTGGCGCTGGGTCGCCGACTGGACTCCGCCGCACGCGCGGTTCAGCGCGCGCAGCGGCAGGCGCTGGAGAACGGTGGGGAGATCCCTTTCGACGACGGCAGCGTGGCTGAGACAGCGAAGCCTCTGTCCCTGGCCGCTCTGCGCTACCAGGTCCTCACCGGGTCCGTGCTTGAGACGGGCACCGTCGAGGTCCCGCGCGAGCGCTTCCGGATCACCGTCACGGTGCCCGCGCTGAGCCTGCTGGGGGTCGTGGAGGCACCGGGGATGCTCGATGGCATCCACCCGATCCCCGCTGAGATGGCCCGCGAGCTGGCCGGTCAGGACTCCACCTGGTTCCGGGTGCTCACGGACCCCGCCAGCGGCGCTTTCCTCCCGCTTCCGGCCGACAGGTACACGGCAAGGCCCGACATGCTGGAGCACCTGCGGCTCCGCAACCCCACCTGTGCGGTGCCCGGGTGTACCCGGCCCACCTCCTTCGCCAGCGAGATGGACCATATCCAGGAGTTCGACCACCACCATCCAGCATCCGGTGGTGCCACCTCGATCGAGAACACCCACCTGCTGTGCTGGGTGCACCACAAGCTGAAGACGGCCGGTCTCATCGATCCGGTGCGGGATCGCGCATGTGCCCCCGCCACTGGCGCGAGCACGGGCACCAGCCCCAGCTCAGACAGCGTCACCAGCACCAGCACCAGCACCGGCACCGGCACCGGCACCGGCACCGGCACGTATCAGCCGGGCAGTACGAACTGGACGATCAGAGGCCGCCCACCCATCGAAGCTGTCGACGACACCGACATGATCACACCCTGGGTGGTCAACACCTTCACCCGGATGTGGGACGAGGTGCAGCAGCGCATTGCTCGGCACCGCATCCCGGGAGCAGGAAACGGCGATGACCGGGCCGACCCGGAGAACCCGCCGCCCCGGGAACTCGACCGGGAGTTCGGGCCACCGCCCTATTGATCACCTGCCTGCGGATTGATCGCCTGCTGGCGGGCCGCCTGCTCTGTCAGTGATCTGCTCGGCCTCGGCTGCTTCCTCGCGTCGCATATCGGCCAGCAGCTGGTCGAGGTAGTCATGCACGTCCTCATAGCTCAGATGGCGCTCGTCCCTGCGCGGCGGGATGCCTCCTACGAAGGCGCCGCCGTGCCAGGCCATCGAGTCGTCCGGGAGAGTCGGATCATCAGCCCTCCACAGGTCCAAGGGGATGTTGTGCGCCGCGAGGTCCCGCGCGATCTCATCCGCCTGCGCCGGGCTGCCCGAGCGTTGCAGCACTGAGACCAGCAGCGACTGCGCCGCCCACGCGGAGGCCTCTCCACCGCCGGGAGCGCCGTCGTCCACCGGAGCATCGACGTTCGCCGGAGCGTCGTCGTCCATCCCGCCGTCGTCCCCGGGCCCACTACCCCGCCCCGGCTCCACGGACTCCTGCACCAGCGCGATGAAACTGGCGGCGAGGTCGTCGCGACCGTCCTCGTAGTGATCCTTCGCCACCCGCAGGGCGATCTGCGGCACGAACTCCCGGTACTCCCACAGAACCGCCGCACCCACCAGCGACATCCCCACCCCCGTCGGGAAGTCGGGATCGAGGGCGATGGGGTCAGCAGGGATCCTCCCGGCCCGGCGGTCGTCGTCGGCCGCGAGGAACGCACGACTCGCTCGGGAGATCGCCGCGCGTGTCTGCTCGCCGTCCCGCAGCGCCACCTCGGCTCCGGAGGGATCGAGCCCTAGCCTCCGGGCCACACGTGCGAAGGGGAAGTCAGGGCGCGACAGGGCACGGTCCTGGGGTGCGGTCAGTGTTGCGTCGGTCCCCGGAGCCCCGGACTCTGACGCCACCCCCGCGTCCCCCGTTGCCCCTGTCGCTCCCGATGCTCCCTGGGATGTCGGTCCCGATGCTCCCGGGGACGACGGATCAGGAAAGTGCGGGGACATCGGGTTCTGCTCGCTCATCCCTCGACGCTACCGCGTGACACACTCGGGCGATGCACACGCCCTCGGCCATCAGCCTGCGGCCCCTCGTCGCGGCCGACGCCGAGACCCTCGCGGCGTGGGCACTGGACGACATCGTCGTCGCCCGCGCGGCATCGACGAGGTACCACTGCCCGAAGCAGGTCACTCCGACGAGGCGCGCAACGCTTCCAACGCGTGCTGCAGATCCTCCGGGTAGCGGGAGGAGTAGGTCACGTACTGGCCGGTCCCGGGGTGCACGAAGCCGAGCTCCATCGCGTGCAGCCACTGACGGTTCAGCCCCACACGCTCCCCCACGGTCGGGTCTGCCCCGTACATCGTGTCCCCCACCAGTGGATGATGCATGGCGGAGAAGTGGACACGGATCTGGTGGGTGCGGCCGGTCTCCAGCTTGATCCTCAGCAGGGTCGCCCCACGCAGCTCCTCGAGCGTCTCGTAGTGGGTGACCGAGTGCTTGCCCTCACGGGTGACCGCGAACTTGTAGTCGTGGTGCGAGGAGCGGCCGATAGGGGCCTCGATGGTGCCGCGCGGCTGATCCGGCCTGCCCTGGCACACGGCGTGGTAGGTCTTGTCGACCTCGCGGGCTCGGAAGGCGTCCTTCAACGTGGTGTAGGCGCCCTCGTTGCGGGCCACCACCATCAGTCCACTGGTGCCCACGTCCAGGCGGGAGACGATGCCCTGCCGCTCCGGGTCGCCCGTGGTGCGGATCGACACCCCGGCGGCGGCCAGGTGACCGAGCACCGTGGGGCCGGACCAGCCGGCGCTGGGATGGGCGGCCACGCCCACCGGCTTGTCGATCACCACGATGTCGTCGTCCTGGTGCACCAGTGCCATGCCCTCGGCGATCCGGGGGCGCACCTCTGCGGCGGGGCGCTCGTCCGGGATGGTCACGCTCACCATCGCGCCGGGCTCGAGGCGGGTGGAGCGGGCAGGCACGGAACCATCGACCTCGACGTGGCCCTGGTCGATGAGGTCCGCGACCCGGGAGCGTGACAGGCCCGTCATCCGGGCCAGGCCCACGTCGACGCGTTCGCCGGCCAAGCCGTCCGGCACCATCAGCATCCGGGCACCGCTCACCGCGGGTCCTCCTGGACGGAGCGGTCCTCGTGCTCACCGTGATCGGTGTGCCCACCGTGGTCGGTGCCGTGTGCGTCATCGTTCACGCGAGACCCAGCAGCGGGGCTCTCAGCAGCGTCCTCGCGGGCGGCATCAGCGGCGGGATCCGCCGGTACGCCGATCACGCCCAGCAGCACCACCAGGATCGCGCCACCCACCACCGCCATGTCGGCCACGTTGAACACGGGCCAGTTGGGCAGCTGCAGGAAGTCCACCACCTCGCCACGGAACGGGCCGGGCGGGCGCAGCAGGCGGTCGTGGATGTTGCCCAGCGCCCCGCCCAGGATCAGGCCCATCGCCAGCGTGTACCAGGCCGAGCGCACCGCCTTGAGGGCGAACACCACTACGCCGATCGCGATCACGATCTGCAGGCAGGTGACCACGGGGGTGATCTCGGAGCCCATCCCCCAGGCCGCACCGGAGTTGTACAGCAGGGTGAGCTGGAGGATCTCACCGAGGAACGGCTGCGGCTCCAGCAGCGGCAGGTTCGCCTCCGCCCAGTTCTTGGTGACCTGGTCCACGATCGCCAGCACCGCGGCCAGCACGCCGACGCCGGTCAGCACCGACCCCAAGGACATGGCCGCGGGCCGTGACCGACGGCGACGAGCGCCGGACCCCTCAGGGCCGGCGCTCGCCGTCGTGGAGTGTGCGGGACTCACAGACCGAAGTTCGCCTGCTTGTCCTGGGTCTCGCTAGTGTCGAGCTCGCGCAGCTGGTTCTCCAGGTAGTTGCGCAGACGGTTGCGGTAGTCCCGCTCGAAGGTGCGAAGACCCTCGATCGACTTCTCCAGCTCCGCCTTCTTGGCCTCCAAGGAGTCCAGCGTGGCGCGGGACTTCTCCTCCGCCTCGGTGACGATGCGGCGGTGCTCCTCGTTGGCCTCGTTGATGAGGCGGTCGCGCTCGTCCTCACCGTTCTTGACGTACTCGTCATGCAGACGGTTCGCCAGGGCGATGATGCCGGCCGCATCCTGCGGGGCAGAGCTGGCAGCAGCGGTGCCGGAGGTGGCATCGGGCTGCTCCTGGGGAGCGTCCACGAGCTGCTGAGGAGCGGTGGTCTCGGCATCGGCCGAGACGGGCGTGTCGTGGATCAGCTCGCCCTCGGAGGTGTCACCGGCCTCACGCACGACGGTCTCGTCGTGGTCGTCGGCAGCAGCCGGCGGGTTCGACTCGAGCTCGGCGATGCGGTTGTGCGCCTCCTCGAGCTCCTTGGTGAGGCGGTTGTTCTCGTCGATCAGCTCCTGCAGGCGGGGCAGGATGTCGTGGTCGAGATAGCTGTCGACCTCATCCATGTCGTAGCCCTCGGAGAAACGCACCGGGGTGAACCGCTTCTGCAGCAGGTCATCGGGCATCAGAGCCATGGGTCACCTTCTCGTCAGTCTCGGGTGGATCAGCGCACGGGGCGCAGCAAGGAACAGCGTAGCCGATCACGCACCGATGGCGCGCCGCGAGCGGCCCTCACATGGCGAAGCCGGCCAGCACCCGCAGCAGGATCCAGCCCACGAGCAGCAGGATCATCATGCTCAGGTCAAGAGCGACCGCGCCGATGCGCAAGGGCGGGATGAGACGGCGCAGTGCCTTCACCGGGGGGTCGGTCAGCGTGTAGACCACCTCGAAGAGCACCAGCACCAGACCCGAGGGACGGTAGTCCCGCGAATAGGCGCGGATCCACTCCAGCACCAGCCGCGCGATCAGCAGCATCATGTACAGCAGTACAGCGAGGTACAGCGCCCCCGCGACGAGCTGCATACCGGGTCAGCTCTGGTTGTAGAAGCTGTCCTCGTCGGCCGGGGAGTCCCCGTCGACCTGGACGAACTCCGGGGACAGCAGGAACACCTTGGAGGTGACCCGCTCGATGGTGCCGCGAAGGCCGAACACCAGACCGGCGCAGAAGTCGACCATGCGCTTGGCATCGCCGTCCTGCATGTCGGAGAGGTTCACGATGACGGGCACGCCGTCGCGGAAGGACTCGCCGATCGCCTTGGCGTCGTTGTACGAGCGCGGGTGGATCGTGGTGATGCGGTGCATCGACTCCTCCACGGCGGGGGTCATGGCCACGACGCTCGACCGCTGGCGGATCGGCGTCACCTGGGCCTCACGGTCGGTGGTCTCCGGACCGCGCTCGGTACGACGGTGCGGAGCCGCCTCGTCCCGACGGTCCTGATCGTCGTCGTAGTACTCGTCATCGACCTCGTTGGCGAGGCCGAGAGCGACCATGGCGTTGCGCCAGGTTCCCATAGCTGATCTCCCAGTCTGTGCTTCCGTCACGCTGACCTGGACCCCAGGGAAGCACGGGGAGTGCGTGGGGGTCCTGCCCCGAAAGTACCGGAGAGCGTGCGACCTGCCCGGGACGCGCACGGCGTGTCGGGGCGTGTCGCGTGGATCTTCTTCCGCACGGGGTCACGCCGCGCGGATCCGCCGCGGGATCACACCAGTCGGACCACGCTCGTCGGATCACGCCCGTCGGATCACTCCGGCGAAGCGCCCCGTCGTGCTCGCTCTGCGGTAGGAGAACCAGGCGGGGTCCTCGATGGTGCAGGGGAAGTCCAGGTCGATCGAATAAGCCCGCACCCCGGAGCGCCCCAAGGCCTCCACGGCACCGGCACGCAGATCGATCGCCGGGGTGCCCCAGCTGGTCCGCGAGCGCACCGAGGGCAGCTGCTCGGCGGCGGCATCGGCCATCTCCTGCGGCACCTCGTAGCAGGAACCGCAGGCCGACGGACCGACGGCCACCTCGATCCGCTCCGGGCGGGCACCCAGCTGCACCATGGCTGCGACGGTGTTCTCGAGAACCCCGGCCAGCAGGCCGGGCCTTCCCGCGTGCGCGGCTGCGATCACGCCGGCCTCGGCATCGCTGAGGAGCACGGGCATGCAGTCGGCCACCATGATCGCGAGGGCCATGTCATCGCGCCCGGTCACCAGGGCATCGGCCGTCATCACGGGCACCGGCCCGGGCGCAGGCAGCACGTGGACCTGCGCGGAGTGCACCTGGTCCACGAAGACGAGCGGGAGCCCGACGGTTCCCGCCACGATCTCGCGGTTCGCGGTCACGGCGGCGTCGTCGTCGCCCACGTGCCGGGCCAGGTTCAGCGCATCGAACGGGGCGGCGCTGACACCACCGGTACGGGTCGTGAACAGGGCACGGGCCCCGCGAAGTCGCGGAGCCCGTGCGGGGAGTGCGGTCGTCACTGCCTGTTCGTCACTTGAGGAACGAGGGCAGGTCGAGGTCGTCGTCATCGGCCGGCGGCTCCTCGATGCGCGGGGGGCGCACCGGCTCGGACTGCGGGGCCGGGACGGGACGGGCGGACTGGGAGCGGTCCTGCTCCTGGCCGTCGTCCTCCTGGTCGGCCGGGTCCATCTGCTCGGTCATCGGCTCGTGCTGCTGCTCGTTGGCCGGACGGGATGCGGGACCGGAGGGGGCGAAGGTCTGCTGCGGTACGCCCCAGCCACCTGCGCCGCCGGCCGCCGCACCGGCACCGGCACCGTTCGAGCCGTGCGAGGAGGACGTGCGCTCGGTGGGGGCCGGGCGGGGCTGCACCGGCTCCGGACGCGGGGCGGGACGCGACTGCTGCTCGGAGCGCTGCGTGGGGCCCCCGGCCTCGAAACCGGCGGCGATCACGGTCACCCGCACCTCATCGCCCAGGGCGTCGTCGATGACAGCGCCGAAGATGATGTTGGCGTCGGGGTGAGCGGCCTCCTGCACCAGACGGGCGGCCTCTGAGACCTCGTACAGCCCCAGGTCGCTGCCACCCTGGATGGACAGCAGCACGCCGTAGGCGCCGTCGATCGAGGCCTCCAGCAGCGGGCTGGAGACGGCCAGCTCGGCGGCCTGAAGAGCGCGGTCGTCTCCCCGGGAGGAGCCGATGCCCATCAGGGCGCTGCCGGCGCCCTGCATCACGGACTTGACGTCGGCGAAGTCGAGGTTGATCAGGCCCGGGGTGGTGATCAGGTCGGTGATGCCCTGGACACCGGAGAGCAGCACCTGGTCGGCGGACTTGAAGGCGTCCAGCATGGACACCTGCTTGTCGGCGATGGAGAGCAGGCGGTCGTTGGGGATCACGATCAGGGTGTCCACCTCGGCCTGCAGGCCGGCGATGCCGGACTCGGCCTGGGTGGAGCGGCGGCGGCCCTCGAAGGTGAAGGGGCGGGTGACCACACCGATGGTCAGTGCGCCCAGGCTGCGGGCGATCTTGGCGACCACGGGGGCGCCACCGGTGCCGGTGCCACCGCCCTCGCCGGCGGTCACGAAGACCATGTCGGCGCCTCGCAGCACCTCCTCGATCTCCTCCGCGTGGTCCTCGGCGGCCTTCTTGCCGACCTCCGGGTCGGCTCCGGCGCCGAGCCCGCGGGTGATCTCCTTGCCGACGTCGAGCTTGACGTCGGCGTCCGACATCAGCAGCGCCTGGGCGTCGGTGTTGATGGCGATGAACTCGACACCCTTGAGACCGGCCTCGATCATGCGGTTGACGGCGTTGACACCGCCGCCGCCGATGCCGACGACCTTGATGACTGCGAGGTAGTTCTGGGATCCGGCCACGTTGATGTCCTTGCTGTTGTCGATCTGCTGTCGAACGGGTCTGAACCCTCGACCTCGAGTTGAGGTTCGGACTTCGCGTCCCCGTTCCTTCTCTTCGACGCTAGGGACGACTCCGGCGGGGCGCAACGACCGCACGCGCGTGTCGTGAGGAGAAACCCGCCGGGACCGCTGATCAGCGGGTGACCGGGACGATCAGCGGGTGACCGGTGCGACGGGCGAGGAGACGTCGATCACCGAGCCCGGTTCGGGCAGCAGCGCCTGGACCACCTCGCCCTTGAGCTCGGCATCGCGGGAATCGCCCCACACCACCGTCTTCGTCCCGCCGTCCTCCAGCGCCAGGGTGAAGGTGACGTCGCTGGGAGAGGAGGCGGTCATCCCCTGCAGGGCCGGACGCAGCGGGTCGGGCAGTTCGGCCAGCACCTCGGTCAGCGCCTCTGCCGCTCCCTCCGGGTCCTGGGAGGTGGGGGCCACGGTCAGTGGCACCAGGGTGGCGCCCTCGGCGGCCTCGGGCGGGAGCTCGGCCCCGGAGGCGTCGACGACCGCAGCGGTGCCGTCGGCCCGGGTGAGCTGGGCGACGGGCTCGGCCTCGACGACGGTCACGTGCATGCCGTCGGGCCACCGGCGCTCCACCTGGGCGCTGTGCACCCCGGGGATCGTCGTGACGTCCTCACTGATGGCCTCGGTGGGCAGCAGCAGCACGCTGTCACCCAGGCGCCCGTCGAGCTGCTCGCGCACCGTCTGCTCCTGGACGTAGCCCAGCCCGGAGACGGTGACCTGCTGGAGCCGGAGGGCGGGCAGCCAGATCGCCGCGGAGAGCGCAGCGAGCAGCAGCAGAGCCGTGATCACCGCACCGTTGATGATCGCGCGGCGGCGTCGGCGCCAGGGACGCCCGGCCACCAGGCCCCGGAAGCGGTCCGCGGCCTGCACCACGCGCTCGCCACCGCGTTCCTCGCGAGGGGTGCCGAGCTCGGCCTGCGGCTCGGCGCGCCTGCCGTACGTCGGCGCGGCCGACCGCGGCGCGGACTTCTCCGGGCCCTGGGACGGCGCGACCGGCGGCGCTGGTTCCTTGGCCCGCTTGGCCGGTTCCTCGGCCCGCTTGGCCGGCTTCTCCGTCCGCTCGGCCGGCTTCTCGGCCCGCTTGTCAGGCTTCTCCGACTGCGTCGCCCGCCGGGTGGTGCTCGCGGGGCGCGGCGCGGTGGGCCGACGGGCCATCAGGCCTGCCCTCGAGCTTCACGCAGGGCATCGATCACCGCGGGGGTGTCCTCGACGATGTCGCCGGCCCCCAGCATCAGCACCAGGTCACCGGGGCGTGCCACGGCAGCCACCTCGGTGGGCACTGCGGATCGATCATCGAGGGGGCGCACCTCGGCGGCGGAGCCGGCGTGGTCGGTGATGGTGCGGGCGTCCACGGTGGGGTCCGGGTCCTCGCGGGCGGGGTAGACGGGCATCACCCAGGCCCGGTCCGCACCGGCGAGGGCGGCGGCGAACTCCGCGGCGAAGTCACGGGTGCGGGAGAACAGGTGGGGCTGGAACACGGCCAGCACCCGGCCACCTGCTTCCTGGTCCGTGACGATCCCGCGGGCGGCCTCGAGGGTGGCTGCCACCTCGCGCGGATGGTGGGCGTAGTCGTCGATGACCGTGATCGAGCCCACCACCCCGGCCAGGTCGAAGCGGCGCGAGGCACCGGTGAAGCGGCCCAGACCTTCGGCGAGTGCTCCCAGCGATGCGACGGGGGCTGCGCCGGCGGTTCCCGCCAGGGCCCCCACGGCGTTCAGCACGTTGTGGTGACCGGCGACGGCAAGTCGCAGCTGGAGCGGGCCGCGCGGGGTCTCCAGGGACACCTCGGTGCCCCGGGGGCCGGCGTCCTCGGCGAGCACCCGCCAGTCGGCGTCCTCACCGGTGCCGTAGGTGGCCACCTGCACACCGCGGGAGGCGGCCCGCTCCCCCAGCCTACGGGCCCCGTCGTCGTCAGCGCACACCACCAGGGTGCCGCCGGGCAGGACCTGCGAGGTGAGGGCCTCGAAGCCGGCCACCAGGGTGGCCTCGTCGCCGTGGAAGTCCAGGTGGTCGGGCTCGAGGTTGGTGACCACCAGGGAGCGGGGGGCGAAGGCGAGGAAGGACCCGTCGGACTCGTCGGCCTCGATCACCGCGATACCGCCCGCCGAGGGGCCCGCGCCCGGGCCCGCACCGAAGCCGGCGTTGCGGCCCAGGTCCGGCACGGCAGCGCCGAGCGCCCAGGCCGGGTCCAGGCCTGCGCCGCGCAGTGCCATCGTGGCCAGGCCCGTGGTGGAGGTCTTGCCGTGGGTGCCGGCGATCGCCACCAGGTCCCACTCCCCCATCAGCCCAGCGAGGGCTGCGGCGCGGTGGATCACGGGGATCCCGCGCTCGTGCGCGGCGATGATCTCGGGGTTGTCGGCGCGCACGGCGGTGGAGACCACCACCAGGTCCAGGTCCTCCGCGAGCAAGGCGGCGTCGAAGCCGATGCCGATGCGGGCGCCGGCCTCGCGCAGGGGGCCGATGAACTGGCCGTCCTGGGAATCGGAGCCGCTGACCATGAGGCCCGCCTCCAGCGCCAGGCGCGCCACGGCCGACATGCCCGCGCCGCCGATCCGCACCACGTGCACGGAGCGCACGGGCGCGTCCGAGGGCCAGCGGGACTGGGTGACGACGTCCCCGGGGGTGAGGATGGTGCGGGGCTCGGGTGAGGTCATGGCTTCACGGTAACGGCACGTGCGGGGGCGGGCCGTCAGGCTCGGCGTGCGGCACAGATCACGATCGCGGCCAGCTGCTCGGCGGCGTCGGTGATCCCGAAGCGGCGGGAAGCGGCAGCCATGGTGTCGCGTCGTTCATCGTCCAGCAACAGCGGCAGCACCTGCTGAACCAGGCGGGCCGCAGTGATCTGGGAGTCCTCGATCATCAGCGCACCGCCGGCGCTCACCACGTCCTGTCCGTTCAGGGCCTGCTCCCCGTTGCCGATGGGCAGGGGCACCAGCACCGCGGGGAGCCCCACGGCGGTCAGCTCGCACACGGTGCCGGCCCCGGAGCGGGTCAGGGCGAGGTCCGCGGCGGCGTAGGCGTCCTCCATGGCGCGCACGTACTCCACCACCCGGTAGCCGGGAAGAGGGGTCACGTCCCCGCTCTTGCCGCGTCCGGTGATGTGCAGGATCTGGGCACCGGCCTCGAGGAACGCCGGGGCGGCGGCGCTGACGGCGTCGTTCAGCCGCTGCGCACCGAGGGAGCCGCCGGTGACCAGCAGCACCGGACGGGCGGGGTCCAGTTCCAGGTCCCGTACGGCCTGGTCGCGACGGGCAGCGCGATCCAGGTGGGCGATGCCCTCCCGCATCGGCATCCCGATGCGGCGTGCACCACGCAGTGCGGTGCCGTCCAGCGCGGTGAGCACGTCCGTGGCACGCAGGGCTCCGAGGCGGTTGGCGAGGCCCGGGCGGCGGTTCGCCTCGTGCACCACCAGGGGGACCCGGGCAGCCGCGGCGGCGAGGTAGGCGGGCGGGCACACATAGCCGCCGAAGCCGACCACCACGTCGATCCGCCGCTCGCGCAGCAGGGCGCGCACCTGGCGCACGGTGGCAGCCAGCCGCAGGGGGAAACGGGCGGCGGCCTTCCCTGGGCGACGCGGGAAGGGGACCTTGTCGATGGTGGCGAGCTCGTACCCGGCGGCCGGCACCAGATCGGCCTCCAGGCCGGTGGCGGTGCCCAGCACCAGGATCTCGGCCTCGGGCTCGACCTCCCGGATGCGCGCCGCGGTGGCCAGCAACGGGGACACGTGACCGGCGCTGCCACCACCGGCCAGCAGCACGCGCAGGGGACGGCTCATCGTCGGCCCCCGGCTTGGGCGCGACGGACACGCTTCTGGGCCTGTTGCACGCGCTTCTGGGAACGACGCGAGCGGCGGGAATCCCCGGTGGACCCGTCGCGCGGGGCGGGCAGCACGCTCACCGAGCTGCGCACCGTTCCCATGCGGGCGGTGATCGCCTCGCGGGCACCGGGTTCGTTGCGGGCGAAGGACAGGAGCACGCCGAGGGCGGCCATGGAGGCCAGCAGAGCCGAGCCGCCGGAGGAGATGAACGGCAGCGGCACGCCGATCACCGGCATCAGGCCGGTCACCACCATCATGTTCACGAACGCCTGCCCCAGCAGCCAGGAGGCGATGCCGGCGACGGCGATCTGACGGAACACGTCGTCGGTGCGGGTGATCATGCGGCACAGCACCAGGGCCAGCATGGCGAACAGGAACAGCACCCCGAGGGTGCCCATCAGGCCGAACTCCTCACCGAGGATCGCGAAGATGTAGTCGTCCTCCGCGGCGGGCAGGCGGCCCCATTTCTGGCGGGACTCGCCGGGGCCAACGCCCCACCAGCCGCCCTCGGCCAGGCCCATCAGGCCCTGATCTGACTGGTAGCTGGAGTCGCCGACGCAATCGCCCTTGAGCCAGCAGTTGATGCGCCCCATGCGGTTGCTGCTGGTGACGGTGAGTGCCACCACGCCGATGAGGCCGATGCCGCCACCGAGGGCGAACCAGCGGCGCGGCACACCGGCCACCCACAGGGCGCCGGCCACCAGCAGGCACATCACCAGCGTGGTGCCCAGGTCGTGCCCCAGCACCACCAGGCCCAGGGCTGCAGCCACCCCGGGCGCCATCGGCACGATCAGGTGGAAGGGGCGATGCAGCAGGGGACGCTTCATCGAGAGCACCGCTGCCATCCACACCGCGAGGGACAGCTTGAGGAACTCCGAGGGCTGGAGGGTCTGCCCGTTGACCAGGATCCAGTTGCGGTTGCCGGCCACCTCGTGCCCGAGCGGGGTGTGCACCAGGGTCTGCAGGGCCAGGCCCAGCATGAACAGGGGCCAGGCGGCCTTGCGGTAGAAGCCCGGCGGCAGGGAGGCGGCGATCACCAGGGCGATCAGCCCGAGGGCCGCGAAGGTGCCCTGCTTCGCCAGGCCCGCGAAGCCGGACTGTCCGCGAGAGATGTTCAGCACCGCGGTGGAGCTCAGCACCATCATCAGGCCCACCCCCACCAGCAGGGTGCCGATCACGATGAGGGCGTAGAAGTCGAGTGCCGGGGACTTCAACCAGGAGCCGAGACCGGCGCGGAGCCTGGGGCCGACGTCACCGAGGGGCCGTTCCTCCTCGGGCCGCAGCACGCGGGTGGACCGGCGGGTCTCCTGCGTCGTCATCCGTTCGCTCCTGCCAGTCGGGTCACGGCCGCAGCGAACAGCTCCCCTCGCTCCGCGTAGTTGCGGAACTGGTCGATCGAGGCGGCGGCCGGTGCCAGCAACACCACATCCCCCGCCGAAGCGAGGGAGTGGGCGGCCTGCACCGCCTGCTCCATCAGATCGGAGCGCCCGGCGGCATCGCCAGTGTCACCCGGATCCACGCGCACCACGGGGAGGTCCGGGGCGTGTCGTGCCAGCGCCTCGGTGAACGGGGCGGCGTCCACGCCCAGCAGCACCGCACCGCTCAGGCGGCCGGCGACGGCCTGGACCAGCGAGTCGACGTCGGCTCCCTTGGTGTCTCCGCCGGCGATCCACACCACCTTCTCGGCGGCGGCGAGGGACGCCCGGGCGGCGGCGGGGTTGGTGGCCTTGGTGTCGTCCACCCAGGCCACGTCGTCGATGCGGGCCACCAGCTCAGCGCGGTGACGGCCCAGGCGGTAGGCGCGCAGGCCGTCGCGCACTGCGCTCTGCTCCACGCCGTGGGCGCGGGCCAGCGCGGCCGCAGCCAGGGCGTCCAGCACGATGTGGGGGCCGGCGCCGTGGGGGCCGAGGTGGGCGAGGTCCTCGAGGGTGGCGAGCTCGGCGGCCTGCCGGTGGCGGTCGGGGACGAAGGCGCGGTCCACCAGCATCCCGTCCACCACTCCGAGTTCGGAGGGGCCCGGGGAGCCCAGCGTGATGCCGATGGCGCGGGCGCCGTCGAGCACGTCCGCCTGCTCGACCAGGCGCCGGGTGGTGGGGTCGGCGATGCTGTACACGCAGGCACGCTCCACGCCCTCGTAGATGCGACCCTTGTCGCGGGCGTAGGCCTCGGCGCTGCCGTGCCAGTCCAGGTGGTCGTCACTCACGTTCAGCACCACCGCGGACTCGCAGCCGGGGTGCTCGGTGCGGTGCAGCTGGAAGCTGGACAGCTCCACCGCGAGCACGTCGAAGCCCTCGGGGTCCAGGGCCGCCTCGATCACCGGCAGCCCCACGTTGCCGCAGGCCACGGCCCGCAGGCCCGCGTGCTGCAGGATCGACTCCAGTATGGTCACGGCGGTGGTCTTGCCATTGGTGCCGGTGATGCCCAGCCAGGCGGGACCGTCCACGGCCTGCATGCGACGGGCCAGCTCGATCTCGCCCCACACGGGGATGCCGGCCTGCTGTGCCTGGACGAGCAGGGGCTGCTCGGGGCGCCAGCCGGGTGAGGTGACGACCAGGTCGAACTCGCGGTCGGTGGGCAGGGCGCGGGTGTGCTCGGCGCCGAGCCGCACCTCGACGCCGAGCACCTCGAGGATCTGTGCCTTCTCGCGGTTCTCGGGGGTGTCGGCGCCGTCGACGACGAGCACACGGGCGCCGCGCTGCATGGTCTGGTCGGCCACGGCGTAGCCTGAGACGCCGAACCCGGTGACCAGGATGCGCAGGCCGGCCACGTCCATGCCTGGCCAGGCGCGCTGCTCGGCGGGGATGCCGGAGGCGGCCGCGGTCATGAGGTGAGCCTCGGCAGGGCGTCGAGGTAGAACAGGCCCAGGCCCAGGCCCGCGAGGATGCCGGCCACGATCCAGAAGCGGGCCACGATGGTGACCTCGTTCCATCCCTTGAGCTCGAAGTGGTGCTGCAGGGGGGCCATCCGGAACACGCGCTTGCCGGTGGTCTTGAAGCTGGCCACCTGGATGATCACCGACAGGGAGATCATCACGAACAGGCCACCGATGATGGCGCCCAGGATCTGGGTGCGGGTGATGATCGTCAGGCCCGCGATGGCGCCGCCCAGGGCCAGGGAGCCGGTGTCGCCCATGAAGATCTTCGCCGGCGAGGTGTTCCACCACAGGAAGCCCACGCAGGCGCCGATGATCGCGGCGCACAGCACGGCAGTGTCCAGCGGGTCACGGGAGTCATAGCAGCTGACGGTGCCGCCCGCGGCGAGGTCCACGCTGCACAGCTGGCGCCACTGCCAGAAGGAGATCACCAGGTAGGCGGCGGTGAAGATGATGGTGGCACCGGACGCCAGGCCGTCCAGGCCGTCGGTGAGGTTGACGCCGTTGGACCAGGCGGCCACCAGGAAGTTCGCCCAGACCGCGAACAGGATGAAGCCCGCCACGGTGCCTCCGAAGGCGAGGTTCAGCCAGGGGATGTCGCGTACGAAGGAGATCTTGGTGGAGGCCGGGGCGAGGCCGGACTCGTCGCGGAAGAACAGGGCCATCACCGCGAAGGCCGTGGCGACCAGGAACTGCCCCAGCAGCTTCTCGCGCGGGCGCAGGCCCAGGCTGCGCTGCTGGGCGATCTTGAGGTAGTCGTCCAGGAAGCCCACGGCTCCCAGGCCCACCATCAGGAACAGCACCAGCAGCACCGACGCGCTGGGAGGGGTCCACAGCACCAGGTGGGTGATGCCGTAGGCGAGGAGCGTGGCCAGGATGATGGCGACCCCGCCCATGGTGGGGGTACCGCGCTTGGTGGCGTGCGAGGTGGGGCCGTCGTCGCGGATGAACTGCCCGTAGCCGCGCTTGACCAGCAGGCGGATGTACAGGGGGGTCCCCAGGATCGACAGCACCAGGGCGATCGCGCCGGCGATGATGATCGCGATCATGCGTGATCTCCTCCGTCCTGGTTCCGGGCGCGGTCCGCGCTGCGCCCCAGGTGGGCCGCGAGCGGCCGTGCCAGTCGGCGCAACCCGGCATCCCGGGACGACTTCAGCAGCACCACGTCACCGGGCGCCAGGATCCGTTCTAGCACAGCGAGGGCCTCCTCCACGTCGGCGACCTGCATCGACTCACCGCCGAAACTGCCCTCCAGGCTCGCTCCCTGGTGGATGGGGGCGGCGCCCCGGCCCACCACGATCAGCTGGCCGATGTTCAGACGCACGGCCAGACGACCGATCTCGTCGTGAAGCCGCACCGACTGATCACCCAGCTCGAGCATCTCGCCCAGCACGGCGATGGTGCGGTGACCCCGGCCCAGGTGGGCGAGGGTCTTCAGGGCCAGACGCATCGAGTCGGGGTTGGCGTTGTAGGCATCGTCGATCACCAGCACTCCCCCGGCGCGCAGGGCTTCCATGCGCTGTCCGGAGGCCAGGCGCACACCCTTCAGTGAGGCGGCGGCCTGGGCGGGATCGGCGCCGGCCAGGACGGCGCCGGTGAGTGCCGCGACCACGTTAGCGGCCTGGTGCTCGCCCAGCAGGTCGGGACGCACCTCGAACGATCCGGCCGGAACCGGCGAACCGTCCGGTCGGACGAGGCCCTCCGGGATGCTCAGGGTCACGCTCACGCGAGCGTCCTCGTCCAGCTGGAGGTCGGTGCCGCGCACGTCGCCGTGGTCCAGGCCCCAGGTGACCACGGGCGCCTCGGTCAGTTCCGCCATCGCGGCGACGCGGGGGTCCTCGGCGTTCAGGACCGCTCGGCCGTCGGGACCCAGGGCCTGGACCAGTTCGGCCTTGGCACGGGCGATGCCGTCCACGGAGCCGAACTCTCCGAGGTGGGCGGAGCCGACATTGAGGACCAGGGCGATGTCGGGGCGGGCGATGGAGGTGAGGTGGGTGATGTGGCCGGGGCCGCGGGCGCCCATCTCCAGCACCAGGAAGCGGGTGTGCTCGTCCAGGCGCAGCACCGTCAGCGGCAGGCCCAGTTCGTTGTTGAAGCTGCCCACGGGGGCGATGGTGGGGCCGACGGCGCCGAGGGCGACGCCGAGCAGGTCCTTGGTGCCCGTCTTGCCGGCGCTGCCGGTCACCGCCACCACGCGCAGCGCGGGGTTCTCGCGGCGGGCACGTTCGAGCTGGTCGCGGGCCAGGACCGACAGTGCCTCCTGCACGTCCTCCACCAGGACCGCGGGGATCCCGGCGCCGGGCTCGCGGGACACCAGTGCCAGTGCGGCGCCTGCCTCCATCACGGCGTGCAGGAAGTCGTGGCCGTCCACGTTCTCGCCCACGAAGGCGGCGAACAGGTCGCCCTCGTTGACGGTGCGGGAGTCGATGCGGGCCTCTCCGGTGACGCGCTCGTCACCGGTGGCTCCTCCCACCAGGGTGCCGCCGGTGAGTCGCGCGATGTCGTGGGCCGTGGTCGTGAGCATGCTCAGTGTCCTCCGTCAGGCTGGGGGTCGCCCGATCCGGGCCGCGCGGCGAGGGCGTCGCGCAGATGGAGGCGATCATCGAACGGATGGACGATACCGCCGATGTCCTGCCCGGTCTCGGCTCCCTTGCCGGAGACGAGGATGGTGTCGCCCACGTCCGCCAGGGAGGCGGCCAGGTCGATGGCGTTCCCGCGGCCGTCCACCACGTGCACCTCGGCGTCCGAGCCCGCGGGGATGCCCTCGCGCACCGCCGCACGGATCGCGGCCGGGTCCTCGGTCCGGGGGTTGTCGTCGGTGATGATCACCACGTCGGCGAGCCGCGCGGCAACCTCTCCCATCACCGGTCGCTTGGCGCGGTCCCGGTCACCGCCGGCGCCCATCACGCAGAGGATCCGGCGGGTGCCCGGGACGGAACGCAGGGTGGTCAGAGCCTGCTCGAGGGCATCCGGGGTGTGGGAGTAGTCCACGATGCCGCGCACGGGAGCCAGCGCCACCGGCTCCATCCGGCCCGGCACGGTGCCGGCGGTGCCGAGAGCGGCGTCCACCTCGGGCCCGGCCACTCCGATGGCCTCCAGCAACAGGGATGCGGCAAGGGTGTTTGCGACATAGTGGCGGCCTGGCAGGGCGGCACGCAGGCGGCGCTGGGCGATCGGACCGTCCGGGCCGACGACGGTAAACACGCTGCCGTAATCGTCCGGGCGGATGTCCACGGCCATGTGATCGGCCTCGACGCCGGGGAGGGTGGCGTAGGTGGTCACGGGCACGGTGGCCTCGCGGGCCAGGCGTCGGCCCCATTCGTCGTCCACGCACACCACGCCGCGACGGGAGTGCTCCGGGGTGAACAGTCGGGACTTGGCCTCGAAGTAGTCCTCCATGGTGGGGTGGAAGTCCAGGTGGTCCTGGGAGAGGTTGGTGAAGCAGGCTACGTCCACCACCACCTCGTCGGCGCGGTGCAGCACCAGGGCGTGGGAGGAGATCTCCATCCCGCACACCTGGACGCCGTCCTCGACCATGCGGGCCAGGAGGCCGTGGAGCTCCGGGGCTTCCGGGGTGGTGCGCACGGTGCCGATCAGGTGCTCGTCCCCGGTGCCGTCGCGGTAGCTGGTGCCACTGGTTCCCACCACACCGCTCGCACGACCCAGCTCCAGCAGCGTGCGGTGGATCATGGTGGTCACGGAGGTCTTGCCGTTGGTGCCCGTGACGCCGATGGTGCTCAGCTGCTCGGCGGGCCTGCCGTAGATGAGGGCGGCGGCGCGGGCGGTGTCACGTCGGGGGTCCTCGACCACCAGTGCGGGCAGGCCGGCTCGTTCGCAGGCGCCGGACCCGGCCCGGTCGGTGAGTGCGAGGACGGCACCGCGGTCGGCGGCCTGCTGCGCGAAGTCCGCGCCGTGGGCGTTGGCCCCGGGCAGAGCGCACCACAGGTCACCGGGTTGCACCCCTCGGGAGTCCAGGGTGACGCCGGTGAGCTGCTGGGCGGCCGCGGACGCCGATACCGTCGCTCCGAGTTCCGAGGCGAGCGCGGCTGCTCCCATCCCGGCTCTGTGGCGGGGACGGGCGGGTTCGGAGGTGCGCCCCTCGGTCACTGGGCGTCTCCCCACTCGTTCTCGAGCTCGCGGGCGGGCTTCCCGGTGGGCGGGATGCCCTGGTGCTGCAGGGTGAAGGTCATCAGCTCGGAGAAGGCGGGAGCAGCGGCCTTACCGCCGGAGATGAAGGAGTTGAGACCGAACACGAACACACCGATCACGATCTCCGGATCGTCCGCCGGGGCGTAGCCGATGAAGGAGGCGGTGTAGGTGCCGTCCGGCACCTGGGCGGTACCGGTCTTGCCCGCCACGGCGTAGCCCGGCACGCTGGCGCCGGAGACGCCGTCCTCGACCGCGTTGTCCATCAGGGAGTTCATGGCATCGGCGGTCTCGGAGGAGACCACCCGGGTGCTCTCCGGCTCGCCGAGGGGGCGCATGGAGCCGTCCTCCTCGCGGGTGCCGGCGACGATGCGGGGCTGTACGCGCACACCGTCATTGGCGAAGGTCCCCACGGCGGAGGTCATCTGCAGGGCGTTGACCGAGTACCCCTGGCCGAACGAGGTGGTGTAGCGGGTACGGCCGACCCACTCCGACGCAGGGTGCACGATGCCGGCGGACTCGCCGGGCAGGCCCACACCGGTGGGCTCCCCCAGTCCGAACGCTTTGAGGTACTCGTAGCGCACCTGCGGCGAGAGCGTCTCGGAGACCTGGACGGTTCCCACGTTGGAGCTGTTCTTCAGCACCCCGGCCAGGGTGAGCTGCTGGTCCGGGTGCGGGCGGGCGTCCTTGATGCGGTGACCCTCCACGGTGGTGGTGTAAGGCACTTCGTACTGCGAGTCCAGGGAGACCGTCCCCTCCTCCAGCGCAGCCGCGAAGGTGAAGACCTTGCCGGTAGAGCCGGGCTCGAAGATGTTGGAGATCGACCGGTTGCCGCGGTTCTCCTCGGGCGCGTCACCCGGGGCGTTCGGATCGTAGGAGGGGTAGTCGGCCAACGCCAGCACCTCTCCGGTACGGGAGTTGAGCACCACGGCGCTGGCACCGGTGGCACCCCAGGTCTCCGCGGCGCTCGCCGCGACCTGCTGCGCCTTCCACTGGAGGTCACGATCGATGGTCAGTGCCAGGTCCTGGCCGTCAACCGCCGGGGTGGTCTCCTGACGACCGGTCGGGATGATCTGCCCCTGTGCACCCCGCTCGTACTGGGTGCGACCGTCGGTGCCGCGCAGCTGTTCGTTATACGTGTACTCGGTGCCGGCAAGAGCCACACCGTCGGCACCGACGAAGCCCAGCACGTTCCCGCCGACGGAGCCGGCCGGGTAGATGCGCTTCGCGACGCGGTCGGCCCCGATCCCGGGGATCCGCAGGGCCAGTGCCGCATCACGCACAGCAGGGTCCACGTTCTTGTCCAGGTACATGAAGCCCCGCTCGCCCGTGAGGGCCTCCTCGGTCTCGGCCACGCTCCATCCCAGCACCGGGGCGAGCTTCTGGGCAGCGGCAGGGACCCCCTTGACCTGGGCCTTCTTCGAGTTCTTGAGGTAGTCGACCACCTGACGCTGATTGACCCACAGGTCGTAGCGCTCCACGGAGCTGGCCAGCACCGTGCCGTTGCGGTCCATGATGTCGCCGCGCAGCGCAGGGATGGTGCGGGTGACGGTGCGCTGCTCGATGGCCTCCTCGGCTCGAGCGCTGGCATCCAGGCCCTGCACCCAGATCAGGCGGCCGGACAGCGCCATCACGGCGATCATGATCAGCGCAAGGAGGAGGCGGTGGCGCACCAGGGGGCTGCCCACGCGGGCGGTGGGTACGCGGAAGGAGCCTCCGGAGCGCGCGTTTCTGCTGCTCCGGGGGCGGTTTGCACTCGTGGTGCGCTTCCGTTTGCGGTCCGCCGCCATCCTCAGGCTCCCTCGTTGCCCATGCCGTGATACACCTGGGGCTGATCGTAGATCTGCGCGGGCGGAACGGCCTGCTCCGCCGGGACCTCGGCGAGTTGGACGGCCGGGGCCGCCGCTTCGGCTCCCACGGTGCCGGAGAGCACTGTGCGGGTGTCCAGGTCGATGTAGGCGGGATCAGAGACGGGCACCATCCCCAGCTCACGTGCCTGTCGCTCCAGTTCCTGCGGGGTGCCCAGGCGCTCGTTGGTGGCTGCGAGGGACTGCTGCTCCTCGGTGAGGCGCTGCGACTGGATCTGCAGGCGGTTGATCTCGTAGCTGGTGTCGGACATCTGGATGTTCAGGTAGAGCAGCGCCGCAAGGGTGGCCACCACGATCGCCGTGCACAGCAGCGTGAACGGCATCGCACTCCCGGCAGCCTTCGGGGCGGCCAGGACCGTCAGGCGCGGGGTGGGCCAGCTGGCAGGGCGGGGATTGCGCAGGGGCCGGACGGCGACCGAGCGGACTGCAGACGTGGAGGCCATGTCACGAGGCTCTTTCGACGGAACGGGTGCGGGTCAGGGCGCGCAGGCGGACGGAGCCCGCACGGGGGTTCAGGTCGCGCTCGGCCTCATCGGCCTGCGCGGCACCGCGCACCAGGGGTGCGAAGGTGGGACGGTGCTCCTCCAGCTCGACCGGGAGGCCGGGAGGCGCGGAGGAGCGGGTGCGACGCGAGAAGGCGGTCTTGACCAGGCGATCCTCACCGGAGTGGTAGGACTCCACCACGATCCGGCCGTCCTGGAGAACGCTGTCGAGGGCCCCCTCGAGGGCCTTGGCCAAGATCCGCAGCTCGTCGTTGACCGCGATGCGGAGCGCCTGGAAGGAGCGCTTGGCGGGGTGACCGCCGCTGGCCTTGGACGCTGCTGGCACGGCACGGTCCAGCAGCGCCACCAGCTCGCTGCTGCGGGTGAGGGGCGCCTGCTCGCGCTGTTCCACGATGCGGCGGGCGATCCGGCGCGCGAAGCGCTCGTCCCCGTACTCGTGGAGGATGCGGGAGATCTCCGCCTCCGGCAGGTCCCGCAGCAGATCGGCAGCGGTGGGGCCGTCGGAGGAGGTGTCCATGCGCATGTCCAGGGGGGCATCGGCCGCGTAGGAGAAGCCGCGCTCGGCGGTGTCGATCTGGAAGCTCGAGACGCCCAGGTCCATCATCACCGCGTCGGCACCGGGCAGGTCCAGCTCGGCGAGGACCTCGGGGATCTCGTCGTAGGTGGCGTGCACCAGGGTGATCCGCTCGGCGAGGCCGGCGCGGGTGAGCCTCTCCCGGGCGAGGTCCAGTGCCAGGGGGTCACGGTCGATGCCCACCAGGCGGGCCTGGGGGGCGGAGGTCAGCACGGCCGCGGCGTGGCCGCCCATGCCGAGGGTCGCATCGACGTAGACGGCACCGGGATGCTGGAGGGCAGGGGTGAGCAGGTCCACCGTCATGTCCAGGAGGACAGGGACGTGGCGGTCCTCGGCGGTGCGCGCGATGCCTTCGATGTCGACGTCGCCGTCGTGCGACCGATGCTGCGGTGTGCGGTCCATGGTGCCCCCTCCCCTGCGGATCGATGTCGGTACGTGATGGCTGCGGGGCCGTCCGGCCAGATTCCCCGTCGTTCCCGACCCGCCACCGGGGAAGTAGCGTCGGGGCGGGAACGACGAGAGGTCTCACGGGACGGAGGTCCGTCAGAACAGGCCCGGGACCACCTCCTCGGCGGTCTGGGCGAAGCCCTCCTCCTTCTGCTCGAGGTAGGTCTCCCACGCGGGGAGGGACCAGATCTCGAGCCGGTCCAGCGCGCCGATGACGGCGCATTCCCGGTCCAGGCCCGCGTAGGAGCGCAGGTGGCCCGGGATGGTGATGCGGCCCTGCTTGTCGGGGATGACGTCCTCCGCGCCGGAGAGCAGCACGCGCAGGTAGTCACGTGTGCGCTGATCGGTGGTGGGCGCCCGACGGGCCTCATCGAGCTTCTGGCGGAACTCGGCGATCGGGTACACCGCGATGCAGTGCTCCTGTCCCCGGGTCATCACCAGTCCCGTGGCGAGCTCGTCACGGAACTTCGCCGGGAAGATCAGGCGCCCCTTCTCGTCAAGCTTGGGCGTGAAGGTGCCGAGGAACATCTCGACCCCCTCTCACCTGCACGGACGCGAAGAGCGGAACCATCTCCTCCCAACGCACTCCACTTTACCCCACTCCGCCCCACAACGCGCTACCCCTGGCCCCCATCTGCGCGACATGGTCTACATCACCGCTGGTCATAGGGGTGGTGCTTGGTGGAGGGAAAACCGTCGACCTGAGTGGCGCGGCCTCTCTCCCGAGGCTCGACCACACTCCCCTGGCACCTCATCGGGGTGCACAGATCCGCCGAGCTCCTGACGTTTCCCCAGGTCAGGGGTGCAGGCCGGGGGCGCGCACTCCGGCACCCCACGTCGGTGGAGGGAAAGGGAGCGCCCAGGTGGAGCGAAAGGGAGGACCCGGGGGATGCAGCGCCGGCAGCGTGCCTCTGCACGAACGAAGAACGCCCCGGCTCGCAGGAGCCGGGGCGTCAGGTATGGGGGGAGGGTCAGAAGCGGGAGTCGTCACCCGAGCGCTTCTCCCAGCGCTCCTCCATCCGCTTCATGAAGTCACCGCCACCCGGAGGCGCAGTGGGGGCGGAGCCCCCAGGGCCACCGGGCCCCCCGGTGCCGCCGGATCCGGGAGCGTCCTCGCTGCCCTCCTTCACGGCGGGTGCCGTGACGGCGTACACGGCGCCGACCAGCATGCCGATGAAGGCGATGACGCCGAGCCATACGGCCGGCAGGGCCACGGCGAGCACCAGCACCAGCAGCCCCAGCACCACTGCACCCAGGCCGATCGCGATGCGGCGGCCGTTACGGCGCGGTGCACCGGTGGGCGAGAAGGCACGCGCAAGGCGAGGATCGTCGGCGAACAGCTGACGTTCCATCTCATCGAGCATCTTCTGCTCGTGTTCCGACAGCGGCATGATCCCGCTCCTTGTCCCCGTGCTTCGCGCCGGTCGGCGCCTCCTGCTCGACCCCGGACGACAGCCGTCGTCGGCGGTCACCCTAGTTTAGGCGTCACCCCTGAAAATGGGAACCTCGGCGCCCATCGGTCCCGGGCCGGCGGCCATCGGTCCCGGGCCGGGACGCCCCGTCGCGACGGACCGACCCCTCGCTTCGCACCGTCTCGTCGTTGCGGAGGGTGGAGCCCCGAGCGAGGCTCGCGGCCCCGAAGCGGTCGCGAGCGCGGTCCATGGCCGTCTCGAGATCCTGCCAGCCGGCCGAACGACCGGTCAGCTCCCTCGGCTCCCCGCCGGGTCCAGCAGCGGCGAGATGGGTGGCCCGCACTCCGGCCAGGCGCACCCGGGGCATCCGTGCACGCTCCCGCTCCCACAGCGCCACCACATGCTCGCGCAGGCGCTCCCCGCTGGAGGTGGGCTGGTCCAGCGTGGCCGAGCGGGTGATCGTGGTGCCGTCCGGGGACCGCAGCTTGAGAACCACCGTGCGGGCCGAGAACCCGGAACGGCGCAACTGGCGGGCCACGTCGTCGGCCATCATCGTGATGCGACGGCGCACCTCCTGCGGGTCGGTGAGGTCCTCGTCCCAGGTGCGCTCGGTGCCCAGGGACTTGTCCCGCACCCGCCGCCCCAGACCCGTGCGGTCCGTGCCGTCGGCCAGGCGCATCACCTGCACGGCCTGCGGGCCGATCGCGCGGGTCAGCGTGGAAGCGGGGATGTCGCGCACGTCGCCCACTGTGCGGACCCCGATGCGCTCCAGCGCTGCCACCGCGGTGGGGCCGATGCCCGAGATCACCGAGACGGGCAGCGGTGCGAGGAAGGCGGCGGTGCGGTCCGCGGGCACGATGAGCATGCCGTCGGGCTTGGCGCGCGCCGAGGCGATCTTCGCGACGGCGCGCGAGACGGACCCACCCACCGAGCTGGGCAGTCCCAGGTCATCACGGATCCGCCTGCGCAGCAGTCCGGCGATCTCCTCGGGTGGGCCGAACAGGCGGCGCGCAGGGCGGGCATCCAGGAATGCCTCGTCCACACTGATCTGCTCGACGTCGGCCACGACGGTGCGCAGCAGGTCCATCACCTGCCGGGAGATCTCTCGGTAGCGCTCCATCCGGCCGGGCACGATCACGAGGTCGGGTGCGAGCCTGCGCGCGGTGGCCATCGGCATGGCCGACCGGATGCCGCGCTCCCGTGCCGGGTAACTGGCTGCGGCGACCACGCCCCGGGCCCCGGCCCCGCCCACCACCACCGGCAGCCCGCGCAAGGAGGGGTCGTCCCTGATCTCCACGGAGGCGAAGAACGCATCCATGTCCAGGTGGAGGATGCCGGGCACCTCGGGATCCTCGGGCACGCCGGCGGCACGGGGAACCTGTGGGTCCATCACTGCCTCCTCCTGCCGTTCGTGCCCGATCAGCGCCCGCCCCCGCCGGACGGCTCGCTGCGGAACTGTACCGGGCCCCGCCGAGACGGTGTGCTCAGCCGGCGAGCGCCACCACCCCCTGCGGCATCCCGTCCAGGAGCTGCTGGGAGACCACGGCCAGGTGCCGCCCGGTGTGCTCGATGTGGCACCGCAGCAGATCCGGGTCCGGAGCAGCCTCAGGGCAGCGCTCGAGGCGGGCCCGCTCGGCGACCAGCGGTGCCATCTGCACGGCGCGCTCCGCCGACTCCCCGCCCAGCCGCTCCAGGGCCGTCCATACGTTCAGCGGCAGACGACGGCGCCGCTCACGGTTCGCCCGCTGGACCAGGACCCCGGCTCCGCGCAGAGCGGCGCGGTGCACCAGCTCGAAGGCCTCGCGGGGGCTGGTACCGGCCGTGCGCTCCCCTTCGGCGAGCAGGGACCGGGCACGTTCCAGCCCCGCGAGGTCCTCGTCGAGATGCGCCATGAGGGTGCGGGCAGAGGTGCGGGGGGCGGGGAGTGCGGGGGCGGTCATCACGACTCCTTCCTGTGCGGGTTGTGCGGGCGGCTGCCTTCGAGATCAAAGGTATGGAAGGGCACTGACGAACGAGGGACGCACCCCGCGCCGGTGGATGCAGCCGCGCTGGGGAGGAACCTGCACCGCGGGCCTGGCCCATGCGAACACCGCCGCGCGGCCACGGGGAGCTCGAGGAACCTAGAGTGGCCCGATGGCCCGTCGTGATCGCACCCGCAGCAGTTCCACCCCGCTCTTCGGGCAGCTGCCCGAGCTCGGTGCCGTACTCCCCATCTCCACGGGCACCGCACGCGTCACCCAGGAGCAGGACGGATCGGTGCTGCTGGAGGTGAACGGGGTCCCCTCCTCCCACCTGCACCCCGAGCCCACCCACCTCGTCTTCGAGTACATGCGGTGGATGCTGCTGGCGATCGACCTCCACCTGGAGCAGTCACCCACCCCGACACCGCAGCTGGCCCACCTGGGAGGCGGGGCGTGCGCCCTCCCCCGGGCCGTCGCCGCTCAGCACCCCGATGCCCGGCAGATCGTGGTGGAGGTCGACTCGCGACTGGCCGAGCAGGTGCGCGACTGGTTCGATCTGCCGCGCTCCCCCCAGCTGCGGATCAGGATCGACGACGCGCTCAGCGCACTCGCCGCCTGGCGGGATGACCGTTTCGACGTCCTGGTGCGGGACGTGTTCGCCGGCAGCCTCACCCCGGAAGCACTGCTGACCGCCGAGACCGCGGCGCATGCCGCCAGGGTGCTGCGAGAGGGCGGGCTCTACCTTGCCAACTGTGCGGCCCCCCCGGGCTCCGGACTCATGGCCGATGAGGTGGCGTCACTGAGCACCGCCTTCGAGCACGTGGCCGTGATCGCCGAGCCGGCGCACCTGTCCGGCAAGCGGCGAGGCAACTGTGTGCTGGTGGCCTCGACGCGGCCTCTGCCCGAGGGGATCGACCGGGCCCTGCGGTCGGATGCGGTATCGGTGCGGCTGGCACGCCCCGACCAGGTCGAGGCACTGCGACGCGCAGGCAGGGTGAGGCACTGAGGGCATCGCCGGTCCGAGCGCGTCCCCCTACGACGACGGACCGGGCAGGAGCTCTCGCCCCTGCCCGGTCCGCTGAAGATCCGGTTCCAGGTCCGGTCAGAGAGGACGGACCTGCTCTGCCTGCGGGCCCTTGTCGCCCTGGGAGACCTCGAACTCGACGCGCTGGCCCTCCTCGAGGGAGCGGTAGCCGTCCATGTCGATCTTGCTGTGGTGGACGAAGACGTCAGCGCCGCCTCCGTCGATCTCGATGAAGCCGTAGCCCTTCTCGGAGTTGAACCACTTGACCGAGCCCTGTGCCATACCTGTCTACTTCCTGTGTCGTCCATCATCGGTCGCCGATGCGACCGTGGTGCCGCGAGAGGCCGTTCCCCGCCGGGGCGGGAGGCATCAGGTGCGCCGTTCGGAGGCCGGGGCCCCCGTGACGGACTGTCCTGCTGGAACTGCATCAACGCAACGCGCCCATTGTGGCACGATCGTGGCCCGGTTCACAGGTCGCACCCATATTAAGGATCACGAAGAGATAACGAACCGGGGCCGGGGAGCCGCTCGGGGTTCACCGGCGTCCCGGGTCCTCCGGGCCGTCCTGGTCCGCGAGGAAGCGCTCGAAATGATCGCCGATCTCATCGGCCGTGGGGAGATCCATGGTGGTCGCCAACGGCGAGCCGTCCTCCTCGCGCATGGCGTCGTACTGCTCCTCCAGCGCCGTGACGATCTGCCGCACCTCGACGTTCTGCTCGAGCGTGCCCTCGAGGGCGGCCGTGGCCGCGTCCGTGAGATCCCCCAGGTCCACCAGCGGAAGCTCCAGCCCGGTGGCATCACTGATCCGACGCAGCAGGGCCAGCGCCCCGGCCGGGAAGTCCGTGCGCGTGAGGTAGTGCGGGATCTGCGCGGCGTACCCCATCGCCGGATGTCCGCTGCGCCCCAGTTCGAACTCCAGCAGCGCGCCGAAGGAGGCGGGCACCACGATCTCGGCACCCTCGTGCCCCTCGGGGCCGTCCTCTTCCTTCTCCGGGAGGGGCTCCGGTGAGCCGCCTGCAGGATGCGAAACGGATCCAGGTGGAGCCTCCCCCGATCCGACCGGGTGGTCCGTCCCGGCGTCGCGCCGGTCCCTGCCGGCACCGGTGAGCAGGGAGGGGTCGTTGGCATGGGCGAACAGCCCGATGGGCCGGGTGTGCGGCACCGCCATCGGGACGGCCTGCATGCCCACCACGCGCTCCACCTCGAAGTACTCGACCAGGTCGATCACCGCTTGGCTGAGACGCTTCCACTGCAGATCAGGCTCTGGCCCGTCCAGGAAGAGGAAGGGGCGGTCCGCTTCGTCGTACATCAGTGTCAGAGAGACCGAGGGGATGTCGACGGAGGTGTAGGAGACGCCGTCGAACACCGCCTGTGGTCGCGAGCCGCGATAGTCCAGCAGCTCGTCGATGTCGAAGGAGACCAGCTTCATGTGCCGCAGCTGATCACGCAGATAGGTGGCGGCGATCCTGCACGCGTTGCCGGCGTCCACCAGGCCCGGCAGGGCGTGGACCAGCATCAGGCCGTCCCGGGGGACGGCCGCCAGCACATCCATGGATTCGAAGCTGTACAGGTCGCGCGGGTCCCGCATCGGCGCCTCCTCAGCTCGTCAACGGCTCCGGTGCAACACGCAACCGGGCCCGTCCACCATAATGGATCACCGTGCTCCTCCGACCCGGTGTCCGAGAGGCGCGGCACGAACGACGAGGCAACCCCAGGGGGACCGGGCACGTGGACGACACTGAGGGGCAGATCGCCCGGGAGATCGCACGGGAGCAGGACTACGCGGACCGGCTGTACGAGCGGCTGGACCAGCAGATCCAGCAGGTGCAGGACAACCTCGAGCAGGTCCAGGCCTCCCAGCACGCATCCACCCACCAGAACCGCTCCGAGCGCGACGCCTTCGCGGCCCTGTACGAGGACCGCCTGGCGCTGCTGCGCTCGGTGAGCCGCAGCGTGGTGTTCGGCAGGCTCGACACCGACGAGGGTGCCCGCCGCTACATCGGCCGCATCGGCCTGTTCACCCCCGAGCGCGAGCAGCTCCTGGTGGACTGGCGCGCCCCCGCCGCCGCCGCCTTCTATCAGGCCACCAGCAACGAGCGCCGCGGGGTGCGCCTCCGCCGCCACCTCATCAGCCGCGGTCGCAGCGTGATCGGCCTTGAGGACGACGTGCTGGACCCCACCGTGCTCGAGGAGAGCGACGACGTGGTCCTCCAGGGCGAGGGGGCCCTACTGGCCGCCGTCTCCGGGCAGCGGACCGGCAGGATGGGGGACATCGTCGCCACCATCCAGGGCGAGCAGGACCGCATCATCCGCTCCGACAACCGCGGTGTCCTGGTGGTCCAGGGCGGCCCCGGCACCGGCAAGACCGCGGTGGCGCTGCACCGAGCCGCCTACCTGCTGTACACCCACCGTCGCCGCCTGGAGCACACGGGCGTGCTGGTCATGGCGCCCACGCAGGGATTCCTGCGGTACATCGAACGGGTGCTCCCCAGCCTCGGCGAGTCCGGCGTGGTGATGCTGACCCCCGGCGAGCTGTTCCCCGGCGTGCAGACCTCGCTGCGCGATGAGGACGACGTGGCCCGGATCAAGGGCGACGCGGCCATGGCCGAACTGCTCTCCCGCGCCGTCAAGCAGCGTCAGCTGATCCCCGATCGCGACGTGCCCCTGCGCATCGACGGCACCGACATCGTGCTGACCCGGGAGGACGTGCGCGCAGCACGACGCGAGGCCCGCGCCTCCCACAAGCCCCACAACGCCGCCCGCGCCGTGTTCGTGCGGGCCGCCGCGAACCGGCTGGCCGATCGCTACGAGAAGGCCCTGCAGAAGTCCGGCCGCACGGTGGTGCCGGAGGACCGCCCCGAGATCATCTCGGACCTCCTGCACCATGCCGACGTGCGCCGGGAGCTGAACCTGGCCTGGCTGCCGTACACGCCCCAGGGGTTCCTTCGGATCCTGTTCGCCCATCCGGAGCGGCTGCGGGCCGCGGCACCCCGATCGCTCGCACGCAGCGTGGACGCCCTGGTGCGACCCAAGGACGCACCGTGGACGGTGGAGGACATCCCCCTGCTGGATGAGGTGGCCGAGATCCTCGGGGACGACTCCGCCCCCGAGGAGGCCCGCGCGAAGGAGCAGGCTATGCGGCGGGAGGCAGATGTCTCCTACGCCCGCGCCGTGCTGGAGAACATCGACACCTCCGGGATCATCCGGGCCGAGGACCTGGCCGAGCACGTGGGGCGCATCCGTGACGGCCGCACCCTCGCCGAGCGGGCCGCCACCGAGCGCAGCTGGACCTACGGGCACGTGGTCGTGGACGAGGCCCAGGAGCACTCCGCCATGAGCTGGAGGGCCCTGATGCGCCGGTGCCCCACCAAGTCCTTCACCGTGGTGGGCGACGTGGCGCAGACCTCCTCCGCCGCCGGCCCTGGATCGTGGGAGGCAGCGCTTTCGCCCCACGTGCAGGACCGGCTGCAGGTGGAGCACCTGACCGTCAACTACCGCACGCCCCGCCGCATCATGGATCGCGCTGCGGCGATGGCCCACGCCCACGACCTGCCCATCACCGAGGTGAGCTCGGTGAGGGAAGGCGAGAGGGACCCGCTGATCGAGCACACCGAGGAGTCGGCACTGGCGTCGGTCACGGCCGCATCGGTGAAGGACCTGGCAGCCGAGGGTGTGGGCCGGATCGCGGTGATCGTGGCCGAGCACCGGCTCGGTGCCGTGCTCGGCGAGCTGCACCAGGTGGAGGGGCTGCCCGCCGTGGGCACCGGCTCCGCCGGCGTGGACGACGAGATCGCGGTGATGACCGCGCAGGACGCGAAGGGTCTCGAGTTCGACGCGGTGGTCGTGGTGGAGCCCGCCGAACTGGTGGAGGACCACGGCGCCGGCGACCTGTACGTGGCGATGACGCGCCCCACCCAGCACCTGGGCGTGGTGCACGCCCGCGACCTGCCGGCCGGGATCGCCCCTAAGGAGCAGACCGTCGCGTAGCCGGAAAAGCGATCAGCGGCCGTGGCTTCCCCTCCACGACCGCTGATCTGGGTGCGCTGCGTGAGCGCACGAGGTGTATCTTACGCACTCCCGCGGTGTGCTTCGTACTTTCTCAGACGTTCGGATTCCCGGCAGGCTCACCGGCTTCTGACTCCGCGTCCGCGCCGGCGGCGGAACGGTCGGAGGATCCATCACCGGACTCCTCGCGCAGGCGCGTGATCGCCGCTTCGAAATCGACCAGGGAGTCGAAGGACTGGTAGACGCTGGCGAAGCGCATGTATGCCACCAGATCCAGTTCCTGCAGCGGCTGGAGGATCGCCAGACCCACATCGTGGGCATCGATCTCGGCCTGTCCGCTGGAGCGGATATCCTCCTCGACCCGCTGCGCGAGCATGGCCAGCTGGTCGTCGGTGACCGGCCTGCCCTGGCACGCCTTGCGCACCCCGGAGATCACCTTGGCCCTGCTGAAGGGCTCACTCACACCCGAGCGCTTGAGCACGGAGAGGGACGCGGTCTCCGCCGTGGAGAATCGCCGCCCGCACTCGGGGCACTGGCGGCGGCGACGGATCGTCGCCCCGTCATCGGACGTGCGGGAGTCCACGACACGGGAGTCGGGATGGCGGCAGAAGGGACAGTGCACCCAACAAGAGTACCGGGAGCACCGGGACACGTGAACGGGATCAGCGATCCACACCGTCCCCCACGGGCAGCTCGAGCTGTTGGCCTGCGGCGACACGGCCGGTGGGCAGATGGTTCATGGTGCGCACCTGAGCGATGTACTCCTGCTCGCTCACGCCCTCGGGGGCGTAGCGCTCGGCGTACTCCCACAGGGTGTCCCCCGCTTCGACGGTGACGGAGATCTGCTGCTCCTGCCCGGAGCCGGCGAGGGCGGCGGGCACGTCGAAGACGAGCAGGGCGAGCGCAGCGACCACCAGACCCGCCAGGAAGGCGATGGTGGTGACGAGAGCGCGACCCCGCGGGGTCAGCTCGAGTCGAACACCCGAGCGAGCAGCGGTGCGCTGCCGGCGGGCATCACGGTGCGGGAAGGGCAGGACCGTGGTCGTATCGGTGTGCATGTCCGAACTCCTGTTCGATCGAATCTATGTGCGACTGTAGACCGGGAGGTGGCGACACGCAAGTGGAAACATCGAACATGTGTTTGGAATCCGACTCCGTGCCACCTACTCTGGCTGACAGGACCACCACACCGCAGGGGTCTGACAAACGAAGCCAGGAGGCCCGCCCGATGTCGCCGAGCACCAGCCGTCCCTCGGAGCACGATGCGTCGTCGCTCTCCCCCGCGACCGAGGAGCAGCAGAGCCTGACCCGGCGCCAGCGCCTCATCCTGGAGACCATCACCGCGGCGATCTCCGCCCACGGATATCCCCCCACGATGAGGGAGATCGGCGACGCCGTGGGGCTCACGTCCTCATCCTCGGTGTCCCACCAGCTGCAGGCGCTGGAGCGCAAGGGCTACCTTCGCCGCGATCCCAAGCGCCCCCGCGCGATGGAAGTGGTGATGCCGGGCGAGGACGACTCCCCCACCCCCCTGCATCCCGAGGGCGCCGTGGTCGCCGACGCCGTCTCCGTCCCCCTGGTGGGTCGCATCGCCGCCGGCGTGCCGATCACCGCCGAGGAGCAGGTGGAGGATGTCTTCCCGCTGCCCACCCGTCTGGTGGGCGACGGTGACCTCTTCCTGCTGCAGGTGGTGGGCGACTCGATGATCGATGCCGCCATCTGCGACGGCGACTGGGTCGTGGTGCGCCAGCAGCCCGTGGCGCAGAAGGGCGAGATCGTCGCGGCGATGATCGACGGCGAGGCCACCGTGAAGACCTTCGCCCAGCGCGACGGGCACGTGTGGCTGATGCCCCACAATCCGGCTTTCGCCCCGATCCTGGGCGACCATGCCGAGATCCTGGGCAAGGTCGTGGCGGTGCTGCGCGCCGTCTGACGGGCCGGTCCCCGCCGAACAGGCGAGGTTCTCAGCGATCCGCGGCGAGGCGCCGCAGCGCGCCCAGGGCAACCTCGGGGTCGCTGGTGGGCCACAGCGGCGGCATGGCCTCCCTGAGGAACCCGCCGTAGCGGGCCGTTGCCAGGCGGGCATCCAGAACCGCGACCATCCCGCGATCGTCCACGCTGCGGATCAGGCGCCCGGCTCCCTGCGCCAGCAGCAGCGCCGCGTGCTGGGCGGAGACCGACATGAACCCGTTGCCCCCTCGAGAGGCGATCCGCTCCTGCCGGGCCGAGGCCAAGGGCTCGTCCGGCCGCGGGAACGGGATCCGGTCGATCGTCACCAGACGGCAGGCCCGGCCCACCACGTCCACGCCCTGCCACAGGGTGATGGTGCCGAACAGGCAGGAGTCCTCCTCCTCGCGGAAGATCCGCACCAGGTTCGAGATCGAGTCCTCCCCCTGCACCCCGATGGTCAGGTCCAAGCGGGCACGCACGTGCTCCGCGGCGAGTTCGGCTCCCCGACGGGAGGAGAACAGGCACAGCGCCCCACCCTGTGATGCCTCCACCAGATCGGTGAGATGATCCAGCATCTCGCGGCTCGGCCCCTCACGACCCGGGGGCGGCAGGTGGCGGGCTGTGTACAGGATCCCCTGGCGGCGGTAGTCGAAGGGGCTGCCCACGTCCAGGCCGGCCCACGCCCCGCGGTCCTCCAGCGGCGGCACCTCGTCCGGGTCCATCCGCGCCGCGCGGGCCAGGCCCACCTCCCCTGCGGGCGGTTCGAACCGTCCCCCGAGAGCGAGGGTGGCAGAGGTCAGGATCGCGGTACGGCTCTCCAGCACGGCACCGCGCATCGCCCCGGCCACGCTCAACGGCGCCACCTGGATGCTGGAGCGCCCGGTGGCCTCCGAGTGGGAGACGGAGACCACGTCGTCCTGGCCGGGGTCGAGCAGACGTTCGCACACGTCAATGATCTGCTGGAGGTTAGATCGCACGGCCTTGCGGGAACCGGCGGTGCCGGACACGGTCGCGTCCCCCGCGTCCTTCGCATCGGAGTGGGCCTGACGGGACTCGGTGCGCAGATGCTCGAGGGCGTCGGCGAGCTGCTCGGGCAGATCCCCCATCACCCGTCCGTCGGGCACCAGGGCGAGGGCTTCGCGCAGCTCCTCCCCCGCGTCGTCCAGGGCGGTCCCCGCCACACCGAGCCCGCGCAGGTCCCGCACGGTGCCCCGCACCAGGGCGGGGGTGAGCATCTCGGTGACGGCGGCGGTGACCGAGCCGGTGAGGCTGTGGGCCTCGTCGAACACCACCACGTCGTGCTCAGGGATGATGCCGTGGCCGTCGAAGGCGTCGATCGCCAGCAGCGCGTGGTTGGTGACCACCAGGTCCACCTCCCGGGCCAGTTCCCGGCTGCGCTCGGCGAAGCAGGAGTCCACCATCGGGCAGCTTCCTCCCAGGCAGTGGGAGCCGCTCACCGACACCTGGCGCCAGGCACGGTCGGAGACCGGGGAGTCCAGGGAGTCGCGGTCTCCGGTGGTGGTCTCCTCGGCCCATTCGCGCAGCCGGCGCACCTGCTCGCCGAGGCGCTCGCTCGCGCCAGGGGAAGGATCCGCGGTGGCCTGGGCGAACAGCGCCCCGGGGTCGATGTCGACGGGGTAGCCGCCGTCGAGCTTGTGGCGGCACACGTAGTTCGAGCGGCCCTTCAGCAGGGCGAAGGTGGGGGTGCGGGGCAGGTGCGGGGCCAGTGCCTCCACCAGGCGCGGGAGGTCCTTGGCCACGATCTGGTTCTGCAGGGCGATGGTGGCGGTCGAGATCACCACCGGCCGGCCGGAGGTCACCGCGTGGTGCAGGGCAGGGACCAGGTAGGCGAGGGACTTGCCGGTACCGGTGCCGGCCTGGACCAGCAAGTGGCGGCCGCCCTCCATCGCGGTTCCGACCGCCTCGGCCATGACCCGCTGGCCTTCACGGGGAGTGCCGCCGATCGCGCTGATCGCCGTGTCCAGGAGGGTGGCGAGCGATGCCGGTGAGCCCGCTCCCGATCGATCGGGACGCGACGGGGAGGAGGCATCGGCAGAGGGCACCGGTCCACGGTAGCGGGCGCCCGGCTCGGGCCGGTCCAGGCGCGCCCTGGCCGTGCCGTGTGCGACCGGTCGTGCCTTGCCCGGCAGGCCGTGCCGTGTGCGACAGCCCGTGCAGGCGTGCGAACGCTGGGCAGCTGCCGTCAGGCGGCGCCGTGGAGCTCTGCGGCTAGGGCCTCGTCGACGCGCGCCTTCAGGTGCGTGCCCTCCATCAGGTGCTCCTCGGAGATCACCTCACCGGTGGTGTGGACCCGGGAGATCAGGTCGCCGCGGGAGTAGGGCACCACCACGTCGACCTCGACGGCGGGCCGGGGCAGGTGCTCGGCGATCTGCTCGCGCAGCTCCTCGATGCCCTCGCCGGTGCGGGCCGAGACCACGGCTGTGTGCTCCACCAGGCTGCGGATCCGGGCGATGGTCTCGGGTTCGGCGATGTCGGCCTTGTTCAGCACCACGATCTCCGGGACGTCGAAGCCCTCGAGCTCCCCCAGCACGGTACGGACCGCACGGATCTGCCCCTCGGGGTCGGGGTGGGCGGCGTCCACCACGTGCAGCATCAGGTCCGCGTCCCCCACCTCCTCCAGGGTGGAGCGGAAGGCCTCCACCAGCTGGGTGGGCAGGTGGCGCACGAAGCCGACGGTGTCGGCGTAGGTGAACTCGCGGCCGTCCGGGGTCTGGGAGCGGCGCACCGTGGGGTCGAGGGTGGCGAAAAGGGCGTTCTCCACCAGCACCCCGGCTCCGGTGAGCCGGTTGAGCAGGGAGGACTTGCCGGCGTTGGTGTAGCCGGCGATCGCGACCGACGGCACCTGGTTGCGGTGCCGGTCGGCGCGCTGCGCCTCGCGGCCCGGGGCCATCGCCTTGATCTCGCGGCGCAGCTTGGCCATGCGGTCGCGGATGCGCCGCCGGTCCAGCTCGATCTTGGTCTCACCGGGGCCGCGCGAGCCCATCCCGGCGCCGCCGGCGGCAACGCGACCACCGGCCTGGCGGGACATGGAGTCGCCCCAGCCGCGCAGACGCGGCAGCAGGTACTCGAGCTGGGCCAGCTCCACCTGGGCCTTGCCCTCGCGGGACTTGGCGTGCTGGGCGAAGATGTCCAGGATCAGGGCGGTGCGGTCGATGACCTTGACCTTGACCACGTCCTCCAGGGCGCGGCGCTGACCGGGGCCGAGCTCCCCGTCGACCACGACGGTGTCGGCGCCCACCTCGGCGACGACCTCCGCCAGTTCGGCCGCTTTGCCCTTGCCGAGGAATGTGGCAGGGTCGGGGTGCGCACGGCGCTGCAGCACTCCGTCCAGCACCTCGGAGCCGGCGGTCTCGGCGAGTGCTGCGAGCTCGCGCAAACTGTTCTCGGCGTCCTCGAGATTGCCGGTGGTGTAGAGCCCTGCCAGCACCACGCGCTCCAGGCGCAGCTGGCGGTACTCGACCTCGGTGACGTCCTCGAGCTCCGTGGACAGCCCGCCCACGCGGCGCAGGGCCTGGCGGTCGGCGAGGTCCATCTGCTCGCCGTCAGTGGTGGACTCGTAGGTGATGGTCGAGACGGACGCGTCCCCCCGGGCGAGGATCCTCTCGGTCAGCGGGTCGCGTCGGCCAGCAGATTGCTGGGGCTCACCAGGGTGATCGGCCCGCTCCTGCTCGGGAGCTGCCTCCGGGGTCGAGGGGCTGTGCGCGGCATCGGCTTCCTCGGCGGAGCTCCCGGTGACGTCATCGTCGCGCGCGGGGTTCGGGTGGAAGGCGATGGGCACGGTCGGGGTTCTCCTCGTCGTCGGGTGGTGGGCAGGAGACGGTGGTCTCGTCCCACGTGGACATCCAGAATCCCACGAGCGGGGGCGCCGGTCGAGGGATTTTGCGCAGGGCGGAGCGCGGTGCAGGCCGGCCGAGAGGTCCCCGGCTCCTGTTCCGGTCGCCTTCTCCGTATCCTGACCCGGTGAACGAGCACTACTTCTCCCCCACCTCCGACACGGACCAGGCACCGTTCCGCTTGCGGGTGCGGCTGGCCGGTGCCGAGCGGGACCTGGTCTCCAGCAGCGCCGTGTTCTCCGCGCGCGGGCTGGACAAGGCGACCGCGGTGATGCTGGACCGGCTCGATGTGCTGACGCCGGTCCCTGCGGGCGCGAGGATCCTGGACCTGGGCTGCGGGTGGGGGCCGATCGCTCTGACTGCTGCGCTGCTGCACCCCGATGCGGAGGTGTGGGCGGTGGATGTCACCGACCGTGCCCGCGCGCTCACGCGCACCAACGCCGAACGCCTGGGGCTGGACAACGTGCAGGTGGCCTCCCCGGAGGAGGTGCCGGCGGACCTGCGGTTCGATGCGATCTGGTCGAACCCGCCGATCCGCATCGGCAAGGAGGAGCTGCACGCCCTGCTGCTGCACTGGTTGGGGCGCCTGGTCCCGGCCGGGACGGCCGCCATGGTGGTGGGGAAGAACCTGGGGGCCGATCCGCTGGCCCGCTGGCTCGGCGAGCAGCTCCCGCAGCGCACGGTGGCCAAGGCCGCGAGCGCCAAGGGGTTCCGGATCCTCGAGGTGGGGCCGGAGCGGGCCTGAGCGGCCTCCCCCGGCGCCCGGTCAGCCGGCAGGTCAGCCGGTGAAGGTGCCCTCGGCGACCAGCCGCGCGGGACCGGTGAGCGTGACCTCCTGGCCCCGCCATCCCACCTCGAGGGTGCCGCCGGGGACCTCCACCGTCCACGGCTGACCGGAGTCGTCCCCGGCACGGTGGGCTGCGGCGACGGCCACGGCGGCAACACCGGTCCCGCAGGAGTCCGTCTCACCGACACCGCGTTCGAACACCCGCATCGCCACGTGGCGCGGTCCCCGCTGAGCGACGAACTCCATGTTCGTGCCGCCGGCGGGGTCCGGGGAGATCCCGGGACGGCGGGCGAGGTCGATCTCGGGAAGGGGCCGATCCTCGGGAAGGAAGGCGACGGCGTGGGGGTTGCCCATGTCCACGTCCAGCGCGGGCAGCTCGATGCCGTCGATGGCGAGAGTGCGGCCGTTGTCGGCGAGCACGGGGGCGCCCATGCCCACACGCACCGTCCAGTCCTGCCGGTCCTTGGCCGGCCTGCCCAGGATCTCGACCGTGCGCCGGCCGGCCCGGGTCCAGATGTCGAAGGCGTCGTCATCGACCAGGCCCGAGGCGCGCAGGTAGGCGGCGAACACGCGCACCCCGTTGCCGCACATCTCGGCCAGGGAGCCGTCCGCGTTGCGGTAGTCCATGAACCACTCGGGGGCATCGGCCGGGGCATCGATGCCGGCGGCGTGGGTGCGCACCACGCGGATCACGCCGTCGCCGCCGATGCCGCCGCGACGGTCGGCCAGGGCTGCGACGGTGGCCTCGTCCAGGTCGAGTGCGCCGTCGGGGTCCTCCAGCACCACGAAGTCGTTGCGGGTGCCGTGGCCCTTGGTGAAGGGGAGGGTGCGGTCCATGGGACGAGCCTAGTTCGCCGGGTGGTCGCGCTGCGGGGACCCGGGCAGCTGCGTCAGGGCACGCTCGAGCAGCTGTGGGCCGGGCTCGGCGGCGTCGATCCACCGCACGCGATGGTCGCGGCGGAACCAGGTGTCCTGCTTGCGCACCAGGCGGCGGGTGCCCACCACGGTGGACTCGATCGCAGTCTCACAGTCCATGGTGCCGTCGAGCACCGCGAGGGCCTGCTCGTACCCGATGGCGCGGCGTGCGGTGCGGCCGCGGTCCAGCCCCCGCCCGCGCAGCCCCCGCACCTCGTCCAGCAGTCCTCGGTGGACCATCCGCTCCACACGGAGGCCGATGCGCTCGTGCAGCCCGGCGCGGTCCAGCCGCAGGCCGATCTGCACCGTCGAGGGGTCGCGGTGGACGGGGCGGGGCAGGAACGCGGTGTAGGGGCGGCCGGTCAGCTCCCCCACCTCCAGCGCCCTCACGATACGCCGCATGTCGCCGGCGCCGATGACGGTCGCGGAGTCGGGATCGACCTGGGCGAGCTCCGCGTGGAGAGCGGCGGCGCCGATGTGCTCCCCCCGCTGCTCGATGCGTTCTCGCACCTCGGGGTCGGTCGGCGGGAACTCGATGTCGTCCAGCACGGCCCGCACGTACAGGCCCGAGCCCCCGACGAGGATCGGTACCCGCCCCCGGCCCCGGATGTCGGCGATCGCCGTGCGGGCCTCACGCTGGTAGGCGGCGACGCTGGCCTCCTCGGTGACGTCCAGGACATCCAGCTGGTGGTGCGCGATGCCGGCCCGTTCCTCCGGCGGGACCTTGGCGGTGCCGATGTCCATGCCGCGGTACAGCTGCAGGGCATCGGCGTTGACGATCTCGCCGTCCAGGTGCTGGGCCAGGGTGATCGCGAGATCGGACTTCCCGGTGGCGGTCGCACCGACGACGGCGACGAGCGGGGCGGGGTCCATGGACTGCACCCTATGTCGTGGCGGGGCAGCATGCCGTGGTGGGCAGGATCCAGTGGTGGGGCCTCACATCGAGCGGCTGCTGAGCGCGTCGGCGGGGTCAGCGGGATCACCCTCACCACCGCCCGTACCACCAGGTGCAAGGAGTATGGTGAGCAGCGGCCCGATGATCCTCGGGCCGTTCCCTTCACGATCGCAGGACGAGGTTGATGTGACTGCACCGAACGAGTCCCCCACCGCGACGGGGTCGCGCACGGCGTTGGAGCCGATGTCCCTGGAGCGCGTCGAGGAGAGCCTCGCCCGGCTCGGCTACGCGTTCGTCGAGGACGAGGAGCACCCTGACGTGCTGCGCGCCCGCTTCGACGACTACCGCTTCCAGTTCATGCTGACCGGTGACGAGCACGGTGTGATGCAGACCCGTGGCCGCTGGAACCACACCGTGGACGTGTCCCGCAAGGTGGAGATGGTCAAGCTCTGCAACGAGTGGAACATGAACCGCATCTGGCCGAAGGTCTACGTGCGCCGTGAGTCCGAGGGCCTGTTGGGCGTGTACGGCGAGCTCGCCGCGGACTTCCGCGCCGGGGCACTGGACGACCAGATCGACAACTCCATCACCTGCGGCCTAAGCACCGTGATCGCGTTCTTCCACAGCCTGGAGGAGCGCCTGGGCGCCGAGCTCGACGAGCTCGACGACTGACGCCCCTTCCCAGGCAGGCCGCGCGTCAGCGGGTGCGCAGGCTGGGGATCCCCAGCACGACCGGACCGGACGGCGCACCGCCTCCGCCGTGGCCGGTGCCGCAGGCACCTGACTGCTCGATCCCCTGCACACCGGCCTCCCAGGCGTCCCCGGAGCGGGTGCGCCGCACCGAGAACTGCTGCGGATCGAGCTGCTGCCACGTGCGGCCCGGCACCACCGCGCTGTCGGCGATCAGGTAGCGGGGCGCAGCCCGGGTCACGGTCGCGGTGACCAGGTCCCCCGGTCGGGGCCGCTCGGACTCGGGAAGATCAGCGGGCAGCGCGAGGTGCACCAGGCGGTGGTCCCTGGCCCGGCCCGAGATGCGGTGGGTCTCACGGTCGCGCTCGCCCTCCCCCTCGGCCACGAGCACCTCGACCACCTGGTTCTCCAGGCGCTGGTTCTCCTCGTAGGTGATGCGGTCCTGCAGGGCAGTGAGCCGCTCGTAGCGCTCCTGCACCACGGCCTTGGGGATCTGCTGGTCCATGGTGGCCGCGGGGGTGCCGGGGCGGATCGAGTACTGGAAGGTGAAGGCGCTGGAGAAGCGGGAGGCCTCCACCACGTCCAGGGTGGCCTGGAAGTCCTCCTCGGTCTCACCGGGGAAGCCGACGATGATGTCGGTGGTGATGGCGGCCTCGGGGATGCGCTCACGCACCCGGTCCAGGATGCCCAGGAACTTCGTGGAGCGGTAGGAGCGGCGCATGCGGCGCAGCACGTCGTCCGAGCCGGACTGCAGCGGCATGTGCAGCTGCGGCATCACGTTCGGGGTCTCGGCCATCGCCTCGATCACGTCATCGGTGAACATCGCCGGGTGGGGGCTGGTGAAGCGAACCCGCTCCAGGCCCTCGATGTCACCGCAGGCGCGAAGCAGCTTGGCGAAGGCACCGCGGTCACCGAATTCGACGCCGTAGGAGTTCACGTTCTGGCCCAGCAGGGTGACCTCGATGGCGCCGGCCTCGACCACATCGCGCACCTCCGCGAGTGAGTATTCGTAGTCGTGGGAGCCACCGAATCTTGCTCTTGGGGACCGCCGATCGTGCCGACGGGGGCCAGTAGCCGCCGCGGTGGGGACCACTGGCTCCCGCCGGCATCGGGTCACTGGGGCAGTGCGGTGTGTTCTCGCATGTTCCTGTCGCCGGTGTCGATCCAGATTGTGTTGTGCACGATGCGGTCCATGATCGCATCGGCGTGGACTGCTCCACCGAGCCGGGCGTGCCAGTCCTTCTTCGGGTACTGGGTGCAGAACACGGTCGAGCCGGTGTCATAGCGGCGCTCGAGCAGTTCCAGCAGCATCGAACGCATTCCCTCGTCAGGATGGTCCAGCAGCCACTCGTCGATCACCAGCAGCGAGAACGTGGAGTACTTCCGCAGGAACTTCGTCTGGCCCTGCGGCTTGTCCTTTGCCAGGGCCCAGGCCTCTTCGAGGTCGGGCATTCGGATGTAGTGGGCTCGGAGCCGGTGCTGGCAGGCCTGCTTCGCCAGCGCGCAGCCGAGGTAGGACTTCCCTGAGCCGGTGAAGCCCTGGAAGACCACGTTCTGTTGCCGCTGGATGAAGGAGCAGGTTGCCAGTTGCGCGATCACGTTCCGGTTCAGTCCCCGTTCCTCGACCAGATCCAGCCGCCGCAGGTCCGCTCCGGGATAACGCAGCCCCGCCCGGCGGATCAGACCCTCGACCTTTCCATGATTGAAGATGGAATGCGCCTCGTCCACGATCAGCTGGAGCCGTTCCTGGAACGACATCCCCAGCACGTGAGCCTCATCCTGGGCATCGATCGCGTCCAGCAGCGCGGTCGCGCCCATCTCGCGCAGCTTCCGCTTCGTGTCGTTATCGATCACGCTCACCGGACACCTCCGGCGTAGTAGTCGGCGCCACGGACGTATCCGCCGTCTTCCGCGGGTTCCTCGCGGGGTGGACGCAGGGCGGCGACCTTGTCCTGCCCGGTGGCCAAGATCGGGTGCAGATGCGCATAGCGCGGTGAACGGACCCGTCCCGTCAGCGCGAGTGCGCAGGCCGCCTCGACCCGATCTACGGAGAAGCGGCGAGAGAGCCGTAGCACCGCCAACGCGGGATCCAGGCCCTGTTCCACGATCGGCACGGACTCGAAGATCCGCTGGATCACGATCACCGTGGCCGGCCCGACCCGATCTGCCCACGCCCGCACCCTCTGCGCGTCCCAGGCCTGGAAACGCTCGCCCGCAGGTAGGTCCGCGTCGTTGGTGCGGTACTCATTGCTCGCGGTCTCCGGGAGCAGCAGGTGACTGGTCAGTCGCTGGCTGCCCTGATAGATCTCCAGCGTCCGGGCCGTGATGCGCAGATCGACCTTCGCGCCGATGTGCGCGAACGGCGCGGAGTAGAAGTTCCGCGCGAACGTGACGTGCCCGTTCCTGCCCACTCGTCGTCCGTAGTGCCATGTCGAGATCTCGTAGGGCACCGCCGGCAGCGGCGTCAGCAGCGGCCGCTCCTCCGCGTCGAACACGCTGGCGCGGGATCCGGGCCGCTTCTGGAACGGCTCCGCGTTATAGGCCTCCATCCGCTGCCCGATGGCGGCTGCAAGTTCGGGCAGGGACGTGAATCGCTGATCCCGCAGCCCGGCGATGACCCAGGTCGCGACGTGCGCGACGGTGTTCTCCACGCTCGCCTTGTCTTTCGGTTTCCGCACCCTCCCCGGGAGCACCGCCGCCGAGTAATGCGCTGCCATCTCGCGATACGCATCGTTCAGGACGATCTCGCCCTCGCGGGGGTGCTTCACCACACCGGTCTTGAGGTTGTCCGGAACGATCCTCGGGACCGTCCCGCCCAGCGCCTCGAACATCGCTACGTGCGCTCGCAGCCAGGACTCCTGGCGCATATCCAGCGCCGGGAAGCAGAACGCGTAACGAGAAAAAGGCAGGCAGGCAACGAACAAGAACACCTTCGAGACCTCGCCGGTGACCGGATCGGCCAGCTCCATCGTGGGGCCGGACCAGTCGACCTCCACGCTCTGGCCGGCCTTGTGACCGACTCTCGAAGCGGCACCGGTGACCATGACGTGGTGCTGGTAGGTGCGGCAAAACCGGTCATACCCCATCGCCGGATCCCCAGCCGCCGTGGTCGCGTCGAAGTACTCGCCGTGCAACAGCTTCAGCGTCACGCCGACCCTGGCCATCTCTCGATGGACCTGTTCCCAGTCCGGCTGTGCGAACACGCTCTCGTGCTCGCCCCGGCCCGGGAACAACCGGGCATACACCTGCTCATCGGCGACGTCCGCGATATCGCCCCACCCGATCCCTGCAGCGTCAGCGGCCTCGAACACCGCCCTCACGGACTTGCGGGACATGCCCTGCGAGGACGAAATCGCTCGCCCCGACAGACCTTCTGCGCGCAGCTGGAGCACCAGCTTCGCCCTGATCTTCCGTACCATTCCAGATTGCTCCTTCCGCCGCGTGCCCTATACACACGGCGGAAGGAGCGTAGACAGAGCGGCCCCAACGACACCACTGGTGGTCCCGAACGACGCCACCGCTACGGCAGCGACGTGGCACCCGAACCCTCGATCAGCGGACCCCAGCGAGGCGAATATTCAGCGAGCACGTCGCCGGGGCGGCGATCCTTCTCCTTGCCGCGCAGGGCGGGGACGATGCAGAAGGTGCAGGTGTTGTTGCAGCCCACGCTGATGGACACCCAGGCGGCGTAGGCGGATTCGCGCCGGGTGGGCAGGGTGGAGGGGAACACCTCGAGGGACTCGAGGATCTCCACCTGTGCCTCGGCGTTGTGCCGGGCACGGTCCAGCAGCACCGGCAGGGAGCCGATGTTGTGGGTGCCGAAGACGACATCCACCCAGGGGGCGCGCTCGACGATGGTGGCGCGGTCCTTCTGGGCCAGGCACCCGCCGATCGCGATCTGCATGCCGGGGTGGGCGTCCTTGGCGGGCCGCAGGGCACCGAGGTTCCCGTAGAGCTTGTTGTCGGCGTTCTCCCGCACCGCGCAGGTGTTGAAGACCACCACGTCCACCTCACCCTTCTTGGCGTCGGCATCGGCCGGGGCCGCGACGTAGCCGGACTCCTCGAGCAGGCCGGTGAGGCGCTCGGAGTCGTGGACGTTCATCTGGCAGCCGAAGGTGCGCACCTGATAGGTGCCGCGCGGCGCGTTCGAGGTGAGGTCTGCGGTGCTGGTGGCGGTGGTGGTGCTCATGGTGGATCCAGGGTACGGCGTGCCGGTGGTGCCCTACGGGGCCTGTGGCGTGAGGTTCACTGCGTGGTGGCGTCCCGCAGCTCGCTGGAGATCACGCGCACGGCGAGGTCGCCCGGGTAGCCCCTGCGGGTGAGCAGGGCGTCCAGGCGGCGTGCCATCCGGCGCCGATGCGCCCCGTCAGGGTCGTCGTCGAGGCGGTGCTGCTCGGGGCGGAGCCGCGTGCGCACCAGTTCGCGGCAACGCTGCTCCTCATCCCCGGGGCCACCGATGGCGAGGGCCTTGTCGATGTGCGCATCCCCCACCTCGCGCGCCCGCAGCTCCCGCCGCAGGGCCTCATCGCTCAGTGCCCGCAGATCGCGGCGCTGGGTGACCCATTCGCGGGCGAAGGCGGCATCGTCCACCAGCCCGGCCCGGTCGATGCGGGCCATCGCCTCGTGGGCGATGGCGGCGGGCACCGCGCGCTGCTCCAGGCGCTGCCGCATCTCCCCCGCCGAGCGCCGGCGGGTGGACAGCAGCCGCATCAGGTAGCGGCATTCGTGCACCACGGCCTTCTCGCGGGCCGCGGCCTCCGGGTGCGGGGCGGCGCGGGGGCGCTCCAGGATCTCCCTGGTGCGCTCCCGCAGCCGCTCCTGAGCCGTCGCCCGGGCCTGGGCCTGGGCCTGGGCCTGGGAGGCAGGTTCCGACCGCACGGATCAGATGGTGGCCGGGACGTCCTCGTCGAGGAACTCGTCCTCACCGAGGGCGTCTTCGGCGGAATCCCCCGCCTGCTCGGCGGCGTAGGGGCCCACGCCGAGGGCACGCAGGATCTTGTCCTCGATCTCAGCGGCGAGGTCCGGGTTGTCCTTGAGGAACTGGCGGGAGTTCTCCTTGCCCTGGCCCAGCTGATCCCCCTCGTAGGTGAACCAGGCACCGGACTTGCGCACGATGCCGTGCTCGACGCCGAGGTCGATCAGGCTGCCCTCGCGGGAGATGCCCACCCCGTAGAGGATGTCGAACTCGGCCTGCTTGAAGGGCGGTGCCATCTTGTTCTTCACGACCTTGACGCGGGTGCGGTTGCCCACGGAGTCCTGGCCGGACTTGAGGGTCTCGATGCGGCGGATGTCCATGCGCACCGAGGCGTAGAACTTCAGTGCCTTGCCGCCGGTGGTGGTCTCCGGGCTGCCGAAGAACACGCCGATCTTCTCGCGCAGCTGGTTGATGAAGATGGCGGTGGTGTTGGTGGAGGACAGCGCACCGGTGAGCTTGCGCAGGGCCTGGGACATCAGGCGCGCCTGCAGGCCCACGTGGGAGTCACCCATCTCGCCCTCGATCTCGGCCTTGGGCACCAGTGCGGCCACGGAGTCGATCACGATCACGTCCAGTGCGCCCGAGCGCACCAGCATGTCGGTGATCTCCAGGGCCTGCTCGCCGGTGTCCGGCTGGGAGACCAGCAGGGCGTCGGTGTCCACGCCGAGCTTCTTGGCGTACTCCGGGTCCATCGCGTGCTCGGCGTCGATGAACGCGGCGATGCCGCCGTTGCGCTGGGCGTTGGCCACGGCGTGGAGGGCGACGGTGGTCTTGCCGGAGGACTCCGGGCCGTAGATCTCCACGATGCGGCCACGGGGCAGGCCGCCGATGCCGAGTGCGGCATCCAGGGCGACGGAACCGGTGGGGATCACCTCGACCGGCGGGCGGGTGTCGTCCCCGAGGCGCATGATCGAGCCCTTGCCGAACTGGCGGTCGATCTGGGCGAGAGCGGCGTCAAGGGAGGACGCGCGGTCCTTCGGGGCGTTCTTCGGTGCGGGCATGAGTGGATTCCTTCCAGAGGGCCGGGGTGCCGGCGTGCTGACCGTGCGGCCACACTAGGCGGGGGCTCCGACAATCCACGCCGCCCCGGTCTCACTGTGGATCACAGGGCATTGGGGAGGAACGTGGGGTCGAAGGGTCCGTCGCGGATCACTGTACCCGAACAAGCGTTCGAAACGAATGTGTCGCACGACCGGATCCCCCGCGTGTCGCACCCGAGGGGCTCGGGAAGCCCCCAGGGACTGCCCCGGTGCCCGATCAGCGCCGCTGCTCGGGCGGGACCTCCCAGCGTGCGGATTCCGGCACATCGAGCTCATCGCACAGCGCAGTCCACACCGCACGCACCGGCAGGCCCTCGTCGAGGGCCTGCTCGGCAGTGCGACCGCCGATCGGTTCGAGCACCAGATCGCGGACATAGGTGCGGGCCAGCGCAGGCCCGAAGACGTGGTCGGCCAGTTCGCCGAACTCGCTGCGCCGCACCTCAGCGGGCGCCGACCAGGGGGCCGGCGGCGTCGGTGAGCTCGTCGGGCACGGTGTCCGGGACAGACACGCCCTCGGCGACGGCGATGCGGTCGGAGACCTCCCGCAAGACGAAGGACAGCGGCAGCCCGAGGGCATCGGTGACCGAGACCAGCAGTTCGCTGGAGGCTTCCTTCTGGCCGCGCTCGATCTCGCTGAGGTAGCCGAGGGACACGCGGGCGTCGGAGGACACCTGCCGCAGGGTACGACCCTGGGAGCGGCGTGCATCCCGCAGGACGTCACCCAGCTCGTGGCGGAACAGTGCCATGGCTCTCCCTCCCTTCCTCTGGTGGTGCTGTGCGTAGTGCGCTGCGTGAGCGCTGAACATCAGGTTCATCGTGCTCTCCACAACGCCCTCACCCATACAAGTGTTCCCAGATCATAGTGGCCGTCGTCTCGAGGTGGCTGGGAATTGTGGACGGGCGGCCTGCGTTCAGCGTCGTCCGGCCTCGCCCAGGGCGCGCAGCAGCAGTTCCACGGCGGCATCGACCGTGGCCACACGGACGTCGCTGCGGCTCCCGGTCAGCTGCAGCTGCTGGACCACCGGTTCTTCCCCTGCCCGGTCCACCGCGAGGAACACTGTGCCGGCGGGCACACCCCTGGCGTCCGGGCCGGGGCCTGCCACGCCCGTGGTGGCGACCGCGAGGTCCGCGGCGTACAGCGCACGCGCTCCTGCAGCCATCTGGAGCGCCACCTCGGCGCTGACCGCACCGTCGGTCTCCAGCAGTGAGGCGTCGACCCCGAGCACCCGCTCCTTGGCGGTGTACGAGTAGCAGGCCGCTCCCCCGGCGACCACGGCACTGGACCCTGGCACGTCCACCAGCCGTGCCACCAGGGCCCCGGCGGTGAGGGACTCCGCGGTGGCGATGGTGAGCTCCCGTGCCGCGGCGGCGGCGATCACGGGGGCGGGGTCCGGTCGCTCCGCGGCCATGGGATCGACGGCCTCAGAGACCGGCGCCGGGACCGGCGAGGGCCTCGCGACGCAGGCGCAGCCCGTCCTTGAGGTTCACCAAGCCCGACCAGACGGTGAGCACCACCGCCAGCAGCACCAGGGCCAGGCCGATCCACTTCGCCGGGCCCCACCACAGCTCGAAGGGCATCAGGCAGAAGGTGATGGCGACGGTCTGCACCACGGTCTTGGCCTTGCCGGCCCAGTTCGCCGGCAGCGCCCCGTACTTCAGGATGGTGAACCGCATGATCGTGATGCCGAACTCCCGCACCAGGATCAGCACGGTCATCCACCACGGCACGTAGTCCCACACCGACAGCATCACCAGCGCCGCGCCGGTCATCGCCTTGTCGGCGATGGGGTCCATGATCTTGCCGAAGTCGGTGATCAGGCTGCGGGAGCGGGCCAGGTGCCCGTCGGCCAGGTCCGTGAGCATCGCGATCACGAACACCGCGGTGACCAGGATCCGTCCACCCACCGAGTCGGGGTACATCACCGCCAGCACCACGAACACCGGCACCATGACCATCCGCACCATGGTGAGGATGTTGGCGATGTTCCACAGCGGGACGGGCTGCGTGCGGGGGGCGGTCATCGGGGCTCCTGGTGTCTGTGCGGTCCCGACAGGTCGGGCGGTGCGGTGCGGACGCGCTGGTCGTCCGGGGCGGACGACGGGGGCGGTATCAGCGGCCGGTGAGGCTCCATGCGTCCTCACCGTCCTCCGGGTCGTCCTCGTCGTAGTAGTCGGTCGCCGGCTCCGTGCCGTCGTCGGCCAGCGGGTCCGTGCCGTAGCGGTCCTCACCCGCAGACGGCTGCTGCTCGTGGTCGATATCGCCGTCGGCGGGGCCGTACTCCTCCTCGACATCGACCGCACCCTCGTCATACGCCTCGACGTCCTCCCCCGGGGCAGCGGCAACAGGCTCGTCCTCGCCGCGGATGCGGGCGAGGGCCCCGGCCAGGCCGTCGGGGTGGATCAGCACGTCGCGGGCCTTGGAGCCCTCGGAGGGGCCGACGATCTCGCGGGACTCCAGCAGGTCCATCAGACGACCGGCCTTGGCGAAGCCCACCCGCAGCTTGCGCTGCAGCATGGAGGTGGAGCCGAACTGGGTGGTGACCACCAGCTCGGCGGCCTGCAGCAGCACGTCGAGATCATCGCCGATGTCGTCGTCGATCTGCTTCTTGGCCGCGGCGACGGTGACGTCCTCGCGGTAGGTGGGCTTCATCTGGGTCTTCACATGGTCGACGACCTTGTGGATCTCCGACTCGTTGACCCAGGCGCCCTGCACACGCATCGGCTTGGCCTTGCCCATCGGGTGGAACAGGGCGTCGCCCTGACCGATCAGCTTCTCCGCACCCACGGAGTCCAGGATCACCCGGGAGTCCTGCAGGGAGGAGGTGGCGAAGGCCAGGCGGCTGGGCACGTTGGCCTTGATGATGCCGGTGACCACGTCGACGCTGGGCCGCTGGGTCGCCAGCACCAGGTGGATGCCGGCCGCGCGGGCCAGCTGGGTGATGCGTTGGATCGAGGCCTCCACGTCGCGGGGGGCCACCATCATCAGGTCGGCCAGCTCGTCCACCACCACCAGCAGGTACGGGTAGGGGGCGATGCGTCGCTCGCTGCCGGGAGGGGCCTTGACCTCACCGGCGCGGACGGCCTTGTTGAAGTCGTCGATGTGCTTGTACCCGAAGGCGGCCAGGTCGTCGTAGCGGGCGTCCATCTCCCGCACCACCCACTCGAGGGCCTCGGCGGCCTTCTTGGGGTTGGTGATGATCGGGGTGATCAGGTGCGGGATCCCCTCGTAGATCGTGAGCTCCACGCGCTTGGGGTCCACCAGCACCATGCGCACCTCCTCCGGGGTGGAGCGCATCAGGATCGAGGTGATCATGGAGTTGACGAAGCTGGACTTGCCGGCACCGGTGGCACCGGCCACCAGCAGGTGCGGCATCTTGGCGAGGTTGGCAACCACGTAGCCGCCCTCGACGTCCTTGCCCACGCCCATCACCATCGGGTGCTCGTTGCGGCGCGCCACGGAGCTGCGCAGCACATCGCCCAGGGCCACCGTCTCGCGGTCCACGTTGGGGATCTCGATGCCGATGGCCTTCTTGCCGGGGATCGGCGAGAGGATGCGCACGTCCGCGCTGGCGACGGCGTAGGAGATGTTCTTGTCCAGGGCCGTGACCTTCTCGACCTTGGTGCCGGGGGCCAGCTCCACCTCGTAGCGGGTCACCGTGGGCCCGCGGGAGAAGCCGACCACCTCGGCGTTGACATTGAACTGCTCGAACACCTCACCGAGGGCCTCGCCCACGCGGTCGTTGGCCTCGGAGCGGGTCTTGTGGGGCGGGCCCTCCAGCAGGTACGAGGAGTCCGGGAGGGTGTAGACCACGTCACCGGCCAGCTCCAGCTGCTCGCCCGCACGCGGCAGGTCACCCATCGGCGGCGGCACCAGTTCGGCCTTGGTGGCCTCGTCCTTGGCATCGGAGGCCGCGGCGGCCTTCTTCGGGCCGGCCTTCTCGGCGCGGGTCGGTGCGCCGGCTGCGGCGGAGGCGGCACCGGTCTTCTCTGCCTTGGTCGGGGCGGGTGCGGCGGCGGCACCTCTGGGGAAGGTCTTGGCGCGCTGGTTCTCGTCCTCGACCACGTCGAACACCTCGGTGGCGTCACGGCGCTCCGGCTTCGCCCCGGCACGCTTGGAGCCGCGGCCGCGGGGGGCGGGCTCGTCGGTGCTGACAGCGGAGTCGAAGGGCTCCTCGCCCGAGGGCTCCCGCCCCTCGGCGGCGGCCCGCTCGGCCTCCTCCTTCTCACGGCGGCTGCGACGGCGGGGACGGCCCGCCGGCTGCACGGTGGTGTCCTGCTCGTGCACGGCAGGGTCCACGCGGCGCGGCCGCAGGCCGAAGGCGAGACGCTCCTCGTCCTCCTCCTCGCTGCGTCCCACCATCGCGTCGTACACGTGGCGGAGCCGAGCAGGGATCGACTCCACGGGGGTGGCGGTCAGCACCAGCACCCCGAAGGCGATCAGCAGGGAGTGGATCACGATCACGGCCACCGGCGGCAGCAGCGCCTCCAGGGGCGCGGCGGCAAGGTAGCCCAGAACGCCGCCGCCGCGAGCCAGGGCCGCGATACCGTCAGCGGGCGCGGGAAGCCGCGCGGAGACGGAGGCGATCGCGGAGATCGCGATGAGCAGGATCGCGATGCCGATCGCGATGCGGGAGTTGGCTCGCACCTGGTCGGGGCGGCGGAACATGCGCATCGACCAGCCGGCCATCAGCAGCGGGATCACCACCGAGGAGATGCCGAAGGTGCCGGCGACCACGGTGTGCACCGCGCCGAGGACGGGGCCTGAGGCCTGCCACCACTCCACCACGGCCACCAGGACCGCCAGCAGCATCAGGAACAGGGCGTAGCCGTCGCGGCGCAGTTCGGGGGCCACCTCCCAACGCTGCACACCGATGGAGCGGACGAAACCGCCGACCATCCGGGCCAGAGCGAGGTAGCCGGAGCGCACTGCGCGCACCGGCAGCGGAAGCGCCGAGGGGTCACTGCTCGCGGCACCCTTGGTGCGCGAGGTCCCGGACGCGGTGGTCCGGGAGGAGCCTTTCGACGCACGTGCGGGGGAAGACGTACGTGTCGCCATGATGGCCAATCTACCGCGTGGGCCCCGTCATGCCCGGGAAGCGGGCCCCGGACTCTCCCCGCACAGGGCGAGGATCACGCCGCAGCGATGGATGCTGGGGCGTGATCCTCGGCCCGGTCGCCGTGGGCGGCGGCCCTGCTCAGGCCTCGATGACGATGGGGATGATCATCGGGCGGCGGCGCAGGCGCTGGGACACGTAGCGGCCGATCACGCGGCGCATCACCTGCTGCAGCTGGTGGGTGTCGCGGCGGTTGGACTGATCGGCCACGGCCTGCTCGAGGGCCTTGATGATCTCGGGCCGGATCTTCTCGAAGACCTGGTCGTCCTCGGCCACGCCGCGGGCGTGGATCTCGGGGCCGGCGATGAGGGCACCGGTCTCGGAGTTGACCACGGCGAACAGGGAGATGAAGCCCTCCTCGCCCAGGATCCGGCGGTCCTTCAGATCTGCCTCGGAGATCGCGCCCACGCTGGAGCCGTCGACGTACACGTACCCGTTGGGGATCTCGCCGACGATCCTGGCCACGCCGTCCTTGAGGTCCACCACGCGGCCGTCCTTGGCCAGCACCACGTTCTTCTTGGGGATGCCGGTGGCCTCGGCCACCTTCCCGTTGGCGATCAGGTGCCGCACCTCGCCGTGGACGGGCATCACGTTCTTCGGGCGCACGATGTTGTAGCAGTACAGCAGCTCGCCGGCGCTGGCATGGCCGGAGGTGTGCACCTTGGCGTTGCCCTTGTGCACCACCTCGGCACCCAGTGCCATCAGGCCGTTGACCACGCGGAACACGGCGTTCTCGTTGCCAGGGATCAGGGAGGAGGCCAGGATCACCACGTCACCGGGGCCCACGCTGACGCGGTGGTCGCGGTTGGCGATGCGTCCCAGCGCGGCCATCGGCTCGCCCTGGCTGCCGGTGCACATCAGCACCACCTGCTCATCGGGCAGGTCGTCGATGCGCTTGACGTCCACCAGGATGCCGTCGGGCACGTGGAGGTAGCCCATCTCGGCGGCGATGGTCATGTTGCGCACCATGGAGCGGCCCACGAACGCGACTTTGCGGCCGTGCATCGCGGCAGCATCCAGCACCTGCTGGACGCGGTGCACGTGGCTGGAGAAGGAGGCCACCACGATCTTCTGCTTCGCGCGGGCGAAGATCGCGTCCAGGGTGGGGCCGATCTCCTGCTCACCCACGGTGAAGCCGGGCACCTCGGCGTTGGTGGAGTCCACCATGAACAGGTCCACGCCCTGCTCACCGAGGCGGGCGAAGGCCCGCAGGTCGGTGATGCGGCCGTCCAGCGGCAGCTGGTCCATCTTGAAGTCGCCGGTGTGCAGCACGGTCCCGGCGGGGGTGCTCACGTGCACCGCGAGGGCATCGGGGATGGAGTGGTTGACCGCCACGAACTCGCAGTCGAAGGGACCGAAGGACTCCTTCTGACCCTCCTTCACCGCGAAGGTGTACGGCTTGATGCGGTGCTCCTTGAGCTTCGCCTCGACGAAGGCCAGGGTGAGCTGGCTGCCCACCAGGGGGATGTCCGGCTTCAGGCGCAGGAGGTAGGGAACGGCCCCGATGTGGTCCTCGTGGCCGTGGGTGAGCACGATCGCGGCGATGTCGTCGAGCCGGTCACGGATGTAGTCGAAGTCCGGCAGGATCAGGTCGACGCCGGGCTGGGCGTCCTCGGGGAACAGCACGCCGCAGTCGATGATCAGCAGGCGACCGTCGAACTCGAGCACTGCCATGTTGCGGCCCACGTCGCCCAGCCCGCCCAGCGGGATGATGCGCAGGGTGTCACGGCGCGCCTTGGGCGGCTGGTTCAGGCGTTCGGTGAATGCGGTGGTCATGCGGAGGGCCTCCGAGCGGGGTCGAGTGGGGGGATGCCGGCGGCGGCGTCGAGCGCCTCGGCCAGGGCACGGGTCTGTTCTGCGCCGGCCGCGAGCAGCGGCGAGCGCATCGTGGCGTGCGGGAGCACGCCCTGCAGGGCGAGGGCCGTCTTCGCGGAGACGGCACCAGGCATGCGGTTCATGATCGCCGTGACCAGCGGGGTGCGCTGCTGGTGGGCCTCGCGGGCGGCGGTCAGGTCGGAGCGGTCCACGGCGTCGATCATGCGCTTGTCGATGTCGCCCGCCACCTGGGAGACCACCGAGACGATGCCGGAGGCGCCGATCGAGAGCCACGGCAGGTTCAGGGCGTCCTCGCCGGAGTAGTAGGCGAGGTCGGTGCGCTGCATCACCTCGGTGGCCTGGTGGAGGTCGCCCTTGGCGTCCTTGACTGCGAGGATCCGGGGGTGCTCCCCCAGCCGCAGCAGGGTGTCCAGTGCGAGGGGCACGCCGGCGCGGCCGGGGATGTCGTACAGCATCACCGGCAGATCGGTGGCGTCGGCCACGGCGAGGGTGTGCTGGATGATCCCCGCCTGGCCGGGCTTGGAGTAGTAGGGGGTGACCACCAGCAGGCCGTCCAGCTCGAGCTCGGCGTGGGCGCGGGCCAGGTGGATCGAGTGGGCGGTGTCGTAGGTGCCCACTCCCGCCAGGATCGTCACCTCGGGGCCCACGGCCTCGCGCACGGCGCGGGCCAGCTCCACCTTCTCGGTGTCGCTGAGGGTGGGCGCCTCCCCGGTGGTGCCGGAGACGACGATCATGTCGTTGCCGTGCTCCACGACGTGGGCGGCGAGGCGCTGAGCAGCATCGAGGTCGATGCCGGTGGCGTCCTCGGTGAGCGGGGTGACCATCGCGGTCCCCACCGCCCCGAAGGGACGCGCGGGGCGGGTGTGCTGGGTCATGGTCTCCTCCCGGGAGGTGTGGTGGTCACGGAGCGATGCGCCCGCCGTCCTCGAACGCGGCATGGGTGAGCGGCATCGCCTGGCGGAAGTACTCCTCCATCTGCTCGGCGACCATCTCGATCTCCCGCTGCGGGAACGAGGGGAACGCGGCGTTGTCCTTCTTGGTGCGCAGGCTGAGGAAGTTCATCAGCGCGCGGGCGTTCATGGTGGTGTACATCGAGGAGTACAGGTTCAGCGGCAGCACGGTGCGGGCCACCTCGCGGGCCACCCCGGCCTCGAGCATCCGCTGGTAGGAGCGGTAGGCGGAGGTGGACTCGGTGCGCACCGACTCCTCCACCAGCTCGTGCTGATCAGCGGTGCCGGGCTCGAACACGTAGGCGCCGGGCTTGCCCACCTGGACCAGGTTCCGCTCGCGGGAGGGGACGTAGAACACCGGGCGCATCTCGCGGTAGCGGCCGGACTCCTCGTTGTAGGAGGCGATGCGGTGCCGCATGAACTCGCGGAACACGAAGATCGGGGCCTCGACGTAGAAGGTGAAGCTGTTGTGCTCGAAGGGGCTGCCGTGGCGGTCCCGCATCAGGTAGCGGATCAGCCCCTTGTCCCGGGCGGTGGCATCCTCCCCGGCGGTGGCGAGGGTCTGCTCGCCCTGGGTGGAGACGCGGGCTGCGAACACCACGTCGCCGTCCTGGGCGGCGGACTTCACCAGCTGGACGGTCACATCGGACCGGAACCTGATCTCGTTCTCGCTCATGCCCTCAGAGCCTAGTCCAGCGCCGGGCCCGGTCACCGGGTCGTCCCGGTCCCGGGCTCACCCAGATCCACCAGGATCGCCAGCGGGGTGCGCTGCCGTCCCTGGCCCAGCGGGTTGTCGGCGAAGGTCGCCTCGAGGCGGTCGCCGGCGACCTGGACATCGGAGCCCAGGACGTTGCGGCCGATGTCGTTGGCGTCCATCACCACGGTGCCGGCGAAGCTCTCACGCAGTTCGGCGGGGATGTCGGCGGCGCGGATCGCGGCCGAGAGGCGGGCCGAGACGGCGTCGGGGTCCTTCGGCGGCAGCTTCGCGGAGACGTTCGAGGGGAAGGCCGAGTACACGGTAGGGCCGTCGATCGCCCGCACGTTGTTGCCGACGACCTGGTAGAACAGGCCGCGCTTGCCGATCACCTTGCCGGCAGCGCCCACGGCGGAGGCAGCGACCACACGGGGCAGCCCGACCTCACGGATGGCGAGCTCCATGGTGGTGGGGTCGCCCAGGCCGATCCCGGCCGGGGTGCGGGAGACGAAGCGGCTGAGCACCTTGGCGGAGCGGCGGGGGGTGATCTCCCAGGTGAACCAGGAGCGGCCCTGGCTGATCGCCACGATCTTCTCGCTGATCACGAAGTACCAGGGGCTACCGGCGGGCAGGGCATCTGCGGGCAGGCCCGCGGCGAAGCGCTCCACGTGGCCCCGCACCAGGGCCTCGAGGTCGTCACCGCGACCCACCAGTCCCGTCTGCAGGGGGAAGCGGCGCCAGGCGTGACCGTCCACCGTGGAGACCAGGTCCAGCTGCTTCTCCGGGTTGGGGTCGTAGTCGCTCTTGGGCGCCTCGGCGTCATCGCCCTCGGCATCGTCGGGCTCCGCGGTGGCGACCCCGGGCGCGCTCGCGGCGGCGCCCTCGATCGCGGCCGACAGGGCGGCATCCTGGTCGAAGAAGGCCCGCATCCACAGCTCCACGTTCAGCAGGCGCCAGAACATCAGGGTGCCGTACTTATCGGGATTGGCCATGTAGTCGTCGAACATGGCCAGCACGCTGCGGGACTCGAAGTAGGGCCGCGAGGCGAAGGTGTCCGAGGCGAAGATCTCCCGCAGGGCGGCGGCGTTGTTGCGGAACCACTCGCTCTCGGGGGTGGTGAAGCCGATCTTGTTGCGGCGCTTGGAGATCATGTCCGGGAGGATCCCGAACATGGACTCGCGCAGGATCCGCTTGTTCCAGCCGTCGTGGATGATGGCCGACTCGTCCAGCGAGAACAGGAACTTCAGCAGCTCCTTGTCCACGAACGGCACGCGACCCTCGATGCTGAAGCGCATGGTGTTCTTGTCCTCGTAGCGCAGCAGCGAGGGCAGGGAGCTGCGGAAGGTGTCCTCCAGCAGGCGCTCCTTGAGGTCGTCCTGCACCGAGGAGACCTTCTCCTCCGCGTGGGCGGCAACGAAGCCGGAGTTCAGCAGGGCCTCGATCGGCACGGAGGTGCGACCGGAGAACTTGGTGCGGGCCAGCTTGCGCAGGATGTCGCGCGAGCCCACCATCTCCGAGGCCAGGTCCTTGAACCGCTTCTGGCGTCGCAGCTGGCGCAGGTACACGTAGAAGTACGGGTTGTACCCGGCCATCATCTCGTCGGCTCCCTGGCCGTCCAGCAGCACGGTCACGTGCTCGCTGGCCTCGCGCATCACCGCGTACTGGGCGTACGGGCCCGAGGAGATGATCGGCTCCTCCTGGGTGCGCACGAAGTCCTCGAGGTCCTGCAGGAACTCCGTGGCCGAGGGGAGGATCTTATGAGCCGTGATCTGGCCCTGGTAGTCGCTCAGCAGCGCATCGACGTACCGCTCCTCGTCGTTCCTGGAGTTCGGGAACACGGCCGAGAAGGTGTTCTGGCGGGCACCGACGGCGGCATAGCCCTCGTCCTGGGGCTGCTCGCGCAGGTGCTTGGCGATCACTGCGGCGACGGCCGAGGAGTCCAGACCACCGGAGAGGGAGGTGCCCACGGGCACCTCGGACTGCAGCCGCATCCGCACCGACTCCAGGAACCGCTCGCGGTACTCGTCCACCACCTGCTCGCTGTAGGGGCGGCCGGGGCGCGAGGCGATCTCGCGAAGCTCGTCCTGGAGGCGGGTAAAGGGCTCGATGCGCACACCGCGCGCGTCGACCACCATGGCCTGACCGGCACCCAGGCGCTTGATGCCGGCGAAGAAGGTCTGATCGTCGTCGTCGTGCGCGCGGAACTTCAGGTACCGGTACACGGCGCGATCGTCCGGGGCGGCCTCGAAGGCCTCAGCGGCCAGCAGCGCGCGGATCTCGGAGCCGAACAGCACCCGACCGGTGGCCTCGTCGGCCCAGTAGTACAGAGGCTTGATGCCGAAGTGGTCACGGGCGATGGTGAGCGTGTCGGTCTCGGCGTCGTGGATCGCGAAGGCGAACATGCCGTTGAAGCGGTCGTAGGCGGCGGTGCCCCACTCGGCGTGGGCCTGCAGCAGCACCTCGGTGTCCGAGTCGGTGGCGAAGGTGCGCCCGGCGGCCTCGAGCTCGGCGCGCAGCTCGAGGTAGTTGTAGACCTCACCGTTGTAGATGATCGTGTAGCGACCGTCGGCGGTGGTCATCGGCTGGTCGCCGCCGGCACGGTCGATGATGGCCAGGCGGCGGTGGGCAAGGCCCGTGCGGCCGGAGAAGAACACGCCCTCCCCGTCGGGGCCGCGGTGCGCGAGGCAGGCGTTCATCCGCCGCGCGATGTCCTCGGTATCGGCGCCGAAACCGTAGCTGCCGGAGATTCCGCACATGGGGCGAGTCCTTTCGAGGGGGACGGCATCGATCAGCCGGTGGATCGGGGGCTCCCCCGGGCCCGCTGACCGGGCCTGACGAGGGTCCCGGAACCCACCGGGATCAGCCGCCCGAGCATATCAGCGGGGCGCTCGTCGGCCCTTCAGGCGCGGCCCGTGGTGCACCGATCGGTCAGGTGCGACCGGTCACGCCGAACCACCCCGGTGCTGGGTGTTCAGACCCCGCCGCGGCGGGACAGCAGCAGATCATCCCCCTCGACGCTGACCTCCAGGTCGTCCAGGGAGGTGAGCAGCACCGGGGCGTAGGGCTCGAGGTCAGCAGCGGGCGTGGTGGTGGTGACCGCGATGGTCGCGCAGCCGGCATCGATGCCCGAGCGCAAGCCACCCACGGAGTCCTCGATGACCACGGCGTGGGCGGGGTCCACGCCGATCCGCTCGGCGCCGAGCAGGTAGGGGGCGGGATCGGGCTTGCCGCGCTCCACCTGGTCGGCGGTGACGAGCGACTCCGGGGCTGGCAGCCCGGTGGTGGCCCAACGGGCCCCGAACAGCGCCTGCGTGCAGGAGGTGACGATGGTCCAGGTGGGCCGGCCCAGCTGCTGCGACGCCGCGTCGAGCTGCTCGAGGATGCGGGCGGTGCCCGGCAGGATCACGATCTCGGAGACATCGTCGCTCTCGAGCTGCTCGATCCGTGCGTGGGCCGCTGCGAGCTCGTCCTCGGTCATGTCGGGGAACACGCGGGCGAGCACTTGCTTGGCGGGCGTCCCGTGCATGTCGTGCTCGAAGGTGGCGGTGGAGCCGAGCTCGGCGAACAGGGTGTTCCAGGCCCGCACCACGGTGGGGCCGGAGTCGATCAGGGTGCCATCCATGTCCAGCAGGAGGGCGCTGGTGCGCCAGGGCAGGTCAGCAGTGGGGGCGGTGCTCATGCGCACACCGTCTCATACGGGGCAGGGCGCTGAGGTGAGCACACGGCCGCGTCGTGCTGGACGGCTCAGCGCCGGGGGCGGGCAGGTCCTATGGTGGCGGCCATCATGAGCGCTGCACTTCCCTCCCCCGCCGGGGATGCCTTCTCGACTTCTCCCGCGACCGATCCCGCCGGGCAGATCCGCCGGATCCGCCGCACCGGCTTCTCGGTGGGCCTGGCCACCGGCCTGTACGGCATCTCCTACGGGGCGCTCGCCACCGCCTCGGGCCTGGACCTGTGGCAGGCGATGGTGCTCTCCGCCGTGCTGTTCAGCGGTGGCAGCCAGTTCGCCTTCGTCGGGGTGATCGGCGGCGGCGGCTCAGCGATCGGGGCGGCCCTGGCCTCGATCCTGCTGGGGGTGCGCAACTCCCTGTACGGGCTGGCGCTGTCCCGGGTGCTGCCGCGAGGCGGGTGGCGCGGTGCGGCACGCGCACAGCTGACGATCGACGAATCCGCGGCCACGGCCGCCTCGGGCACCACCCCGGAGGCGGCACGGGCCGGGTTCTGGGCCGCCGGGGTGTGGGTGTACGTGTTCTGGAACCTGTTCTCCCTGGCGGGCGCACTGGCCGGGCAGTACGTCACCGATCCCGCGGCGTGGGGGCTGGACGCGGCAGCCGCGGCAGCGTTCCTGGCGCTGCTGTGGCCGCGGCTTCGCGGTGGGGAGGCGGTCGCGGTGGCAGTGGCCGCGGCCTTCGTTGCGCTGCTGGCCACCCCGGCGCTCCCCTCGGGCCTGCCGGTGCTGGCGGCGGCCATGGTGGCGGTGGTGGCCGGCCTGTGGCCGCGAGGCACGGACGGATCCGACACCGGGACAGTAGCCGGAGCCGGGGTCGCGGCCAGGACGAGGGACGGGCGATGAGCGCCCTGTGGATCGCGGTGATCGTGGCATCGCTGGTGAGCTTCGGTCAGAAGTGGCTGGGCTACCAGGTGCCCTCCGAGGTGCTGGAACGGCCGCGGGTGGCCCGCGTGACGCGGCTGCTGCCGATCGCCCTGCTGGGCGCGCTGGTGGCGGTGCAGGCGGGAACCAGTGGAACCGCCCTCGTGGCCGATGCGCGCCTGGCAGCGGTGGGCGTGGCCGCGGTGCTGCTGATGCTGCGGGCACCGTTCCTGGTGGTCGTGATCGGTGCGGCCGGGGCCGCGGCGCTGCTGCGGGCGCTCGGCTGGGGGTAGCTCAGGCGCCGCGGTACAGGTCGATCGCCCTGCGCGTGGCCATGCGGGCGTTGCGACGGTCCCGCACCGCGTCGTAGGCCAGCGCCAGGCGGAACCAGGCCCGCCAGTCGCTCTCGCGCGAGGGGTCCTCCTGGATGGCTGCGCGGGCCGCCTCGAACTCGGCGCGGGCCTGGGCGGTGCGGCTCGCCGACCCGGTGGCATCCTGGTCGCCCGGGCCGTCGTCCTGGACGGCGGCCTCGCCTCCGGCCGAGGGCGGGGCCCCGCCGTACTCGCGGCCCAGCCGTCCGGCGCGCATGCCGAACAGCACCTCCCGCCAGGTCACCCACACGGTGAGCACCAGCAGGATGGTGACTCCCAGGGCGAGGCCCCAGCCCACCGCTCCCCCGGCGCGGGCGAAGCCCCAGGCGATCCAGCCCAGCCCCCATGCGTAGGCGGCGGTGATCAGCAGCAGGGCTGCGACGAACAGCTTCTGTCCCATGGTGCGGTGGTCCCGTCCGTGCCGTGCGCCGGGCTCAGCCGAGCTCGAGGTAGCCGTCGAGCCCCACGGTCAGGCCGGGATGGGAGGCCACCTCGCGCACGCCCACCAGCACGCCCGGCATGAAGCTGACGCGGTCGAAGGAGTCGTGGCGCAGCTGGAACTGCTCGCCGGCCCCGCCGAACTGGACCACCTCGTGGGCCACCAGGCCGCGCTGACGCACGGCGTGCACGTGGATCCCGTCCACCACGGCGCCGCGGGCACCCAGCGGGTCCTTCTCGGTGGCATCCGGGACGGGGCCCAGCCCGCCGGCGGCGCGGCCACGGGCCACCGCAGCGGCGGTGTGGTTGGCGGTGCCGGAGGGGGCATCGAGCTTGTCAGGATGGTGCATCTCGATGATCTCGGCGCTCTCGTAGTAGCGGGCCGCGATCTCGGCGAAGCGCATGGTGAGCACGGCACCGATGGCGAAGTTCGGTGCGATCAGCACGCCGATCTCGGCACGCCCTTCTCCGGAGAGCGCCTCGCGCACCTCGTCCAGAGCCGACTCGTCCCAGCCGGTGGCGCCCACCACGGCGTGCACGCCGTTGCTGATCGCCCACAGCACGTTGTCCTTGGTGGCCGCGGGGACAGAGAAGTCCACCATCACCTGCGCGCCGGCCTCGGTGATCACCGCGAGGTCGTCGTCGCGGTCCACGCGCGCCACCAGCTCCAGGTCCGGGGCGTTCTCGACGGCGCGGCAGGCCTCGGAGCCCATGCGGCCCCGGGCGCCGACCACGGCGACACAGATCGGGGTGCCTGCTCTCGAGGTGCTGGTGGTGGTGTCGGCGGAATCGGTGGGGCTCATGGTCGCGAGCGGCCTTCCTGGTCGGAGCTGTATCGGTCGGTGGTGTGCGCGGGGCGGGGAGCGGTCAGGACAGTCTCGTCAGGGCATCAGGACTCGGGGCCCACGTCGACGCGGGTGGTGAAGGAGGAGGCGAGCTCGGCGGCGAGCTGCTGCACGTCGGCGGCGCCCACGCGACCGATCCGGGCCAGGATCTCGTCGATCCCGGAGTAGCGGCCATGCATCAACTCGATGGTGCCCAGGCGGCCCATGCGGCTGCTGGTGTCCTCCAGGCCCAGGGCGAAGGAGCCGGTGATCTGGCCGTGGGCGCGCCGCATCTCCTCCTCGTCCACGCCCCTCTCCCCCATGTCGGTGAGCTCCTGGGCCAGCAGCTCCACCACCTCGGTGGTGCGGGAGGGGCGGCAGGCGGCGTACAGGCCGAAGAGTCCGGCGTCGTGGTAGCCGGCGCTGAAGGAGTACACCGAATAGGCCAGGCCCCGCTGCTCGCGCACGTGCTGGAACAGCCGGGAGGACATGCCTCCGCCGAGGATCGACATCAGCACGGAGAGCGCATGGCGCTTCTCGTCCACGGCGGTGATGCCGGTGCCGCCGAGGTAGATGTGGTTCTGCTCGGTGGGGCGGGACAGACGGCGCGGCACGATCTGGGCCACGGCTTCGCCGCTGACCGCTGCATCGCCGCCGGTGGGGCGCACGTGCCGGTCCCGCGTGCGGCGGTGCGGCAGCGCGCCGTCGGCGAGCTCCCATCCTCCGCGGCGCAGGCCCTCCATCAGCAGGCCTGCGAGCTGGTCGTGGTCCACGTCGCCCACGGCGGTGACCACCAGGTTGTCGGGACGGTAGTGCTCGGCCCAGTGCGCGCGCACGTCCTCAATGCCGAGGGCGTTGACGGTGTCCACGGTGCCGCCCACGGGGCGGCCGATCGCGGTGTCGGGCCCCAGCACGTGGGCCAGGAACGTCTCATAGCCCACGTCGTGCGGGTCGTCCTCGGCCATGGCGAGCTCCTCCAGGATCACCTCCCGCTCGGTGAGCAGTGCGCTCTCCTCCATCAGGCTGGAGGTGATCATGTCGGTGAGCACGTCCACCGCCATGGGGACGTCCGCCGAGCGCACCCGCCCGTAGTACAGGGTGTGCTCCTTGGCGGTGACGGCGTTGGAGTCCCCACCCACCTCGTCGAAGGCGGTGGCGATCTGCATCGCGGTGCGGCGCCGGGTGCCCTTGAACATCAGGTGCTCCAGCACGTGGGTGGAGCCGGCGTGCTCGGGTTTCTCGTCCCGGGAGCCGACGGGCAACCACAGGCCCAGGGTGGCGCTGCGCACGCTGCGATCGCTCTGGGTGAGCAGGCGCACCCCGCCGGGCAGGATGCTGCGGCGCACCCCGGCGGCCGCATCGAGCAGCACGTCGGAGGCAGGGTCGTCGTAGATCAGGTCCAAGGGCATCAGGTGATTCTCCCATGCTCGGTGCGCGGGCGGCGGCAGAGCTGCTGCGCAGGCGGTCACGGCAGCTCGAAAGGCCTCCACCCCTGGCCGTCCCAGGCGATCACTCCCCACCAGCGCGCCACCGCGTAGAGGGTGCCGTCCGGGCCCCACGCGGTGCGCCCCAGCTCTCCGGGAGCGCCGATGTCGGGGATGAACTCCGGCGGGTCGATGAATGAGCTCTCCGTGAGATCGGCGTCCCAGAGTTCGAGGCCTCTGGATTTCCCTCCGGAGACGGCGATCCGGCCGTCCGGTGCGGTGGCGATGAACTCGGGCACGGTGATCCTCGTGCTCGTCCCCGGCGAGCACGTCCCGTCCTGGCCGACCAGACCACCTGGAGCCTTCCCTCCTCGCCGATGCCGAGGACGAACCGGCCCTGGCCATCCAGGGCTATCCCCATGGCTTCACGACCGCAGTCGTCGAACGTCTCGGCGCGCTCCCCGCTGCTCGGATCCCACAGCTGCGCACCGGCACCGTCGACAGCGACGGCGATCCGCGATCCGTCCTCCGTGTAGGCGAGCGAGCTCGGCCTCCCGGAGCGCACCCGCAGCACCGGGGACGGCGTGCAAGTGCCGCCGTCCAGGGACCACAGGCGCACGGTCCCATCGGTGCTCAGGGAGGCCAGCTGATGCCCGTCAGGATGGAAGGCGAGGTCCTTGATGTCGAAGCTGCGCCATCGGGTAGACGCCCTATGACCACTGAGGGTCCACAGCACTTCGCCATCGGGTCGGGAGATGTGCACTACGGAAGTAGTGGCCGTGGCTAGCAGCTCATCGTGCGGATGCCACGCGACGGCGTCGTACATCCCATCGTCGAAGCGTGCAAGGATCTCGCCGGTCGCGGTGTCCCATACGGTCGTCCCGGCGGTCTCGCTCTCGCCGAGCAACTTGCGGTCCCACGGTTCCTGGGCGGCGATGCGCCTGCCATCGGGGGACACCGCCAGTCCCTGCAGGGAGACCTGACGCTTCTGGCGAGGGCGTTCCGGGGCGATGAACGGGAAGGTGAAGGCGGGGCCGCTGTCCAGCTGGTGCTCCCCTTGAAGGCACTCGCTCGTCGGGGGCGCGCCGCAGGAGCTCAGAACCCCGGCCCCGGCAAGCAGCCCGGCGCCCAGGATCGTCCGTCGCGTCAGATCGGTCATGGCTCACTCACAGGGACGCCGGCGTCCCGCTGCGCATCCTGCAGGCACCTCGACGACCCCCTCATCTCGACATCCCCCTTGTCCCCCGTCGGTCCGGTGGAGACCGTGAGCTCACATGGTAATGAGGATGACAGATCCGCTCCATGGGCCTGATCCGATGCCGAGCCACGACGCACAGATGCCCTGGCCTCGACCCGCAGTGGGGTCGAGACCAGGGCATCCGGTGGTCCGAGCTCGCGGCCCGGCGCGGGCCGCTCAGCTCAGAGCATCGCGCTCAGCTCACTCGGCGGTGGGCGCCTCGCGCTCGGCGTTCTCGGCGGACTCGACGGGAGCCTCGGAGGTCTCCTCGGCCTTGTCCTCCTCCGGCACGGCCAGGGAGATCTTGCCGCGGGCGTCGACCTCGCGGATCTCCACCTCGACCTTCTGGCCCACCTTGACGACGTCCTCGACGTTCTCCACGCGCTTGCCGCCGTTCAGCTTGCGCAGCTGGGTCACGTGCAGCAGACCGTCCTTGCCGGGGGTCAGCGACACGAAGGCGCCGAAGTCCACCACGCGCACCACGGTGCCGAGGTAGCGCTCACCGGTCTCGGGGACCATCGGGTTGGCGATCGCGTTGACTGCGCTGCGCGCGGCCTCGGCGGAGGGGCCGTCGGTGGCACCGATGTACACGGTGCCGTCGTCCTCAATGGTGATGTCGGCACCGGTGTCGTCCTGGATCTGGTTGATCATCTGGCCCTTGGGGCCGATGACCGCACCGATCTTGTCGACCGGGATGGTGACCGCGATGACGCGCGGGGCGTTCGGGCTCATCTCGTCCGGGGCGTCGATCGCCTCGTTCAGCACCGACAGGATCGCCAGGCGTGCCTCGCGGGCCTGGGCCAGCGCGGAGCCGAGCACGGAGGCGGGGATGCCGTCGAGCTTGGTGTCCAGCTGGATCGCGGTGATGAACTCGGGGGTACCGGCCACCTTGAAGTCCATGTCGCCGAAGGCGTCCTCGGCACCGAGGATGTCGGTGAGGGCCGCGTAACGAACCTCGGACTCCCCAGCATCATTCTGAATGGTGTCGGAGATCAGGCCCATGGCGATGCCGGCCACCGGGGCGCGCAGCGGCACACCGGCGTTCAGCAGGGACAGGGTGGAGGCGCACACGGAGCCCATCGAGGTGGAGCCGTTGGAGCCCAGTGCCTCGGAGACCTGACGGATCGCGTAGGGGAACTCCTCGCGGCCCGGGAGCACCGGCACCAGGGCGCGCTCGGCGAGCATGCCGTGGCCGATCTCGCGGCGCTTTGGGGAGCCCACGCGACCGGTCTCACCGGTGGAGTAGGGCGGGAAGTTGTAGTGGTGGAGGTAGCGCTTGCGATCGTTCGGCGAGAGCGAGTCGATCTGCTGCTCCATCTTGAGCATGTTCAGCGTGGTGACGCCCATGATCTGGGTCTCGCCGCGCTGGAACAGTGCCGATCCGTGCACGCGGGGCAGCACCTCGACCTCGGCCGAGAGGGCGCGGATATCCCGCAGGCCACGGCCGTCGATGCGCACGCCCTCGGTGAGGACCTTCTGGCGCACGACCTTCTTGGTCAGTGCGCGGTAGGCACCGGTGATCTCCTTCTCGCGGCCCTCGAGCAGCTTGCCCTCACCACCGAGCTCCTCGGTGATCTGGGCCAGCAGCTCCTCGGTGCGCTCCTCGCGCTCCTGCTTGCCGGCGATGGACATGACCTCGCGCAAACGATCCGCGGCGGCCTGCTCCACGATCTGGTAGGCGTCCTCCTGGTGGTCCAGGAACAGCGGGAACTCGCGCACCGGCTTGGCGGCGCTAGCGGCCATCTCGGCCTGCGCCTGGCACAGGGTGCGGATGAACACCTTGGCGGCCTCGAGGCCCTCGGCCACGACCTCCTCGGTGGGGGCGATGGCGCCCTGGTTCTTGATCAGGTCCCAGGAGTTGTCGGTGGCCTCGGCCTCGACCATCATCACGGCCACGTCGGAGCTGTCGCCCTCGCCGACCATGCGACCGGCGACGACCATGGAGAACACGGCCTCGTCGAGCTGGGAGTAGGTGGGGAACGCGACCCACTGGCCACCCTCGTTGGTGGGCATCAGGGCGATGCGCACCGCACCGATCGGGCCGGAGAACGGCAGACCGGAGATCTGGGTGGAGGCGGAGGCGCCGTTGATGCCGATGACGTCGTAGGCGTCGTCGGGGTTGCAGGCCATCACGGTGAGGACGACCTGGACCTCGTTGCGCAGGCCCTTCACGAAAGCGGGGCGCAGCGGGCGGTCGGTGAGGCGGGCGGCGAGGATGGCGTCCGTGCTGGGACGGCCCTCGCGGCGGAAGAACGAACCGGGGATGCGGCCGGCGGCGTACATCCGCTCCTCGACGTCAACCGTGAGGGGGAAGAAGTCGAACTGGTCCTTGGGGCGGTTCGAGACGGCGGTGGCCGAGAAGACCATCGTGTCGTCGTCGAGGTACACGGCGACCGCGCCGGCGGCCTGCTGGGCGAGACGTCCGGTCTCGAAGCGCACCTCGCGGCGGCCGAAGGAGCCGTTGTCGATGACGGCGGTGGTCGCGGTGATGTCAGGGCCTTCCATGGCCATGGGGTATCTCCTCTGATGGGGGGTGCCCCTGCCGGTGCGGCCTTCGTCAATCACGCGCGGTCCGGGGGACCGAACGCCACTGCCGAGGACCGAACCTGAGCGGGGCGGGTTCTGGTGCCGTCCTGGTGACGGCGGGGGTTCACCTGGGTGAACACCTGAGCCGCCGCCCGTCCCGGAGGGACGAGCGGCGGTGGGGGTCATCGGCGCAGGCCGAGGCGCTGGATCAGCGCACGGTATCGCTCGATGTCGACGTCCTGCAGGTACTGCAGGAGACGCTTGCGCTGGCCGACCAGCAGCATCAGACCACGACGCGAGTGGTGGTCGTGCTTGTGGGTCTTCAGGTGCTCGGTCAGGTACTTGATGCGGTGGGTCAGGAGCGCGACCTGGACCTCGGGCGAACCGGTGTCGCCCTCGGTGGTGCCGTACTCCTTGATGATCTCCTGCTTGGTGGCGGTGTCGAAGGCCATGGTTCTCCTGGGGTCGAGTGCGCGGCGCACCGGGGCATGTTCTCCCGGGCTCTCTCTGCGAGCGGGCACCCCGGCCCTGCGGGCACCTGGGTGCCCCGGTGGGGTGCGGGAACGCTCTCCGCGGCCGAATGGACGGCCTTGACAGGGTATCAGTCGGCCGACGGCTCGGGCACTGGGGCGGAGGCGAGAGTGCGGCGGGTCACCTCGACGTCCTTGTGCATCTGCTCGATCAGCGCGTCGATGCCGTCGAACTTCAGGGTGGGGCGCTGGTAGTCCACGAACTCCAGGCGCACGGTGTCGCCGTACAGGTCCAGGGAGTGGTCGTCGTGCACGTACGCCTCGACGGTGCGCTGGGGGACGCCGGCGTCGGTGAAGGTGGGGTTGGTGCCGATGGAGATGGTGGCCGGCGCCCCGGCCAGGGCAGCCGTGCCGACATGGTCGGGATGCTGGTCGATCACGGTGAGGTAACCGGCGTACACCCCGTCGGCGGGGACCAGCCCCTGCGGGGTCGGGCCCAGGTTGGCGGTGGGGAACCCCATCTCCCGACCGCGCCGGAAGCCGTGGTGGACCACGTCGGTGACGGTGTGGCGCCGGCCCAGCATGGCCGCGGCGGCCTCGACCTCGCCCCGCAGCAGGGACTCGCGGATCGCGGAGGACGAGATGCGGCCGGTCCCCTGCCCCTCGGGGCCGAGGTCGGAGACGGTCACCACGTCGAAGCCGTACTCCTGGCCCAGCTCGCGCATGGTGTCGATGTTGCCGGCGTTGGCCCGCCCGAAGAGGGCGTCCTCCCCGAGCACCACGCAGCGGGCCCCCAGGCCCTCCACCAGGAAGATGCGCACGAAGTCCTCGGCCGAGTGCTGCGCGAACTCGCGCGTGAACTCCAGGTCGAGCACCCCGCCCACGCCCGCCAGCAGCAGCAGACGGTCCCGGTCCTCATGGCCGGTGATCAGCTGCGGATCGACTTTCCCGCTCATCACGTGCCGCGGATGGGGCCAGAAGGTGAGCGCCACCGGCGTGAGTGAACGTGTGCGCGCGTGATGGATCAGCTGGGACAGCACGTACCTGTGCCCACGATGCACGCCGTCGTAGTTGCCGATCGACACCGCCGTGGCACCGAGGTGAGAGGGCACCTCGCTTGCGGAGTGCCAGATGGGGGTGCGGGTCACGGGGGGCTCGGTCCTTCCGACGGCCGGGCGCGACGCGCCCACGGGCAGGGACACCGTCCCGGACCGACCGCGTGTGGTGCGCGGGGGACCCGGTGGTGTCACGACGGGAACACTGTAGCGGCCACGGCGCCGAGCATGCGCTGGCCGACGGGCAGTCGGCCGAAGCGGGCATCTGTGACGAAGGTCGAGGCGGCAGGCCCTACGGCTCCAGGGCGCTCTCCAGTATCGTGGACGGGAAGGCGGTGCCGGGGAAAGACCCCTGTGCCCTCCCGCGTTCGACAGCGGGGGCAGCCAGACGGCCGCCGAGAACGGATCGACGACCATGACGCACGTGACCGACACCGGTGGCCCGGTGCCTGCCGACCGTGGGCGGAAGCGCCTGACCCTCGTGGTGCTCGCCATCATCGCGATCATCGCGGTGCTGCTGACCGGTGGCGCCCTCGCCTACGCCAAGCAGTTCGACGGCAAGGCCCTGCCCGGCACCACGGTGCTGGGCCAGGACGTGTCCGGCAAGACCCCGGAGGAGATCGCCCAGCTGGTCGCCCAGCGCGGTGAGGACGTCACGGTCACGGTCACTGCCGATGGCGCGGAGCACCAGGCCACCCTCGCCGAGCTCGGCGTGACGGTGGACGCCGCCGCCACCGGCCAGGCGGCTGTGGCCCGGGACGACTCCTTCCCGGATGTCATCGCAGCCACCTGGAGCGGTGAGCACCCGGTCGAGCCCGTGGTGAGCGTCGACGAGACCGCTGTGGCGGCCTTCGCCAACTCCCTGGTGCCCGCGGACCGCGCCGAGCCGGTCGATGCCCAGGTCGTGTTCAACGAGGACGCGCAGACCTGGAACGCCGTGCCGGGCGAGAACGGCCAGGGCGTGGACCCGCAGGCCATGGTGGAGACCGTGACCCAGAAGGCCGCGTCGCTGGAGTCCTTCTCCGTGGAGCAGCCCATCGAAGAGATCGCCCCCGCGATCACCACCGAGGAGGCCGAGGGCGTGGTGGGCACCATCTCCGGCGTCCTCGAGCAGCCGATGTCGATCGCCGGCCCCGAGGACAAGACCTACGAGGTCTCCGCCGAGCGGCGCAACTCCTGGCTCTCCGTGGCCCCCGACGAAGCCGGGCAGACGCTGGTGCTGTCGGTGGACGAGGCCGCCGTGCGCGAGTGGGTCGCCGCCCGTGCGGACAAGGACTCCATCAAGCCCAAGGACGGGATCGAGCAGGTCGACGAGGCCGGTGAGGTCGTCAAGGTCGTCTCCGAGAAGCGCGACGGCCTGGAGTTCACCAATGTGGATGCCGTGGCCGACGAGCTGATCGCCTCCCTGAAGGGCTCCAGCCCGCTGGAGGCCGCGTTCGAGACCAAGACCGTCGAGGCCAAGGTCGAGAAGGTCAAGGCCCCCACCGAGGAGGAGACCGAGGAGGGCACCGACGACGCCGCCGACCCGGCCGCTCCCGCCCCCACCGGTGAGAAGTGGATCGACGTGAACCTCAGCGCCAAGACCGTCACCGCCTACGTGGGCAACACCCCCGTGTGGGGCCCGCGCAAGATGGTGGACGGCAAGCCGGGCTACGAGACCGTGACCGGTTCCTTCGAGATCTACCTGCGCTACGACCGCCAGGACATGACCAACGCCAACTACTACCCCGAGGGCCACCCGAAGTACTACTACACCCCGGATGTCCCGTGGGTGCAGTACTTCCACAACGGCTACGGCTTCCACGGTGCCCCGTGGCGGTCCTCCTTCGGGTACTCCGGCTCGCACGGCTGCATCAACATGCCGGTGTCCGAGGCGAAGTGGCTGTACGACTGGGCCTCGATGGGCACCCGCGTGGAGGTCCACTACTGATCACGCGGTCCCTCCCCTGATCGCAGAAGGCCCCGTCCGGTACATCCGGACGGGGCCTTCTGCATCTCCTCCAGCGTGTCAGCAGCGGGCGTCCAGGGGCACCACCGTGACAGGCTTCCAGGACTCCCCCGCCGGTTCGAGGATCGCGCACAGCCGACCGGCGGCGTCCACAGCGGCGACGAGCCGGCCGTCCCGGTGCCGCTGCCCGCCGGGGCTCTCGACGGCAGCGGTGGGAGCCCGCGGGATGCGCTTGCCGTCGGCCAGCATCCCCGCCGCTGCGTCGTCCACGCGCACTGTGGGCAGCACCCGGGCTGCCGTCTCCCCCAGACCGCGCAGGGGCAGGTCCACGTCATCGCCCTCACCACGGGCGGGGACGTGCGCGGCGTCCGCCACGTCGAAGGGACCCACCTGGGTGCGGCGCAGCGCCGTGAGGTGACCGCCGACGCCGAGTGCGGCACCGAGGTCGCGGGCCAGCGCCCGCACGTAGGTGCCGGAGGAGCAGGTCACCACCGCGTCGAGGTCCTGGAACGGCCCATCAGTGCGGCGCGCTGTCACCTCGAAGCGTCCGATCCGCACGGGGCGGGCGGCCAGTTCGACATCCTCCCCGGCTCGTGCGCGGGCGTAGGCGCGCTTGCCGTCCACCTTGATCGCGCTGACGGTGGAGGGCACCTGCTGGATGTCCCCGCGCAGGGCCTGCATCGCCTCCTCGAGGACTGCCGGGTCGAGGTGGGTGGCATCGACCGGCTCCCCCAGCGGCTCTCCCTCGCGGTCGTCCGTGGTGGTCGCACGGCCCAGGCGGATGGTGGCCAGGTAGGTCTTGTCCAACCCCACCAGGTGGGTGAGCAGGCGTGTGCCCTGGCCGATGCCCAGCACCAGCAGTCCGGTGGCCATCGGGTCCAGGGTGCCGGCGTGCCCCACCTTCTTGGTGCCCAGCAGCCAGCGCACCCGGGCCACCACGTCATGACTGGTGCGGTCCGCCGCCTTGTCCGCCAGCAGCACGCCGTGGGGTGCGCTCGGGGAAGGGACGGCCGTGGGAGTCCGACTCACAGGGGCCCCGGTCACCGGCGGTTCGGGTCCTCGTCGGCGTCGCTGTCGCCCCCGAGGTCCTCGCCATCGTCCTCGAGCTCGGCGTCCTTCGCGGCTTCCTCCTCCTCGAGCTCACGGGGAGTGCGGTACGGATCGGCCTCGCCGGCGTAGCTGGCACCCTCCTTGGCACGCATCAGCTCCGCGTCGCGGCTGCGGGCCTCGGCCAGCAGCTCCTCGATCGCGCGGGCATTGTCCGGGATCGCGTCGGCCACGAACTCCAGGGTGGGGGTCAGACGCACCCCGGTCTGCTTGCCCACCTCGCGGCGCAGGATGCCGGTGGCGCTGGCCAGACCCGCAGCGGTGGCCGCCCGCTCCTCGTCGTCGCCGAAGACGGTGTAGAACACGGTGGCGTGCTGGAGGTCGCCGGAGACGCGCACATCGGTGATGGTCACGAAGCCCAGGCGGGGGTCCTTGATCCGCTTGTCGATCGTGGTGGCCACGATCTCCTTGATGCGGTCGGCCAGGCGCAGGGCGCGGGGGTTGTCGGTCATCTCAAGGGGTCCTCTCGTCGGTGCCGAGAGCAGCGAGCTGCTCGGCCTGGGGGTGGTCGGTGGGGATCGCGAGCAGCACGTCGCGGTCGATGGACTGGTCCACACGGTGCCGGAAGGCACCGTCGGGGCTGATCACGCGCAGCCCGGCATCGGCGAGCACGGCGGTGGCGTCACTGTGGGCGAGGGTGTGCCGATTGACGGCCAGTGCCATTCCGCCGCCGTCGCGCAATAGGGAGCGCCAGCCGGGTGCGGCCTCGGCGAGCACCTCGAGGGGGGAGCGCTGCCAGCCTGCGGCGGATCGTCCACCGTGCTGGACCCCGTAGGGCAGGTCCCCCACCAGCGCGTCCACGCTGCGGGCGGGCAGTAGGTGGGCCAGCTCCCGGGTGTCACAGCCGTACACGGTGAGCGTCTGTCCTCGCCCGTCGCGCTGGGCCTGCTTGTCCGGGGCCAGCTCGGCGTCGATGCGGATGCCGAGCTGCTTGCCGTGGCGGGTGAGACGGCCGTCGGTGACGGTGTGCTTGTAGCGGTGGGTGCGCAGCCAAGTGGCGAGGAAGGCACGGTAGGCCTCCACGTCCTTGCGGTCGATCTCGGCACCGAGGGGGCTGAGCCCCAGGCGCAGGGCCCGGTTCAGGGTGGTGCCGCGACCGCACAGGGGATCCAGCAGTGTGAGGGTGCCGTCGAACAGACCGGCGCGCCGGGTGGAGAGGGCTGCGGCGAGGTTCACCAGCAGGGCGGTGAACTGCTCGTTGGTCTTGCCGGGGTACTTCAGGATGGTCTCGAGGTCATCGGGGTGCCGCAGTACTGACGGGATGTCGAGGGGCCGCAGCAGCGGTCCCTCCTCGCCTGCTCCGCCGTCGACCTGCTCGAGCACGCCGAGCGTGCCGGAGAGGGAGCCCAGCAGCCGCAGGGCATCGCCGTCGCCGAACTCGAGGCCCTCGATGCGCAGGGCGTCCATGCCGCCCACTGCCCGCTCCGTGACGCGCGACGGTGCCCCCAGATGGGCACCGAGCACCCAGTGCGCCTCGGCCGCGGCGAGCGGCCCGGAACGGGACGCGTACACGCGGTTGGCCGACGGGGCGCGCAGCACCGCCATCGTGCTCGTCATCGCGACTCACTTCCCACGCGACCCACCTCCCGACGGGGAGCGGCCGGCCACCCGCGGGTGCCCGGCCGTCCTCGGATCAGCTCCGGGGCTTCTCCTGCATCTCGTACGTGGTGATGAGGTCACCGACCTGGAGATCGTTGAACGACCCCAGGTTGATGCCGCACTCGTAGCCCTCGCGGACCTCGGTGACGTCGTCCTTGTAGCGACGCAGTCCCGCGATCTCGAGGTTCTCAGTGATGACCACACCGTCGCGCGTGATGCGGGCCTTGCCGCCGCGCTTCATGATGCCGCCACGGACGATGGAACCGGCGATGTTGCCGAACTTGGAGGAGCGGAAGATCTCGCGGATCTCCGCCGAGCCCAGCTCGACCTCCTCGTACTCCGGCTTCAGCATGCCCTTCAGGGCCTGCTCCACCTCGTCGATGGCCGCGTAGATCACGCTGTAGTACTTGATCTCCACGCCCTCGCGGTCGGCGTACTCCGCGTTCTGGCCCTCGGCGCGCACGTTGAAGCCGATGATCACGGCATCCGAGGCGACGGCCAGGTTGATGTTGTTCATCGTGATGGCGCCGACGCCGCGGTCGATGATGCGCAGCTGCACTTCCTCGCCCACGTCGATGCCCAGCAGGGACTCCTCCAGCGCCTCGACCGAACCGGCCGCGTCGCCCTTGAGGATGAGGTTGAGGGTCTCGACCTTGCCCTCGGCCATCGACTTGGTGATGTCCTCGAGGCTGATGCGCTTGCGGGCCTTGGACAGGGCCGCTGCACGCTTGGCCGCCTCGCGCTTCTCGGCGATCTGGCGGGCGGTGCGCTCGTCCTGGGCGACCAGGAAGGAGTCACCGGCGCCGGGCACCGAGGTCAGACCCAGCACCTGGACGGGGCGGGATGGGCCTGCCTCGTCGATGTTGTTGCCGTTCTCGTCGAGCATCGCGCGGACACGGCCGTGGCCGGTGCCGCAGACGATCGCGTCGCCGACGTGCAGGGTGCCCTGCTGGACCAGCACCGTGGCGACCGGGCCGCGACCGCGGTCCAGGTTCGCCTCGATGGACACACCGCGCGCGTCCTTCTCGGGGTTGGCACGCAGGTCCAGGGAGGCGTCCGCCGTGAGCAGCACAGCCTCCAGCAGCGAGTCGAGGTTCAGGTTCTCGCGAGCGGAGACGTCCACGAACATCGTGTCGCCGCCGTACTCCTCGGCGATCAGGTTGTACTCGGTCAGCTGCTGGCGGATCTTCTGCGGGTTCGCCTCGGGCTTGTCGATCTTGTTGACCGCCACCACGATCGGCACGTTGGCCGCCTGGGCGTGGTTGAGCGCCTCGATGGTCTGCGGCATGACACCGTCATCCGCGGCGACCACCAGGATCGCGATGTCGGTGACCTCGGCACCACGGGCACGCATGGCGGTGAACGCCTCGTGACCGGGGGTGTCGATGAAGGTGATCGCGCGGTCCTCACCCTCGTGCTCCACCTGCACCTGGTAGGCGCCGATGTGCTGCGTGATGCCGCCGGCCTCGCCCATGTGCACCTTGGAGGAGCGGATGGTGTCCAGCAGGCGGGTCTTGCCGTGGTCGACGTGACCCATCACGGTCACCACCGGCGGGCGGGGCAGTCGGTCCTCGTCGTCCTCGTCGGCCAGCTCGGCGTCGAGGTCGATGTCGAACTGCTCCAGCAGCTCGCGCTCCTCGTCCTCCGGGGAGACGATCTCGATCTTGTAGCCGAGCTCCTCACCGAGCAGGTGGAAGGTGTCCTCGTCCAGCGACTGGGTGGCCGTGGCCATCTCGCCCATGGCGAACAGCACGGTGATCAGCGAGGCGGGGTTGACGTCGATGCGGTCGGCGAAGTCCGTCAGGGACGCGCCGCGACGCAGGCGGATCGGGGTGGAGCCGTCACCGCGGGGAACCTGCACGCCACCGGGAGCCGGGGCCTGCATCTGCTCGAACTCGGCGCGCTTGGCGCGCTTCGACTTACGCGAGCGGGCGGGCTTGCCGCCACGACCGAACGCGCCCTGCGTGGAGCCACGACCACCGCGACCGCGGGGGCCGCCACCGGGGCCGCCGCCCGGGCGTGCACCGGGACCGCCGCCGGGGCCGGGACGGCCACCACGACCACCACGGCCTCCGCCCTCGGACGGACGGGCCTCGTTCAGGCCGCCGTGGGAGTGCTGACGCATGATGCCCGGGGTGGGCATGCCGGGACGACCCGCGGGACGGGGACCGCCCGGACGGGGTGCACCACCGCCCTCACGGGGCGGACGACCGGCCTGGTCCCCACGCTGCGGACGCGGACCGCCGGGACGGGGCATGCCCTGCGAGGGCGCGAAGGGGTTGTTGCCCGGACGGGGACCGCCGGGACGAGGGCCACCGGGACGGGGCGCGCCGTCGCGAGGCGGGCGCGAGCCCTGCTGACCCTGCTGGCCACCACGGCCACCGGAACGGGGCATGCCCTGCGAGCGCGCGAAGGGGTTGTTGCCCGGACGGGCACCGCCGGGGCGGGGCGCGGGGCGCTCGCCACCGGGCTTGGGGGCCGCGGGACGCTTGGCGTCGGATGCGGGTGCATCGGATGCCTGGTCCTTCGGGCCGTCCTGCTCGGGGGCAGGAGCGGCCTTCTCCTCGGCAGGTGCCGCGGACTGCTCGGGAGCAGGCTTCGCGGCGGGCTTGCCGGGAGTGGGGGACGGCGCTGGCTTCTCGGGAGCCGACTTCTGCGCTGCTTCAGCGGGAGCCGGCTCCTCAGCGGGTGCCGACTTCTCGGCGGGCCCCGCTCCCGGCTTGGCCGGGGCCTTGGCACCCGGCTTGGGGGACGCCTCACTCTTGGCGGGGGTGTCGTCACCGGACGCGGCGGGGAACTCGCTGCGCAGTCGACGGGCGACGGGTGCCTCGATGGTCGAAGAGGCAGAGCGAACGAATTCGCCCATGTCCTGCAGCTTCTGCAGAACGACCTTGCTCGGCTGTCCGAGCTCCTTGGCGAGCTCGTGGACGCGGACCTTAGCCACATTTCTCCTGTCTCGGTCCGGCCGACAAGAGGGCGCGGACCATTAGTTCCTGAGGGTGCTCATGATCGAGTACTCATCGGATGTCCATGGGTTCTTCTACCTTTTCCACGTGGTGGTGGGATCGGAAGCCTCGAGGTCCCGGGCAAGGAGCCCGGTGTCGACCGGCCCCCGGAAGGACCGGGGAAGGCCGCCCCGCCGCAGGGCGAGGTCGAGACATGATGCGTCGGGGTGGAGCCAGGCTCCGCGGCCGGGGGCCGACCTGTGGGGGTCGACTCGGACTCGCGGGGCGGCGCCATCGGGAGCGGGCTCCCGGACCAGACGCACCAACTGTTCGCGCGGGGCCACCTGACGGCAGCCGACGCACGTGCGCTCGGGGCGGTGGGGGGCGGGGTGAGCCACGGCTCCACCTCCGTTCCGAGCACGTCCGGCGGCCTCGTCGCAGGTGCGCCTTGCGGGCACCTGTGGCGTCACCACCGGTTGAACAGCCTCTCCAGTGTAGCGGAAGCGCCCAGGCGGGCCCTCACCGGGGAGGTGTGGGACACAGTCGACGGCGGTGCGCGGACCACCTGCACCCGGTCAGCACGGACTCCGCTCTGCGTCAGCCCTGCGACTGCGGATCAGGGGTGTCGGTCCCGATGTCGATCTTCCACCCGGTGAGCTTCGCGGCGAGGCGGGCGTTCTGACCGTCCTTCCCGATCGCGAGGGAGAACTGGTTCTCCGGCACCAGTGCGCGCACCGCTCGGCCCACCTCGTCCACCACGGTGACCGAGGTGACGCGGGCCGGGGACAGGGCGTTGGCGACGTACCGGGCCGGGTCCTCGTCGAAGTCGACGATGTCGATCTTCTCCCCGTTCAGCTCGTTCATCACCGCACGCACACGGGCCCCCATCGGGCCGATGCAGGCACCCTTGGCGTTCACGCCCGGCACGGTCGCGTGGACCGCCATCTTGGTGCGGTGGCCGGCCTCCCGCGCCATCCCGGCGATCTCGACGGTGCCGTCGGCGACCTCCGGGACCTCCAGGGCGAACAGGCGCCGCACCAGGTTGGGGTGGGAGCGGGACAGGGTGATCTGCGGGCCCTTGGGGCCCCGCCGGGCCTCGGTCACGTAGGCGCGGATGCGGCGGCCGTGGGAGTAGTCCTCCCCGGGCACCCGCTCGTGCGGCGGCAGCACGGCCTCGACCTCGCCGAGGTCCACCATCACCATGCGCGGATCGCGACCCTGCTGGATGATGCCGGAGACGATGTCCTCGGTGCGGTCGGCGTACTCGCCCAGCACCGCCTCGTCCTCCAGGTCGCGGATGCGCTGGAAGATCACCTGGCGGGCAGTGGAGGCGGCGACGCGTCCGAAGTTCTCGGGGGTGTCGTCCCACTCCTCCACCACGGTGCCGTCCTCGGCCAGCTCCCGGGCGATCACGGCGACCTCGCCGGTCTTCTCGTCGATCACCACCTCGGAGGTGCGCACCGGGTGGTCGGTGTGCATGTAGGCGGCGTGCAGCGCCTGCCGGATGGCGTCCAGCAGGACGGGAAGGCGGATGTCCCGCTCGCGCTCGAGTGCGCGCAGGGCGCCCATGTCGATATCCATGTCAGCTCTCCTTCGGTGCGGCGTCCGGCTCGGGGCCGTCCGCGTCGGCAGGGGTGTCGTCGGCGAGCAGCTGCTCGAGGTCCGCGGGCGGGTCGAACTCGATCTGCACGCGTGCGGAGTCCACCTCGGTCAGGGGGATGCTCAGCTGCTCGGGGGTGCCCTTGGGAATGCGGCGGGGGCGGCCGCGTTCGTCGGTGCCCGGCTCCTGGCGCAGCCGGAGCATCTCGTCGTCGTCCACGGCGAGCACCCGGGCCCGGTGCTCGGCGCCGTCGACGGTGCGCAGCAGGACCAGTCGGCCGCGAGCGCGGCGGAAGTGGCGGGCTGTGGTCAGCGGCCTGTCCACACCGGGGGTGGTGACCTCCAGGACCGAGGGGCCGGGGCCGATCAGGGAGTCGTCGGCATCGATCTGCTCACTGATGGCGCTGGATGCCTCGGCCACGGTGTCCAGGTCGGCGCTGCCGGTGCGGTGCTCGGGCAGGTCCACCACCAGGCGCACCTCCGTGGTGCCGTTGCGGGGACGCACCACCAGGTCGTCCAGGACCAGGCCGAAGCGCTCCAGGATCCCTCCGGCGACCTCTCGCAGTTCAGGGTGCTGCTCGGACGCGCTCATCGCTCGTTCCCCCTTCTCCACGGACCCGACGGTCGTCGCTCGATTGTCAGCCCGCCGCCGGGGCGCGGGGCGGGGCATGTCCCAGGATAGTGGCCCCGGCCCCGATGCGCCCTCCCGCGAGGCGACGACCCGGCGCTCCCAGGCACCAGCGGCATCCCTCGATGCGAGAATCACCTCGTGCCCGTCGACCCGTCCCTCCGCCCCGTGCCCTCCTGCGCTGTCGTCAGGCCTGCTGACTCGGTGCCTGCTGAGTCAGTGCCTGCACTCGGGTCGGGACGCAGCCGCAGGTCCTCCTCGGTCTCCCGGCGCACGATCCTGGCTCTGGCCGGAGCCGGCGTGCTCGCGGCCGCCGGTTGCGGGCCGGTCCAGCTGGGGCAGCCGCCCACGTACACCCCTCCCCCGCCCGGGATCGACGACCTGTACCGCACCGATCTGCTGATGCTCATCGACCGGGCGAACGCCGCGGTGGAACAGCTGCGGCCCCCTGCTTCCGGGGGTGCACCGAGCGACGGGGGCGGAGCGAGTGATGCGGGGGGAGGCGATGCCCCGCCAGTTCTCGACGTCCGTGTCGCCGATGCCCTGGCGGAGCTGTCCAGCAGCCTGCCGGTGCAGCGGACTGCCCTGCTGACCGGCGCTCAGCTGGGCCGGGAGAGCGAACAGGCCGAGGACCCGGACCCGCACCTGGACCCTCCTCCCCCACCCACCCACGTGCCCTCCGACGTGGCCGGCCTGGTGGGCGTGCTGGTGGAGCTGCGCGACCTGTGCGTGGACGCCGCCCGGCAGGTGTCCGGGTCGCTCGCCCGCCCCGTGTGCGCGATCGGCGCCCACACCACCTGGGCCGCGCTGCGCCTGCGGGCCGCGAGCGGTCAGGGTGAGGTCCCCGCCCCGCCACCAGCACAGAGCATCGAGCCGACACGGCCGGTCCCCTCGCAGGACCCGCCGTCGATCGGCGCGGAGTCCGACTACCACGCGTACATCGAGACCGCCCAGCAGGAGGAGTGGTACGCGGCCTACGTGCACGAGGTGCTCGCCGCGAGCACCGAGGGCAGCGAGCGCGAGGGCCACCTCACGGCGATGAGCGCCCACCGCACCCGCGCGGAGTCGCTGCACACGATCGCCGAGGAGGACGGGGCACCCACGGTGCCCCGGCAGGCGGTGTACGCCCTGCCCGGAGGGACGCCCGACCCCGGGACCGCCGCGCAGCTACCGACGATGCTGGCCGACGCGCTGCTGGTGGCGCACGTGGCCCTGGTGGGGGCGGCACCGTTCGAGCGGCGAGCGCTGTCGATCGAGGCGGCACTGACCGAGGCAGGGGTGCTGGCCGGTCTCGTCGGACGGTTGGACCCGCTGCCGTCGCTGGCGCCGGAGGGACTGCCGGACGAGGAATGACCGGCCGTGCCCACGAGGGTCAGCGGCCGGTCATCCGTGGATCGGGGGCTCTCAGGCGGAGCGGACCTGCTCGGTCACCGCATCCACGACGTCCTGCGGGGAGACCTCGTTGATCTCGCCGCTGGCGCGGTCGCGCACCTCGACGGTGCCCGCGGCCAGGCCCTTGCCCACCACCACGATGGTGGGCATGCCCAGCAGCTCGGCGTCCTTGAACTTCACGCCGGGTGAGACCTTGGGCCGGTCGTCGTAGATGACGGTGAGGCCACAGGCCTCCAGCGCGGTGGCGATGCGCTCGGCCTCCTCGAACACGGCCTGGTCCTTGCCTGTGGCCACCAGGTGCACATCCGCCGGGGCGATGGCGCGGGGCCAGACGAGACCCTTCTCGTCGTGGTGCAGCTCGGCGATCGCCGCGACCGCGCGGGTGACACCGATGCCGTAGGAGCCCATGGTCACCACCTGGGCCTTGCCGTTCTCGTCGAGGACCTTGAGGTCCAGGGCCTCGGCGTACTTGCGTCCCAGCTGGAAGATGTGGCCCATCTCCATGCCACGGGTCAGGCGCAGCGGGCCGGAGCCGTCGGGAGCGGGATCGCCGTCGCGCACCTCGGCGGCCTCGATGGTGCCGTCGGCGGTGAAGTCCCGGCCGTACACCAGGTCGTAGACGTGCTTGTCCTTCTCGCCGGCGCCGGCCACCCAGGAGCTGCCGGGAACCACCCGCGGGTCCACCAGGTAGCGGATCCCGGAGGCACCCTCGAGGCCCAGCCCCTCGGGGCCGATGTAGCCCTTCTTCAGGGCCGGGGTGGCGGCGAAGTCCTCCTCGGTGAAGGGCGCGGCGACGGCCGGCGACACGGCGGCTTCCAGGCGCTTCTCGTCGACCTCGCGGTCACCGGGGATCGCGATCACGAGCGGCTCGGTGGAGCCATCGGGCAGGGTGAGCATGTAGACGAGGTGCTTGAGCATCTCGTAGCGGGTCCACTCCCCTGTCTCGGTGCGGGGGCCCTTGCCGGGGAATGCCTGGTTGGAGAAGTCGGTGAGGGCGGCGATGGTGGAGGCGCCGGGGGTGTCCTCCACGTGCATCGCGGGCAGGGCTGCGATCTGCTGCTCACTCAGTGCTTCCGGGGGCAGGGTGGTGACGGCCTCGACGTTGGCCGCGTAGCCGCCGTCGGAGACCACGAAGGTGTCCTCCCCCACGGGCGTGGGGTGCAGGAACTCCTCGGAGCGGGAGCCGCCCATCGCGCCGGCGTCGGCCTGGCAGATCACGGTGGGAAGGCCCAGGCGGTCGAAGGTGCGCTGGTAGGCGCCGCGCTGCTTCTCGTAGGAGACGTCGAGCCCGGCGTCGTCGATGTCGAAGGAGTAGGCGTCCTTCATGATGAACTCGCGCACCCGCAGCAGGCCCGCACGGGGCCGGGCCTCGTCACGGAACTTGGTCTGGATCTGGTACAGCATGGTGGGCAGGTCCTTGTACGAGGAGAACAGGTCCTTCACCGTGAGGGTGAACATCTCCTCGTGCGTGGGTGCCAGCAGGTAGTCGGCCTGCTTGCGGTCCTGCAGGCGGAACAGGGTGGGGCCGTAGTCATCCCAGCGGCCGGTGGCCTGGTAGGGCTCGCGCGGCTGGAGTGCGGAGAACAGCAGTTCCTGGCCGCCGATGGCGTCCTGCTCCTCCCGCACGATCTGCTCGACCTTGCGCATCACCTTCAGGCCCAGCGGCAGCCAGGTGTACACGCCGGGGGCGCTGCGGCGGATGTAACCGGCGCGCACCAGCAGGCGGTGGCTGGCGACCTCGGCATCCGCCGGGTCCTCGCGCAGGGTGCGGACGAACGAGGAGGACAGACGGATCATGGGGCAGGCCTTTCGGTACGGCGGACGGAGCCGGGTCCATGCTAGCCTCGCCCGCGTCGATCCCACGCCTGCATTCCCGTCGTGCAACCATGGAGGGAGCAAGCGGTCGGTGCACCAGGCGTCGATCACCGCGTCTCCCGCCACGGAGGACCCTCTGAGCTCCGACGCTCCTCATCACGACCCGCAGGGCCGTCCCCGCACCCCGTCGTCCGGCGGTGCAGGCAGGCACGCCCCCAGCCGCCGGGCCGTGCTGTGGGGAACGGGTGCGCTGGGAGCGGCCGGGCTGCTCGGCACCGGGGCGGGCGTTCTCGGCTCCGCCCGGGCGGGGACGGATCCCCGCACCGTGATCGGCCTGTGGTCGCAGACCGTCGCCTTCGACGGGGCCGGCGAACGGGTCCTGGTCGGCGTCAAGGAGTCCCGCCCGTCCGTCACCGGTGGCGCCGCCCCCGGCGCACCGGTCGCACGCGGGGGCGGGGTACCTGCGGTGGATCTGCAGCCCGGCACCCGACTGGTGCGGGGCATCCCCCCTTCTGCCCCTGTGGCCCGTTCCGCCGAGGAGTACATGGCGGAGGCGGAGGACTGGCTGTCCACAGTCCCTGCCGAGCTGCGGGACCTGGCATCGACCGCGCTGCTGGACCTGTGGGTGCTCTCGGAGGCGCTGCCCGCGCCGGTGGCCGGGTGGAGCCGGTCCTGGAGGTACGTGTGGCCCCGCGACGCCGCCTTCTGCGCCGTGGCCTTCGCCCGGGTGGGACTGATGGACCGTGCCCTTGCGACGCTGCAGCACCTGCAGTCGCTGCAGGGAGAGGACGGCTGGTTCGAAGCCCGCTACGACCTCGCCACCGGACACAGCCCCGATCGTAGGACGCGTCAGTTCGACGGCACCGGGCTGCTGCTGTGGGCGACTGGTGAGGTGCTCGCCTCCGCCGCCTCGGCCGAGCGCGAGGAGCTCGCCGCGTCACTGGCCGCCCTGGTGGAGCGTTCCGGTCCCCTGCTGCTGCAGACCACGGGGAACGGCTGCTCGCTGCCACCGGCCGGCCCCGACTACTGGGAGCTGCCCGAGAAGCAGGTGACGCTGTGGACGATGGCCACGACCCTGCGCGGGCTGCGCACGGCAGCGGACCTCACCTCCGAGCAGGCCTTCACCGATGCCGCACAGCACTTCACCACCCTGCTGCGGGGCAGCTTCGGCGCCCACGGGTACCAGCGATACCGCACCGGTGGGGGTGCCGACTCCGCGCTCGCCCTGTTCGATGCCACCGGCATGCACGACGTGATCCCTTCCCGGCAGCTGCGATCCCTCCGCTCGGACCTGGCACGACCTGGCGGTGGCATCGCACCGGGCGCGTCCTGGCGGCAGGACGGGGTCAGCTGGACCCCGTCGACCAGCCTGCTGGCCCTGGGGCTCGCCCGGAGCGGTGAGCACGAGCAGGCCACCGAGGTGCTGCGATGGCTCAGTGACCATCGCACCGACGCTGGATCGCTGCCGGAGAAGGTGCTGTTCGACGGCCGCCCGGCCGAGGTTGCCCCGCTGGCGTGGACCGCCGCCAACGTGCTGCTGGCCATCGACGCACTCTGACCAGGACGGCCAGGTCAGCGGATCGATCCGAGGATCCGGTGCACGGGTCAGAACAGGATCGTCGAGAGCTCCGCGGCCTGGTGGAAGCCGGCCGCGGCGTAGGCGCGGCGGGCCGGCTCGTTGAAGTCGTTGACGTACAGCGACACCTGGGGCACGTGGTCGCGCCGCACCAGGGTGACCAGCTCCGCCATCGCTGCACGGCCCAGGCCGCGGGAACGGTGCGAGGGCGCCACCCACACGCCATGGATCTGGGCGACGTCCGCGAACAGGGCGCCCACGTCGGCCTTGAACACCACCTGGTCGCCGTCGATCACCACATAGGTGCGGCCCTGGCGGATGAGCTCCGCGACCCGGCCGCGGTACCCACGGCCACCGTCCCCCCGCAGGGGATCGACCCCCACCTCCTCGCGGAACATCGCCACGGCCGCGGGGAACACCTGCTCGACCTCGGTGGGTCGCGCCGGGCGCAGGCCCACACCGCCCGATGCGGGGACGTGGGCGTCGGCGAGCAGCAGCGGCTGGCTCCAGCGGTATTCGCGCACCTCACCGGACCACAGGGGTTCCAGGTGGGTCCACAGCTGCTCGACGGCCCGGCGCTCACCCACCACGGAACTGGCGCGGCGCGGTCGGGGCGCGGCGTACCGACCGAAGTGGTCGATGGCGTCAGCGGATGCGCTGAGCGGGGAGAGGTTCACGCCGTCCCACAGGATGCCGCGGGGGGCATGGTCCTCCCCGGTGATCTGGAACTCCCGACCCAGGGCGCCGGCCCGGGCCATCTCCACCAGCCGGGCGCCGCCCAGGGCGTTGACCAAGGGGTCGCGCCGGGCGAGGGCGAGGGACGCGTCCCAGGCGGTGTGGCGCAGTGGCCGCACCTTCGCCCCGCGCCGGAACATGACCTGGATCAGCCCACCGAGACCGAGGGGGTCCCGCCCGCCTCGGCGGCCTCCATCTCGGCCGCGATGCGGTTGGCCTCGGCCAGCAGGGTCTCGACGATCTCCGCCTCGGGGACGGTCTTGATGACCTCGCCCTTGACGAAGATCTGGCCCTTGCCGTTGCCGGAGGCGACACCGAGATCGGCCTCACGGGCCTCACCGGGTCCGTTGACGACACAGCCCATCACGGCCACGCGCAGCGGCACCTCGAGGTGCTTGAGCCCCTCAGTGACCTCGTCGGCCAGGGTGTAGACGTCCACCTGGGCGCGGCCGCACGAGGGGCAGGAGACGATGTCGAGCTTGCGGGGCTTGAGGTTCAGCGACTGCAGGATCTGGTTGCCCACCTTGACCTCCTCCACCGGCGGGGCGGAGAGGGAGACGCGGATGGTGTCGCCGATCCCCTCGCCCAGCAGGATGCCGAAGGCGATGGAGGACTTGATGGTGCCCTGGAAGGCGGGGCCGGCCTCGGTGACACCGAGGTGCAGGGGCCAGTCGCCCTTCTCGGAGAGCTGGCGGTAGGCCTCCACCATGATCACCGGGTCGTTGTGCTTGACGGAGATGCCGAATTCGTGGAAGTCGTGCTCCTCGAACAGGCTGGCCTCCCACACGGCGGAGGCCACCAGGGCCTCCGGGGTGACGCGGTCACCCTTCATCATGCGCTGGTCGATGGAGCCGGCGTTCACGCCGATGCGCAGGGCGGTGCCGTGGTCCTTCGCGGCCTTGGCGATGTCCTTCACCTGGTCGTCGAAGCGGCGGATGTTGCCGGGGTTCACGCGCACACCGGCGCAGCCGGCCTCGATCGCGGCGAACACGTACTTGGGCTGGAAGTGGATGTCGGCGATGACCGGGATCGGGGACTTGGCGGCGATCGCCTTGAGGGCGTCGGCGTCCTCCTGCCGCGGGCAGGCCACGCGCACGATGTCGCAGCCGGTCGCGGTCAGCTCCGCGATCTGCTGCAGGGTGGCGTTGATGTCATGCGTGGGGGTGGTGGTCATCGACTGCACGGTGACCGGTGCGTCCCCACCCACGTGGATGTCGCCCAGGCGCACCTTGCGGGTCTTCCGCCGGGGCGCGAGGACGGGCGGGGGCTGCTTGACGGACGGGATGCCGAGGCTCACTGAAGTCACCGTCCCATTATGGCGGCGCGCGCCTGGGTATGGGCGGTGATGGCGAGGGGCGTGCGACACCTCCACCGCACCTCCACGTCGGCGCGGTCACTCAGGGTGGGCGGATCCGGCGGGATGGACGCGGCTCGAGGCGCTGCTGGAGCAGCGCGCTACGGGAACAGCCGGATGGGTTTGACGATGTCCGCGTACAGCAGCAGCACCGTCATCACCAGGAACACGATCGCGACGACGTTGGTCAGCGGCAGCATCCGGGAGATGTCCACGGGCCCGGGGTCCGGCTTTCCGCGCAGGCGCGCGATGAAGCGACGGATCCCCTCCCACAGCGCCCCGGCCACGTGCCCACCGTCCAGCGGCAGCAGCGGCAGCAGGTTGAACGCGAACAGGGCCATGTTCAGCGAGGCCAGCATCGAGATCATGGTGCCGGTCTTCTCACGCAGCTCGAAGCCGGGTTGGTCCGCGGAGGCCACTTCCCCGGCCAGGCGGGTCACGCCGACCACGCCGATGGGGCCGTTGGGGTCGCGCTCCTCGGATCCGAAGGCCGCCTTGGCCACATCCACCAGGCGCGCGGGCAGGGCGATCACCAGCTGCGCGGTCTGGGAGAACGTGGACCAGGCCAGTTCCGGCACCACCGCGGGTGACTGGCGTACCAGGTCCGGAGTGCCTCCGACGCCCAGGAAGCCCACCTGCTCGGTGAGCATCGCCCCGGACGCATCACGGACCACCGCGCCGTCCTCGTCCAGCACGGGGCGGGCATCGACGATCGGGGTGGCCTGGAGGGTGAGCTCCTCACCGTCGCGCTCCACGACGACGCTCACGGTGCGGTCCCCGGCGGCGCGCACGGCAGTGGTGACGTCCTCCCAGCGGCGGATCTCGTGCCCGTCGATCTCACGCAGGGTGTCGCCCGGGCGGATCCCCGCGGCGATCGCGGGGGCCGGGGGTCGACCCTCGCAGTCGGTGCCCGCCGGGGCGTCGGCCGGCAGCACGCACTCGGAGACGGACTGCACCGTGGGCGTCACCGCCGGCAGGCCGATGCCGAGGGCGAGCACCCCGATCAGCAGCACCGACAGCAGCAGGTTCATGGCGGGCCCGCCCAGCATCACGATGATCTTGCGGTGCACCGGCAGCGAGACGAAGGTGCGGTGGGCCTCGGCGGGGTCGTACTGGGCGGCCTCGTACTCCTTGGCCTCCTGGGACATCTGCTGGATGAACCCGGTGGAGTCCTCGCGCACGGTGCCGGGGGCGTCCCCGCGATGCGGCGGGTACATGCCGATCATGCGGATGTAGCCGCCCAGGGGGATCGCCTTGACGCCGTACTCGGTCTCATCACGGGTGCGGGACCACATGGTGGGCCCGAAGCCGATCATGTACTGGGTGACGCGCACGCCGAAGGCCTTGGCGGGCACCAGGTGCCCGATCTCGTGCAGGGCTATCGACACCGCCAGCCCCAACCCGATGATCAGCACACCGAGCACGAACAGGGCCACGCCCATCAGTCGCGCCCCCCCGGGGCCGGCTCGGAGGCAGCGGGCTGACCAGCGGCCGTCCCCGAGGGGGTGCGGGTCCGGGCGGCGATGCTCTCGCGTGCGGCCTCGCGGGCCCAGCGCTCCAGGTCCAGTAGCGCATCGACGCCGTCGGCCGGTTCCACCCGGGGGCGGGCAGGATCAGCCAGCACATCCTGGATGGTCCCCACGATCCCCAGGAACGGCAGGTCACCGGCGAAGAAACCCGCGACGGCCTCCTCGTTGACGGCGTTCATCACGGCCATCGCGCCGCCTCCGGCACGGTGGGCGGCGCGAGCCACCTCGATTGCGGGGAAGGTGGCGTCGTCGACCGGTTCGAAGGTCCAGGACTGGGCGGTGGAGAAGTCCAGCGGTGCGGCCAGGTGCGGCAGCTTCTCGGGGTGCGCGAGGGCCCAGCCGATGGCATGGCGCATGTCCGGTGGGCTGGCCTGGGCGATGGTGGACCCGTCCACGAGCGTGGCCATGGAGTGCACGATCGACTGCGGATGGACGACCACGTCCACGCGGTCCTCGGGCAGGTCGAACAGGAAGCACGCCTCGATCACCTCGAGGGCCTTGTTGACCAGGGTGGCGGAGTTGGTGGTGATCACCGGGCCCATCGCCCAGGTGGGGTGGGCGAGGGCCTGCTCGGGTGTGACCTGAGCGAGTTCCTCACGGCTGCGACCGCGGAAGGGGCCACCGGAGGCGGTGACCACCAGGCGGTCCACCTGGTCCGGCCGCACCCCGGCCAGGGCCTGGGCGATCGCGGTGTGCTCGGAGTCCACCGGCAGGATCTGCCCCTCGGCAGCGCGCGCGGTGACCAGGGCACCGCCGACCACCAGGGACTCCTTGTTGGCCAGGGCCAGGCGTGCCCCGGAATCCAGCGCCGCCAGTGTGGGCAGCAGGCCGACGGAGCCGGTGACGGCGTTCAGGACCACATCATCCGGGCCCAGCGATCCTGCCAGGTCCACCACGGCGTCAGCACCGGCGACGAGCTGCGGGACGGCGATCCCGGCATCGCGGCAGGCGGTGCCGACGGCCTGCTCGACGGTCTCCGAGCGCTCCGCATCGGACACCGCGACGCGCTCGGGGCGGTGCATCAGCACCTGCTGGGCCACGAGCTCGGGGCGTCCGCCGCCCACGGCGATGCCGTGCAGGTGGGCGAGGTCGCGGTAGCGCGTGAGGACCTCGAGGGCCTGCGTGCCGATCGAACCGGTGGAGCCCAGCAGCACCAGGCGACGGGCAGGGACGAGGGTCACGGCACGGAGGCCATCACGTCCGCGACGTGGTCGAGGTACACGTCCACCACGGCCTCGCGGTACCCGTCGGCCCCGCGGCGGCGTCGGAACGCGGCGCGGCGCACGTCGTCCACGCTCATCGGGTGGCCCTCGGTGAAGTAGGCGATCAGCTGATCGCACAGAGCATCCACGTCGGTGCGGTCGTAGGCCGGCTCGCCGTCAGCGGCCGGGGAGAAGCGCTCACCCGCGGGGCGCTCCAGGCGCTCCTTGAGGGACTCGGCGCGGCGGGTCAGCTCCGCCACCCACGCCTCCTCGCCGCGCTCGGCGATGGCATCGTCGCGGGCTTGCAGGGCGAAGGCGTCGGAGAGACGGTCCAGGGCCTCGTCCACCACACGCATGTCGTAGCCGCCGCGCTCGGTCCTGAAGCTGGCCGAGGCGATGTCGCTGCCGGAGAACCCGGCGTCACGCCCCTCGTAGGCGGTGCGGGCGCGCGAGAGGAACTCGTCCACCTCATGCGTGTCGTAGCCGACGCTGAAGCGCGAGACGCGTTCGAACGATGTGCTCACCAGTGGGTCCTTCCTCGGCGGGGTCGCGGTCCCACTGTAGCGGCGTGGGGGCCGGGCATCGTGCAGGCGGCAGCGGTCATTCGGGGCGGGAGGCGACGGCCTCCACGCGTGCCACGCGTGCCTCGCGGTCCGCGCGGTGCTCGTCGGTCTCGATGACCTCGGCGGCGAGCTGCCCGCAGGCGCCGTCGATGTCGGAGCCGCGGGTGTCGCGGATAGTGGCGGAGATGCCGTTGTCGCGCAGGGTCTCCACGAACTTCTTCTCCACCATCGGGTCCGAGGCGGTCCACTTCGAGCCCTTCACCGGGTTCAGCGGGATGGGGTTGACGTGGATCCAGTGGGCACCGCCGTGGGCGATCAGCCTGTCGGCAAGCAGCTGGGCCCGATGGGCCTGGTCATTGATGTCGCGGATCAGGGCGTACTCGATGCTCACGCGACGGCCGGTGGCCTCGAAGTACTCGTGAGCGGCACCGAGGATCTCGTCCACGTCGTAGCTGAGTATTCGTAGTCGTGGGAGCCACCGAATCTTGCTCTTGGGGACCGCCGATCGTGCCGACGGGGGCCAGTAGCCGCCGCGGTGGGGACCACTGGCTCCCGCCGGCATCGGGTCACTGGGGCAGTGCGGTGTGTTCTCGCATGTTCCTGTCGCCGGTGTCGATCCAGATTGTGTTGTGCACGATGCGGTCCATGATCGCATCGGCGTGGACTGCTCCACCGAGCCGGGCGTGCCAGTCCTTCTTCGGGTACTGGGTGCAGAACACGGTCGAGCCGGTGTCATAGCGGCGCTCGAGCAGTTCCAGCAGCATCGAACGCATTCCCTCGTCAGGATGGTCCAGCAGCCACTCGTCGATCACCAGCAGCGAGAACGTGGAGTACTTCCGCAGGAACTTCGTCTGGCCCTGCGGCTTGTCCTTTGCCAGGGCCCAGGCCTCTTCGAGGTCGGGCATTCGGATGTAGTGGGCTCGGAGCCGGTGCTGGCAGGCCTGCTTCGCCAGCGCGCAGCCGAGGTAGGACTTCCCTGAGCCGGTGAAGCCCTGGAAGACCACGTTCTGTTGCCGCTGGATGAAGGAGCAGGTTGCCAGTTGCGCGATCACGTTCCGGTTCAGTCCCCGTTCCTCGACCAGATCCAGCCGCCGCAGGTCCGCTCCGGGATAACGCAGCCCCGCCCGGCGGATCAGACCCTCGACCTTTCCATGATTGAAGATGGAATGCGCCTCGTCCACGATCAGCTGGAGCCGTTCCTGGAACGACATCCCCAGCACGTGAGCCTCATCCTGGGCATCGATCGCGTCCAGCAGCGCGGTCGCGCCCATCTCGCGCAGCTTCCGCTTCGTGTCGTTATCGATCACGCTCACCGGACACCTCCGGCGTAGTAGTCGGCGCCACGGACGTATCCGCCGTCTTCCGCGGGTTCCTCGCGGGGTGGACGCAGGGCGGCGACCTTGTCCTGCCCGGTGGCCAAGATCGGGTGCAGATGCGCATAGCGCGGTGAACGGACCCGTCCCGTCAGCGCGAGTGCGCAGGCCGCCTCGACCCGATCTACGGAGAAGCGGCGAGAGAGCCGTAGCACCGCCAACGCGGGATCCAGGCCCTGTTCCACGATCGGCACGGACTCGAAGATCCGCTGGATCACGATCACCGTGGCCGGCCCGACCCGATCTGCCCACGCCCGCACCCTCTGCGCGTCCCAGGCCTGGAAACGCTCGCCCGCAGGTAGGTCCGCGTCGTTGGTGCGGTACTCATTGCTCGCGGTCTCCGGGAGCAGCAGGTGACTGGTCAGTCGCTGGCTGCCCTGATAGATCTCCAGCGTCCGGGCCGTGATGCGCAGATCGACCTTCGCGCCGATGTGCGCGAACGGCGCGGAGTAGAAGTTCCGCGCGAACGTGACGTGCCCGTTCCTGCCCACTCGTCGTCCGTAGTGCCATGTCGAGATCTCGTAGGGCACCGCCGGCAGCGGCGTCAGCAGCGGCCGCTCCTCCGCGTCGAACACGCTGGCGCGGGATCCGGGCCGCTTCTGGAACGGCTCCGCGTTATAGGCCTCCATCCGCTGCCCGATGGCGGCTGCAAGTTCGGGCAGGGACGTGAATCGCTGATCCCGCAGCCCGGCGATGACCCAGGTCGCGACGTGCGCGACGGTGTTCTCCACGCTCGCCTTGTCTTTCGGTTTCCGCACCCTCCCCGGGAGCACCGCCGCCGAGTAATGCGCTGCCATCTCGCGATACGCATCGTTCAGGACGATCTCGCCCTCGCGGGGGTGCTTCACCACACCGGTCTTGAGGTTGTCCGGAACGATCCTCGGGACCGTCCCGCCCAGCGCCTCGAACATCGCTACGTGCGCTCGCAGCCAGGACTCCTGGCGCATATCCAGCGCCGGGAAGCAGAACGCGTAACGAGAAAAAGGCAGGCAGGCAACGAACAAGAACACCTTCGAGACCTCGCCGGTGACCGGATCGGCCAGCTCCATCGTGGGGCCGGACCAGTCGACCTCCACGCTCTGGCCGGCCTTGTGACCGACTCTCGAAGCGGCACCGGTGACCATGACGTGGTGCTGGTAGGTGCGGCAAAACCGGTCATACCCCATCGCCGGATCCCCAGCCGCCGTGGTCGCGTCGAAGTACTCGCCGTGCAACAGCTTCAGCGTCACGCCGACCCTGGCCATCTCTCGATGGACCTGTTCCCAGTCCGGCTGTGCGAACACGCTCTCGTGCTCGCCCCGGCCCGGGAACAACCGGGCATACACCTGCTCATCGGCGACGTCCGCGATATCGCCCCACCCGATCCCTGCAGCGTCAGCGGCCTCGAACACCGCCCTCACGGACTTGCGGGACATGCCCTGCGAGGACGAAATCGCTCGCCCCGACAGACCTTCTGCGCGCAGCTGGAGCACCAGCTTCGCCCTGATCTTCCGTACCATTCCAGATTGCTCCTTCCGCCGCGTGCCCTATACACACGGCGGAAGGAGCGTAGACAGAGCGGCCCCAACGACACCACTGGTGGTCCCGAACGACGCCACCGCTACGGCAGCGACGTGGCACCCGAACCCTCGATCAGCGGACCCCAGCGAGGCGAATATTCAGTAGCGGGTGTTGATCGGCACCAGCTCGTTGCGCAGCGCGTCGTCCGGAGCGTGGAGGGACACGGCGAGGGTCACGGGGATCTTCTCGGCGATCAGCTTGCGGACCGCGGGGGCCAGGCCCACCGTGGAGACGGTGATGTGGCGGGCACCGATGCCGAAGCCCTCGGGAGCAGGAGCGTTCAGACGACGGCAGGTGGTGGCCACGGGCCGGTAGTTCGCCAGCGGCTCCCCCATCCCCATGAACACGATGTTGGAGACGCGCCCACCGCCACCGGGGATCTCTCCGTCCTTCAGCATCCGGTTCGCGATCCGCACCTGCTCGATGATCTCGGCGGCGGAGAGGTTGCGGGTCAGGCCCATCTGGCCGGTGGCGCAGAAGGGGCAGTTCATCCCGCAGCCTGCCTCGGAGGAGATGCACAGGGTGATGCGGTCCGCGTAGCGCATCACCACCGACTCCACCATCGAGCCGTCGAACAGACGCCACAGCATCTTCTGGGTGGCGCCGTGGTCGGCGGACTGGCGGGAGACGGGCGTGAGCAGGGTGGGGAAGAACCGCTCGACCAGTTCGTCCCGTCGGTCCTGGGGCAGGTCGGTCATCTGCGCGGGATCGGTGGTGTAGTGCTCGAAGTAGTGCACCGACAGCTGCTTGGCGCGGAAGCCGGGCAGGCCCATCTCCTTCACGGCCTCGATGCGCTCGTCGAGGGTGAGGTCGGCCAGGTGGGCCGGCGGCTTGCCGCGGCGCGCCGGGCGCAGCTGCAGCTGGCCGGGGGCGAGCGCCACCTTCTGACCCGGGATCGCCTCGCGGGACAGATCGGGGGTGGTGGTGGGTGCGCCCTGGGTGGCGTCGGGAGCAGCGGGTGTCTCGGGTGTCTGGGGTGTCATGGCAGCAGGATCTCCAGCATGATGTAGGTGGTCGGTGCGGCCAGCAGGATGGAGTCGAGCCTGTCCATCATGCCGCCGTGACCGGGCAGAAGGTGCCCCATGTCCTTGATGCGCAGATCGCGCTTGAGCAGTGACTCGGCGAGGTCGCCGCCGGTGGAGACCAGCACCAGCACCACACCGAGCACCGCTCCGATCCACCAGGGGGCATCGATCGCGGTGACGGTGACGATGATGGCGGCGGCCACGCCGGCCACCAGGGATCCGGCGAACCCTTCCCAGCTCTTCTTGGGGCTGATGCTCGGGGCCATGGGGTGCGAGCCGAACAGCACCCCGGCCACGTAGCCACCGATGTCGTTCGCCACCGGCACCAGCACGGCCAGCAGCACCAGCCACGGCCCCTCCTCCCTCGAGAACAGCAGCAGGATGAAGCAGCCCAGGAACGGCACCCAGGCCAGGGTGAACACCCCGCCTGTCACGTCACGCAGGGCGGTCAGGCCCATGGAGTCGGAGACCCGCCACAGGATCAGCACGCACACGGCGGCCGCGGTGGCGATCACCAGGCCGTTCACACCGTGGGTGACGGTGGAGACCACCATGCCGATCACGCCCACCAGCAAGGGGACCGCAGGCACCCGCAGTCCCCCGTGCGACAGGGCCCGGGTCAGCTCCAGCACTCCAAGGCACAGGGCGATCGCGACCACCACGGGGAAGGCCTGGGGCAGGACGAACACGGCGCCCAGCAGGAGACCTCCCAGAGCGGCCCCCACCGCGATCGCGGCGGGGAGGTTCCGGCCCGGTCCGCGCCTCTTGGCGTGCTGGACAGGGGCATCGGTCGACGCCGACGGGGCCGCCTCGAGTGTGGTCGAGGCGGCCTCGTGAAAGGGACCGGCGGTCACGGAGCGCAGCGGGGCAGCAGCAGGACCACCGTCAGATGGTCTCGAGCTCGGTCTCCTTGGCGGCCAGCGCCTGGTCCACCTGCTCCACGTACTTCTTGGTCAACGCGTCCAGGTCCTTCTCCGAGCGCACGCCCTCGTCCTCGCCCACCAGCTTGTCCTTGACCAGCTTCTCGAGCGCCTTCTTGGCGTTGCCGCGGGTACCGCGCACGGAGACGCGGCCGTCCTCGGCCTTGGTGCGTGCCAGCTTCACGTACTCCTTGCGGCGCTCCTCGGTCAGGGCCGGGAGCACGATGCGCAGGTTGTCGCCGTTGTTGGTGGGGTTCACGCCCAGGTCGGACTCGCGCAGGGCGGTCTCCACCGCTGCAGTGGCGGTCTTGTCGTAGGGGGTGACGATCACGGTGCGGGCCTCGGGGAACTGCAGCGACGCCAGCTGGTTCAGCGGGGTGGGGGCGCCGTAGTACTCCACGGTGATCCCCTGGAACATCGCGGCGTTGGCGCGGCCCGTGCGGATGGAGGTGAACTCCTCCTTGGTGACCTCGACGGACTTGGCCATCTTCTTCTCGGCGTCCTTCAGGATGCTTGCGATGTCGTCGCTCACGGTGTGCTCCTCGAATCGTTGTGGGGTGGTGCGTCCATTGTCCCGCACGTGCAGGTGGGCCGCTGGCAGATCGATGGGGGTGGAAGATCGGGCAGGTCCGGCCGGTCGGGGCCGGGAGCGCTGCGGCGTCAGTCGCCGGTGACGACAGTGCCGATGCGGTCACCGCGCAGGGCCCGGGTGATGTTGCCCGGCTCGTCCAGCCCGAACACCATCATCGACTGGCTGTTGTCCATGCAGAGGCTGAATGCGGTGGCATCGACCACCTTCAGGCCGCGTTGGAGGGCCTCGTTGTAGGTGACGGCCTCGAGACGCTCGGCAGTGGGGTCGGTGCGGGGGTCGGCGGTGTACACGCCGTCCACGCCGTTCTTGGCCATCAGCACTTCCTCACAGCCGATCTCCAGTGCGCGCTGCACGGCCACGGTGTCGGTGGAGAAGTAGGGCATCCCGGCGCCGGCGCCGAAGATCACCACGCGCCCCTTCTCGAGGTGCCGCACGGCACGCAGCGGGATGTACGGCTCGGCGACCTGTCCCATCTCGATGGCGGTCTGCACGCGGGTGCTGACCCCGCGCTGCTCCAGGAAGTCCTGCAGTGCCAGGCAGTTCATGACGGTGCCCAGCATGCCCATGTAGTCGGCGCGGCGGCGGTCCATGCCGCGCTGGGACAGCTCCGCACCGCGGAAGAAGTTGCCGCCGCCCACCACGATGGCGCACTGGACGCCCTGGGCGACGCCCTCGGCGATCTCGGCGGCGATGCGGGAGACGACATCGGGATCGACGCCGACGGCGCCGCCGCCGAACGCCTCACCGGAGAGCTTCAGCAGCACCCGGCGGCCGTCGGTGCGCCGGGGCATCACGGGGATCGGGGAGGTGATGGTCTGGGTCATGACAGTCCTTCCGCGGGCGTGGTCCTGGGCGATGATACCGGCGCGGCCCCGCACCGAGGGTGCGGGGCCGCGATCAGGTGTCCGCGCTCACGCGCGGATCCTGTGGTGACGGTCGATCAGTTGCCGACGCGGAAGCGGACGAAACCGGTGACCTTGCCACCGGCCTCCTCCACGATCTTGCCGACGGTCTGCTTGGGGTCCTTCGCGAAGCCCTGCTCCAGCAGCACGTTCTCCTTGAAGAAGCCGTTGAGGCGACCCTCGACGATCTTGGGCAGCGCCTGCTCGGGCTTGCCCTCGTTCCTCGCGGTCTCCTCGGCGATGCGACGCTCGTTCTCGACGATGTCGGCGGGGACGTCCTCGCGGGTGAGGTACTGCGGGGAGTAGGCGGCGATGTGCATGGCGACGTCGCGCGCCACCTCGGCACCGGCCTTGTCGGTGGCGACCAGCACGCCGACCTGCGGGGGCAGGTCCTTGTTGGTGCGGTGCATGTAGTCGGTGACGACCTCGCCGGAGACGCGGCCGATGCGACGGACCAGGATCTTCTCGCCCATGGTGGCGCCTGCGTTGGTGAGGGCCTCGCCGAAGGGGGTCTCGGCGAGCTCGGCCGGCTCGGTGGCGCCGGACTCGACGGCCGCGGCCACGGCCTCGTCGCCCAGGGCCACGAACTTGTCGTTCTTGGCGACGAAGTCGGTCTCGGAGTTGAGCTCGACCAGGGTGCCGGTCTGGCCGCCCTCGCTGTCGCGCACGTCGACGGCGATGAGGCCCTCGGACGCGGTGCGGCCCTCGCGCTTGGCGATGCCCTTCAGACCCTTGACGCGGATCAGCTCGACCGCCTTGGCGGAGTCGCCGTTCGCCTCGTCCAGGGCCTTCTTCACGTCGAGCATGCCCGCGCCGGTGGACTCGCGGATCGCCTTGATGTCGGCTGCCGTGTAGTTGGCCATGTTCCTCTTCCTTGTGGGAGATGCTTGCGGGGGTGGGGCGGCCTGGCCGCCCCGGGGTGGCCCGGGGAGCGGCGTGCGCTCCCCGGGCCCCGTGATCACTCGGCCGCGGGGGCCTCGGTCTTCTCAGCCTTGTCGGCGTCCTCGGTGGACTCCGTGGACTCCGCGGACTCGGTCGACTCGGTCTTCTCAGCCTTCTCGGCCTCGGAGGCCTCGTCGGCGGTGACGGTGTCCTCAGCGGACTCCTCGGCGGGCGCCTCGGTGGACTCGGAGGCCACGGACTGCTCGGCCGGGGCGTCCTTCTGCTGGACCTCGGACTGGGCGAGGAGCTCGCGCTCCCACTCGGCCAGGGGCTCGGCGTCGACGGCGGAGACGTTCTTCTCGCCGCCGGTGCTCTTGGCGTGACGCTCCTGCAGACCGGCGGCCACCGCATCGGCGACGACCCGGGTCAGCAGGGTGACGGAGCGGATCGCGTCGTCGTTGCCGGGGATCGGGTAGGTGACCTCGTCGGGATCGCAGTTGGTGTCCAGGATCGCGACGACGGGGATGTTCAGCTTCTGGGCCTCGTCGACGGCGAGGTGCTCCTTGTTGGTGTCCACGATCCACACCGCGCTGGGGGCGCGGGACATGTCGCGGATGCCACCGAGGGTGCGCTCGAGCTTGTCCTTCTCGCGGCGCATCATCAGCAGCTCCTTCTTGGTGCGGCCGGAGGAGGCCACATCGTCGAAGTCGATCTGCTCGAGCTCCTTGAGGCGGTTCACGCGGGCGGAGACGGTCTGCAGGTTGGTGAGCATGCCGCCCAGCCAGCGCTGGTTCACGAAGGGCATGCCCACGCGGGTGGCCTGCTCCTGGATGGACTCCTGCGCCTGCTTCTTGGTGCCGACGAATAGCACGGTGCCGCCGTGGGACACGGTCTGCTTGACGAAGTCGTAGGCCTTGTCGATGTAGGTCAGCGTCTGCATCAGGTCGACGATGTAGATGCCGTTGCGCTCGGTGAAGATGTGACGGCGCATCTTGGGGTTCCAGCGACGGGTCTGGTGCCCGAAGTGGACGCCGCTCTCCAGGAGCTGGCGCATGGTGACGACTGCCATGGTGGTGCCTCTTCCTCGGCCCTGGGCTCACGCGGCGCACCCGAAGGGGCGTCCGCGGTCATCGCGCAGGACCTGCATTCTCGGTTCTTCCCCCGCAGCCGGACGGCTCGGGGCCTGGTGCCCGGGTGCCGACCTCCCCCGCTTCGCCCACACGGATGCGGGAGTGCGAGGGACCGAAGATCGGCCGCCCTGGTGGGCACGCGAAGTCATCCGGACGGACCGGATGCTGACGTCAGTCTAGCCGACGCCCTCGCTCCCACGAGCGCGGGATGCGTCACCTCTTCGCGTGAGCGGGGTGGCTCTCGCACCCTCGGGGTGGGTTCCTCCCCACGATGCCGTCGTCCACAGGATCGCCGCGCAGCCCGCGGCCTGCGGGGACATCTGCCCAGGATGCCCGTATGCACTCATCACCGTCCGCCTCCCCCTGCCGATCCCTTGCCCCGGGGGCCTCTGCGCTGGCGGTGCTGTCGGTGCTCGCCTGGTTGCTGGTGATGGTGGCGTCGCCGGTGGCAGCGGACCCGGGCCAGGGGCGCTGGCGGTGGCCGATGGACCCGCCCCACCATGTGCTGCACGGCTTCGAGCAGCCGGAGCACCGCTACGCGGCGGGACATCGCGGGGTGGACATCAGCGCCCCGGGCGGGGTCGGGACACCAGTGAGGGCGGTCGAGGCCGGCACCGTGCGCTTCGCCGGTGAAGTGGCGGGCCGGGGCGTGGTCTCCGTGCTGCACGCCGACGGACTGCTGTCCACGTACGAACCCGTCGCTGCGGTGGTGGCGGCCGGCGAGCATGTCGCTGAGGGATCGCTGCTGGGCCATGTCGCACAGGTGCGGGTGGGGGCTCCCCACTGCCCGGAGGGTCCGTGCCTGCACCTGGGAGCGCGCCGTGGGGAGGACTACCTCGACCCGATGCTGCTGCTGGGCGCACGCGGGCCCAGCGTGCTGCTGCCCCTGGGCGGCAGCGGGGGCTCGGGCAGCGTCCCGGCGGGCTCCGGGCCGGGGTCGGTGCGCCCTTCGAACGCGGACAGGCCCCCGGCATCCGTCCCGGCAGCGCGTACCCCTCTGCACGGTACGCGGTGGGTTCTTGCGGACTGACTGTGCGGCCTCGGGTGCCCGGTGCGCGGAGGGCTCAGCCTCAGGCTCGGGGGTGGGCCTGCTCGACGGTGCGGCGCAGCCGCTCCGTGCTCACGTGGGTGTAGATCTGTGTGGTGGCGAGGGACGAGTGCCCCAGGAAGTCCTGGACGGTGCGGAGGTCCGCCCCGCCTTCGACCAGGTGCGTGGCGGCGCTGTGCCGCAGGGAATGGGGGCTGAGATGGCGCGGGATCCCGGCTCGGGCCGAGGCCCGTTCCAACAGGGTGCGCACGGCCCTGTCCCCCAGCCTGCCGCCCCGGACACCGAGGAAGAGGGCGTCACCAGGTCCAGAAGCCTTCCCTGCGGTCACCGAGCGCTCAGAGGATTCCCTTCCTCGCCCGTCGTCCTTGGCGAGCACGGGGCGCCCTTCGCGCTCCCAGCGGCGGATCGCCTCCAGGGCAGGTGCTCCCACCGGCACGATGCGTTCCTTGTCCCCCTTGCCGCGCACTCGGACCGTTCCCTGGGTGTGGTCGATGCCCGTGCGGTCCAGAGCGACCAGCTCGGAGACGCGAAGGCCGGAGGAGTAGAGCAGTTCGAGCACGGCCGCATCACGAAGGGCGACGGCATGGGAGGTGGGGTCATCGGGTGCGGTGCCCGGGGCGAGATCGTGGGATGCGGGCTCCTCGCTCCCGGAGGAGCCGGGCACGTCCGTACGTGCATCCGCGGTGTGCTCGGCGACGTCGAGCAGATCGGCCGTCTGCTCTGCGGAGAGGACGGTGGGCAGATGGCGGCCACGTTTGGGGGCGCGCAGACGCCCACCCACGTCATGGGGGATGCGCTCGGTCGCGGCCAGCCAGGTGGTGAAGGTGCGTGCGGCGGCAGCGGATCTGGCCAGGGTGCTGGCCGAGGCACCGGTCTCGGCGCGAGCGGCCAGCCAGGACCGCAGGGCGTTCACGTCGATCTCGTCCACCGTGATGCGTTCGGCGTGATGCAGGTGCTCGAGCAGGCTGCCGGCTTCGCGCACGTAGGCCCGCACGGTGTGCACGGACCGGCCGCGCTCCAGTTGCAGATGCTCGGTGTAGGCGTCCAGCAGCGCGCGATCGCGAGGATCCTCGATGTCCGGGCGCGGCGACGTGGTCATGCTCCTAGTCTGACCCCGCTCGGCCCGGAACGGGCAGGAAGGCTCTCCGCGGCGCGCCGGATCAGCTCTGGGTGGGCGTGACACGCGGTCAGCGCGGTCGTGCGCGTCGCACTCGCCCCTCCCGCACCTCGACCAGGCCCAGCAGCTCGAGCCGTGCAAGGGCCGAGCGCGCCTCGTCCTGCCCGATCCCGATCTCCTGGCCGATGGTGGCCACTGCGGCACTGGAACGCGGCGGGACCGCATCCAGCACCCGACGATCCGAGGAGGAGAGCAGGTCCAGCTCGTCCTGCCTGGCGTAGCGACCGTCGCCGGAGGGTTCGCCCCCGGGCAGCAGGTCCAGCACCTCGGAATGCTCGGTGACGAGCACAGCCCCCTCGTCCCGGATCAGCCGGTGGCACCCGGCGCTCGCAGCGGAGGTGATCGGTCCGGGAACGGCACCGACATGGCGGGACAGGCCGTTGGCGTGGCGCGCCGTGGACAGGGCGCCTGACCGCCAGGATGCCTCGACCACCACCACTGCCTGGGACAGAGCCGCGATCAGCCGGTTGCGGGCCAGGAATCGCCAGCGGGTGGGGGCCGTGCCGGGCGGGGCCTCGGTGACCAGCAGGTGACGCTCGCGGATCGCCTCCAGCAGGCGGGTGTTGCTGCGGGGGTACAGGGAATCCAGGCCACCGGCAAGGACCGCGATCGTCGCTCCCTGCCCGGCGGCGAGGGCTCCCCGGTGGGCGGCGGCGTCGATGCCGTAGGCACCGCCGGAGACCACGGTCCCTCCGGAGCGGGCGAAGGACGCGGCCAACGATGAGGCCGTGTCCTCCCCGTAGGGGGTGGAGGCACGAGAACCGACCATCGCGACCGACCTGCTGCCGACCAGTTCGGCGAGGTCCCCGGGGCCGTGCACCCACAGGCAGTGCGGGGTGGTGGCCTCCAGATCCTCCAGCTGCCGGGGCCACTGCGGGTGTTCCGGGGTGAGCACCCGGATACCGCGGGCCGCCGCATGATCGAGCACCTCCTCCACCCGGACCGTCGCGAGACGCTGCCTCCACCGGGCCAGTGCCCGCTCGGCGCGCAACCGGGGGTCCTTCCGTGCAGGGGCCGGATCCGAGTCGTCGATCGGGACCTTGCCCTTCAGGTGCCGCATCAGATCCTCGACGGTGCCGTGGCGGGCCAGGTCGAGGGCGTCCTCGCTGCCCATGGCGGCGCGGACCGCGAGAGCGGCCCCATCGGTGGGTTCGGCGATGAGGGACCACGTGATGCGGGCGGTCTCGATGGTGGAGGCGGCGGGGCCGGTCGGATGGTCGAGGGAGGTCATCGGTGGTCTCCTTCGCGGAGGGTGAGGGCAGTGCCGATGTGCTCGGCGGTGGGGCGGTCCGCGCCGTCGAGATCGGCGAGTGTCCAGGCCAGGCGCAGCACGCGGTCATGACCGCGCAGGGTGAGCCGGTCCTGGGACAGGGCGTGGTCCAGCAGCCTGCGGTCCTGTGGGGTGGGGGCGAATCGGGTGCGCAGCAGGGGGCCGGGCAGCTGGGCGTTGATGCTGAAGGAGTGGTCTGCATACCGCTCTCGCTGGCGGTCGCGGGCGGCCTGGACGCGTTCGGCGATCTGGGCGCTGGACTCTGCGGGGTCGGCATCGACCCTGTTCACGTCCACCGGCCCCACCCCGAGGCGCATGTCCACCCGGTCCAGGACCGGCCCGGACAGGCGCGTGAGGTAGCGGCGCCGTTGCTGCGGGCTGCAGGTGCAGTCCGTTCCCTTGCCCCATGCCTTGCCGCAGGGGCAGGGGTTGGCGGCCAGCACCAGTTGGAACCGTGCCGGGTAGCGCGTCACGCCGCGGGAGCGGTGCAGTGTGATGTCGCCTGTCTCCAGGGGCTCTCGAAGCGCTTCGAGCACGCGTGAGGAGAACTCCGGCGCCTCGTCCAGGAACAGCACCCCGCAGTGGGCTCGGGAGATGGCTCCCGGGCCGGCGATGCCCGCTCCCCCACCCACCACGGCGGCGGTGCTGGCGGTGTGGTGAGGGTTCTCGAAGGGCGGACGGCGACGCAGACCCTGCCGGGCGTCGAAGCGGCCGGCCACGGAGTGGATCGCCGAGACGGCCAGGGCCTCTGCGTCCTCGAGGTCGGGGAGGATGGTGGGGATGCGGGAGGCGATCATGGTCTTCCCCGCGCCGGGTGGCCCCACCATCAGCAGGTGGTGCCCGCCGGCTGCGGCGACCTCAGCGGCACGGCGTGCCTGCTGCTGGCCGATCACATCGCTGAAGTCGGCGGTGAGGGCGGGATCCGGCTGCTCCGGTTCGGGGGCGATGGCCAGGACCGGGTGCCGGGACTGCACGGCGATCTTCGCGCCCCACCGGTGCAGGACGGTGGACAGGTGGCCGGCCCCGGTGACCTCGATACCGGCGATGAGGCCGGCCTCGTCGAGGTTCTCCTCCGGCACCACGGCCCTGCGGATGCCGCTGTCGCGGGCGGCCATGAGGGCGGGCAGCACGCCGGGGATGGGGCGGATCCGCCCGTCCAGGCCCAGCTCCCCCAGGTGCACGGTGCGGGAAGGCCCCGAGGGATCGATGTCCCCTTGGGCCGCGATCACGGAGACCGCGATGGCCAGGTCGAAGCCGGAGCCGTGCTTCTGGACGAAAGCCGGGCTGAGGTTCGTGGTGATGCGGCGCTGCGCCAGGTGCACGCCGCTGCGGGCGGAGGCCGCCCTCACCCGGTCACGGGCCTGCAGGGTGGAGGAGTCGGGCAGGCCCACGACGGCGAAGGCGGGCAGGCCGTTGGAGACGTCGCTCTCCACCTCGACCAGGGTTCCCTGCAGGCCGCTGAGCCCGATCGAGAGGGTGCGTGCGTGGCCCATCAGCCCACTCCGCGCAGATGCTCGATCGCGTAGGTGCCGTCGGCATGAGCGAGCACGGCGACCACGTCGATGCGGATGTCCCGGTGCGGTGGGGACGAGTCCATCAGGTAGGTGCCCACCAGGGTGCGCAGGCGCCGCAGCTTGGTCGGGGTGACGGCGGCCTGGGGCACTCCGGTGACCAGGGTGCGGCGGGTCTTCACCTCGATGAAGGTGAGGGTGGAGCCCTCCAGCGCCACGATGTCGATCTCGCCGGTGCGCAGGTGGACGTTGCGCTCCAGCACCATGAACCCGCAGCGTTCCAGGTAGGTGGCGGCGAGCTGCTCGCCGGCGTGTCCCAGTTCTGCCGCGCTCATGCGCGAGGGGTCTGCCGGCCGATCATCGCTGGGAGGCGGCGGTGCCGCCCGGTCGCGCCGGATCGTGGGATCGGAGGTGCGGGCAGTGCGGCGGGGGCGGGTGGAGGTGTGATCGCTCATGTCCCCAGCGTTGCGAGCCTCGGATCCGGTCGCACCCGGTCACCCCGGAATGTGCACGACGTGGCCTTGGGGAGGAACCTCGATCAGGGCAGGGAGATGTCCTGCTTGTTGAGCTCCTCGATGTTGACGTCCTTGAACGTCACCACGCGCACGGATCGCACGAAGCGGTTGGAGCGGTAGATGTCCCACACCCACACGTCGGCCAGACGCAGCTCGTAGAAGACCTCTCCCCCGGCGGAGCGCACCTGCAGGTCGACCTGGTTGGCGAGGTAGAAGCGGCGCTCCGTCTCCACCACATAGGTGAACAGGCTCACCACGTCGCGGTACTCGCGGAAGAGCTGAAGCTCGAGGTCGGACTCGTAGTTCTCGAGATCCTGCACGTTCACCGGCGCTCCTTCCCGGGCTGCGGGCTCGACTGGTCGTCCCACAGTACGCCAGGAAGCACCGGTTCCCTGCCCCCGAGGTTCCAGCTGCGCCGGTGCTGATCGCTGGGGCCGTGCTCGAGGATCGCGGTGCGGTGCGTGGCCGAGCCGTACCCCTTGTTCGCTGCCCATCCGTAGGCGGGGGCGACAGCGTCCAGTTCCTGCATCCGCCGGTCGCGGGCCACCTTGGCGATGATGCTGGCGGCGGCGGTGCTGGCGCAGTCCCGGTCCGCCTTCACCCGCAGCTCGACTCTGGGGCACCTGCCGGGGCGGCGGGAGAGGTCAGGGGTGAGGACATCCACGGAGCCGTCCAGGATGATCGCATCGGCTGCGACCTCGAGGGCGTCGATCGCTCGCAGCGCGGCCAGCGTGAGGGCGCGCATGATGCCCAGTTCATCGATCTCGGCAGGTTCGGACCAGCCCACGGCGGTGCTGCGAGCAGCGGATCGGATCGGCTCGACCAGCTGTTCCCGCCGGCGGGCGGTGAGTGCCTTGGAGTCACGCACCCCGTCGGGAAGTGCGAGGGCGCGACCCTCGACGACCTCGATCGCACAGGCGCCGACGGCGACGGGACCGGCCAATGCTCCGCGGCCCACCTCGTCGATGCCCACCACGATCCGGGGCCCCGGACCGCACCGGGTAGCCAGAGCGAGCTCGAGATCCAGCGTGGGGACGGCGCGCGTGAGGCTGGGTGCGGTCACGGCTTCTCGGGCACGTCGGCGAAGGCCTCGTCGCCCCCGCCCAGGCCGGACCACCGGCTCGCAGGCCAGAAGACGACCTCGGCGCGGCCGGTGATGTCGGACTCGGCCACGAAGCCGTCGCCGCCATGGGTGTGATGCCAGGCGGAATCCGCCGAGGCGTAACGGTTGTCGCCCATCACCCACACCTTGCCGGACGGCACGGTGACGTCGAAGGCCGTCTGGCAGGCCGAGGTCTCGGGGTTGATGTACGGCTCGTCGACCTGGACCCCGTTGACCTGCAGCGCAGACCCTTCGCTCTCGCACACCACACGATCGCCGGGCATCCCGACCAGGCGCTTGACCAGGTGGTCCTGTGAAGGATCCGGAGCCAGGCCCACTAGGCTCAGCACCATCATCAGTCGCACCCGCGGGGTGGGGTTCTCGGTGGCGTCGCCGGGGATCCACTCCCCCGGGTCCTCGAAGACGATCACGTCACCGCGCTCGAGATCGAACACGCCCGGGGACAGCTTGGAGACCAGGATCTTGTCGTCCTGCAGCAGGGTGGGGTTCATCGACGCCGAGGGGATGAAGAACGGCTGGATCAGGAAGGTCTTCACCAGCACCGCGATCACCAGCGCCACGACCATCGTGAGCACCGTGTCCAGCCACAGCGGGAGGCGCTGCTTGCTCGCTCCGCGTCGGCGGCCCGTCGTAGCGGTGGTCCGAGGATCATCCGCACGGACAGCCTGTTCCGGATCGGAGGTGTGTTCCGGACCGGAGGTCGTCGGTTCAGCGTCCGCCGAGGCGACATCGGGGTGGTCGTCGCCGCGCAGGGTGCGGCCGTTCTGGGGCACTGCGCTGCTGGGCGGGACGGACTGGTTCATCGCGGTGATCCTATCGACCCTTCCTGGTCATCGGACGGCTCCGGCGCGCGTGAGAGGCCACACGATCCGGTCCACCGTTCCCACCACGCGATCCACCGGGACCATGCCGCCGCCGGGTGCACCGAGCATGGAGCGCGAATCGGTGGAGTCATCGCGGTTGTCACCGAGCACGAACATGCGTCCCTCGGGGACGCGCAGGTCGAACTCGATCGAGCTGGGTTCGGTGCCCGGCGCCAGGTAGGGCTCCTCGAGCACCTGCCCATCGATCGTGATGGCACCGTCATCGGTGCAGCAGGTGACGCGGTCACCGCCCACGGCGACCACCCGCTTGACCCAGTAGCGCCCACTGCCCGAGCCGGAGGGGGCGAAGTAGCCGGAGCCGTCGAACACCACCAGATCGCCGCGCCGAGCAGTGCCGCGGTCCGCACGGTCGGCGAGGATCACATCGCCCGCCTGCAGCACCGGTTCCATCGAGGCCGACGGCACCCGGAACGGCTGGACCACGAACTGACGCACCGCCACGGCGGCCAACAGCAGCACCACGACGCAGACGGCGGCGACCACCACGAGGGATGGTCGCCGCCGTCCGGAAGCCACAGGGCTGTCCACGCGTGGCGTGTCAGGCGCTGATCAGGAGTGGTCGCGCTTCTCGCGGATGCGGGCCTTCTTGCCGGTCAGGCCGCGCAGGTAGTACAGCTTGGCGCGACGCACGTCACCGCGGGTGACGATCTCGATCTTGTCGATGGTGGGGGCGTGCACGGGGAACACGCGCTCCACGCCGACGCCGAAGGAGATCTTGCGGACGCGGAAGGTCTCACCCACGCCGTGGCCCTGGCGGGCGATGACGTGGCCCTGGAAGACCTGGATACGGGAGCGGTTGCCCTCGATGACCTTCACGTGCACCTTCACGTTGTCACCGGGACGGAACGCGGGGATGTCCTCGCGCAGGGATGCCTTGTCGAGCTCGTCGAGCTTCTGCATGTTCTCTCTCCAGCTCTCCGCCTCAGGTCGGACAGCGTGTTCGTTCGGCCCCGCGTGGGGCCGGTCATGAACCGTCGATCCGGCGAGGAGCGAGCTCCTCGTGCCGGTGTGCTGGGCCTCTGGCGGCGACTCCCATCGCCACGGACCTGCCCGGCCGCGTCATGCGCCCCTCCCCTGAGGCAGAGGGGCGCGCGGCATGCACAGCCGCTCATTCTGCCAGCGCTGCACGCGTCACGGCAAGCCCTTCGGTCGGCGGATCCGCTGGTCACGCGGCTTCGCCGGTGTCGGATCCGTCACGCGGCGGGCGCGCTCAGGCCAGCAGGTCCGGTCGACGCTGCTGTGTGCGCAGCTGCGACTGCTCGCGCCGCCAGGCGGCGATGCGCCCGTGGTCCCCGGACAGCAGGATCTCGGGAGCCTCCCGCACGGTGCCGGCCGGGTCCGTCCAGCGCGCCGGCCGGGTGTATAGCGGGTATTCCAGCATCCCGTCGGAGTGGGATTCCTCGACCAGGGACTCGGCATTGCCCACCACTCCCGGGACCAGGCGCACCACGGCCTCGGTGATCGCGAGCACCGCGACCTCGCCGCCGTTGAGCACGTAGTCCCCCAGCGAGGCCAAGGCCACCTCGTAGCCCTCGTCGGCCAGATGCTCGTACACCCGTTCGTCGATGCCCTCGTAGCGGCCGCAGGCGAACACGATCCATTCGCGCTCCGACCATTCCCGGGCGGTGGCCTGCGTGAAGGGGACACCTGCAGGATTGGGGAACACGATCAGCGGCTGGGCGTCGGCACCCAGCTGCGCCCTGCCCTGCTCACGCACGGCAGCGAAGGCCTCGGCCCATGGCTCCGGCTTCATCACCATGCCGGCGCCACCGCCCAGCGGGGTGTCGTCCACGGTGCGGTGGCGGTCATGGGTCCAGTCCCGCAGGTGATGCAGGTGCAGGTCCAGCAGGCCCTCGCGGCGGGCCTTGCCGATCAGGGACAGCTCCAGTGGCGCCAGGTACTCCGGAAAGATGGTCAGGACGTCGATGCGCACGCGCCCTCAGCGCTCCTCGTCGGCGATGTCGCCCTCGTCCGGGAGGTCCTCGAACAGGCCACCGGGGGGATCGGCGAGGATCTCGCCGCGCTCCAGGTCGATCTCGGGGACCAGCTGCTCCACCAGCGGCAGCTGCACGCGACGGCCGTCCGGGGTGCGCACCAGCAGCAGGTCCTGCGCCGGGTAGTGCTGGAGTCCCGTGACCACGCCCAGCTCACGGCCGTCGACGTGCCGCACTGGGAGGCCCTCCAGTTGGGAGGCGTACCAGGCGTCGGGGTCCTCCTCGCTCTCCTGTTCGGCATCCAGCTCCAGGGAGAGCTCGACGCCGCGCAGGGACTCGGCGGCAGTGCGGTCCGGGATCTCCTCGAAGCGCGCGTACCAGCGGTCCTGCTGGGTGCGGGTGGAGACCAGGGTGAGCTGCCGCGGCAGGGGCCCGGGGGCGACACCGGTTCCCTGAGGCTTCCCGGGGGCGACGTCGAACACGGTGCCGCTCAGCAGTCGCTCCGCCGGCTGATCGGTGCGCAGGTTCAGCGCCACCTCGCCGCGCAGCCCGTGCGCCTTGCCGATGGTCGCCACGATCACCTCGAAGCGGGTCATACCAGTCCTCCGTCGTCGTCATCGGTGGGTTCGTCGTCCAGTTCGCCGCTGTCCGGGGAGTCGTACCCGGCGGCGTCGCAGGCCGCGCCGAGTTCATCGAGCGGTCCGCTGAGCCCCTCGGACCACATGTCACCTTCGAGGGCCTGCTGGAACGGGGCCCGCACCTGTTCCAGGCCGGAGCGCACCGCATCGTCGTCGACCCGGTCGATCTCCCTGGTCAGGAGGTCGGCTGTGGCCTGGACGTCGTCGAGGCGGTCCCCGGGAACCTGTTGGGCACTGAGGCCCACCAGCTTGAACATGTTCGAGGTCAGCACGTTGGCGTTGCGGAAGTGGGTGAGGGTGCCGGGGGTGTCGAAGACATCAGCGCACACCAGGGATGCGGGCTTGGGTGCGTCCTGGCCCGGCTGGGCGGCGAAGGCTGCCGCGGCAGAGACCTCCGCGCATTCCGAGGCCACGCCCTGCCAGGCAGTCCGGAAGGACTCCAGGTCGGCGTCCTGGCCCTGCTCGGGCTGGGTGCGGAACCACTCGGCCAGTCCGGTCGCCGCGGTGCGCGCACCCTCGGGCGCATCGACGAACGTCGCGTCGACGTCGTCGCCGGTCATCGCGTAGAAGAAGGGGTCCGACGGGCCGACCTCGGGGGCGGTGGCGGCTCGGTCCAGCACCACGCGCGACAGGGGCGCGGTGTAGTCGGGGTCGCCCCAGAACTCGCCGCAGGCAGCCGCCAGAGCGGGATCTGCGGAGGCGGCAGGGCTGGTCGTCGTGCCTGCGCCGGTATCTGCCGTGGTCGTGGCCTCGGGGTCCTTCCCCGGACCCGTCCCGGTCCCGGTGCAGGCGGCCAGCAGCACAGCCGCAGCCGCGGTCACCAGGGTGCGGGTACGCCGAGAGCGGCACTGCCGCGCAGTGCCGCTCTCGGGATGTTCGATGCTGCCAGGCACCTCAGCGCCGGTCGACGTCGACGATGTCGACCCGCACGTCGTCGTCGGACAGGGCCGCGGTGACCGTGCGCAGGGCACGGGCGGTGCGGCCGGAGCGACCGATCACGCGGCCGAGGTCGGCGGGGCTGACCCGCACCTCGAGCAGCGGGCCGCGGCGGGTCGACTTCTCCGTGACGCGCACAGCGTCAGGATCGTCCACGATGCCGCGGACCAGGTGGTCCAGAGCTTCGGCGCGAGCGCTCATCTCAGGCCTCGTCGGAGGTCTGCGCCTCGGCGTCCTCAGTGGACTCGCCCTCGGCGGTGGACTCCGAACCCGGCTCCGCCTCAGCAGCGGTCTCCTCGGACTTGGTGGACTCGTCGGACTCTGCAGGCACGTCGCCCTCCTCGGACTCGTTCTCGGCCTTGGACTTCTTGGCGCCCTCGCGGGACTCCGCGGCGGCCTTGTCGGCCTCGGCGATGAGCTCCTCGGCGGACTTCTTCTCCTCGGCGGTCTTCAGGGAGCCGGCGGAGTCGCCCTCACCCTTGAACTTCTGCCAGTCACCGGTGACCTTCAGCAGCGCGGCGACCTGCTCGGTGGGCTGTGCGCCCACGCTGAGCCAGTACTGGGCGCGCTCGGAGATGATCTCGATGACCGAGGGGTCCTCGGTGGGGTGGTACTTGCCGATCTCCTCGATCACGGCGCCATCGCGCTTCTTGCGCGAATCGGCCACGACGACGCGGTAGAACGGTGCACGGATCTTGCCCATGCGCTTCAGACGGATCTTGACAGCCACGTGGGTGGACTCTCCTTCAGGATGTTCGGGTGAGTCCCGCCGCAGCCTGTGGGGTGATGCGGGCGCAGACGGTCCTCGGGGTGTCATGCCTGGCGGGTAGAGGGCCGGCCAGGACACATACAAGGAACGAGTATGCCAGCCCGGGCCACCTGGTTTCCACCGCTGGATGTGTGCCGAGTGGCACAGTGTCAAGTCCCGGGTTTCGTTGAGGGTGTGCGGGTGATGGTTGCTCAGGCCGCGGTGGCGGTCTGAGGGGCGTGCTGACGGACCCGGTGGTCCGTCTCGATCTCGGTGGGGGTGCGGTGGTCGAGCTTGCCGTGGAGGCGGTCGGTATTGAACCAGTGGACCCAGTCGGCGGTGGCCGGCTCGACGTCCTCGATGCCGTTCCAGGGCCCATCGAGAAAGATCAGTTCGTGCTTGTAGAGTGAGTTCAGTGCCTCGGCCATCGCGTTATCGTACGAATCTCCCTTCGAGCCGACAGAAGCGACAACTTCGGCTTCCTCCAGCGCCTGCGAGTATTTGATGGCGCGGTATTGAACTCCGCGGTCGCTATGATGTATCAATCCACTCACGTCTTGGCCAGCTTTCCGACGGTTCCAGAATCCCATGTTAAGCGCGTCGAGGGCCAGATCGGTATAGAGCCGCGTCGAGGTTTGCCAGCCGACGATCATTCGTGAGAACACGTCGAGCACGAAGGCGACGTATACCCATCCCGACCTGGTGGGCACATAGGTGATGTCCGCTACCCATAGCTGATTCGGGGCGGTCGCGGTGAATTCCCGCTGGACGAGGTCCAAGGGGCGGCCGGTCTCCGGGGCCGGCTTCGTGGTGCGCGGGTACTTGCCCCGTACGGTGCCGCGGATGCCGAGGGAACGGCACAGTCGCTCGACTCTGCCCTTGCCGACCGCGATGCCCTCGCGGACGAGCTGCGCATGAATCTTCCGGATCCCGTAGACCCGCATTCGTGGATGAAAATGAATGCGCATAATCTCCTTCGATAATTCGGCATCACGAACACTGCGAGCCGAGGGAGGTCGGCTGCGGGCCGCATAGTAGGTCTGCGGGGCGATCTTCACATCGAGCTCTTTGGTGAGAACCCGGCAGATCGGTTCGATCCCCCACGTGTCTTTTTGTTCGTCGATGTAGGCGACGATCACTTCTGTGGGCGGTCGAACTCCGCCGCGAAAAAAGCCGTCGCGGACTTCAGGATCTCGTTCGAGCGGCGCAGCTCACGGTTCTCCGCCTCCAACTGACGAATCCGCGTTTCGGCGTCCACCGCCTCGGTCGGGATGTCTGCGGCTTCTGCCTTGCTGACCCAGTTCCGCAGCGCTTCCTTGTGCACGTTCGTCTGCTTCGCGATCCGCGCGATCGCGCCGATGCGTGTCGCCGGGTCGCGGCGGGCCTCGACGGCCAGGCGGGTCGCTCGCTCCCGCAGCTCGACGGGGTACTTGTAGTTGGCCATGGTGATCAGGGGGTCCTTCCAGGATGTCTGGCTCACCCTCTATCAAACCCCGGACGATTCACAGCGAGCCCCTCGATCAGCTGCCCAAGCGGGCAAGGACGTCCATCAGGAACGCATCGACGTGCTCCGCGCTGTAGCCATCACGCCTGGTCGTACTGCGGTCCATCGCCGCACCCTCCAGCAGCTGGCGTGCCCGGTGGCGACCGCTCCCCTGATCCGGGCTTGCGCTCAGTGCCGCGATCATCTCGTCCAGGAGGAGGTCGACGTCGTCCGCGGCGTAGTTGACGGCGCTGCTGGCGGCCTGAGGGAACCTCGCCTGGAGAAGGTGCGCGACCAGGGGGTCCTCGGGTGCATCCGGAGCGGCGGATGGTGACGGGCGCGGTGGTGGCGGGTCCGTGACAGGAGGCGGCGGCGGGGCCGGGGCGTCCTGGAGCGCAGGGACCAGCACCTCATCGAGAAAGACGTCCACGTCCTGCATGTCATAGCCATCGCGGAACGTCACGGTGGGGAACGCGGCACCCTGCACGCGCTCGACCGCTTCTCGGTGAGCACGCTGCGGATCCATGGGGTCCTTCACCAGGGTGACGATCTGGTCGAGGAAGTCGTCGACCGCATCCGTCCGGTAGCCGGCACGGAACTTCACCGTCGCGAACCGGGCCGCATCGATCAGCCCGACGACGGGGTCGACGCTACTCATCTCGTCACGCCCATGGGGACCTCTGGCCTCGTTCATGCCTTCACCACCTGACCGGCCAGGACCACAGCGGTGAGGTCCCGCAGGGTCCGGTGGTCGGTGCGGGGATCGTGCTGGGCCACGAGCAGGTCGGCCGGGGAACCGTCCTCGAGGCCCGGGACGCCGAGGAACTCCCGCGGCCCCCAGGCGGCGGCCTGCAGGATCTGGGTCCCGGTGAGCCCGGCGCGGGCCAGCTCGTCGAGCTCGTCGTGGATGATCCCGTGCCCCAGCACTCCCCCGGCATCGGTGCCCACCAGCAGCGGCACCCCGGCGTCCAGGGCGTCGCGGGTGCGGTCGTAGCGACCCTCGCGCAGACGACGCATGTGCGCTGCGTAGGCGGGGAACTTCTTCTCCCCCTGGGAGGCGTACTGCTCGAACTCCCCCACGTTGACCAGGGTGGTCACCACCGGGGTGCGGGTCTCCGCAGCGCGGGCGATGGTTTCGTCGGTCAGGCCGGTGGCGTGCTCGAGGCAGTCGAAGCCGGCGTCCAGCAGCATCGGCAGGGTGTCCTCGGCGAAGGTGTGTGCGGTGATGCGGGCCCCGGCGGCGTGGGCGGCGTCGGCCGCAGCGCGGAAGGTCTCCGCATCCCAGCAGGGGGTGAGGTCCCCTGCGGTGCGGTCGATCCAGTCCCCCACCAGCTTCACCCAGTCGTCGCCACGGCCGGCCTCGCGGGTCACGGCATCGGGCAGAGCCTCGGGTTCGAGCTCGTCGGCGTAGCCGATGAGGTAGCGGCGCGTGCGGGCCAGGTGGCGGCCGCAGCGGATCAGGCGCGGCAGATCCGCCTGCTGCTGGAGAGGGGAGTTGTCGATGATCGATCCGGCGTCGCGGATCAGCAGCACCCCGGTGTCGCGATCGGTGAGGGCCTGGGTGCGGGCCTGCTCCAGGGTGGTGCCGGTGCCCTCGTCACTGATGCCGAGGTGGCAGTGCAGGTCTGCCAGTCCGGGGACGACGTAGCCGTCGATGGTGCGGATCTCGGTGCCTGCGGGGATGTCGGGGCGCTCGTGGTGGATGCGGCCCTGGTGCACCCATGCCTCACTGACCTCCAGCTCCGGGCCCAGCAGGATGGGGCCGGTGAGGTGCAGGACAGGGGCGGCGGCGTGGGGCGAAGGGGCACCGCTTGCAGTTGCGGCGTCGGTGTCAGCGCTGATCATGCTTTGACCCTAATGGCCTCGTTGCGCGCGGGCATTCCATGATCGAGATGATGGCCTCCTCAGTCCGGGCGGTCGGAGCGGCGTCCGATGCCGTCAAGCGGCTTCAGCGCGACTGACCGCGGCGGCAAGGCGCAGGAGGAAAGCTTCCGGCTTCGCGATGTCGACAATGCTGATGCGAAGCACTGTCCAGCCGTGGCCGTGCAGCACTTCGTTCTTGTGCAGATCCTTCTGCCATCTCCGACGATCCAGACGGTGCCCCTCGCTGTCGTACTCGATCGCGATCTTCCACTGCGGGTACGCCAGGTCGATGAACCCGAACCATGTCGTGTCAGGGTCATCGATTCGCAGGTTCGCTACGGGCAACGGGTATCCCCACCGCGACAGGAGCAGCCGCGTCCTCGTCTCCATCGGTGACCAGACGTTCTCCGCTGCCAGCTCGGCTGCGCGCCTGACCGATGCGGCTCCACGTCCGCGCAGCTGACCGGAGAAAGCCCTGATTCCCCGGAGCGGGATCGTCAGCTCTGCTTTCGTACCCGCCAGTGCGTCGAGGCACACCACGAGGTCATCGTCGCCGAGGAACTGCGCACTGTCCTGAAGAGCGACCAGCGGGTGGGACAGGACGATGCCTTTCCAGCGGAACGCCGCTGAGGCCCTGGGGGCATGCACGATGATTCGGCTGGTCACGCTCCTCTGCCGCTCGCTGGATGCCCTGCAGTGGAGCGGTTCCCCTGCACTCCACTCGCACCGCTGCGGCAACGGTAGGCCGAGCAGTTCGAGAGCAGTGGTATGGCTGATCACGGCGCCGGGGCGCACCTCGTTCTGCAGCACCTGTGCCACAGCGATCAGCGGCACAGGTGCGTCCGCTCTCGCGCAGTAGCCGGGCAACGGCGCGACGATGGCTGGTGATGAGAGCACGCGAGGGTGCATGCCTGCATCGATGAGCGCAGGCCGGGAGTAGAGCCTCCCCGGCATGAGATCGTCTGGTCTTCTGAAACGCCGTGCCATAGCCCGACGCTAGGGCGCGGTGGTCGGTTCCCCAGGCAGTGAGGCCCGATGGTGGACATGGACCCCATGGGGAGGAACCTGGTGCGGGGGCTGCTGGACGGAGGCAGGGCTGCTGTAAATCCAGGTGCGGGGACTGGACTGTCAAGTCCCGGGTTTCGTTGAGGGTGTGCGGGTGATGGTTGCTCAGGCCGCGGTGGCGGTCTGAGGGGCGTGCTGACGGACCCGGTGGTCCGTCTCGATCTCGGTGGGGGTGCGGTGGTCGAGCTTGCCGTGGAGGCGGTCGGTATTGAACCAGTGGACCCAGTCGGCGGTGGCCGGCTCGACGTCCTCGATGCCGTTCCAGGGCCCATCGAGAAAGATCAGTTCGTGCTTGTAGAGTGAGTTCAGTGCCTCGGCCATCGCGTTATCGTACGAATCTCCCTTCGAGCCGACAGAAGCGACAACTTCGGCTTCCTCCAGCGCCTGCGAGTATTTGATGGCGCGGTATTGAACTCCGCGGTCGCTATGATGTATCAATCCACTCACGTCTTGGCCAGCTTTCCGACGGTTCCAGAATCCCATGTTAAGCGCGTCGAGGGCCAGATCGGTATAGAGCCGCGTCGAGGTTTGCCAGCCGACGATCATTCGTGAGAACACGTCGAGCACGAAGGCGACGTATACCCATCCCGACCTGGTGGGCACATAGGTGATGTCCGCTACCCATAGCTGATTCGGGGCGGTCGCGGTGAATTCCCGCTGGACGAGGTCCAAGGGGCGGCCGGTCTCCGGGGCCGGCTTCGTGGTGCGCGGGCACTTGCCCCGTACGGTGCCGCGGATGCCGAGGGAACGGCACAGTCGCTCGACTCTGCCCTTGCCGACCGCGATGCCCTCGCGGACGAGCTGCGCATGAATCTTCCGGATCCCGTAGACCCGCATTCGTGGATGAAAATGAATGCGCATAATCTCCTTCGATAATTCGGCATCACGAACACTGCGAGCCGAGGGAGGTCGGCTGCGGGCCGCATAGTAGGTCTGCGGGGCGATCTTCACATCGAGCTCTTTGGTGAGAACTCGGCAGATCGGTTCGATCCCCCACGTGTCTTTTTGTTCGTCGATGTAGGCGACGATCACTTCTGTGGGCGGTCGAACTCCGCCGCGAAAAAAGCCGTCGCGGACTTCAGGATCTCGTTCGAGCGGCGCAGCTCACGGTTCTCCGCCTCCAACTGACGAATCCGCGTTTCGGCGTCCACCGCCTCGGTCGGGATGTCTGCGGCTTCTGCCTTGCTGACCCAGTTCCGCAGCGCTTCCTTGTGCACGTTCGTCTGCTTCGTGAGTATTCGTAGTCGTGGGAGCCACCGAATCTTGCTCTTGGGGACCGCCGATCGTGCCGACGGGGGCCAGTAGCCGCCGCGGTGGGGACCACTGGCTCCCGCCGGCATCGGGTCACTGGGGCAGTGCGGTGTGTTCTCGCATGTTCCTGTCGCCGGTGTCGATCCAGATTGTGTTGTGCACGATGCGGTCCATGATCGCATCGGCGTGGACTGCTCCACCGAGCCGGGCGTGCCAGTCCTTCTTCGGGTACTGGGTGCAGAACACGGTCGAGCCGGTGTCATAGCGGCGCTCGAGCAGTTCCAGCAGCATCGAACGCATTCCCTCGTCAGGATGGTCCAGCAGCCACTCGTCGATCACCAGCAGCGAGAACGTGGAGTACTTCCGCAGGAACTTCGTCTGGCCCTGCGGCTTGTCCTTTGCCAGGGCCCAGGCCTCTTCGAGGTCGGGCATTCGGATGTAGTGGGCTCGGAGCCGGTGCTGGCAGGCCTGCTTCGCCAGCGCGCAGCCGAGGTAGGACTTCCCTGAGCCGGTGAAGCCCTGGAAGACCACGTTCTGTTGCCGCTGGATGAAGGAGCAGGTTGCCAGTTGCGCGATCACGTTCCGGTTCAGTCCCCGTTCCTCGACCAGATCCAGCCGCCGCAGGTCCGCTCCGGGATAACGCAGCCCCGCCCGGCGGATCAGACCCTCGACCTTTCCATGATTGAAGATGGAATGCGCCTCGTCCACGATCAGCTGGAGCCGTTCCTGGAACGACATCCCCAGCACGTGAGCCTCATCCTGGGCATCGATCGCGTCCAGCAGCGCGGTCGCGCCCATCTCGCGCAGCTTCCGCTTCGTGTCGTTATCGATCACGCTCACCGGACACCTCCGGCGTAGTAGTCGGCGCCACGGACGTATCCGCCGTCTTCCGCGGGTTCCTCGCGGGGTGGACGCAGGGCGGCGACCTTGTCCTGCCCGGTGGCCAAGATCGGGTGCAGATGCGCATAGCGCGGTGAACGGACCCGTCCCGTCAGCGCGAGTGCGCAGGCCGCCTCGACCCGATCTACGGAGAAGCGGCGAGAGAGCCGTAGCACCGCCAACGCGGGATCCAGGCCCTGTTCCACGATCGGCACGGACTCGAAGATCCGCTGGATCACGATCACCGTGGCCGGCCCGACCCGATCTGCCCACGCCCGCACCCTCTGCGCGTCCCAGGCCTGGAAACGCTCGCCCGCAGGTAGGTCCGCGTCGTTGGTGCGGTACTCATTGCTCGCGGTCTCCGGGAGCAGCAGGTGACTGGTCAGTCGCTGGCTGCCCTGATAGATCTCCAGCGTCCGGGCCGTGATGCGCAGATCGACCTTCGCGCCGATGTGCGCGAACGGCGCGGAGTAGAAGTTCCGCGCGAACGTGACGTGCCCGTTCCTGCCCACTCGTCGTCCGTAGTGCCATGTCGAGATCTCGTAGGGCACCGCCGGCAGCGGCGTCAGCAGCGGCCGCTCCTCCGCGTCGAACACGCTGGCGCGGGATCCGGGCCGCTTCTGGAACGGCTCCGCGTTATAGGCCTCCATCCGCTGCCCGATGGCGGCTGCAAGTTCGGGCAGGGACGTGAATCGCTGATCCCGCAGCCCGGCGATGACCCAGGTCGCGACGTGCGCGACGGTGTTCTCCACGCTCGCCTTGTCTTTCGGTTTCCGCACCCTCCCCGGGAGCACCGCCGCCGAGTAATGCGCTGCCATCTCGCGATACGCATCGTTCAGGACGATCTCGCCCTCGCGGGGGTGCTTCACCACACCGGTCTTGAGGTTGTCCGGAACGATCCTCGGGACCGTCCCGCCCAGCGCCTCGAACATCGCTACGTGCGCTCGCAGCCAGGACTCCTGGCGCATATCCAGCGCCGGGAAGCAGAACGCGTAACGAGAAAAAGGCAGGCAGGCAACGAACAAGAACACCTTCGAGACCTCGCCGGTGACCGGATCGGCCAGCTCCATCGTGGGGCCGGACCAGTCGACCTCCACGCTCTGGCCGGCCTTGTGACCGACTCTCGAAGCGGCACCGGTGACCATGACGTGGTGCTGGTAGGTGCGGCAAAACCGGTCATACCCCATCGCCGGATCCCCAGCCGCCGTGGTCGCGTCGAAGTACTCGCCGTGCAACAGCTTCAGCGTCACGCCGACCCTGGCCATCTCTCGATGGACCTGTTCCCAGTCCGGCTGTGCGAACACGCTCTCGTGCTCGCCCCGGCCCGGGAACAACCGGGCATACACCTGCTCATCGGCGACGTCCGCGATATCGCCCCACCCGATCCCTGCAGCGTCAGCGGCCTCGAACACCGCCCTCACGGACTTGCGGGACATGCCCTGCGAGGACGAAATCGCTCGCCCCGACAGACCTTCTGCGCGCAGCTGGAGCACCAGCTTCGCCCTGATCTTCCGTACCATTCCAGATTGCTCCTTCCGCCGCGTGCCCTATACACACGGCGGAAGGAGCGTAGACAGAGCGGCCCCAACGACACCACTGGTGGTCCCGAACGACGCCACCGCTACGGCAGCGACGTGGCACCCGAACCCTCGATCAGCGGACCCCAGCGAGGCGAATATTCAGCTTCGCGATCCGCGCGATCGCGCCGATGCGTGTCGCCGGGTCGCGGCGGGCCTCGACGGCCAGGCGGGTCGCTCGCTCCCGCAGCTCGACGGGGTACTTGTAGTTGGCCATGGTGATCAGGGGGTCCTTCCAGGATGTCTGGCTCACCCTCTATCAAACCCCGGACGATTCAGACCGTGACTGGACTGTCCGAGTCACCTGTGCTGCGTGCCGTCACAGACCCCACATCGCCGAACACAGACCCCGCATCACCGAGTTTCGTGTGGCCAGCTTCCAGAATCTGGAACGTACCCACCCGTAACCGGGGTGTTGCACCGCCCCCACCTACGGGACGTGGCTGATGCACCCCGGTGGGGCGGGGCTGGCGCCGGTCAGGAGGTAGCACGCAAGGGGGCTGGCGCCGGTCAGGAGGTAGCACGCAAGGGGGAGGGCGACCGCGACGGCGAGACGCGTCAGCGGCCCTGGCCGAAGAGCTTCTGCATGTCCGGCGGGAGCTGGCTGGGGTCGAAGTCGGAGAGATCCGGCATGCCACCCTGGCCACCGGCACCGCCCTGACCTGCAGCGCCGGCACCGAAGGCGGAGCCACCCGTGCCACCACCCTCGGCTGCGCGCTTGGCGGCCTCGGCCTGCTCGCGAGCGGCCTTGGCGGGGTTCTTGGACTTGGCCTTCTTGGTGCGGGGCTGCTGCTGCGCCTTGCCGCGCGACTTCTTCCCCATGCCCATGCCGGGCCCACCGGGCATGCCCGGCATGCCACCGCCGGCCATGCCACGACCCATCTGACGCATCATGGTCTGGGCCTGCTTGAACCGCTCCATCAGCTGGTTGACCTGCTGCACCGTGGTGCCGGAGCCCTTGGCGATGCGGTTGCGGCGCGATCCGTTGAGCAGCTTCGGGTCCTGCCGCTCGGCCGGGGTCATCGAGCGGATGATCGCCTCGACGCGACCGAGCTCGCTCTCGTCGAAGTTCTCCAGCTGCTCGCGGTACTGGCCCATGTTGGGCAGCATGCCCAGCATCTTCTTGATGGAGCCCATGTTCTTGAGCTGCTGCATCTGGGCCAGGAAGTCGTCGAGGGTGAAGTCCTCACCGGAGGCCAGCTTCTGAGCGGCCTTCTCGGCCTCCTTCTGGTCGAAGGCCTTCTCCGCCTGCTCGATCAGGGTGAGCACGTCACCCATGTCGAGAATGCGGTTGGCCATCCGATCGGGGTGGAAGCGCTCGAAGTCATCGAGGCTCTCACCGGTGGAGGCGAACAGGATGGGCCGCTCGGTGACGCCGGTGATGGACAGGGCCGCACCACCGCGGGCGTCGCCGTCGAGCTTGGAGAGCACCACACCGGTGAAGCCCACGCCGTCGCGGAACGCCTCGGCCACGCGGGCCGCGTCCTGACCGATCATCGCGTCGACCACGAACAGGGTCTCGTGCGGGTTCACGGCGTCGCGGATCTCGCGGGCCTGCTGCATCATCTCCTCGTCGATGCCGAGGCGGCCGGCGGTATCGACGATGACCACGTCATGCTGCTGGAACTGCGCGGTGGACACACCGTTCATCGCCACCAGCACGGGATTGCCCACACCGTTGCCGGGCTCGGGGGCGAACACCGGCACTCCGGCGCGCTCACCGACGATCTGCAACTGGTTGACGGCGTTGGGGCGCTGGAGGTCGGCGGCGACCAGCATCGGGGTGTGGCCCTGCCCCTTCATCCACTTGGCGAGCTTGCCGGCCAGGGTGGTCTTGCCAGCACCCTGCAGGCCGGCCAGCATGATCACCGTGGGCGGGTGCTTGGCCCAGGTGAACTCCCCGGTGGCGCCGCCGAGTACCTCGACCAGCTCGGAATGGACGATCTTGACGACCTGCTGGGCGGGGTTGAGGGCCTTGGAGACCTCCTCGCCCAGGGCCCGTTCGCGTACGCGCCCGGTGAACTCGCGCACCACGGAGACCGCGACGTCGGCGTCCAGCAGGGCGCGGCGGATCTCGCGGATCGTCTTGTCGACGTCGGCCTCGGTGAGGCGGCCATGGCCGCGCAGGCCCTTCAGCGACGCTGTGATGCGATCGGACAGGTTGTTGAACACGGGGCGTTGGTCCTTCAGGTCGGTCCGGGGCGGTGACGGCAGTCCTCGGCGCAGGCCAGACTACCGGGCACCGGGGTGCACGGGCAGGGGCGGGGCGATTCAGCGGCTCTCGTCGTGGGCGATCTCTCCGCCGACGAGCACCAGCTGCCGGGCGGGGGCGCGCACCAGGGCATCCATCGGGTTCTCTGCATCCAGCAGCACGATGTCGGCGCGGGAGCCGACCCCGAGGCCGACGGCCGCGGCGGGATCGTCGGTGCCACCGGCCCAGCCGGTGACGCCCGAGTCGCGGTCGCCCTCGCCGGTGCCACCGACGAACCACTCGGCGGCGGTGGAGGTCTGGGCCAGCACGTGCAGCAGTTCCTCGTCGTAGCGGGCGCCGGTCATGCGGGCGTGCTGGCGGGCGATCTCCATCATGTCGCCGGGGCCGTAGGGGCTCCACAGGTCGCGGGCGCGGGCGGCGGGGACGTCGGCCAGCGCGAAACCGTGGGCGATGTTCACCCGGCCCTTCAGGTCCAGGGCGCGCGTGCGCTCGATGATCAGCTCGAACTCGAAAGCGCCCAGGTCACCGGGGTCGTGCAGGTGGATGTCGATGCCGCAGCCGGTGGCATCGGCGATGTCGAACAGGGCGTCGAGCTGCCCGGCGGGGTCACGGTCGATGCCGGCGGGGTCCAGACCGCCCACGTGCTCCACTCCGTTCTCGGCGGCGCGCCGCAGCAGGTCCACCACGCCCGGGCGGCGCAGTGCGCCGTCCTGCGGGAACGCCACGATCGTGCAGCGCATGGTCGGACAGGTCTGTTCGACGGCCTCGCGCACCACATCGATGCCGCGCAGGCCCACGCCGAGGTCCACGTCCACGTGGGTGCGGATGGCGGTGGTGCCGTGGCGCAGGAACTGGCGCAGCACCTCGCCGGTCACGTCCACACCGGGGATGCCCAGCTCGTCGCGGCGGGCGCGCTCGTGGCTGATGCGGCCCTCCAGCCCGGGCGGGCCGCCGAAGGACTGCCAGGGACGACCCCACCAGGACTTGTCCACGTGCGCGTGGGTGTTGATCAGGCCCGGGATGGCCAGCAGTCCGCGGCCGTCGATGCGCTCGTCATCCGACGGGGCCTCCGGCTGGGCACCCGTCTGCCCATCGGCATGCGGGGTGACGGCGATGATCTCGCCGTCGCGGAGGCTGAGGTCGACGGTGGCGTCGGCGCCGGCGAGACCGAGGCGGACGTCGGAGAGGATGGCAGTGGTGGTCACCGTCCCATTATGGGCCGATGCTCAGGACCCGGCGGCGGCATCGGCGACGGCAGTGACCACCCGGGCGGCGGTGGCCTCGTCCAGGGGCCTTCCCCGGATGTCGGTCAGGTACAGCACGTCCACCGCGCGGCGTCCGAGGGTCATCACGTGGGCGCTGCTGACCAGCAGCCGGTGCCCGGTGAGGGTCTCAGCGATGTCAGCCAGCAGGCTGGAGCGGTTGCGGGCGTTGATCTGCAGGGCGGTGGGCCGGCCCGGCTCGGTGGGCATCAGCGTCACCACCGGGGTGTCCTCACTGCGGCGCAGGGGCGCGGCCGGTTCTGTCTCCAGCACGCGGGCGGCGGGGTCGTCCCGCCTGGCCAGTTCCCGCTCCATGGCGGTGCGCACGGTGGTGGGGTGGGGCAGGTCCCCGGCGCGGCCGGTCACCCACCAGGTATCCACCGCCACACCGTCCACCGTGGTGATCACCGCCGAGCGCACCTGGAAGCGCAGCCTGGTGAGCACCCGGGCGAAGGCGGCGAACACGCCGGGCCCGTCAGGCGCGCCCATGCAGATCTCGGTGATCGGGGCGCTCTCGCTCGGTGCCGGGTACAGCACCGCGCAGCCTCCGGAATCGCGCACGGCATCCAGCACGGTCAGCTGAGCGGAGCGCTGCGGGGCCAGCAGTTCGCGGGGCGGCCTGGTCACCCCGGTCAGGGCATCGCGAGCAAGGCCCGCGAGATGATCCACCAGCTCGGCCCGCCAGGTGGTCCAGGCGGCGGGTCCGGCGGCGCGGGCATCGGCCTCGGTGAGGGCACGCAGCAGGTCCAGGCGGGAGGGATCGTGGTCCACCGCCGTCAGCAGCGCCTCGACGGTGGCGGGATCGGCATGGTCACGACCGGTGGCCAGGTCCACCAAGGTGAGGTGCTCGCGCACCAGGGCAGCGGTCACCTCGGCATCGGCCTCATCGAAGCCGAGTGCCCTGGCGGCCTCACGGGCCAGCGGTGCACCGGTCCGGCTGTGGTCCTCGGCGCCCGGGGTCTTGCCGATGTCGTGCAGCAGGGCGGTGACCAGCAGCAGGTCGGGCCGGTCCACGCTGCCCAGCAGCTTCTGGGCCTCCAGCACGGTCTCGATCTGGTGGCGGTCCACGGTGTAGCGGTGCACAGGTGAGCGCTGGGGCCGGTTGCGGATGCCCTCCCAGCCGGGCACCACGCGGGCCACCACCCCGTGCACGTCCAGCGCCTCGTACAGCTCGGCGAGATGCTCACCGGACAGGGCATCCACCAGCACGTCGCGCTGCTCCGGGGTGAAGCGGGGGCACCATCCTCCGGCCAGGCGGGCCAGGGTGGCGGCCGAGAGCGGCAGGCCGGTGGTGGCAGCGTGGCGGAGAGCGGCGATGTCGCGCAGTGCGCCGGTGTGGGTGGGGTCCACGGAGATCTCACCGGCCTGCACGATCACGCCGTGGTCCAGGCGGGCAAGGGCGGGCCTGCGGGAGGCGCCGCTTCCGTAGGTGGCATGCCCTCCGGGTGCCACGCCGGAGCGGGCGGCGGTCAGGGAGCGGCGCAGCTGCCAGGCGATCGCGCGGGAGGCGTCGGCGAGGGCGGCCAGCAGGTCGTCGGCCTCGCCGTAGCCGCACAGCCCTGCCACGGCGTCCTGGTCGGCGCGGCCCAGGCGGGTGCCGGAGCGGCCGGTGACCAGCTGCAGGGCGTCGCGCGCCTCCAGCAGCACGTCCGCTGCGCGGTCCACCACCACGTGGTCGTGGTCGGCCAGCCATGACTCGGCGATGGCGCGCACCAGGGTGACGTCGCGCAGGCCTCCGCGGTCGGACTTGAGATTGGGTTCGGTGGAGTGGGCGAGGATGCCGTAGCGGCCGGTGCGGTCCTCGACCAGTTCCTCGAGCTCGTCGATGCGGGTGCGGGCCCCACTGCGCCAGGCACGCCGTACCCGGGCGGAGGTGTCGGAGGCGAGGCGCTCCTCCCCCGCCACCAGGCGCAGGTCCAGCAGGGAGAGGGCGGCGCGGAGGTCCTCTGCGGCCACCTGCTCGCACTCGGCGGGGGTGCGCACGGAGTGGTCCAGCGACGTGCCGGAGTCCCACACCGGGTACCACAGCGCGGAGGCGAGGCGGGAGGCCTCCTCGGGCTCCACCTGTTCGCGGTCCAGCAGCAGCACGAGGTCCAGGTCGCTGGCGGGGCCGGCATCACGCCGACCCACGGAGCCGACGGCCGCGAGGGCTACTCCCCTGGTCGGCGGTACGGCGGCCTCCCACTGCTCGCGCAGCCAGTCCTCGATCAGTGCGGTGTGCTCGGCGCGGCGGGCGGGTCCCTGGGCGGGGTCGCCGATGCCGGAGTCGAGGGCGTGGTCGAGGCGGCGCACCGGGAGCCCGTCGGCCGGGGTGGCCGACGGGCTCCTGCGGGAGGGGTGCTCAGAGGGCATCGACGTCCCGTTCGGAGGTGCGCACCCGCACCACGGAGTCGACGGTGCTGGTCCAGACCTTGCCGTCGCCGATGCGGCCGGTGTGGGCTGCGGCGACGATGAGGTCCACGACGTCGGCCTCGGCGGCGTCGTCCACCAGGATCTCGAGCTTGACCTTGGGGATGGTGTCGATGCGGTACTCGGCTCCGCGGTACACCTCGGTGTGGCCGCCCTGGCGGCCGTAGCCGGCGACCTCGGTGAGGGTGATGCCGGTGACGCCGTACTCGCGCAGCGACTCGATGACGTCCTCGCGGGCGTGGGGCTGGATGACGGCGGTGACGAGCTTCATCGGTGCTCTCCTGGGGTGGCGGTGGCCGTGGCGGGCGCGGCTGGGAGGTCGACGGGCACCGGTGACCTGCGGCGCACGGAAGCGCCGACGAGATCGTATCCGGCCTCGGCGTGCTGGACGATGTCGATCCCGGTCTGCTCGTCCTCGGGATCGAGGCGCCATCCCAGGGTGTGCTTGAGCAGCAGGGCGATGACGAGGGTGACGATGCCGGAGAAGCCCATGGCGGCCAGTGCCACCAGTGCCTGGACGGCCAGCAGGGAGAGGCCTCCGCCGAACAGCAGGCCGCCCTCGACGGCGAACAGGCCGATCAGCACGGTGCCCACCAGGCCGCCCACCAGGTGCACTCCCACCACGTCCAGGGAGTCGTCCAGGCCGATGCGGTGCTTGAGGCTCACGGCCAGGGCGCAGCAGATGCCGGCCACGGCACCGAGCGCGATCGCGCCGAGAGGGTTGACGGCGGCAGCGGCAGGGGTGATCGCGACGAGGCCCGCAACGATGCCGGAGGCGGCGCCGAGGGAGGTGACGTGCTTGTCGCGGATCCTCTCCACCAGCATCCAGCCCAGCATCGCGCCGGCGGTGGCGACGGTGGTGTTCACCCAGGCCAGGCCCGCGGTGCCGTCGGCGGTGCCGGCGGATCCGGCGTTGAACCCGAACCAGCCGAACCACAGCAGGGCCGCGCCCAGCATCACCAGCGGCAGGTTGTGCGGCTTCATCGGGTCCTTGCCGAAGCCCAGGCGGGGGCCGACGATGATCGCGAGCACCAGCCCGGCGATACCGGCGTTGATGTGGACCACGGTGCCGCCGGCGAAGTCGACCGGTTCGGCGATCGCGGCGAAGGGCCCGTCAGCGGAGAGCAGGCCGCCGCCCCACACCATGTGGGCCATGGGGGCGTAGCAGACCAGCACCCACAGGGCACTGAAGGCCATCCAGGTGCCGAAGCGCACCCGGTCGGCGATGGCACCGGAGATGAGGGCCACGGTGATGATCGCGAAGGTCATCTGGAAGCCGGCCGCCACCAGGAAGGGGACGCCGGATCCGACCAGCAGGGACTGCTCGTCGGTGCCGACCAGGCCCGCGAACTGGAAGGGCGAGCCCAGCAGCCCGCCGATGTCGTCGCCGAAGGCGATCGAGTATCCGGCCACCGTCCAGGCCAGGGCCACGACGGCCATGGCGCTGAAGGACATCAGCATCATGTTCAGCACGGTGCGCGCGCGCACCATGCCTCCGTAGAAGAGGGACAGACCGGGGGTCATCAGCAGCACCAGTGAGGCACTGACGAGGATCCAGGCGGTCGCCCCCGTGTCGAGGGTGAAGGGGTCCATGGGGGTTCCTGGGATGGGTGGTGCCCGCCCGATCGGGCCGGCACGGTCCGCGGTGGACCGTGCCGCCATCGTGCGCGGGCTCCCATCGACCTACCAGGTCAGCGTGCCGCCGTGACCTTTCCGTGATCTCCGCGTTCACGGAGCGGAACAGTGGGAGCAGGCGCTCAGTCCCCCAGCAGGGCGTCCACGAAGCCGTAGGCGTCGAAGGGGGTGAGGTCATCCATCCCCTCGCCCAGGCCCACCATCTTCACCGGCACGCCCAGCTCGCGCTGGACGTTGACGACGATGCCGCCCTTGGCGGTGCCGTCGAGCTTGGTGAGCACGATGCCGGTGATCTGCACGGCCTCGGAGAACACGCGGGCCTGCTGCATGCCGTTCTGGCCGGTGGTGGCGTCGATGACCAGCAGCACCTCAGCGACGGTGTCGCCGTGCAGGCCCTTCTCGGCGACCCGGCGCACCTTGCCGAGCTCGTCCATCAGGCCCTTCTTGTTCTGCAGGCGGCCGGCGGTGTCGATGATGACCACGTCCACGCCCTGGGAGATGCCCTCCTTGACGGCGTCGAAGGCGACGGCGGCGGGGTCGGCCCCGTCGCGGTCCGAGCGCACGGTGTCCACGCCCACGCGGGAGCCCCAGGTGGCGAGCTGGTCGGCGGCGGCGGCACGGAAGGTGTCGGCCGCGCCGAGCACCACGGTGCGCTCAGCGGCCACCAGCACGCGGGCCAGCTTGCCGACGGTGGTGGTCTTGCCGGTGCCGTTGACACCGACCATCAGGATCACCGAGGGCACCTCGGTGCCGTCGGGGGCGGTGCGGGTGGTGGCGGCCAGGCGACGGTCCAGCTCGGGGTTCACCAGCGTCACGAGCTCTTCACGGAGCACCTCGCGCACGGCCAGGGGGTCGTCGGTGCCGAGCACCTGGATGCGGCGACGCAGGCCCTCCAGCAGCTCGTCGGTGGCGTCAGGGCCGAGGTCCGCCAGCAGCAGCGTCTCCTCGATCTCGTCCCAGGTGTCCTCGTCCACGGTGCCGCGGGTGAGCAGGGTGAGGATGCCGCGGCCGATGGAGCCGGAGCGGGACAGTCGCTCGCGCAGGCGCAGCATCCGGTCGGCCGGGGCCTCCGGGGTGTCGATGACCCGGCTGGTGGCCTCGTCAGTGGTGGTGGCCTCGTTAACCGGTACCTCTGCGGCGGTGGGTTCAGCAGCCGGGGCTTCGGGTGCTGGAGCTGTCGCCGTCTGCTCGGGCTCCGTGGGTGCGGGTGCGGTGGTGGCATCGGGTGTTGCCGCCTCTGCAGGGGCCGCATCGACCGGGGGCTGGTCCGTGGGGACGGCGACAGAGGCGGGTGCCTCTGCGTCCTGCGCATCCGGCCCGGCCTCCGGCTCGCCGGTGACGGGCTTCTGGTCGGTGACGGGCTTCGGGTCGCTCGCGTCCTGGTCGAAGGGCTCATCGTCCGCGGGCTTCGGCGCCGCGGGCTTGGAGGGTGCCGAGAGAGTATCGGCCCAGGTGGGAGCGGCAGGGCGCTCCTTGACGGCGGTCCCGGTGCGGGTACCGGTGCTGCCGGGGCGATCCTGCCCGTCCTTGGGCTGATCACCGCGGTCCGTCGGGGTCTTGCCGCGGCTGCGCACGTATGCCCAGGCGCCGGCGCCGAGCACGAGCACGCCACCGCCTGCACCGGCTACTAGGGCGAGGATGTCATTGGGATCCACGGGTCACCTCCGAGGTCGCTGGAGCCGGCGATGCGGCAGGGCCATCGATCAGTCTAGGTGGCAGGGCTGGACCACGGCGCGGTCTGCCGATCGACGCAGGGTGGCCGGTCGGCTGGTTCGAGCGAACGGCGCGGGAATCAGGCGCCGCGGCCGGTGCGCGAGGTGTGGCGATCGGTGCGCAGCGATGCAGTCGGCGCGGAACCGGACTCACGGGAGCGGCGGATGTTGGGCATGGCGACTGCCGCGAGGATCGCGACAGCCGCGAGCAGCGCGAGAAGCAGGAACCCGACCGTGACGACACCAGTACCCATGGGGTCCATTGTGCCCTGCGGATTTGTCCCGATCTCGCATCGCTCACTGTGCGGCGCGCCACGTTCCCGCAGTGCGCCACGTTCCTGCAGCGCGCCACATTCCTGCGTGTGCGGCGGATGAGGGCGGCCCGGCAGGGAGCTCAGCCCAGCTCGGGGAACCAGATGCTGATCTCGCGGGCGGCGGACTCGACCGAGTCGGAGCCGTGCACCAGGTTCTGGATCACCGGCAGGTCCCACTCGCGGGCCAGATCACCGCGGATGGTGCCGGGGGCGGCCTCGGTGGGGTTGGTGGCGCCGGCCAGGGAGCGGAAACCGGCGATGACGCCCTCACCTTCGAGCACCAGGGCGACCAGGGGTGCGGCACCCATGTACTCCACCAGGCCGGGGTAGAAGGGCTTGCCCTCGTGCTCGGCGTAGTGGGCGGACAGCTCGTCATCGGTGGCGGTGCGCTGGGCCAGGGCGGAGATGGTGTAGCCCTTGGCCTCGATGCGGCGGATGATCTCCCCGCGCAGGCCGCGCTTGACGGCGTCGGGCTTGAGCAGGACGAGAGTGCGCTGTGAAGTCATGGTGGGGAGCCTAGCTCAGGCGGCTCCGTCGGCCCCTTCGGCCTCCTGTGCACGCCAATGGGCGGCGTCCACCGCATCCTTCTCCCGGTCCAGCTGATTGCCCTTCAGCACACTGAACACGTACAGCGCTGCGAAGGCCGGACCGACCGCCCACATGGCGCTGACCTGCAGGCCCAGCAGGATCACCGGGATCTGCAGCACCATGCCCACGTAGTACGGCCCAGCGCCCCGCTTCAGCATCCCCGAGCAGATGATCAGGGCGACAGCAGTCACTAGTCCCCAGGTCCAGGTGAGGGCCCGTTGGTCGGGCACCAGCTGGTGGGCCACCAGCAGTGCGAAGAACACGATGAAGGCCTCGACCACCAGCACGGTCGCGCCGAGGATCCGCTGGGCACCGTGGGGGCGGGCAGAGGGTTGCAACGAGCGCGCCATCCTCACTCCTCCTCCGGCAGGCCCAGCAGGTCCCGCACCTCGGCGGCGAGGGTCACCGAGCCCGCGACCACCACTCCGCCGAACATGTCGCCCTCGGCCTCGGCGAGGTCCACGGCCTGCTGGATCGCATCGGGCAGGGAGGTGCTCTCCAGCACCCGGTCCTCGTCGTCGAACACGTCGCGGGCGATGTCGGCAAGCTCGTGGGCGGGGATCGCCCGCGGGGAGGAGGACTCGGTGATCACCACGGAGTCCAGCAGCGGCTCGAGGGTGGCGAGGATCTGTTCGGCATCCTTCTCCTGCAGGACTCCCACCAGGCCGATGGTGCGGGTGAAGCGGAAGTTCTCCCGCACCGTGGCCACCAGTGTCTCGGCGCCGGAGGGGTTGTGGGCGGCATCCAGCAGGATCGTGGGCGACTGGCGCACCACCTCGGCCCGGCCCGGGGAGGTGACGGTGCTGAGGGCGGCGGTGAGCAGGTCGGTGTCCAGGGGTGTGGAGCCGTCGCCCAGGAGGGCCTCGGCTGCGGCCACGGCGAGCAGGGCGTTGTGGGCCTGGTGCTCGCCCAGCAGCGACAGGAACAGGTCCTCGTAGCGCCCGGCGATGCCCTGCAGGGTGATCATCTGCCCGCCCACGCCGGGGGTGCGGGCCAGCACCCCGATCTGCTCGTCCTCGAAGGCGGCCTCGGCACCGAGGTCGATGATGCGCTCTCTCAGCACGTCGGCCGCATCGCCCTCCGGTTGCGCGGCGAGCACGGCGGTGGCCGTCGTGGTGAGGATCCCTGCCTTCTCCCCGGCGATCTCGGCGATGGTCTCTCCCAGGTACTCCTGGTGGTCCAGGCCGATCGAGGTAACCACGGCGACGTCCGGATCGACCACACCGGTGGCGTCCCAGGTGCCGCCCAGGCCGGTCTCCACCACCGCAACGTCCACGGGGGCGGAGGCGAAGGCCTGGTAGGCCATGGCGGTGAGGTACTCGAAGTAGGTGAGCCGCACTCCCCCGGCCGCCAGGGACTCCTCATCGACGATCCGGGCGAACGGCTCGACGTCGCGGTACGCCTGGACGAAGCCGTCCTCGTCGATCGGGGAGCCGTCGATCGCGATGCGCTCCACCGGCGAGTGCAGGTGGGGACTGGTGGTGCGTCCGGTGCGCAGGCCCGCCTCGCGCAGGATCCGCTCCAGAATGCGGGCGGTGGTGGTCTTGCCGTTGGTGCCGGCGATGCGGATGGAGCGGTAGGAGCGCTGCGGGTCGCCCATCAGCTCCATCACCCGGCGGATCCGCGACAGGTCCGGTTCGATGCGGTTCTCCGGCGCGCGCTCGAGGAGGGCGGCGTACACCTCGCGCAGCTGCGGCGACATGGCCGGACGGGACGGACGGGGCACAGCAACTCCTACGGGCACGGTGATGGGGCGCTGGCCAGTCTACGGAGCACGCGCTGGTCGGCGGCACAGGGAGGTTCCTCCCCAGCTGCCGGTGGTCCACATGGGCAGTTCTACCCATGGTCATCGCTGCAAGGTGCACATACGGTGAACGGACCAGGCCGCACCAATGCCACGCCATACCAATGCTCTGTACGCCATCGGGCTGCACAGGGAGGAACGCTCACGGGAGGTTCGAGATGACCACGCTGACCCTGGACCTGCCCGGGGCGATCGGCGCCGTCCGCGCCGCCGGCACACCCGAGCGCACGCTGAACCCGATCTACCGGGCCCTGCTGGTCGGCAAGACGAGTGGTTCCACAGCCGAGGCGATGGACGGCGCAGTGGAGGGCGCGGAACTGGACCTCCTGGTGCGCCAGATGACTGCCCCGGCGGTGATGGTGCTGGCAGTGGAGGCAGGCGGTCTCGCACACCGGGTGCGCGTGGGCATCCATGCCGACGTCGCCACGGTGGAGCACTCCGAGGGGCCCTCTGACGGGGATCCCGGCGCTTCGCGGTGGTCGGAGTGCGCTCTCGAGGACCTCCCGCGGCTGTTCGCCGACGTGCTGCCTGACGGCAGCGCTCTAGGGGCGCCGCCCCGTCTGACGGTGCAGAACAGGCCCGACACCCTTCGCTTGGATGCCGCCCAGCTCACGCACCTGCGAGAGCTGCTCATCACCGGGGCCGACGCCGAGACCGCTTTCTCCCGCCTCGATGGGCTGGACCCTCGCCTGCAGGACGCCCTCACCGCCCGCGGGGACCGCGCTTCCCTCAGCCTCACCCTCCACTCCCCCGATCCGGCCCGCCTGGCACAGCCGGTGACCATCGCACGGCTGTGGAACTGCGGGCAGCTGGGGATCTACCGCACCGACACCCCGGAACGCCCGCAGATCGAGGTGGTGGCGGTGGAGCCCGGTGACGTCCTGGGCACCGTGATCCCGCTGCTGGAGGAGTCGATCCGCTTCGCCTCCGGCCTGCCACCGACGCCCGGGGACGAGGACCCCGCAGGTACGAGCGGTGAGGGGGCCCGGTCATGAGCGGCTTCTACGGGATGGACACCCAGCAGGTGCGCGACCACAGCGCCGCCTGCCGCACCGGGATGAACCGCATCGAGGAGCTTCGCGGCGCACTCGACAGCGCTGTCACGTCCGTGACCTGGGAGGGACCGGACGCGGACAGCTTCCGGGACCAGTGGCTCCAGCTCTCCAGTGGGCGGATCAGCGGCCTGCTCGCCGAGCTCGAGGGCCAGGCCTCCCAGCTGGAGGGCGAGGCCGATCAGCAGGACGTGGTCTCTGACCGCGACGGCACCGAATCTGGTCCCGGCACCCGCCCCAGCACCATCCCTGACGCCCCCACGGACCGGATGGACCGCGGCTACCTCCACGAGGACAACCCGTGGATCCCGAACTGGTTGCAGAACCCGGCCGAGCAGCTGTTCTCCGATACGGCCGGGCTGATCAGCGATGGCATCGGCTGGGGCAGCGACCTCCTGATGGACGGCATCAGCACTATCGGTGACCGGCTGGGTCTGAACATGGACGGCTTCGACCAGTTCCGCCGTGACGGCGAGCACCTGCGGGACGTCATGACCGACTGGGCCACCGGTGAACGTGTCCCCACGATCTCTGAGGTGCTGGCGAGCACCGTCCTCACCGCGGGATCCGGTGGAGTGGCCGTCTACGAGGCGCTCACCGGTAACGACACCGCATTCCTCGACGACAGGCCCGGTGGGATCGTGCACGGCGTCGAGACCACCACCGGTCCCGTGCAAGGTCCACAGACTCTCCAGGATCTGATCCTGGAGAACAACCAACTTCGACTACCCAACCCCGGACAAGCGCCGCTGGAGTCCGGACAGGTCGGCATCCAGGAGGTCCACAACTCCCGGGGCGGGGATCCTGTCTACATCGTGCAAATACCTCCGACTGAGGGCGCAAAGCTGGAGACGTGGGACGCATGGGGAAGCCAAGGGAACTCCAGGGACTGGGCATCGAACCTGCGTCTGGTATCCGGGCAGCACCCTGCGGCGATGGACGATATCCAAGCGGCCATGGATGCAGCAGGTATCCCGCCTGGTTCGAACGTGATGCTGGTGGGTCATTCACAGGGAGGAATCGTGGGCAACGATCTCGCAGCCGACCCGATGTTCAACAACACTTCTGGCGATCCCGGGACGTACAACGTCACCCACGCCTTCTCCGCCGGCTCTCCGGTGCAGACCGTCGTCCCGGCGCAGTCGACCACACAATCGGTGAATGTCTCCCACCAGGCCGGCATCGGATGGAGTGGCGTCAGCGGTGACGGCATCGCCATGACGGATCTGGGCGGATTGCAACCAGGCGGCAGTCATTTGCAGGCACCCAACCGGCACGAGGTGTCATTACCGGGCTACGAGACCCCTTCGATCCATCCGGTTGCGATACTCGAGCAGAACCATAATTCCGTCGGGGTACGTGGCGAACCCGATCTCGGATATGCAGGAACCGTCGCACGGCACAGTGAGACGGACCCTGTGCTCAGTTCGTTGCAGAATGATCTGACCGGGGTCTATCTGGGTGACGGCACCTACGTCGCCGAGTCACATGTGGTGACCGTCGGGCGTGAGCACCGGTCCTGATCCGGCGAACCCAAGCACAGGCGCTGAACCAGCGGGAGTGCAAGGCAAATCAGGCCAAACCGTAGCGCGGGTACAGGCTGGCTGCGACGACGTAGTCGAGTCGATGGTCGTCAGTAGGGAACGCCGGGTCCAGCTCCAGCGGCGTGAACTCGGTGCCGTCGGGCATCCGTCCGGTGATGCCGCCGATGACCGTGTTGCTCTCGTCGAGCCCATGCAGGAGCGTGACCGCCTCCCGCATTGCCTCGTCGTACACAGCCAGACCAGCAGCGCTCGACTCAGCTTCGCAGTCCACCGTTCCGGCCACGAACTTCGAGAAGCTGCTGCTCGTGCCCGTGGTCAGATCCGCACCGGTCACACCATCGACGTCGAGCACTGCGTCCGTGATCAGCTCGGCACGGTCCTTCCGAAGAACTGAGCACCCGGTCAGCGCGGCGACTGCCAGTGCTGTCGCCCCGCCGAGGATTCCTCTTCTGCTCATCACCGCGCTTGCCTCCCTGCCCCGATGGCTTTGAGGGCCAGCATGCCACGCGCCTTCTGGCTGTCCAGAGCATCAGTCATGAAACTTGGGGCACAAGCTCAAAACTTGGGGCAGAAGCTCAACCCAGACCCGCTGAACAGACGGATCCGGTCAGTCCAGTGAGTATTCGTAGTCGTGGGAGCCACCGAATCTTGCTCTTGGGGACCGCCGATCGTGCCGACGGGGGCCAGTAGCCGCCGCGGTGGGGACCACTGGCTCCCGCCGGCATCGGGTCACTGGGGCAGTGCGGTGTGTTCTCGCATGTTCCTGTCGCCGGTGTCGATCCAGATTGTGTTGTGCACGATGCGGTCCATGATCGCATCGGCGTGGACTGCTCCACCGAGCCGGGCGTGCCAGTCCTTCTTCGGGTACTGGGTGCAGAACACGGTCGAGCCGGTGTCATAGCGGCGCTCGAGCAGTTCCAGCAGCATCGAACGCATTCCCTCGTCAGGATGGTCCAGCAGCCACTCGTCGATCACCAGCAGCGAGAACGTGGAGTACTTCCGCAGGAACTTCGTCTGGCCCTGCGGCTTGTCCTTTGCCAGGGCCCAGGCCTCTTCGAGGTCGGGCATTCGGATGTAGTGGGCTCGGAGCCGGTGCTGGCAGGCCTGCTTCGCCAGCGCGCAGCCGAGGTAGGACTTCCCTGAGCCGGTGAAGCCCTGGAAGACCACGTTCTGTTGCCGCTGGATGAAGGAGCAGGTTGCCAGTTGCGCGATCACGTTCCGGTTCAGTCCCCGTTCCTCGACCAGATCCAGCCGCCGCAGGTCCGCTCCGGGATAACGCAGCCCCGCCCGGCGGATCAGACCCTCGACCTTTCCATGATTGAAGATGGAATGCGCCTCGTCCACGATCAGCTGGAGCCGTTCCTGGAACGACATCCCCAGCACGTGAGCCTCATCCTGGGCATCGATCGCGTCCAGCAGCGCGGTCGCGCCCATCTCGCGCAGCTTCCGCTTCGTGTCGTTATCGATCACGCTCACCGGACACCTCCGGCGTAGTAGTCGGCGCCACGGACGTATCCGCCGTCTTCCGCGGGTTCCTCGCGGGGTGGACGCAGGGCGGCGACCTTGTCCTGCCCGGTGGCCAAGATCGGGTGCAGATGCGCATAGCGCGGTGAACGGACCCGTCCCGTCAGCGCGAGTGCGCAGGCCGCCTCGACCCGATCTACGGAGAAGCGGCGAGAGAGCCGTAGCACCGCCAACGCGGGATCCAGGCCCTGTTCCACGATCGGCACGGACTCGAAGATCCGCTGGATCACGATCACCGTGGCCGGCCCGACCCGATCTGCCCACGCCCGCACCCTCTGCGCGTCCCAGGCCTGGAAACGCTCGCCCGCAGGTAGGTCCGCGTCGTTGGTGCGGTACTCATTGCTCGCGGTCTCCGGGAGCAGCAGGTGACTGGTCAGTCGCTGGCTGCCCTGATAGATCTCCAGCGTCCGGGCCGTGATGCGCAGATCGACCTTCGCGCCGATGTGCGCGAACGGCGCGGAGTAGAAGTTCCGCGCGAACGTGACGTGCCCGTTCCTGCCCACTCGTCGTCCGTAGTGCCATGTCGAGATCTCGTAGGGCACCGCCGGCAGCGGCGTCAGCAGCGGCCGCTCCTCCGCGTCGAACACGCTGGCGCGGGATCCGGGCCGCTTCTGGAACGGCTCCGCGTTATAGGCCTCCATCCGCTGCCCGATGGCGGCTGCAAGTTCGGGCAGGGACGTGAATCGCTGATCCCGCAGCCCGGCGATGACCCAGGTCGCGACGTGCGCGACGGTGTTCTCCACGCTCGCCTTGTCTTTCGGTTTCCGCACCCTCCCCGGGAGCACCGCCGCCGAGTAATGCGCTGCCATCTCGCGATACGCATCGTTCAGGACGATCTCGCCCTCGCGGGGGTGCTTCACCACACCGGTCTTGAGGTTGTCCGGAACGATCCTCGGGACCGTCCCGCCCAGCGCCTCGAACATCGCTACGTGCGCTCGCAGCCAGGACTCCTGGCGCATATCCAGCGCCGGGAAGCAGAACGCGTAACGAGAAAAAGGCAGGCAGGCAACGAACAAGAACACCTTCGAGACCTCGCCGGTGACCGGATCGGCCAGCTCCATCGTGGGGCCGGACCAGTCGACCTCCACGCTCTGGCCGGCCTTGTGACCGACTCTCGAAGCGGCACCGGTGACCATGACGTGGTGCTGGTAGGTGCGGCAAAACCGGTCATACCCCATCGCCGGATCCCCAGCCGCCGTGGTCGCGTCGAAGTACTCGCCGTGCAACAGCTTCAGCGTCACGCCGACCCTGGCCATCTCTCGATGGACCTGTTCCCAGTCCGGCTGTGCGAACACGCTCTCGTGCTCGCCCCGGCCCGGGAACAACCGGGCATACACCTGCTCATCGGCGACGTCCGCGATATCGCCCCACCCGATCCCTGCAGCGTCAGCGGCCTCGAACACCGCCCTCACGGACTTGCGGGACATGCCCTGCGAGGACGAAATCGCTCGCCCCGACAGACCTTCTGCGCGCAGCTGGAGCACCAGCTTCGCCCTGATCTTCCGTACCATTCCAGATTGCTCCTTCCGCCGCGTGCCCTATACACACGGCGGAAGGAGCGTAGACAGAGCGGCCCCAACGACACCACTGGTGGTCCCGAACGACGCCACCGCTACGGCAGCGACGTGGCACCCGAACCCTCGATCAGCGGACCCCAGCGAGGCGAATATTCAGTCCAGTCCGTAGCGAGGAAAGAGGGATTCAGCGCTGACCAGTTCGAGTGGGAAATCTTCGGTGGGCATATCAGGGTCCAACTCAACCGCAGTGATCTCGGTACCGTCCGGCAGGCGCCCGTTGAGCCCGCCTACCTTGACCTCAGGTTCGTCGCGTTCATGTAACACCGGGACGGCGGTGCGCATTACCTCGTCGCACACCCGGAAGCGCTCAGCGGAGGATGCCGCGTCGATGTCGACCATTCCCACGACGTAGGTGTGAAAGCGATTGTCCCTCCCCGTCTTGAGCTTCGCGCCACTCACGCCATCGATGCTTGACACTTCCTCGGTGATCAGCTCGGCGCGATCCTTGCGGAGCACGGAGCATCCCGTGAGTGCCGCTGCGGCCAGCGCCCCCACGCCGCCGAGCATTCCTCGTCTGCTCATCACCGTGCTCTCCCCCAGTCCGATAGTCACCAGGGCCAGCATGCCACGGTGACCGTGCACGTCCCCAGGTGAGTGCGAGCTGGTTCGGACCGCCTACTCGCACACAAGGAGTGACACGACAGGAGGAGCGGCGATGACACCGAGGTGATTCACGAGATGTTCGATCCCGGACGGGCCATCGATGTCGCAGTCAGAGGCGTCATCTCCGATGGCACAGAGATCCCCGCCTACGAACTGCTCGGACACGAGGAACCCATGCCGACGACGATGTCCCACTACTACGAGCACTACGGGATCATCTGAGCACCGGCCAACGACCACTCGGTGTGGGGAACACCGACGCCGGGAACCGGCAGCCCGCGGGAAGCACGGGACAACGACGAACGGCGGGCCGGTGGGTCACCACCGGCCCGCCGTCGTGCGAGGGTCCCGTCAGGCCTTCGCGACCGACACCGTCACCGACCCTCCGGCGACCTTCTCGGCCGCCGCGTGCGCGCCCTCGGCAGGAGCAGCGGGGACCTGCACCTCGGTGGCCAGCACCTCGCCGGCCACCAGCTCGCGGTGCGCGGCCACTGCCTCCACCACCTGCGCGTCACCGTCCACGGTGAGGCGGATGCGGTCCGAGACGTCCAGCCCCGCGTCGCGGCGGGCCGCCTGGATGGCGCGCACCACGTCGCGGGCGGTGCCCTCGGCCTCCAGCGCCGGGGTGACCCGGGTGTCCAGCACCAGGAAGTCACCGCCGCGCAGCACACCGACGGCCCGGCCCTCCAGCGCCGCGGACTCCCCTGCCACCAGGTCCAGGGTGTACTCGCCCTCGGCCAGCTCCAGGCCACCGGCAGTGACGGTGCCGTCCTCGGCCACGGACCAGTCACCGGACTTCGCGCCCTTGATGGCCTGCTGCACCTGCTTGCCCAGGCGCGGGCCGGCGGCGCGGGCGTTGACGGACAGCCGCTGCTCCACGCCCATGCCCTGCGCCTCCTCGCTGGTGACGTCCAGCAGGCGCACGGCCTTGACGTTCAGCTCGTCGCGCAGGATCGAGACGAAGGGCTCCAGGGCGCCCGGCTCGGCGTGGACCACGGTCAGCTCCGCCAGCGGCAGGCGGGCCCGCAGGCCCTCCTTCTTCCGCAGCGCGTTGCCGGCGCTGGCCACCTCACGCACATCGTCCATGAAGGCGATCAGCGCATCGGCCTGCTCCCCCGCCGGGAACTGCGAGGCATCCGGCCAGTCCTCCAGGTGCACGGAACGGCCACCGGTGAGCTGCTTCCAGATCTCCTCGGAGACCATCGGCAGCAGCGGGGCCGCCACCCGGCACAGCGTCTCCAGGCAGGTGGAGAGCACGTCGATCGCTGTCTCGTCGCCCTCCCAGAAGCGGTCGCGGGAGCGGCGCACGTACCAGTTGGTGAGCATGTCCAGGTAGGACTGGATCGAGGCCGCGGCATCGGCGATCGCCAGGTCCGTCATCTGCTCACGCACCTCGCGCACCAGGCGACTGGTGCGGGCCAGCAGGTAGCGGTCCATCACGTCGTCGGACTCGTAGCGCGCCTGCCCCCGATAGCCGGTGGGGCGGCCGTTCTCGTCCTTCGCGCCGGCGGCGTTGGCGTACATGCCCAGGAAGTACCAGACGTTCCACAGCGGCAGCACCGTCTGCCGCACGGCGTCGCGGATCTGCGGCTCGGCCACGATCAGGTTGCCGCCGCGCAGGATCGGCGAGCTCATCAGGTACCAGCGCATCGCGTCGGCGCCGTACTTGTCGAACATCTCGCGCACGTCGGGGTAGTTGCGGCGGGACTTCGACATCTTCTCGCCGTCATCGCCCAGCACGATGCCGTGGCAGATCACGCTGGAGAACGCGGGCCTGTCGAAGAGGGACGTGGCCAGCACGTGCATCACGTAGAACCAGCCGCGGGTCTGCCCGATGTACTCCACGATGAAGTCGGCCGGGTTGTGGCTCTCGAACCACTCGGTGTTCTCGAAGGGGTAGTGCACCTGCGCGAACGGCATGGAGCCGGAGTCGAACCACACGTCGAACACGTCGGTGACGCGGCGCATGGTGGATTTCCCGGTCGGGTCGTCGGGGTTGGGGCGGGTGAGCTCGTCGATGTAGGGGCGGTGCAGGTTCACCTCGCCGTTCTCGTCCAGCGGGAGGCGCCCGAAGGCTTCCTCCAGCTCGGCGAGGGACCCGTACACGTCGATGCGCGGGTGGTTGGGGTCATCGCTCTTCCACACCGGGATCGGGGAGCCCCAGAAGCGGTTGCGGGAGATCGCCCAGTCCCGCGAGCCCTCCAGCCACTTGCCGAACTGGCCGTGCTTGACGTTGCCCGGCACCCAGGTGATCTGCTCGTTCAGGCGCAGCAGGTCATCGTGCATGTCGGCGACCTTGATGAACCACGAGCCCACCGCCTTGTAGATCAGCGGGTTCCGGCAGCGCCAGCAGTGCGGGTAGGAGTGTTCGTAGCTGGCCTCGCGCAGCAGGCGCCCGTCGGCCTTCAGGGTGCGGATGATGGGGCGGTTGGCCTCGAACACCTGCAGCCCGGCGATGGCGTCCAGGGCGGTGCCGCGGAACAGGTCCAGGAACTGGGCGCCCTCGTCCACCGAGACGATCACCGGGATCCCGTAGGAGGCGTTGACCTTCTGGTCCTCCTCACCGTAGGCGGTGGCCTGGTGGACCACGCCCGTGCCGTCCTCGGTGGAGACGTAGTCCGCCACCGTCACGATCCACGCGTTCTGGGTGCCCCAGCGCTCGCGGTCGGCGGAGTACACGTCCCACAGCGGCTGGTAGGTGACGTACTCCAGCTCGGCACCGGTGAAGGTGCGCTGCTCGACGGCGGCCTGGGCGGCCTCGGCATCCGCGTAGCCCAGCAGAGCGGCGTGGGCGCCCAGCAGTTCGGCGGCCAGGAGGTAGCGGGCCTCGCCGGCAGCGGCGCCGTCGGCCGCGCCCTCGGGCCCGGCCGGGACCACCACGTAGGTGACCTCGGGGCCGACGGCCAGGGAGAAGTTGGTGGGCAGGGTCCACGGGGTGGTGGTCCAGGCCACCGCCCGCACACCCTCGATGCCCAGTTCGGTGGCCTTGTCCCCGGTGAAGGGGAAGGTGACGGTCACCGAGGGGTCCTGGCGCATCTGGTAGACGTCGTCGTCCATCCGCAGCTCGTGGGAGCTCAGCGGGGTCTGGTCCTTCCAGCAGTACGGCAGCACCGAGTAGCCCTCGTAGGCGCGGTCCTTGTCGTACAGGGTCTTGAAGGCCCACAGCACGGACTCCATGAAGGTGGGGTCCAGGGTCTTGTAGTCGTTCTCGAAGTCCACCCAGCGGGCCTGCCGCTCGACGTACTCCTCCCAGTCCTTGGTGTACTTCAGCACCGAGCCCTGGGCGGCGGCGTTGAACTGGCCGATGCCCATCTGCTCGATCTCGTGCTTCTCGGTCATGCCCAGCTCCCGCATGGCCTCCAGCTCGGCGGGCAGCCCGTGGGTGTCCCAGCCGAAGCGGCGGTCCACCTTCTGCCCGCACATGGTGCGGAAGCGCGGCACCACGTCCTTGACGAACCCGGTGAGCAGGTGCCCGTAGTGCGGCAGGCCGTTGGCGAAGGGCGGGCCGTCGTAGAACACGTACTCGTCGGCGCCCTCGCGCTGGGCAATGGAGGCCCGGAAGGTGTCGTCGCCGCGCCAGAAGGCGAGGATGCGCTCCTCGAGCTCGGGCAGGTTCGGTGAGGGGACAAGGGCGTCTGAGGTGACCGGGTAGACCATGGGGGACCTCCGAGTGGTGGCGGACTGCGGCTGTGCTGTCCGAGGACGCCGGCGCCCGGGGGCGACATGCGCGGTACCACCTCGGTTGACCCTCGTGCCGGCCAGCCGGTGCGGGGGATCCCCTTGTTCCTCAGCTGTGACGGGCTGGTCCCGGCGGGTTCTACTGAGCCGACGTCCCCGCTGCGGCTCAGGGCCGACGGAGGTGCTGGCTGTTCTTCCCGCGGCTCTCCGGTGATGGCCGGGTCGATGCCGATGCGGCCAGTGTAGTCAGCCACCGGCGGCAGGCGGAACCGGTGCGGTCAGCGCACGGCAGTGGGATCGGCCTCATTGGCGGGGGCATTCCTGGGCGGTTCTCCCCCGCCAGGCCACAAGTTCCCGGTAGCGCTCCCAGGCGCCGGGAACGGCCAGGACCACACCGGCGCTGTCCTCGGCGAGCGGGTCGACCTGCAGGCGGCGCCCCTCCGGATCGGTCCAGTCCGCAAGGAGCTGATCGAGCCGGGTGAGGTCCATCCACGGGGTGAGCTCGACGTACTGACCGCTGCTGCGGGGGTCCCGTGCTCGGTCCAGTGCAGCCGGAACAGGTCCGTGCACTGGTGGTGGTCGGCGCGGGGTACCAGGTGCCCGTCCTCGTCCACGAGCTCCTGGAGCACCACGTCCTCGATGCCGGCGGCGCCGTCGCTCAGCTTCTGTCCCAGCAGCAGGAACTGGTCGTACGGCGGCAGGACCTCGCCCTCGGCGGGGATCCAGTCGCACAGCCCTTCGGCATGCAGCACGTCGCGGGCGAAGCCGAGGGGTTCGTCTGCGGCGATGCGCAGCTTCGGATCTGCCAGGATCAGATCGGGCGTGAGTGTGCGAGGCCTGCGGCCGGTGAGCAGCCCTGACTGCTCCATCGCCACCCACGGGGCCCTCACGACCTCGGCGCGTTCATCCGGGCGGTCTGCTCCGTCGGGGCTGGCGGTTGCGGCGCCCGCACCTGGTGCGCCATCTGTCCCGTCACCAAGGAGAGCGGGCTGCGATAGGGGTGCCCGGAGCGCCTCGAGGGCCTGCTTCGCCCACTGGCGGTAGCGCTTCCTGGTCGCGACGTCCCTCTCGTCGGTCTCGGGCCCGATGACCATCTTCACGATGATGCGGCGGGCCCGGTAGTAGGAGAGGGTCGCTTCGATGGCGGGGGCGGTATCCGCCGCGTGCACCAGGACGGCGGTATCCAGGAGTCCGTACGGGGGCCGGGTGCGCGTGGTGTCCTGCTGGGTGTGGCGGCGCAGGCCGGCGCTGAGGCGCGGGGCGAGGGAGGGACCCAGTCGGGCAAGGAGCGCGAGGTGGTCGTCGTTGATGGACGTGGCGATCTGCGCCAGGTCCTCGTACGGCAGCCGCTCCAGTGCCTCGTGATCGTCGAACAGGGCCGCGAGCAGCGCAGCGGCCCCGGCGGCGCGTGTTCGCGCGGTGTCCTCCTCGAAGGGGATGGAACCGGGGAAAAGGGTTCCTGCAGGCGACATGGGGGCGGCCTCGCACACCTCGCGAAGCACTGCGGCTGTTGCCGTGGGCGATGCACGCAGCGCGTGGACCAGCGCAGGGGTGAGGTCTGCACGGCGGAGGTCGCATATTTGGCGGGCCACCTGGGGAGGCAGGCGCGGCTCGGGCGTGCTCATGCACCCAGAGCAGGTGTAACGGCGCTCACGGGGCGAGAGGGGTCCTGTCACCGCGCCGGGCGGGCGTGACATCCTGGGGGATGCGCCGGGCCCGAACCGTTGGCCCGTGCTGTTGATCCACCGAGGAGCGAGCATGTCCCTGTTCGGAGAACCGTTCACCGCCAAGTGCCTGAAGTCCGGCATCACGGTCGAGGTCGCAGAGGGCCAATCGCTGCTGCAGGCCCTGTTGGACGCCGGCATCTCGATGGACTACTCCTGCGAGGGCGGCGTGTGCGGCACCTGCATGGTCCCGCTGGTCAGCGGTGAGGTGGAGCACCTGGACGAGTTCCTCATGGACGACGAGAAGGACTCCAACATGATCACGTGCGTCTCCCGCGGCGAGGGCGAGATCGAGATCGACGTCTGAGTTCGAGGGTGACACCGTTCGGTGCGCACCCGCCGATGCTAGTCGGGGCGTTCTCCCTCGCGCCTGCTCGTCGGTTCGCGTGGTCACCGGGCCTGTCAGGCCAACGTGGCACATGATCGTGTATCAGTCCCGATGGGACTGGTGCATGGATGGGTGAGAGCTGATCTGGCTTGCCAGTAGTGGACCACGAGTCAGATAGACACACACGCCTCGGGATCATTGCGATATTCCTGAATATTCACGATCTCACCGGTCTCAAAGATGTATGCCTCGTTTGATGTGAGTGCTGGTAGGCGGTCGGGAACCCACTCCACCCGGAAGGTCACTCCATCTTCGTCGCCCTGGGCAAAGATCTGCAATTCCTGACCCACGTCATAAACCCCTTGCGACGACTCAAAATTATATGCTGCGAGTGCAATCACTGGAGCGGAAGTATCGACCGGATGGGTTCCACTCCATACTTCATCCCCGCCCTCCAAGTAGACCGAAAACGACACTCTCGGGGGCAGACATATGGGATTGACCATGTAGATTACACCCCTCTCCGCATAAGCAGCTACATCAACGGGCTGCACCCCGATGGGCACACAACCAGAAAGGAATAACACCGCCATGGAGAATAGAACGTGAACTAGACTGGCAATATTTCTTAGTATCATTTCGCCCCAAGGATTCCCCAGACACAGCACCGCCATCGGGCACCTCCAGCCACTCGCAGCACCCTCGCTGCTCCACCCCTCCGAGGCCGGAGATTGAGCACAGTATGCGCCCACCCAGACTCCCGCCATATAACAGTGAGATCACGATCTGCTCAGGCCCAGATCGCTGGGTTCAGCAGAAGCCAAGGGGAAAGCGTGAGCAGGGCTCAGAGCCGCGGCCCGGCCACCGTCCAGCTGAGGGCGACGATGCCCAGTGCGGTGCCAGCGGCGATGATCAACAGCGGCAACGGCAGTGCCGGGCCGGCGATCAGCACCCACATCAGCAGCAGGGCAGCGAGCCCCAGGAGCACCGCGAACAGCACGGGGCGGCCCGTGGCCGGCTTCCGAGAGATGCGGCGGGCGGGGGCAGAGTCCTGATCATGCTGAGTCAGCGTCGTCATCTCCGCTCCTTGCTCGATGGTGCAGGGCGGCGAGGGATCGCCGCTGCATGACTCCATCGTGTCGCGGATCCCCGGCGACTGCATCCCGCCCTGGGTGTAGTCGTCCCTGACTTTGGTATGGGGTGGGCCCATGGCTTCCCCATACGGCAAAGCCCGGTCAAATCACCTTTAGCCTCGAGATTTCACGGGGGTGTGGTCTCGCCCGACGGACGGCATAAAGAAAGGTGCTCCTGGCCTGGGATGATACGGGGTGTTGAGTCTCGTAATCCCTGGCCGGAAGGAGCACCTTTCAGGTGTCCCACCCTACCCTCGATGTTTCATCGGGCTGGTGAGCGGGGACGGTCGGCGTCGTTGCCAGTGTTGAGTTGCTGATTCTGGCATTCGGGTATGACAGATCGTCGCAGTGTCCGTTGCGGGCGGTCGGGTTCCACTCCCGAGAAGAGGAGCTGCTGGTCGTAGGGGCGGGTGGTCTCGCCGGGTTAGCCTCGGGCTTTCATAGTTGAGGTGTCCGAGGGGCGGGTCGTGATGGGTGAAGGTGCTCCTGAGCTGGAAGAATAGGGCTTGTCTAGAGTCCAGTTCATCGCAGTCCAAGGAGCACCTTCAGGGTGAATACTACCGGGTTGTATCCACGTCCTCAGGTTGATGTCGCACCGGTGCCCGCCGTCGGTCAAGCAGGCGGGATCCTGCTGACTCAGACGCTGCGGGCGACGGGCCTGACCACCGAGCTGTCCAGAGCGCTGGTGCCGTGGAGGAAGCAGTTCGCGCGGCACGACCCAGGAAAGATCCTCACCGATCTTGCGCTCATGTTGGCGGTCGGTGGGGACTGCTTGGCTGACGTCGCGACGCTGCGGGCGGAACCGGCGGTGTATGGGCCTGTGGCCTCGGATCCGACGATCTCCCGCCTGCTCACCGCCTTGGCGGCTGACGTCGACAAGGCCGAGAGCGCGATCAGCACGGCCCGCCGGAAAGCCCGCAAGAACGCCTGGGCTGAGGCCGGGCATCACGCCCCCAATGCGAACGCAACGGCGAAGAACCCACTGGTCATCGACCTGGACGCATCGCTGGTGACGTCCCATAGCGAGAAAGAGTTCGCGAGGCCAACGTTCAAGAAGGGCTTCGGATTCCACCCGCTGCTCGCGTTCGTTGACCACGGCGCGGGCGGGTCCGGGGAGATGCTGACCTGCCTCTTGCGTCCCGGGAATGCTGGCTCGAACACCGCAGCCGATCACAAGCAGGTGATCGCCGACGCGCTGGCCCAGGTCGGGATGGGATCCCGGCCGGGGAAGAAGGTGCTGGTCCGGATCGACGGAGCCGGCGGCACGAAGAAGACGCTGCAGGAATTGGTGAAGCGGCGGGTCTCGTACTCGGTCGGATTCACCCTGCCCGCGAACACGCCGGAGCTGTTCCGCTTGATCCCCAAGCACGTCTGGGAGCCTGCCTACAACTCCGACGGCGACGTCCGGGGCGGCGCGGATGTCGCCGAACTGACCGGGCTGCTCGACCTCGACGAGGACTGGCCAAAGGGGATGCGCGTCATCGTCCGCCGCGAACGTCCCCATCCCGGGGCGCTGAATATTCGCCTCGCTGGGGTCCGCTGATCGAGGGTTCGGGTGCCACGTCGCTGCCGTAGCGGTGGCGTCGTTCGGGACCACCAGTGGTGTCGTTGGGGCCGCTCTGTCTACGCTCCTTCCGCCGTGTGTATAGGGCACGCGGCGGAAGGAGCAATCTGGAATGGTACGGAAGATCAGGGCGAAGCTGGTGCTCCAGCTGCGCGCAGAAGGTCTGTCGGGGCGAGCGATTTCGTCCTCGCAGGGCATGTCCCGCAAGTCCGTGAGGGCGGTGTTCGAGGCCGCTGACGCTGCAGGGATCGGGTGGGGCGATATCGCGGACGTCGCCGATGAGCAGGTGTATGCCCGGTTGTTCCCGGGCCGGGGCGAGCACGAGAGCGTGTTCGCACAGCCGGACTGGGAACAGGTCCATCGAGAGATGGCCAGGGTCGGCGTGACGCTGAAGCTGTTGCACGGCGAGTACTTCGACGCGACCACGGCGGCTGGGGATCCGGCGATGGGGTATGACCGGTTTTGCCGCACCTACCAGCACCACGTCATGGTCACCGGTGCCGCTTCGAGAGTCGGTCACAAGGCCGGCCAGAGCGTGGAGGTCGACTGGTCCGGCCCCACGATGGAGCTGGCCGATCCGGTCACCGGCGAGGTCTCGAAGGTGTTCTTGTTCGTTGCCTGCCTGCCTTTTTCTCGTTACGCGTTCTGCTTCCCGGCGCTGGATATGCGCCAGGAGTCCTGGCTGCGAGCGCACGTAGCGATGTTCGAGGCGCTGGGCGGGACGGTCCCGAGGATCGTTCCGGACAACCTCAAGACCGGTGTGGTGAAGCACCCCCGCGAGGGCGAGATCGTCCTGAACGATGCGTATCGCGAGATGGCAGCGCATTACTCGGCGGCGGTGCTCCCGGGGAGGGTGCGGAAACCGAAAGACAAGGCGAGCGTGGAGAACACCGTCGCGCACGTCGCGACCTGGGTCATCGCCGGGCTGCGGGATCAGCGATTCACGTCCCTGCCCGAACTTGCAGCCGCCATCGGGCAGCGGATGGAGGCCTATAACGCGGAGCCGTTCCAGAAGCGGCCCGGATCCCGCGCCAGCGTGTTCGACGCGGAGGAGCGGCCGCTGCTGACGCCGCTGCCGGCGGTGCCCTACGAGATCTCGACATGGCACTACGGACGACGAGTGGGCAGGAACGGGCACGTCACGTTCGCGCGGAACTTCTACTCCGCGCCGTTCGCGCACATCGGCGCGAAGGTCGATCTGCGCATCACGGCCCGGACGCTGGAGATCTATCAGGGCAGCCAGCGACTGACCAGTCACCTGCTGCTCCCGGAGACCGCGAGCAATGAGTACCGCACCAACGACGCGGACCTACCTGCGGGCGAGCGTTTCCAGGCCTGGGACGCGCAGAGGGTGCGGGCGTGGGCAGATCGGGTCGGGCCGGCCACGGTGATCGTGATCCAGCGGATCTTCGAGTCCGTGCCGATCGTGGAACAGGGCCTGGATCCCGCGTTGGCGGTGCTACGGCTCTCTCGCCGCTTCTCCGTAGATCGGGTCGAGGCGGCCTGCGCACTCGCGCTGACGGGACGGGTCCGTTCACCGCGCTATGCGCATCTGCACCCGATCTTGGCCACCGGGCAGGACAAGGTCGCCGCCCTGCGTCCACCCCGCGAGGAACCCGCGGAAGACGGCGGATACGTCCGTGGCGCCGACTACTACGCCGGAGGTGTCCGGTGAGCGTGATCGATAACGACACGAAGCGGAAGCTGCGCGAGATGGGCGCGACCGCGCTGCTGGACGCGATCGATGCCCAGGATGAGGCTCACGTGCTGGGGATGTCGTTCCAGGAACGGCTCCAGCTGATCGTGGACGAGGCGCATTCCATCTTCAATCATGGAAAGGTCGAGGGTCTGATCCGCCGGGCGGGGCTGCGTTATCCCGGAGCGGACCTGCGGCGGCTGGATCTGGTCGAGGAACGGGGACTGAACCGGAACGTGATCGCGCAACTGGCAACCTGCTCCTTCATCCAGCGGCAACAGAACGTGGTCTTCCAGGGCTTCACCGGCTCAGGGAAGTCCTACCTCGGCTGCGCGCTGGCGAAGCAGGCCTGCCAGCACCGGCTCCGAGCCCACTACATCCGAATGCCCGACCTCGAAGAGGCCTGGGCCCTGGCAAAGGACAAGCCGCAGGGCCAGACGAAGTTCCTGCGGAAGTACTCCACGTTCTCGCTGCTGGTGATCGACGAGTGGCTGCTGGACCATCCTGACGAGGGAATGCGTTCGATGCTGCTGGAACTGCTCGAGCGCCGCTATGACACCGGCTCGACCGTGTTCTGCACCCAGTACCCGAAGAAGGACTGGCACGCCCGGCTCGGTGGAGCAGTCCACGCCGATGCGATCATGGACCGCATCGTGCACAACACAATCTGGATCGACACCGGCGACAGGAACATGCGAGAACACACCGCACTGCCCCAGTGACCCGATGCCGGCGGGAGCCAGTGGTCCCCACCGCGGCGGCTACTGGCCCCCGTCGGCACGATCGGCGGTCCCCAAGAGCAAGATTCGGTGGCTCCCACGACTACGAATACTCAGCGCAGCTGCGGTTCGATGACATCGACGGCTACCGGCTCACCGCGTTCGCCACCAACACCACCACGGGCCAGCTCGCGGACCTCGAGATCCGTCACCGTCGCCGTGCCCGCTGCGAGGACCGGATCCGGGCCGCGAAAGACGCAGGCTTACGGAACCTGCCACTGAAGACCTTCGCCCAGAACCGGATCTGGTGCCAGATCGTTGCACTGGCCAGCGAGATCACTGCCTGGATGGGGCTGCTCGGCTACGCCGACCAGCCCGCCCGGCGGTGGGAGCCCAAACGTTTGCGCCACCGCTTGTTCCAGGTCCCCGCGACCATCGCTAGGCATGCCCGGCAGCGGGTCCTGCATCTCTCGGACCGGTCACGCTGGGCCCGGATCGTCCTGGCAGGCCACGCCCGCCTCACCGGCCTCCCCGCCCCCGCCGGATAGCTCCCGGCCCCGTCGCTGACCGCACTCCCCAAGGACCCTGGCACCGGAACGCCCGACCACCGCGACCGACACGCGGCGGACCGTCACACCCTCTTGCCAGAATCAGCTACGGACATCGGCCTCGACGCCCGACGCTGCCGCTCAGCAGCACCGTGAAAGATCGAGGCTAGCCCCGCGACCCTGGGGAAGTTCACCGAGCAACTCTGGGGAAAATCGATGAGCGCCATCACCGGATCCGCACCGCCAAGGACATGGGTCTTGCGACGTTCCCCCTCCAGGGCTTCGCGCAGAACCAGATCTGGTGCCAGATCATCCAACTCGCCTCCGAGCTCGTCGCCTGGATGCAGACCATCGCACTGACCAGTACTGATGCAAGGAAATGGGAGCCCAAACGCCTCCGCGCACGCCTATTCGAGATCCCTGCGACCCTGCTCCGCCGCGCCCGGCACAAGGTCCTCCACCTCGCCCAGCACGCCCCGGAAGCGCTCACCGTCCTGACCGGCGTCAACCGGCTCCGCACCACCGTCGCGCAGACATGACCCCGCGGCTTCACCCGTCCCTACAACCCCCAGCACCACCCCTCGGGAGTGGAACCCGGGCCGCCCGCAATGGACACTGCGACGATCCGTCACACCCAGATGCCAGAATCAGCAGCTGAACACCGGCAACGACGCCCACCGCCCCCGCTCACAACCCCCATGAAACATCGAGGCTATATGCAAACTAGCAAGCCTGCCCTTAGGACCGTGTACTGGATTATCGCGAGGCCCGCTAGGACGAACGTTCGGGGGTTAAACACTCCACTCCTACGCGAACGCTTTTTCTGCTGCGTAGATGGCTCCCTAACAGCAATCGACTCCTCTTCGGGCTTACTGATCTGCAAGGACGCCAACCACAACACGGTTAAAACGATGAGAACCGAGACGAGTAAATCCTTCTCGTTAAAAGTACTCTTTATAGAACGCCACCCAGCCGCAGGCCTCCAGCGCCCATCCTCGTCAAACATCCTCAGGAAAACCTGGTACATCAGCACAACCTCTACAAAGGCTATAAGTAAAGCATTTCTGACGCGACTTGCAGGCTCCCCCTTGCGTCCACTCCAAGCACGGAAAGCCTGCTCCACGGGGTTTAAATAGTTTGAGCGCGGCAGGAACAGCAAGGCAATGTAGGCGACAGCCAGAAACGCCAGTAACCAAAGGAATATCAACTCAAAATCACTCAGATTCATCGTGCAAATCTTCTTGAGACATCAATTCCCGATACTGACCGGCCTGCCGCAGCGGCCCCTAGTGCTAGGTAGCTGGCATTTCTTGCTCTACCCCTCTCCTTGTATGATCTTTGGTACCTACTACCGTAAAGTCTAATTTTACTTTTTATGCCCGTCGGGCGCGCTCCAGCCCGCCGCCCGGAGAAGGTTGACTTTTTGAACTTTATTCGAGCGAACTTAAACGCCCTGTGCGTGCGCGGCACCCGGAGGGACGGTATGGCAACGGACGCCACATCGATAAGAGATTCGACAGCAAACTGATTGCGCGATAGTTCGCCCCGCTTATATCTTCCGTAGTTGCGGTGAATGCTAATCCCCGCTGAAATGGCTGCCGCAGCGAGGCAGATAGAAGCGGCGGCGGTGACGCATAACCCAAACGCCGCGGCGCCCGCGATTGCTGATCTGTTCTTCCACGCCCACTTCCCAGCTTTCTTCAACCATCCTTTCCTTCCGTCGATGTCGGAGGAGTTGATGGGGTCGGTGGGGTAGTTGTAGGCGGTGGCGTTTCCACCGGGTTCGGGATCGATGCTGGTGAACGCTCCGATTGCTCGGTTGTAGAACCGTACGCCCATGAGGGTGAGGTTCGCGGTCTCAGGGGTGGTGGAGCGTTCTTTGGCGCCGAGCCATCCGTAGCCGGCACTGGTGGCAACGGTGGTGGTCTGGGCCGGGTCGATGGGGGTGCCGTATTCGGTGTAGCTGGACCATCCGGTGATACCCGTGGCAGGTGCTTCCGCGGGGGTGCCGGCGGGGATGGGGATGGTGGTCGTTATGTCGCCGTGGATGTTGGGGAGCATGAGGGAGACACCGCCGTCGGTGGCGATGGTCGCGCCGAGGTCACCGCTGATCGAGCCCGTATACCGCAGCGTCTCCACGCTCCCGTCGGGGAGCTTGGTCTCGATCCACGACGGGTTGTCGGAGGAGTCCGTGTAGTGCCTCGTGACCGTGGTCGTATCCCCGCCCGTGACGCTGGTCTGGGCCAGGCGACGCTTCGCGACATCCAGGGTAAAGGTCGTGGTGGTGCCTGCTTGGGTGACTTTCTGGGGGAGGTCGTTGTCGAAGTACCCCAGCGTGATCGCCCCGCCGTCGGGGTTCGGGGCGTGCGCGGCGGGGATCGTGGTCTGCCGCCCGAGCGGGTCGTAGACGTACCCGCCGGTGAGGCGGTCCGCGGCATCGTAGGTGAGGGACTGGTTGGTACCGGCGATGGTGGCACCGGTGGGGGTGCCATCAGCGCGGACCGTCTCGATGAGGGTCTTCCGTGCCCCGTTCGGGGTGAAGGTGTACTCCCGGGTCGTGTACGGGGAAACGGTGCTATCAGGGAGGGGGGTGCCGGTGAGGTCTTCGACCTTCGCCAGGTGCCCGGCCTTGTCGTAGGTGTGCCGGTGGTCGAACGCCACCGGATTCCCTCCTGCTGCGTCGATAGGTTCTTCTGTGCCGGGGTCTTCGAGGCCGGCGGTGGTGGCGATCGCGGACGCGAACGTGGTGGTGTCGGTGCGGACCCGGCCAAGGACATCATTGGTCTGGGACCAGGCGATCCACGGACCCGCCGTCACGGCCCCACTATCGCGGTCGGTGATCTGCCCGGAGTACACCAGGCCGATTTCTTCGCCCGCTTCGTCGGTGAAGTGGGTGGTGGTGATACCGCCGGGCAGTTTCTCCGTGGTCATCGCCCCGTCGGCGTCATACGCCGCCGCATAGGTGAGTTGCTCGGTGCCGGTGCGGGTGACCTGCTGCCCGGTGACCACGCCTCTGCGTTCGGGTTTGCCGTTGGCGTCGGTGCCGTTGTACGTGAAGGCGGTGGTGCCCTTCGGATCGGTCACCGAGACCACCCGAGCCGCCGTGTCATAGGTAGTGGTGGACTTCTCCCCGGCCTGGTTCGTGTACGCGGTCTGCTTGCCCCAGGAGTCGTAGGTGAACGTCTCCTTCACCGTCCCGATCCCGGTGTTCAGCGGGTTGGAGACTCCGACGGCATCCACCAGGCCCGTGACCGGGTTGTACTGCGTGAAGATCGGGTCGGTCGCTACTGAGCCGGTGACGCCGCCGGTGGAGGTCTTGGTCCAGATCGCGCGGCCAGCGAGGTCATACCGCACCTCGCTGGTGCGGGTCGCGGAACCGGAGGTCTCCACGGTGGTGGTGGGGGCGAGCCAGAAGTCATACCCGGTGACCTTCGTTGACGGCATCGGTGTCCCAGCCGGCTGCCCGGCAGGGAGGACCCGGCAGACCTCCCCGGCCCACGCTTTGGCCTGGTCGGTGGCCCCGCAGGAGGCATCCTCGGTGTTCGCCGTGGCGGTGTAGTAGATCGTCCGGGTGGTCCCCGCATCGGCCCCGTTGGAGGATGGTTGGCGGGTCTCGATGACCTTCCCCCGGGCATCGAAGCGCTGCTTCACCGTGTGCCCGGCCGCGTTCGTCACCGACGTGGGGACACCGAGAACCCAGCCCGAGGTCGGATCCGTAGCAGGCTTCTGATCGATGGGGTTGTAACCGTTGGTGGTGCGGGCGATCTCCTCCACCACCTGTGTACCCTCCGCGTTTGTACCGACAGCGCTGGTGACCACGGTGGTCGCCAACGAGTACGGGGCACCAGTTGCGGGGTTGATGCCGGAGTTGGGGGCACCCTCGTCATACAGGGTCTGCATATGGGGGCGGGCCCGCAGCTCGGTCACTCCGTCGGCGAGCATCACAGTGCGGGCCGGCCCGTACGTGTCCGTGACGATCGACCCTGCGGGCAGGATGACGACCCCGTCCGCGTTCTTCTGCTCGGTGTTGTAGAAGGTCTGGGTGGACAGATCATTGATCTGACCTTCCCCCAGGGCGGGGTCTGTTTTCGCTGTCTGGATGGCGCCGGCGTCCAGCTCGCGGACCACATTGCCCTTCGTGTCGTAGCGGGTGGCGGTGATCTGCCAGTCCCCTGCGCCGTAAGCGGCAGTGTTGATGGTGTACGCCTCAGCGTTCACATACTGCACACTCGCGTACTGCAGATCCGCTGCTGGCAGATCCCTGCCCACCAGCACCTGGACGGGGTGATCGGAGTCGAACACCGCATACCCGGCAACGGGCTTCTGGGCGGCATACTCAGGGGTGTCTGCCTCGTCCTTCACCCACGAGCTGATGCCCTGGTCCGACAGGTCCGGCAGCCCGGCTCCACTGACCGGCACGTCGTAGACGATCGAGGCGATCTGCACATCCGCCGCGCCACTGGTCTGGCCACCCCGCTTCACGTTCCTCACCACCATCGTGGGGATGCTCGTATCCGGGTTCGCGGCGTAGGTGACCTTGTACGGGGCAAGCCCCGAGGGGGTGATCGACGCGATCCGAGTCGATGTGCCATCCCAGGTGTACGTGGTCGAGAGGTTCGACCGGGCATCCGTGACCGTGCTGAGCCGGGAGAGGGTGTCGTAGGTGTAGGTGGTGACCGGTCTCGTCTCCATCTGCTTGGTGGCCGCGTTGTACAGGACCGCGCTCACCTTCGACAGTCGCTTGGCCTGCTTCCCGTCCGGGTCGGTGACAGTGATGTAGGCAAGGTCGATCGCCCGGCACCCCGCCGGCAACGCACCGCTGGGTACGCACGCATCCTGATCCAGCCCGTCCGGGGCAGGAGCAACGATCCTGGTGACCAGACCGGTGGCCGGGTCATGCCCGAACCGCGTCTGGCCTGCCTCACCGGGTTCGGCGATCGCGGACGGCCGCCACTGGAGGTTCTTCGAACTGCCCCCGGCGACCGGGGCGAACGTGGTCGCAGTCCCGTCGTCCTCTCGCACCACCAGCGTCGGCGCAGCCGCCGTACCGGTGAGCTCCGCACTCACACCAGACAGCGCCGTGTCCTCCGTACCGGGCTGGAGGACAGCGGGCACGGGTGTGCCGGTCTTGCCGGTGGGGTTGACGAACACCAGCGGCTCGCCCTCCGCATCGACCAGGGCGATCGACCCATCACTCATCCGCTGATCGATCACGTCCAGGCCCGCAAGGCCCACCGCGGAATCACCCTCGAGGTTCGCGACAAACCCCGGCCCGAACACACCCGTGACCGGATCCACTGGCCACGCCTTCACATCCCCCGTCCCGGTGTAGGACAGGTGGGAGCGGGAGATGCTGATATCGGACCCGTAACCGGGGACGCTCACATCGGTGGCTGTGGTCTGGAACTCGCCCGTGTACAGGGCGACCTGCCCCGCCTCCACATCCGCCGTGGGATACCCACCGCCGAACGCATGCGGCACCCGCACCAACGTCGTCGGCCGGGTCGCATCCGTGCACAACGGCTGAGTGATCCCCGTGTACGTGAAGCACACCCTGAACTCCATCCGCACCGGGCCCCGCGAGGTGTTCCCCGCCGCCGCCAGGGCCGTACCGGCATCGAACGTGCTCGTGTACTCCAGGGGTTTGCTCGCCGTCCCGCTCACGGTCGCTGCTGTCCCCGCGTTCGTCCAGGCGTCAGTGGTGCCGGCCAGGCGCCACTGCTGCTGCGCCACCACCGACTGCGAGGACGAGGTGACAGGCGGTGCCCCAGCCTTGACCGCGAACGTGCCATTGCTGGCCGCCAACGGCAGCGGATGCGTCACCGACGGGCCACCCCACCCCGCAGTGAACTCCACCGGTACCGACGCCATCGTGGAGGCCGACGAGACCCGCACCCGCACTCGATGCGTGCCCTCTGTGAACGAGATCGCAGGCAGGGACACGGTGCGCGGCCCCGGCGCGACCGGGATCAGCGTCTCGACCATGGCCCCATCAACCATGTACCGCACCGTCACCGGTGAGTTGTTCGACAACGCCTGACTGATCACCACCTGGCACGACAACGACGCCGCCGGCTTCACCTGCGACCACGATCCGTTGCCCACATTGCACGAGACCTGAGGGGCCGCCGGCGCGACCTGCGCCGTCAGCACCTTCTTCCAACCCGACCAGCCGCCGTTCCACAGACCCAGCTCGTCCGCGACCGCGGCCCGCACATACAAGGTCCGATTGTCCGAAAGGTCCGCCGGCAGCGTGCACGACAGCGTCGACCCCGATGCCCCCAGCGGCGTATCGCACTCGGTCACCAACGTCGACGCGGTAGCGGTCATCGAGGTGTGCACCTCGATATTCGCCTTCACCCGGTTGCCATCGGGATCCGTGGCCGTGGTCGAGACCACCGGCCGCTTCTTCCACACATACGACTGCGAGTTGTAAGTGCCGGTGCTGGCCACCACCGGCACCGTCGCCAGATTCGGCTTGCGGTCATAGGTGAACGTGATCGACGGAGGCGTGGTCGACTCCATCGACCCGAACCGCTTCCACCCCAGCACATCCGTCTCCGAGGCAGCCTTGATCGCCAACGTCACCGATGCCGCAGCGTTGCCCGACCAGGACTGCGCCAAACTGGTGATCGGGATATTCACCCACCCCGCCGCACACGACGAATTCGCGCCCTTCGCGACCGTCACCGACCCAAACCGCGACCCCAGCGCCGGCTGATTGCTCCACCGGGTCGCCGAGGACACGCTCCCCGAGTTCCACACCTCCACCGCCCGCGGCGTACACGAGTACGACCACGTCTCATACAGGTTCAACGTCGCCGACATGATCTTCACGTTCTTGAACGACGTGTTCGAGAACGTCAGGAACGAACGAGCCTTGTTCGTCCCGTCATACGTGCCGACCTTCAACTCCTGCTCACTGGAACGATCCGTAGAGATGTTCGACTGCACGAACGCATCAAACGTCGGCCGCGCCGTCGCCGAGGCATACACCGGATCCACCGTCACCGGGAACACCCGGCCCTCATCCAAAAGCCAGCCACCATCCACACTCAACCGCAGCGTCACCCGCCCAGCGTCCTGACCCACCAGCGCCACCGTGACCGGAACATGATTCACATGCTCCCGAGACTTCGCATCCACCTGCGCATCCCACGCAAGCGGCGCCTCGAACCGCGAGACCACCTCACCCGCGCCGTTGACGAACTCGATGCGCTCCCCGGCCACCTCCCTCGCCGTCAGATCCTCCGACACCACCAGCGGCACATCCCACGACACGCGCCCACCCGTCACCGGCACCGGCGCCGGAACCCCGCCGTCACCAGCATCCCCACCGCCGTCGCTGGCATCCCCACCCCCGTCACTCGCCCCCGGCGCGGCCTGACCCGTATACCCCAGCAGGGCCTCCCGATCCGCAATCACGAACGACTGCTCAAACCCATCCCGCGTCGCATGGACCACCAGATCAATCCCCGGCCACGCCCCCCGATACGTCGCCGCATCCCCCGCAAGCACCGGCTCCGAAAGCTCCCCCTCCCACGCCACCGCCACCTGCGCACCCTCGCCCGCGCCCATCGACGCCACCGGCGCAGGAACCGCCGGGGTCCCCTCCACCGAACCCGCCAGCACCACCGGATCCGGGACCGCCACCGGGGCGATCGACCCATCCGCCCGCTCTTCGAGCGTCGTATCGAACTCCTGCCAGGCCCCCTCGGCGTCCTGGAACCGCACCGGCGCCGCATGCTGCGTCGTCGTCACCGTCCCATCCGGATTCACCCACGTCGTCGAAGACTCCGTCCGCTCCCCCGTCACCTCCACCCGCTCACCCGTAGCCCGCGCCTGCACCACCGCCGACGGGAAATCCACACTCAACGGCGCCACCGGCACCGACACCTCCGGGGCCGGATCATCCACCGGCGGATCCTCCGCCCACGCCCGCTGGGGAGGCAACCCCGTCACCACCAGTGCCGCTACCAGGCCCGAGGCGACAACCCCCCCAGGTACCGACGGAACCAACCACCCGCAACAGACACAGCACCCGCCATCGGGCACCTCCAGCCACTCGCAGCACCCTCGCTGCTCCACCCCTCCGAGGCCGGAGATTGAGCACAGTATGCGCCCACCCAGCAACCACCCAGACACCCGCCAGATAACAGTCAGATCACGATCTGCTCAGGCCCAGATCGCTGGGTTCAGCAGAAGCCAAGGGGGAAGCGTGAGCAGGGCTCAGAGCCGCGGCCCGGCCACCGTCCAGCTGAGGGCGACGATGCCCAGTGCGGTGCCGGCGGCGATGATCATCAGCGGCAACGGCAGTGCCGGGCCGGCGATCAGCACCCACATCAGCAGCAGTGCAGCGAGCCCCAGGAGCACTGCGAACAGCACGGGGCGGCCCGTGGCCGGCTTCCGGGAGATGCGGCGGGCGGGGGCAGAGTCCTGATCATGCTGAGTCAGCGTCGTCATCTCCGCTCCTTGCTCGATGGTGCAGGGCGGCGAGGGATCGCCGCTGCATGACTCCATCGTGTCGCGGATCCCAGGTGACTGCATCCCGCCCTGGGTGTAGTCGTCCCTGACTTTGGTATGGGGTGGGCCCATGGCTTCCCCATACGGCAAAGCCCGGTCAAATCCCCTTCAGGTTCGATGGTTCCTGCGCTTCGCGGGCGTCCTGGGCGGCCAGGCGCGCGAAGGCCCCGCCTGCGGCGATGAGCTCGTCGTAGGTGCCGCGCTCCACGATGCGCCCGTGGTCCAGCACCACGATCTGATCGGCATGGCGCACGGTGGAGAGGCGGTGGGCGATCGAGACGGTGGTGCGGCCTCGCGCCACCGCATCCAGCGCCCCGCTCATGGCGCGCTCGGTGGCGACGTCCAGGGCGGAGGTGGCCTCGTCCAGCAGCAGCACCGGCGGGTCCCTCAGGATCGTGCGGGCCAGGGCCAGGCGCTGCTTCTCCCCACCGGAGAAGCGGTAGCCGCGCTCCCCCACCACGGTGGCGTACCCCTCGGGCAGGGCTGCGATGTGATCGTGGATCTGGGCGATCCGACAGGCCGCGATCAGGTCCTCGTCGGTGGCGTCGGGCCGGGCGAAGCGCAGGTTCTCCGCGATGGTGGCGTGCAGCAGGTACGTCTCCTGGGTGACCACGCCCAGGCATGCGGCGAGGGACTCCATGGTGATCTCCCGCAGGTCGTGGCCGTCCAGGGTGATGCGGCCGCCGGTGGGGTCGTACAGGCGGGCCATCAGGTAGCCGGTGGAGGTCTTGCCGGAGCCGGTGGCGCCCACCAGGGCGGTGTGCTTGCCGGCGGGGACCACCAGGTCGATGCCGTGCAGGGTGGGCTCATCGGCCCCGGGGTAGGTGAAGTCCACCTGCTCGAAGCGGATCTCACCGCGCACCTGGGCGGGGTCCAGTGCGCGGGCACCGGGGGCGTCGTCGATGGTGATGGGGGCGTCCAGGTACTCGAACACGCGGGTGAACAGGGCCAGCGAGCTGTTGACCTGGGTGGCCACCCGAAGCAGGCCGTTCACCTGGGGGAACAGGCCGGTCTGCAGGGAGATGAAGGCGACCAGGGTGCCGATGGTGACGCCGGTGCCGCCCACGCCGCCCAGGGTGCCGGGCTCGTCGGCCGTGAACAGCAGGTACCCGCCCAGCAGGTAGGTGAGCGCCGGGAAGATCGCCATCAGGGTGGTGAACACCGCCATGTGCCAGCGGCCGGCCATCTCGGAGCGGATCTCCAGGTCAGCCAGGCCCCGGGAGTCGGTCGCGAAGGTCTCGGTCAGTGCCCGGGTGCGGCCCATGGTGGTACCCAGCAGGATCCCGGAGACGGACAGCGACTCCTGGATCCCGGCGGAGAGGTCGGCGGCCTTCTCCTGCCGGGCCTTGACGATCTCTCGGCGGCGCCTGCCCACGCGCCGGTTCATCCACACCGCGAACGGCAGGGAGACCAGGGAGAACAGGGTCAGGCGCCAGTCCAGGGCCACCATCGCCACCAGGGCCATCACGATCCCGGCGGCACTGGAGACGATCTGGGTCATCACGTTGGTGACCACGGCCTGCATGGAGCCGATGTCGGAGAAGATCCGGGACTGGATCTCCCCGGTGCGAGTACGGGTGAAGAACCCCAGGCCCATCCGCTGCAGGTGCCCGTACACGGCGACCCGCAGGTCGTGCATGACGGCCTGCCCCACGCGGGTGGAGAGCATGGCCTGGGTGATACCGAGGGCGCTGGAGACCACGGTGACCGCGATCAGTCCGCCCACGCACCAGGCCAGCAGGTCCAGGCGCTGCTCGGGCAGGGCAACGTCCACGATCTCCCGCACCAGGAACGGGGAGACCACCCCGGCGGCGGCGCCGACGGCGATCAGCACCAGCACGGCGGCGATGGTGCGCCGGTAGGGGCGGAACAGTCGCATCACCCGGCGGGTGTCGGGCTTCTGCCCGGGCGGCAGGGTGATCTCAGGCATCCCGTGGTGTCCGCCCCCGCCACCGCCTCCGCGGCCTCCGCCGCCGGGGCCAGCGGTCGTCACACGCCCTTCCCGCGGGCCACGGCGTGGGCGGCGGCCTGGGCGAGGGGGCGCACGGTGACCAGGTCCAGGTTCACGTGGTGCGGGGCGTTCAGGGCGTAGGAGATGACATCGGCGCAGTCCTCGGCGGTCAGCGGCTGCTCGACCCCGTCGTACACCTTGTCCGCGGCGTCCTTGTCGCCCAGGCGGGTCAGGGAGAACTCCTCGGTGCGCACCATACCCGGCGCGATCTCGATGACGCGCACCTTCTCGCCGTTCAGCTCCAGGCGCAGGGCGCGGGCCAGCATGTGCTCCCCCGCCTTGGCGGCGTTGTAGCCGGAACCGCCCGGGTAGGCCTCGTGGGCGGCCACGGAGGTCACGAAAAGCACGTCGCCGCGGCCGCTGGCCCGCACGGCCGGCAGCAGGGCGCGGGTGACCCGCAGGGCGCCGAGCACGTTCATGTCGTACATGCCCTGCCACTTGGAAAGGTCCGCCTCGGCGACCTGGTCGACGCCGAGGGCGCCGCCGGCCACGTGGACCACGGCGTTCAGCTCGCCGCCGAACAGCTCCCGGGATCGCTCGGCGAGGCGGGCTACGGAGTCGTCGTCGGTGACATCCACGCTCAGCACCTCGCAGCCGGTCTCCTCGGCGAGTGCATCGAGCTTCTCCTGGCGGCGGGCGACGGCCAGCACCCGCCAGCCGTCGGCCACGAGGCGGGCGGCGGTGGCACGCCCGATGCCGGAGGAGGCACCGGTGACCACGGCGGTGAGCCGGCGGTTCGGGGAGGTGGCGGTGGCATTCATGCCTTCCAGGGTACGCGGGGGCGGCCGCTCGGCCTCGGTGTCACGCCCCGGGGTAGGAGTCGATGTTCCAGTAGTTCCCGTCGTGGTCGAGGATGGCGGCGGTGCGGCCGCCGTGGGGAGGGTTGCTCGGGGGGTCGACGAGGCGACCGCCGGCCTCGATCCCGCGGCGCACCGTCTCGTCGACCTCCTCGTCGGAGCCGACGACGAGGCTGCACACAGATGTCCCGGGCCGGAACCACGGGGCGGTCTCCTCCTCGTCGCCGCGGACGGATCCGAACATCAGGCCACCGTGGTCGCGCCACTGGAACTGGGCGTGGTGGATGATCCCGGGGTCCTCGGGGTCCCGCACGAGGAGCTTCTCGGTGAACCCGAGGGCCGTGAGGAAGGCGATGGCACGGTCGGGGTCGGTGTAGCGGAGGCAGTGGTAGAGCTGTGGTGTCGTCATGGGGCCAGCATGCGCGCGGTCAGGGCGCCTCGTCTTGGACGACGGGGAAGTCCTCGAGCGTGCCTGCGGGGGTCATCGCGGCGAGCGCCCGCCATTCCCGGTTCATGTGGGGCTGATCGGCGTATCCCGCTCGGGCCGCGACGTCGGCCGCTGCCAGCCCGTCTCGCAGCAGGTGCTGCGCCACCTCGAAGCGGGCGAGGCGGCGGGCCTCGGTGGGAGTCACCCCGTACTCGTCGCGGAAGGCGATCAGCAGCTGCCGGCGGGAGAGGCCGACTTCCCGGGCCACCTGCTCGACCCTGGGCACGGTGGGCCCTGTGCCCAGCAGGGACCACGCCCGCGCGAGCTCCGGGCGCACACCGGCTCGTCCCGTGTCGACCCTGCCCAGCAGGTACTGGTCCAGCAGGGTGAACCGTTCCCGCCAGGGCAGGTCCTGGAGCCTGCGCTGGAGGGAGGAGGGGATCCGGTCGTCCTCGTCCCCGTCCACCAGCGCCCGGGCGAAGGCCCCGGCAGGTGCACCGAACAGCGCGCGGACCCCGCGAGGGGTGAGCGCCAGCTGGATCCCGTGCTGGTGGCCGTGGGTGCGGATCAGGGAAGGGCTGGTGTGCAGTCCGGCCAGGAGCGTGTCGAAACGACCGCGCTCGGCATCATCCAGCCAGGCGCAGTCCAGTGGCTCCTCGAAGGCGATGATCACGGTGATCCCGCGGGAGGGCAGCCCGTGGTGGGTGGCGTCCGGATCGAGCCGGTAGTCGTACCCGATACACGAGCGGACGTACGGTGCGAGCCCCTCCGGCACGCGATGCACGTAGGACGGCATGGCCCCACGCTAGTCGACGGGACCCGGCGGTCCCCGGGTGGCGCTGATCCAGTGCTGACCCGGCGCTGATCCGGAGCTGCCCCGGCGCTGATCCGGACCTGCCCCCGACAGCAGCCTCCCCCTGGTCGTCCTTGTCCCCGCTCCCACCGGCCACTAGGCTCGCCCGGTGCTCGCATACCGGAGGATCGCCGCCGCGTCGTTCCGGCAGTACTCCACGTACCGGGTGGCCACCGCCGCCGGCGTGTTCACCAATACGATCTTCGGCTTCATCCGCGCCTCGATCATGCTGGCCGCGATCGGCTCCGCGGGCGGCGAGCTGAACGGCTACGACGCCCTGCAGGCCGCCACCTACGTGTGGCTGGGTCAGGCGCTGCTGGCCCCCATCGAGGTGTTCGGCACCCGCGAGCTCGCCTTGCGGATACGGCAGGGCGATGTGGCGATCGACCTGCTGCGCCCCGTGGACCTGCTGGGCCAGTTCTACGCCGCGAAGCTGGGCCGCTCCGGGTTCCTGCTGCTGGCCCGCGGGATCCCGCCGATGCTGATCGGCGCCCTGGTCACCGGGATCGCGCTGCCCTCTGAGCCCTTCTCCTACCTGCTGGGGGCGTCGGCGGTGCTGCTCGCGATCACGGTGGCGTTCCTGGCGGACATGATGGTGAACCTGGCCGCGTTCTGGCTGATCGAGACGAGGGGCCTGACCACCGTGTACATGGCAGTGATGAACCTGCTCTCGGGTTTCCTGATCCCCATCGTGTGGTTCCCGGACTGGCTGCTGACCATCGCCCGTGCCACCCCGTTCCCCTCCATGATCCAGACCCCGATCGACACCCTCTCCGGTCGCCTCTCCCCTCTCGATGCGCTGCCGCTGATCGGGATCCAGGTGGGCTGGGTGGCGGTACTCGCTGGTGCCGCGGTGCTGATGCTGCGCGCCGGGGTGCGGTCGGTGGAGGTGCAGGGTGGCTGAGACCTCGACCCCCCGAGCGGACCGGCCGGTGTCCACTGCACACATGGTGCGCACCCTGTACGGCTCCCGGATCCGCTCCCAGGCCGCCTACCGCACCAGCTTCGTCTCGGACCTGGCCGGGCAGGTGCTGATCGTGGCGGTGGAGTTCCTGGAGCTGTGGGTGATCCTGGCGAACGTGGGCACCCTCGGCGGGATGACCCTGCCGCAGGTGGCGGTGGTGTACGGGCTGGGGGCCCTGGCCTTCGGCATCGCTGATCTGCTGCTGGGCGAGATCGACGGGCTCTCCACCTACATCCGCTCCGGGAAGCTGGAGACCCTGCTGATCCGGCCGGTGCCGATGCTGCTGCAGATCTCCAGCCTGGACCTCTCGCTGCGGCGCCTGGGCCGGATCGTAGTGGGCCTTGGAATGTACGTGGTGGCCCTCGGCATCGCCGGCTTCTCCCCCACCCCCGCCACGGTGGCACTCGCGGTGATCGCACCACTGGCCGGCGCCGCGATCTTCGGTGCGCTGCTGACGATGGCCGGGGCGATGCAGTTCTGGCTGATCGACGGTCGCGAGTTCGCCAACGCCTTCACCTATGGCGGCAACTACGTGGCCACCACCCCCAGTGCCGTGTTCGCGCTGCCGATGCGCGCGTTCTTCACCTTCGTGATCCCGGCGACGCTGGTCGCCTACGCCCCCACCCTCGTGCTGCTGGACCTGCCCGGGCCGACGCTGCTACCGCAGTGGACCGGCTGGATGGGTGTACCGGCCGCGATCCTCACCTGGACCGTCGCCGCCCTGCTGTGGCGTGCGGGGGTCCGCAAGTACACAGGAGCAGGCGGATGAGCACCGACCCCACCCCCGACGACCCCGACGACCCCGCGGTCGTGCTCGAGGAGCTGCGGCGCGACTACGTGGTGCGCACCAAGGCCGAGGGATCCCGACTGCGCCGCAAGCGTGTGGTGCGGGCGGTGGACGACGTGACCCTCACCGTGCAGCGCGGCGAGGCGGTCGGGTTCGTGGGCGCCAACGGCGCCGGCAAGTCCACCACCATCAAGATGATGACCGGGATCCTGCAGCCCACGAGCGGGCAGGTGCGGGTGCTCGGCAGGCGGCCGGTACCGGAGCGGAGGCAGCTTGCCCGGGAGATCGGGGTGGTGTTCGGGCAGCGCTCCCAACTGTGGTGGGACCTGCCGCTGCGCGACTCCTACCGGATCCTCGCGGCGATGCACCGCCTCACCGACGCCCAGCGCGACGCACGCCTTGCCCGGCTGGTCGACGGCCTGGACCTGGCACCGTTCCTGGACCAGCCGGTGCGGCAGCTGTCCCTGGGCCAGCGGATGCGCGGCGAGGTGGCCGCGGCGCTGCTGCACTCCCCCGCGCTGGTGATCCTGGACGAGCCGACGATCGGGCTCGACATGGTCTCCAAGGAGGGGCTGCGACGCTTCCTGCGTGAGGACCGTGCCGAGCGCGGCACCACCTTGTTCCTGACCACGCACGACATGAGCGATGTGGAGCGGCTGTGCGAACGGATCGTGGTGCTGGGCTCCGGTTCCATCGCCTACGACGGGCCGTTGGCCGGGTTCCGCGAGAGCCTGGGCGCACCCCGTGAACTGGTGGTGGACCTCGCCGAGCCCCGGGCACGCTTGGACCTTCCGGTCGGGGCCGAACCGGGCACCGTGGAGGCCGAGGGGATCCGTCACCGGATCCGCTTCCACGGCAGCCAGCTGACCGTCCCGGCCCTGCTGGCGGCGATCAGCGCGCAGGCCGAGGTGCGGGACCTGTCCCTCGCCGAGCCCGCCATCGAGGATCTGGTGCGGCAGATCTACGCGCAGGGCCGCTGATCGGGGATCGGACCTGCCCTGCCGGGGCCCAGTTCCGTAGAGTGAGCAGGTGGCGCGCCCGCGCCCACCCGACAGAAGGAGCACGCCGTGGCCGCCTCGAACCTGTCCACCGGACGCATGATCTCCTACGCGTTCGACATGTCCCAGCGTGCCGCTGCCGGTGGTGCCTCCGGTCCCGCAGCAGCCACCGGATCAGCAGCATCCAACGGCAGTGCACCTGCCGAGAACGGCCCGGGCAAGCGCACCAAGCGTGAGGAGATGGCCCGCTATCTGCTGGAGTACCTGCTGCGCGACCCGAAGGCCCGCAAGGCCTTCTGCCAGGTGATCGCCGGGATTGACGCACCGGCCACCGCGTTCCGCACCTCCTCGCGTTCCGGTAGCGATCTGTTCGACCTCGAGGCGCCGCTGACCTCCGGGGCCGAGGACCGCATCGCGATCAAGGTGATCGTGGACGGCACGATCGAGGCCGGCGCCGTCACCGCTGCGCTGGCTGCGCTGCCCACGCCGGCGAGCCGCCTCGTGCTGCTGCTGCCCAAGCACCGCAAGAGCTCCCTGGACGTCAAGGACGAGCACCTGATCCGCACCACCTGGGCGGCCCTGGCCAAGCGTCTGGTGAAGAAGGACTCCAAGCGAGCCGACTTCTGGCGCCTGATCGGTGAGTTCGGGGAGGACGCCCCGGCCACCTCGGTGTACCGGGCGGTCTCTCCGCGGATCCTGCTCGATCAGGACGTGGTCAAGGAGTTCCGCTCGCACCTGGACACCCTGCGCCTGGTGGCCGCCGAGCTGTACGGCCGTCCGGTGCGGTTCTCCACCAGCCGCCGCGGCCGCGGAGCCTGGTTGCAGGTGGGGGCCAGCGGCACAGGGCTCGGGGTGGAGTTCGACGCGGTCGAGGAGGGCTCACCGGTGTGGCTGGTGGGCACTCGCCCGCATCGGTCCCACCCGTTGAACATCGGTGCCCTCCCCGACGAGGAGAGCCGTGGCCGGGCGGAGCGGCGCCTGCGCGGCATCGCCTCCGGCGAGCGCCGCCACGACGACCCGACGTACGCGCCGTCGGTGCCCGAGTTCATCGGGGAGCCCGCCTCGCACGCGATGGAGGAGGCCCGCGCCCTGCTGTGGGATGTGTTCGACCCGCAGATGTTGGCCGCTGCCGGGTTCCCACTGGTGCCGCGCCGTCAGCCCGATCTCGAGCCGGATGCACTGGCGGTGCGCCTGCACCGCGAGGGCGATCCGCGGGCGGGCACGTTCCTGGTCTCGGTGGGACGATCGAAGAACTGGACGACCCTGCTGCCGCGGGTGACCCGTGAGTTCGACGGCCGCACCTACATCATCCAGGCCGCCAAGGGGGACACCGCTGAGGACCTGGTCACTGCCGTGCACGGGGCCCTGCTGTCCCTGGCCACCAAGCCCTGACCCGGCCGTCCCGGCCACCACCATCGCGCCCCTGTCACCGATCGGCAGCGGCGCCCGATCTATTCGAGGAGTTCCATTGCGCGGAGAGTTCAAGGTGCGCGGAGGCAAGCTAGTCTCCGTCGACGTCGAGGCCAGTGACGAGAAGATCGCCTCCGTCCACGTGTTCGGCGATTTCTTCCTGGAGCCCGACGACGCCCTGGAGGACATCAACGCCGCCCTGGTGGGGATGCCGGTGGAGGCGACCGCCGCCGAGCTGGGCGCCGCGATCACCGCGCGCCTGGACGCCCGGCCGGAGCCCGTGCAGATGATCGGCTTCGACGCCGAGGCCGTCGCGATCGCGGTGCGACGAGCGCTCGGTCATGCCAGCAGCTGGGACGAGCTCACCTTCGACGTGTTCGAACCGGCGGTGATGGAACCGGTGATGCACGTGGCCCTGGACGAGGTGCTGCCGCTGGAGGTGGCCGCCGGCCGCCGCCCGCCCCTGTTCCGCATCTGGGACTGGGACTCACCGCTGGTGGTGATCGGCTCCTACCAGTCGCTGCGCAACGAGATCGACGCCGAGGGCGCGCGAAAGCACGGCATCGGGGTGGTGCGTCGCATCACCGGCGGTGGGGCCATGTTCATGGAGCCCGGCAACTGCCTCACCTACTCCCTGGTGGTGCCCACCTCCCTGGTGGAGGGGCTCAGCTTCGAGCAGGCCTACGCGTACCTGGACGACTGGGTGATGGGCGCCCTTGCCGAGATCGGGGTGAAGGCCCGGTACGTGCCGCTTAACGACATCGCCTCCGAGCAGGGCAAGATCGGCGGTGCCGCGCAGCGTCGCTTCGCCGGCGGCGTGCTGCTGCACCACGTGACCATGGCCTACGACATCGACGCCGACAAGATGGGCGAGGTGCTGCGCATCGGCCGCGAGAAGCTCTCGGACAAGGGCACCCGCAGCGCCAACAAGCGGGTGGACCCGATGCGCTCCCAGACGGGCCTGGCCCGTGAGCAGATCATCGACGGGTTCCTGGACCATTTCCGCGGCCACTATGACACCCGCCCTGCCACCTACACCGATGCCGAGCTGGCCCGTGCCCGCGAGCTGGTGGAGACGAAGTTCGGCACCGAGGAGTGGACCGCCCGCGTGCCGTGAGCACGGCTCCCTCGCACCTCGGTGCAGTTTCCTGGCATCCACGCCCCCATATCCCAGGAATCCGCACCGAGGCGCCCGATAGACGAGGGCAAGGGGGGATGGTGGCTGCGCATGGGGGCGCGGGCAGCGGCGGCGTGACCGCACCGACACCGCCCCCGTCGTGCACCCTCGCCCGCATCCTGGAACAATGGCGCCCATGACCGATACCTCTGCGCGCCCGGACGCCGGCACCACCGGCCACGCCCTCCCCGGATCCACCACCGGATCCACCGTCCCCGACCGCCCCTCCCTGGAGGGTCTGGAGACCAAGTGGGACGGCGTATGGAGCGAGCGCCAGGACTACGCCTTCGACCGCGACACCACCCGCGATCAGGTGTTCAGCGTGGACACCCCGCCGCCCACCGCATCCGGCTCCCTGCACATCGGCCACGTGTTCGGCTACTCCCAGGCCGACATGATCGTGCGCTACCAGCGCATGCGCGGCAAGAACTGCTTCTACCCGCTGGGCTGGGACGACAACGGCCTGCCCACCGAGCGCCGGGTGCAGAACTACTACGGGGTGCGCTGCGATCCGTCGCTGCCGTACGACCCCGACTTCACTCCCCCGCAGGAGGGCGGCGACAACAAGTCGTCCAAGGCCGCCAACCAGCTGCCGATCTCCCGCCGCAACTTCATCGAGCTGTGCGAGAAGCTCACCGAGATCGATGAGAAGTCCTTCGAGGAGGTGTTCCGCACCCTGGGCCTCTCGGTGGACTGGGATTACTCGTACCAGACCATCGACTCCCGTTCCCGCGCCGTGAGCCAGCAGGCGTTCTTAGAGAACCTGCAGGCCGGCCAGGCCTACCAGGCCGAGGCCCCCACTATGTGGGACGTCACCTACCGCACCGCCGTGGCGCAGGCCGAGCAGGAGGACCGCGACCGCGACGGCGCCTACCACCGCATCGGCTTCACCCGTACCGATGGCTCAGGCGAGAAGGTGTTCATCGAGACCACGCGTCCCGAGCTGCTGCCGGCGTGCGTGTCCCTGGTGGCCCACCCCGACGACGAGCGCTACCAGCACCTGTTCGGCACCACCGTCACCTCTCCCCTGTTCGGGGTGGAGCTGCCGGTGAACCCCCACCCCCTGGCCCAGGCCGACAAGGGTGCGGGCATCGCCATGATCTGCACCTTCGGCGACTCCACCGACGTGATCTGGTGGCGCGAGCTGGACCTGCCCACCCGCTCGGTGATCGGCCGCGACGGCCGCTTCGTGGCCGACGCCCCCTGGATCACCACCGAGGAGGGCGCCGCCCGCTACACCGAGCTCGCGGGGCTCACCGTGTTCAGCGCCCAGAAGCGCGTGGTGGAGATGCTCACCGAGACCGGTGACCTGGTGGGCGAGCCCAAGAAGATCTCCCACCCGGTGAAGTTCTACGAGAACGGCGACAAGCCGCTGGAGTACGTGACCAGCCGCCAGTGGTACCTGGCCAACGGTGGTCGCGACCACACCGAGGACGGCCTGCGCTCCCGCCTGATCGAGCGGGGCCGCGAGCTGACCTGGCACCCCGCCCACATGGAGTCCCGCTACCGCAACTGGGTGGAGGGCCTGATCGGCGACTGGCTGATCTCCCGCCAGCGCTTCTTCGGGGTGCCCTTCCCGATCTGGTACGCGGTCAATGAGCACGGCGAGACCGACTACGAGCAGGTGCTCACCCCGCCGGTTCAGTCCCTGCCGATCGACCCCACGATCGACGTGCCGGACGGCTTCGAGGAGTCCCAGCGCGACCAGCCCGGCGGCTTCACCGCCGACCCGGACATCCTGGACACCTGGGCCACCAGCTCGCTGACCCCGCAGCTGGCCGGCGGGTGGGGCCACGACGAGGACCTGTTCGCCAAGGTGTACCCGATGGACCTGCGCCCCCAGGGGCACGACATCATCCGCACCTGGCTGTTCTCCACCATCGTCCGCTCCCACCTGCAGCAGGACTCCCTGCCGTGGACCCACGCCTCCATCAACGGCTGGATCCTGGACCCGGACCGCAAGAAGATGTCCAAGTCCAAGGGCAATGTGGTCACCCCCATCGGCCTGCTGCAGCAGCACGGCTCCGACGGGGTGCGCTACTGGGCCGGCAGTGCCCGCCAGGGTGTGGACACCGCCTTCGACGAGGGGCAGATGAAGGTCGGTCGCCGCCTGGCGATCAAGATCCTCAACGCCTCCAAGTTCGCCCTCGGCTTCGGCCCGGCCCCGGCCGATCCGGCCGGTCGCCTCGCCGCGGACCCGTCGGCCGTGACCGAGCCGCTGGACCGCGCCCTGCTGGCCCGCCTGGCCGAGGTGGTGGAGCAGTCCACGGTCGCCTTCGACGACATGGACTACGCGCGCTCGCTGAACGTGGTGGAGCCGTTCTTCTGGATGTTCTGCGACGACTACATCGAGCTGGTCAAGGAGCGTGCCCACGGGCAGGCCGGGGAGCAGGCCGCGGCGTCTGCCCGTGCGGCCCTGGCGATCGCCCTGGAGGTGCTGCTGCGGCTGTTCGCCCCGGTGATCGTGTTCGCCACCGAGGAGGTGTGGTCCTGGTGGCGCGAGGGCAGCGTGCACACGCAGCCCTGGCCGGAGGCCGCCCCGCTGCGCGAGGCCTCGGGTGGCGCCGAGCCCGCCCTGCTGGAGTCGCTCGCGCAGGCGGTGATCGCGGTGCGCCGCATCAAGTCCGACGCGAAGGTGTCCCAGAAGACCCCGATCCTGCAGGTCACCCTGGTGGCCCCGGAGGCGGCGACCGCACACCTGGAAGCGGCCCGCTCGGACCTGGAGGCCCTGGGTCGCATCGAAGGCCTCACCGTGACCGGTGGGGATGTCGAGGCCGTGACAGCTGAGGACGTCGAGCTGGGCGAACCGCCGGTCAAGCAGCCCCGCAACGCGGGCTGAGCCGAGGGGTTCGGTGCCCGCGCCCAGGTCCCCTGGGAGCAGATCGCCCGGGTACTGGTCCCCGGTGAGCACGAGCCCGGGGACACGGTGGCGCTGCTGCTGGACGACGGGCGCACCGTCCTGGTCACGTCGCTGCGGAAGCAGCAGCCGTCCGACTTCGGCACCGGGATCTCCCCCTGGTACCAGCGAGCAGGAGCGATCCTGCAGTCGGCGCACCAGCACTGGCTGGGCTCCCGGCAGATGCCATGATCCAAGCGCCACCCAGCGCTAGCAGAACGAGGAGCACAACCATGCCACCTCTGGTCTTCCCGCCCGGGAAGACCACCAGGATCCGCTGGATCGGGGCAGGAGTGCTCGTGATCGGGGCTGTCGTATTCGGGATCGTCCCCGTACTCGGCTTCGCCCTCACACGCAGCCCCAGCGCGATCCCGCTGCTGCTGGGACTGCCGGTCGCGCTGCTGGCAGGGCCGGGCTGTGGCTGGTGGGGACGCGACGGCGGATCGAGATCAGTCCGGACCAGGTCACATGGTCCCCCCTGTTCGAGGGGGCGACGACCGTGCCGTTCGCCCAGATCCGTCACGTTGACGTTCCCACTGAGTATTCGTAGTCGTGGGAGCCACCGAATCTTGCTCTTGGGGACCGCCGATCGTGCCGACGGGGGCCAGTAGCCGCCGCGGTGGGGACCACTGGCTCCCGCCGGCATCGGGTCACTGGGGCAGTGCGGTGTGTTCTCGCATGTTCCTGTCGCCGGTGTCGATCCAGATTGTGTTGTGCACGATGCGGTCCATGATCGCATCGGCGTGGACTGCTCCACCGAGCCGGGCGTGCCAGTCCTTCTTCGGGTACTGGGTGCAGAACACGGTCGAGCCGGTGTCATAGCGGCGCTCGAGCAGTTCCAGCAGCATCGAACGCATTCCCTCGTCAGGATGGTCCAGCAGCCACTCGTCGATCACCAGCAGCGAGAACGTGGAGTACTTCCGCAGGAACTTCGTCTGGCCCTGCGGCTTGTCCTTTGCCAGGGCCCAGGCCTCTTCGAGGTCGGGCATTCGGATGTAGTGGGCTCGGAGCCGGTGCTGGCAGGCCTGCTTCGCCAGCGCGCAGCCGAGGTAGGACTTCCCTGAGCCGGTGAAGCCCTGGAAGACCACGTTCTGTTGCCGCTGGATGAAGGAGCAGGTTGCCAGTTGCGCGATCACGTTCCGGTTCAGTCCCCGTTCCTCGACCAGATCCAGCCGCCGCAGGTCCGCTCCGGGATAACGCAGCCCCGCCCGGCGGATCAGACCCTCGACCTTTCCATGATTGAAGATGGAATGCGCCTCGTCCACGATCAGCTGGAGCCGTTCCTGGAACGACATCCCCAGCACGTGAGCCTCATCCTGGGCATCGATCGCGTCCAGCAGCGCGGTCGCGCCCATCTCGCGCAGCTTCCGCTTCGTGTCGTTATCGATCACGCTCACCGGACACCTCCGGCGTAGTAGTCGGCGCCACGGACGTATCCGCCGTCTTCCGCGGGTTCCTCGCGGGGTGGACGCAGGGCGGCGACCTTGTCCTGCCCGGTGGCCAAGATCGGGTGCAGATGCGCATAGCGCGGTGAACGGACCCGTCCCGTCAGCGCGAGTGCGCAGGCCGCCTCGACCCGATCTACGGAGAAGCGGCGAGAGAGCCGTAGCACCGCCAACGCGGGATCCAGGCCCTGTTCCACGATCGGCACGGACTCGAAGATCCGCTGGATCACGATCACCGTGGCCGGCCCGACCCGATCTGCCCACGCCCGCACCCTCTGCGCGTCCCAGGCCTGGAAACGCTCGCCCGCAGGTAGGTCCGCGTCGTTGGTGCGGTACTCATTGCTCGCGGTCTCCGGGAGCAGCAGGTGACTGGTCAGTCGCTGGCTGCCCTGATAGATCTCCAGCGTCCGGGCCGTGATGCGCAGATCGACCTTCGCGCCGATGTGCGCGAACGGCGCGGAGTAGAAGTTCCGCGCGAACGTGACGTGCCCGTTCCTGCCCACTCGTCGTCCGTAGTGCCATGTCGAGATCTCGTAGGGCACCGCCGGCAGCGGCGTCAGCAGCGGCCGCTCCTCCGCGTCGAACACGCTGGCGCGGGATCCGGGCCGCTTCTGGAACGGCTCCGCGTTATAGGCCTCCATCCGCTGCCCGATGGCGGCTGCAAGTTCGGGCAGGGACGTGAATCGCTGATCCCGCAGCCCGGCGATGACCCAGGTCGCGACGTGCGCGACGGTGTTCTCCACGCTCGCCTTGTCTTTCGGTTTCCGCACCCTCCCCGGGAGCACCGCCGCCGAGTAATGCGCTGCCATCTCGCGATACGCATCGTTCAGGACGATCTCGCCCTCGCGGGGGTGCTTCACCACACCGGTCTTGAGGTTGTCCGGAACGATCCTCGGGACCGTCCCGCCCAGCGCCTCGAACATCGCTACGTGCGCTCGCAGCCAGGACTCCTGGCGCATATCCAGCGCCGGGAAGCAGAACGCGTAACGAGAAAAAGGCAGGCAGGCAACGAACAAGAACACCTTCGAGACCTCGCCGGTGACCGGATCGGCCAGCTCCATCGTGGGGCCGGACCAGTCGACCTCCACGCTCTGGCCGGCCTTGTGACCGACTCTCGAAGCGGCACCGGTGACCATGACGTGGTGCTGGTAGGTGCGGCAAAACCGGTCATACCCCATCGCCGGATCCCCAGCCGCCGTGGTCGCGTCGAAGTACTCGCCGTGCAACAGCTTCAGCGTCACGCCGACCCTGGCCATCTCTCGATGGACCTGTTCCCAGTCCGGCTGTGCGAACACGCTCTCGTGCTCGCCCCGGCCCGGGAACAACCGGGCATACACCTGCTCATCGGCGACGTCCGCGATATCGCCCCACCCGATCCCTGCAGCGTCAGCGGCCTCGAACACCGCCCTCACGGACTTGCGGGACATGCCCTGCGAGGACGAAATCGCTCGCCCCGACAGACCTTCTGCGCGCAGCTGGAGCACCAGCTTCGCCCTGATCTTCCGTACCATTCCAGATTGCTCCTTCCGCCGCGTGCCCTATACACACGGCGGAAGGAGCGTAGACAGAGCGGCCCCAACGACACCACTGGTGGTCCCGAACGACGCCACCGCTACGGCAGCGACGTGGCACCCGAACCCTCGATCAGCGGACCCCAGCGAGGCGAATATTCACCCACCACCGCCCGTGGCCCGAACACGGTGACCCTGCACCTGTTGGACGGGCGGGTCCTCCCGGTGAGCGCGCTCACCATGACCCTGGCACGGGCAAGCAACTACGCCGATGCGCACTACCAGGAGACGGCGTACGCCCTGACCTCGGCCCATGAGGCTGGTCGGCTCACCACAGGACTCGGTGATCGGGGGTTCGGACGGGATGGTCGATAGCATCGACGTGTTCACCATCGAAGAGAGGGCTCGACCATGAAGAAACTGCGCTCCGGCGGCAGCACCGTGATGTTCATCGTGGGAGCCGTCTTCGTCGTCGCTGCAGTGCTGGCCACCACCGGTTTCGTCATCGGCACCGTCGTCTCGGGGAACACCGCTCTGCTGTGGGGACTGCTCGGTGCTGCCGTGTTCCTCATCATCGGCGCACTGCTTCTGGTGATGGGGTTCCGCAGCGGTGCAGTCCTGGACGAGCGCGGCCTTGCCTGGACACCTGCCCTCGGCGCACGGCGCTTCATCCCCTGGGACCAGGTGCAGCAGGTGCAGGTCCCCGGTGATGACCATCCTGGGACCTGCGTGCAGCTGGTGCTGCGCGACGGCTCGGTGGAGCACGTCAAGGCGATCTCGAAACCTCAGAACAGTGAGACCCATCGCCGCTGGGCGTCACGCGGTTACCTTGAGCGCGGTCAGCTGGTTTCCCAGGCGCACCAGCAGTGGGCCGCCGGTCTCACCACCAGGGACTGATCCCCGAGGTCCAGTCCTTGAGATCACTGATGCCGTCGTCCGGGTCGTAGTCCCCGGGGGTGAAGGGGTTGACGAAGTTGTTGGGGTGGAAGGAGAACTCCCCTGCGGCCGATCCGCCTGCACCCGGCGCCAGCGCACCACCCAGACGGAACGAGATCCTGTCGGTGGAGAACTCGTAGCCGGCCTCCGCGCCGATGGACCCGCCGGTCTCAACGCCGGCCTTCACCTCGGAGGAGAACCATCCGCCCGGGGCACCCATCTTGAACTCGGCCTCGGCCTTGGCCCCGGCGAACGCACCCGCGTCGAAGCCCGCAGCAATGCCGTTGACATGCCCGTCATCGTTGCGCACCAAGCCCGAATAAGCATTGGCGTGTGCTTCGGCACCAGCGAATGCCTCAGCCTTGCCCTCGGCCTCGATGCCGCCGAAGTAGATCGATCCATCAGCGTTGGCGTACGCACCGGCGCCGATCGCGGCACCTGCACTTCCACCGTCGGGCCCGAAGGTAGCGCCGGCCTCCCCGTATCCGGTGATGCCGAGCTCTGCTGAGGCCTCGGCCATCCCCCCACCAGGGCCATGGAAGGTGCCCTCGGCCCCTGCGCTGGCCTGGGCGCGCCCGCCTGCTGATGCGGTGACGTTGCCGTGCTGATCAGTGGTGGTGTGGGCACCTCCGGAGTAGCTCCCACCGGCCTCAGCCGATGCGGATCCCCAGTCTCCCTCGAAGGGCGGGGTCTTCGCTCCGATGCCGTCCCCGTGCTGACCGATCGGGCGCTCGTCGCCGGCGCGGGTGGCCAGGTCGCCATAATCCAGGCCGTCGCCGTACCGGTACGTCTCCTCGCCGGGCCTGTACTCGTCCCTGCCGCCCCCGCCTTCATCGCCACCGGCACCGGCGCCCCCGCCGGCCCCGCCACCCGTACCGGAGGCCGTATCCTGCTCCGTCGCGTGCTGGTCGAGCTCGCCGCCCTTGGCGCGGATGTCCTCCGCCTTGGCGATCATGCCGGGCTTCACGGTCCCATGCCAGAGGGTGCGCAGCGCGATCGCGTCCGGCCCGAACCAGGGTACGGAATCAATTACCACGCCCAGCGCGTCGGTGACGTCCTGAATGCGCTGAGAGCCCAGTTCGCAGGCCTGCGCCTGCGCTCGCATCTGCTCTGTGTCCCCACCGTAGAACCCTGATATGGTCCTGCCTCCCCGTTCACCGATCAACGACATTCACCTTACGGGGGTGGAGGGCTCGTGCCTATGGGGACAACTCCCCATAGGGTGGAGCGTATGCGAGGCAACAGGAGCTTCCGGTGAACAAGACCATCCGCAGTGCCTCCGCGCGCATCAATGTCGTCGTCGGGCCCTTGGTAGCGCTGATGGGGGTCGCTGTGGCGATCGCTGCCGTGGCGCTGTCGATCGTGCTGGAGTCCATGTGGCCACTGCTGCTCTTCATCCCCGCCCTGATGGGGATCGGTGCCGGCCTGTTCCTCCTACGTGCCGCCCTGCGCAGCGGGCTCCGGATCGACGGGGACGGATTCACCTGGCAGGGCTTCACCGGCCCTGCGCACTCGCTGCGCTGGGATCAGCTGCACCGGCTGGTGCCGCCTCCCGGGCGGGCGCCGCGCACTGTCGCGATCGCGCAGCTGCGTGACGGCAGCCAGGTGGAGGTCATCGCCCTATGGGAGTCCCCCACCTCACCGATGGCCGTGGCCGGTCTCTCCGATCAGACCGCCACCAGGAAAACCCTGGTCGAGGCTCACCGGTACTGGTTGGCTCAGCAGCGTTGAGCCGGGCGGCGCGCCGGCACCGCGAACCTCAGCGCACGATCTTCCGGTGGCCCGCATCCACCCGGCGGGTCCAGCCTCGTGAGTCCAGGTGCTCCAGCAGCGGGATCGCCACCCTTCGGGTGGTCTCGAGCGCCTGACGGGCCTGACTGGTGGTGAACGGCTGCGGCAGCCCCGCCAGTTCTCGCATCGCCAGGGCCGGCGCAGTGGGCAGCAGCACCACCGAGTCCGGCAGGCGCAGGATCCTCCCCAGCCGCTCTGCGGCCGCCAGCTCCTTGGGCCCCAGGTGCCAGGCGGCGAGGTCCTCGGCCTCCGGGGCCTGGAACGGCTTCTCACCCAGACGCTGCTCGAGAGCCACGACTCCTGCCTCGGCCGCACCGAGACCCTGCGTGCTGCGGGGGTCGCGCAGTCGCCCGTCGGCGTGCTCCAGATCGGCTGCGCGCACCACCGGATCGAGCAGTGATTCGTCGGGCAGTCGCAGGGAGTCCAGTGCGGACTTGGCGGGCAGGCCCGCTGCCAGCGGGTTGGCGCGGGCATGGGCAGCGACGGCCTCGCGCAGCTGCTCGGTCCAGCCTGCCAGGGCCTCGGCGTCCACCAGCCACTGGCCCACCGGTTGGATCCCCGTGGGCAGCGGATCGGGGACCTCGATACCGCGCCGCTCGAGCAGCTGCGCGCGGATCGCACCACGACGCCGCACCTCCACCGCGACATCCCCGGAAAGCGGCAGCTGCGCGAGAGCATCGGCGCGCCGGGCACCGTCGCCGCGCCGGTCCAGCGCAGGAGGGTCGACGTCCAGCACCTGCACCCCGGCGTACACGGCGCGGGAACCGCTGCCGCGCAGCACCAGGCGGTCCCCCACCGCGAGCGGCAGGGCGCGGTCCAGGGTGAGGCGCGCATGCTCGGCCCCCAGGGGGCGCACCCGGGCCGTGACAGCGGCGGTGCCCACATGCGCGGTGAGCTCCTCCGGGGCATCGCCCAGGGCGTTGCCGGTCAAACCGCGCACGTCGAGCTGATCGGTGAGCTCCCAGGCATCGGGCGTGAGCAGCACATCGCCACGAGAAATCTGCTCCTGGTCGATGCCGCGCAGGTTCACCGCGGCCCGACTCACCGGCCCCAGCTGGTCCACCGGGCCACCGCGGCTCTGCAGCCCCCGCACCGCCATGCCGCCGCTTCGTTCCGCACCGTGCAGCTGCAGACGATCGCCCACCGTCAGGGTGCCGGCGGCGAGGGTGCCGGTGACCACGGTACCCGCACCCGAGATGGTGAAGGAGCGGTCCACCCACAGCCGCACCCGGTCGGTGGCCGACGGCTGCCGTGCGGCGGCGACCGCCTCGTCCAGAGCGCTCCGCAGCTCGTCCAGTCCTTCACCGGTGACGGCGGAGACGGGGACGGCAGGCACGTCCGCCAGGCCGGTGCCGGCCAGTTCGGCGCGCACCTGGGAGATCACCTGGTCCACTCGTTCGGGTGCGAGATCAGCGCGGGTGATGGCGATGACGCCCTGATCGATACCGAGGGCCGCGATGGCGTCACGGTGGTCATCGGACTGGGCCTGCCAGCCCTCATCGGCCGCCACCACGAAGCACACGATGGGGGCCGGTCCCAGGCCCGCCAGCATGTTCCCGAGGAACCGTTCGTGGCCGGGGACGTCCACGAAGGAGACCCCGCGGCCCGAGGGCAGGGCGGTCCAGGCGAAGCCGAGATCGATGGTGAGGCCGCGACGCTTCTCCTCCGCCCAGCGGTCCGGTTCGATGCCGGTCAGCGCGCGGATCAGGGTGGACTTGCCGTGGTCGACATGGCCGGCGGTGGCGATGACCTGCATCATCGTGCGTCCTCCTCAGTGCCCGGAGCCACTGCGCGCTCGGTGTCGGCAGCCGGATCGATGCGTGCCGTGCGCTTCCTCGCGGCGAGCACGGCGGCGACGAGCGCGTCGTCCTCCTCCTCGGGCACGCAGCGCAGGTCCAGCAGGCAGGCGCCGTCCCGCACGGTGCCCACGACGGACGGATCGCCGGTGCGCAGGGGGGCGGCGAGCTGCTCGTCCAGGGAGATCGCCCAGCCGGGCAGCGGCACTTCCGCACCCCCGCCGCCGCCCACGCGGCCGTCGTGCTCCACCACCGGGGCGTCCAGGCGCTCTGCCATCCGCATCGTGCGCTCACGCAGCTCATCGGCGTCGGTGCGCAGGGCGGCGAGGACGGGTGGGACGGGGCCGGTGAGGGTGGCCTCCACCGCTGCCAGGGCCAGCTTGTCGGCGCGCACCGCACGGGCCAGGGGGTGGCGGGCCAGGCGGGCAATGACCTCGCGGCGCCCCAGCAGGATCCCGGCCTGGGGGCCGCCCAGCAGCTTGTCACCACTGGTGATCACCAGGTCGGCACCGTCACGCAGCGCTGTGCGGGCATCGGGCTCACCGGGCAGCAAGGACTCGGGTTCCAGGAGACCGCTCCCCAGGTCCGCCACCAGGGGCAGGCCTACCTGGTGGCAGGCGGGGGCGAGCTCGCAGATCGGCACGGTGCTGGTGAAGCCGATGACCCGGTAGTTGCTGGTGTGGATGGAGAGCACGCACCCGGTGGAATCGCCGAATGCGTCGGTGTAATCGCCCAGGTGGGTGCGGTTGGTGGTGCCCACCTCGCACAGGCGCGCCCCGGTGGAGGCGATCAGGTCCGGCAGGCGGAACCCGGCGCCGATCTCGATCATCTCCCCGCGGCTGAGCACCACCTCACCCGTGCCGGCGAGGGCAGTGGTGGCCAGCACCAGGGCGGCGGCACCGTTGTTGACCACCAGCGCGTCCTCGGCCTCAGGGCAGGCGGCCAGCAGGGCCGCCCGGGCTCCGGCGCCGCGGCGGGAGCGGGCGCCGGTGGCGAGGTCGAACTCGACGTCGGTGTACCCGGCGGCATCGGCGAGGGCACGACGGGCCGCCTCGGACAGCGGTGCCCGGCCGAGGTTGGTGTGGACGATGACGCCGGTCGCGTTCAGCACCGGGCGCAGGGAGGCAGCGGGCCGCTCCCCCACGGCCGCCAGGATCTCCTCCAGCACCTGCTCGGGGGTGATGTCACCGCGTCGGGCGCGGTCCTGTGCGGCACTGACGATGTCCCGCACCACGCGCTCGCTCATGGCCTCCCCGGCGGCCTGCACCCGGGGGTGGGCCAGCAGCTGATCGGTACGGGGGATCCGCCGGCGCGGGTCCTCGGTGCTCATCGTGGACCTCCTCGTCGCGGCACGGGGGCATGCTGGCGGAGGCGGACGGGAATCGAACCCGCCAGACCGAGATGCTCGGTCTCACCGGTTTTGAAGACCGGGGCGCCCACCAGGACACGTACGCCTCCACTAACTAAAGTACCAGGTCGCGGGGACAGCATTGAGGACAAGGGCCCGGCAGCGTCGGCCAGGCAATCGGGGCTCGGGTGACCTGGGTCAGTCGGGGAGGTCGAAGGCCTTCCAGCTCTCGCCGTCCCAGGCGAGGATCCCTTCACGGAGCGAGAGCGCGTACAGCACCTTCCCATCCGGTGCCCAGGTGAGCCGTACGGTCTCCTCCGGGCCGCCGGGCAGCTCCTGGACCGTGCCGGTGTGCCGGTCCCACAGAGCCACCAGGTCCCCGCGGTTGGACACCACCGCGAGGCGGCCATCGGCCGACGCAGCGGCCCCAGCGAGACTGTAGCCCTCCACCGGTTCTGGGATCGTGCTCTCCGACCCGTCGGGCGCGACCACCAGAACAGTGCCGTCCCCAATTCCCGCCAGCAGGGTGCCTTCCGGTTCGTAGACGGGCTCGTCCAGGAATTCGACGCCCTCGGCGTGAACACCGATCCGCGTCCCCGAGCCCGGGTCGTACCGGTGGAACGGCCCTTCGCCCCCCGCCACCACGAGCTGGTCACCTGTCGGGGAATAGGACAGGTACCAGGTATCCATGTCCCCGAGCTCCACCACCTCACCGGGGTCACAGGTTCCCTCCGTCGTGCTCCACAGGCGCAGTGTTCGATCCAGTCCGCAGGTGACCAACTGGGTGCCGTCCGGGGAGAACCGCACCTGGTTGATCACAGCGCCCATCCACTCCTCGCCGATCCAGTGCCCCAGCAGGTGCGTGCTGGGTGAATATTCGCCTCGCTGGGGTCCGCTGATCGAGGGTTCGGGTGCCACGTCGCTGCCGTAGCGGTGGCGTCGTTCGGGACCACCAGTGGTGTCGTTGGGGCCGCTCTGTCTACGCTCCTTCCGCCGTGTGTATAGGGCACGCGGCGGAAGGAGCAATCTGGAATGGTACGGAAGATCAGGGCGAAGCTGGTGCTCCAGCTGCGCGCAGAAGGTCTGTCGGGGCGAGCGATTTCGTCCTCGCAGGGCATGTCCCGCAAGTCCGTGAGGGCGGTGTTCGAGGCCGCTGACGCTGCAGGGATCGGGTGGGGCGATATCGCGGACGTCGCCGATGAGCAGGTGTATGCCCGGTTGTTCCCGGGCCGGGGCGAGCACGAGAGCGTGTTCGCACAGCCGGACTGGGAACAGGTCCATCGAGAGATGGCCAGGGTCGGCGTGACGCTGAAGCTGTTGCACGGCGAGTACTTCGACGCGACCACGGCGGCTGGGGATCCGGCGATGGGGTATGACCGGTTTTGCCGCACCTACCAGCACCACGTCATGGTCACCGGTGCCGCTTCGAGAGTCGGTCACAAGGCCGGCCAGAGCGTGGAGGTCGACTGGTCCGGCCCCACGATGGAGCTGGCCGATCCGGTCACCGGCGAGGTCTCGAAGGTGTTCTTGTTCGTTGCCTGCCTGCCTTTTTCTCGTTACGCGTTCTGCTTCCCGGCGCTGGATATGCGCCAGGAGTCCTGGCTGCGAGCGCACGTAGCGATGTTCGAGGCGCTGGGCGGGACGGTCCCGAGGATCGTTCCGGACAACCTCAAGACCGGTGTGGTGAAGCACCCCCGCGAGGGCGAGATCGTCCTGAACGATGCGTATCGCGAGATGGCAGCGCATTACTCGGCGGCGGTGCTCCCGGGGAGGGTGCGGAAACCGAAAGACAAGGCGAGCGTGGAGAACACCGTCGCGCACGTCGCGACCTGGGTCATCGCCGGGCTGCGGGATCAGCGATTCACGTCCCTGCCCGAACTTGCAGCCGCCATCGGGCAGCGGATGGAGGCCTATAACGCGGAGCCGTTCCAGAAGCGGCCCGGATCCCGCGCCAGCGTGTTCGACGCGGAGGAGCGGCCGCTGCTGACGCCGCTGCCGGCGGTGCCCTACGAGATCTCGACATGGCACTACGGACGACGAGTGGGCAGGAACGGGCACGTCACGTTCGCGCGGAACTTCTACTCCGCGCCGTTCGCGCACATCGGCGCGAAGGTCGATCTGCGCATCACGGCCCGGACGCTGGAGATCTATCAGGGCAGCCAGCGACTGACCAGTCACCTGCTGCTCCCGGAGACCGCGAGCAATGAGTACCGCACCAACGACGCGGACCTACCTGCGGGCGAGCGTTTCCAGGCCTGGGACGCGCAGAGGGTGCGGGCGTGGGCAGATCGGGTCGGGCCGGCCACGGTGATCGTGATCCAGCGGATCTTCGAGTCCGTGCCGATCGTGGAACAGGGCCTGGATCCCGCGTTGGCGGTGCTACGGCTCTCTCGCCGCTTCTCCGTAGATCGGGTCGAGGCGGCCTGCGCACTCGCGCTGACGGGACGGGTCCGTTCACCGCGCTATGCGCATCTGCACCCGATCTTGGCCACCGGGCAGGACAAGGTCGCCGCCCTGCGTCCACCCCGCGAGGAACCCGCGGAAGACGGCGGATACGTCCGTGGCGCCGACTACTACGCCGGAGGTGTCCGGTGAGCGTGATCGATAACGACACGAAGCGGAAGCTGCGCGAGATGGGCGCGACCGCGCTGCTGGACGCGATCGATGCCCAGGATGAGGCTCACGTGCTGGGGATGTCGTTCCAGGAACGGCTCCAGCTGATCGTGGACGAGGCGCATTCCATCTTCAATCATGGAAAGGTCGAGGGTCTGATCCGCCGGGCGGGGCTGCGTTATCCCGGAGCGGACCTGCGGCGGCTGGATCTGGTCGAGGAACGGGGACTGAACCGGAACGTGATCGCGCAACTGGCAACCTGCTCCTTCATCCAGCGGCAACAGAACGTGGTCTTCCAGGGCTTCACCGGCTCAGGGAAGTCCTACCTCGGCTGCGCGCTGGCGAAGCAGGCCTGCCAGCACCGGCTCCGAGCCCACTACATCCGAATGCCCGACCTCGAAGAGGCCTGGGCCCTGGCAAAGGACAAGCCGCAGGGCCAGACGAAGTTCCTGCGGAAGTACTCCACGTTCTCGCTGCTGGTGATCGACGAGTGGCTGCTGGACCATCCTGACGAGGGAATGCGTTCGATGCTGCTGGAACTGCTCGAGCGCCGCTATGACACCGGCTCGACCGTGTTCTGCACCCAGTACCCGAAGAAGGACTGGCACGCCCGGCTCGGTGGAGCAGTCCACGCCGATGCGATCATGGACCGCATCGTGCACAACACAATCTGGATCGACACCGGCGACAGGAACATGCGAGAACACACCGCACTGCCCCAGTGACCCGATGCCGGCGGGAGCCAGTGGTCCCCACCGCGGCGGCTACTGGCCCCCGTCGGCACGATCGGCGGTCCCCAAGAGCAAGATTCGGTGGCTCCCACGACTACGAATACTCACTGGGTTCACCGGCCGGATCGGTGAGGTCCACAGCAACCTCGCCGATCACCGCAAGACGGTCGTCGGTGGGGTGCCAGGCGATGTCCCCGCTGCTCATCCGGGTGCGGCCGAGCACCTCGCCGGTGGCGCTGTCCCAGGTGATGGTGCCGTACTCCTCGGCGAGGCCGAGGTGCGAGCGGTCCCGCGACTCATGCGCCATAATCCGGGTCCCGTCCGGAGAGACTGCCAGCGTCGAGACCGTGAAACGCATGTCGCCATCAGGCTCCCAGGGTTGAACGTCGTAGACCACGCCGTGGAGCTCATCGAGCTCCTTCTTGCGCTGGCGAAGCTGCGCCGCTTCGGCCTCGAGGTCGACGTCCGCCGGCAGCAGGCATTGGCTGGGCCGCAGCGACCGGGCCTCAGGGTGCCCTGTCAGGCGCTTCCCCAGGTCCCCGATCCGTGAACAGCCCGAGGCAGCGGCCATCACGAGCACTCCCCCACGCAGCAGCATCGAGCGCCGACCAACTCCGTGCTGTTCCATCGCTCTCCCCTTCGCTGTCCCCGCATGCCGCACCGGACTGACCAGGCACGGCGTCCCTGCCGCCCCCTCGACAGCCAGCCTAGACTGAGCGCATGACTGCTGAGATGCCCCGGTTGACGACGATGGCCCACGGCGGAGGGTGCGCCTGCAAGATCCCGCCGGGCGAACTGGAGGAGGCCGTCTCGGCACTGGCCGGGCAGCAGTTCGACTCGGTGATCGTGGGCCTGGACGACGGTGACGACGCCGCCGCGGTCCGCGTGCAGGACGGCCTCGCGGTGCTGTCCACCGCCGACTTCTTCACCCCGGTGGTGGACGATCCCTTCGACTGGGGCCGTATCGCCGCCGCCAATGCCCTCTCCGACATCTACGCCATGGGCGGCACCCCGGTGGTAGCGATCAACCTGGTCGGCTGGCCGCGTGACGTGCTCCCCTTCGACCTGCTGCGGGAGGTGCTGCGCGGTGGTCTCGCCGTCGCCCAGGAAGCCGGGGTGCCCGTGATCGGCGGCCACTCCGTGGACGATCCTGAACCCAAGTACGGCATGGCGGTCACCGGCACCGCCCACCCCGGCCGCCTTCTGCGCAACGACGCCGCAGAGGCCGGCCTGCCCCTTACCCTCACCAAGCCGCTCGGTGTGGGGCTGCTGAACAACCGGCAGAAGACCACCGGTGAGGTGTCCCAGGCCGCCATCGACACCATGACCGCCCTGAACCGGGACGCCTCGATCGCTGCCCTCGATGCCGGTGCGAAGGCCGCCACCGATGTCACCGGTTTCGGGCTGCTGGGCCACCTCTACAAGATGATGCGCGCTTCCGGTGTGGGAGCGGTGATCGACCGCGCCGCGGTGCCACTGATCGACGGCGCCGCCGAGGCCCTGCGCGACGGCTACATCTCCGGCGGCACCCGCCGCAACCTGGACTGGGTGCGGGACTCCGTCCGGGCCGGCTCAGGCATCACCGAGGAGGACCTGCTGCTGCTGGCCGATGCACAGACCTCCGGTGGCCTGCTGGTCGTCGGTGAGGTGCCGGGCTACCCGGTGATCGGTGAGACCGTCGCCGGTTCCGGCATCGACGTGCGCTGAGCGAAGCACCTGCACCAGGGCCGGCCCGACGGGCCATCCGCGTACGCTGAGCCGGCCCCCAGCACGCGAGAAGGACGTTTCCGTTCCACAGATCGCGATCTGTGGAACGGAAACGTCCTTCTGGTCGTACCGCCCTCATGCGCCGCTGGGGGTGGGGCGGCGGTACGGGCCTCAGCTCAGAGGCTGGTGGTGATCGAGTCGTCGTTGATGCCGGCCGCACGCCGGGCAGCCAGGCGTGCCTTCTGCGGCTCGATGACGCGGCGCGGATCCTTCACGGACTCCAGGCCGGCCTCGAGAACGCCGAACCGGGTGAGGGCCGAGGCCGCCACGAGTGCAGCACCGCCGATGACGGACAGAGCGCGGCTGCGGCCGCCGAGGACCGCAAGCACGCCGCCGCCGATGGCGAGGCGCTCGGCCCACTCCAGCATCTGACCGGGCTTTCCCTCCTCCAGCGGCTCCGCCTCGAGCGGATGCATGGACTCCTTCATCGCCCTCATGCTGAGCACATCACCGACCACGCCTGCCGCTGCCAGGACACGGGCAGGACGGGCCTGGTCCACCGGGGACGTGATCATCGCCGCGCCACCCGAGGCCAGCGAGGCGGAGGAGGCGAAGAGATAGGACATGTGGTGGCGGCCCGCGGACCACGTGGGAACCGCGGTGTCACCCAGCAGGGCACCGGTGTACGCAGCCAGGCCCGGGCCCAGGGCGACCTGCCCGATGGATGCCGGCCCCTCCATGCCCTTCAGCAGGGGACGAAGCGCGCCCAGCGGCACCTTCTCCCCCGTGAGACGGTCCACCTCGACCGCGCCCAGCACACCGGAGATGGTGCCGAAGCTGGCCAGGATCCAGGTGCCAAGGCTCATCGGGGAGGAGATCTTCACGGTGCGCATCATGTTCAGGAAGCGCTCCGGGCGGCCCAGGTCCTCGATCAGCGAGAGGGTGCCCACGCCCACCGCGCCCAGCGCCAGCAGGCGGCCGTTGCGCCGCAGTGCCGGGCGATTGGTCAGCTGACCACCGAATGCCAGCAGCGAGGAGCCACCCGCCAGGCCACCCAGGAACAGGTAGACGGCGATGGGGCCCCGCCACGGCGGTGCCTTGACCACCTGGCGGCCGTAGTACGAATCGAACTGGACGTCGTCCACCAGGGCCATCCCGCGGGAGCCGTCGGCCCCCACCTGACCGGCCGGCTTGCGGCGACGGCGCCCCCCGCCCGCGAAGCGGGCCTTGCGGGGCTGCAGCGGCGGACGATCGGAGTCGAACTCGGAGATGCTCACTTCTTGCCTCCCACGAACGCCAGGGCGGTGGCCGCGATCATCCCGGCCGCGGCGATCCCGGCCTTGAGGTACATCTGCGGCAGGTACTTGGTGGAGACCTGGGGGTCCGGCGGCAGGCCGTACACCTCGGGCTCGTCCAGCAGCAGGAACACCGAGCCGATGCCACCGACGCCGTCCTTGGGGTTCGCCCCGTACAGGCGGGCCTCGGTCATGCCGCGGTCATGCAGCTGGTGCAGGCGCTCCTGGGCATCGTCCACCAGGTCGTCATGGTCGCCGAACTTGATGGAGGTGGTGGGGCAGGTGGCCGAGCAGGCCGGCTGCTCGCCGTCCACCAACCGGTCGTAGCACAGGGTGCACTTCTTGGCGGTGCCCATGCCGGGCACCTCCCCGTCGTGCTCCACCCGGGCCGAGACCGTGCCGTCGTCGCGACGCTCGATCACACCGAAGGGGCAGGCGCCCACACAGGTACCGCAGCCGTTGCAGATGTCCTCCTGGACCACGACGGAGCCGAACTCGGAGCGGAAGATAGCACCGGTGGGGCACACGTCCAGGCAGCCCGCGTTGGTGCAGTGCTTGCACACGTCCGAGCTCATCAGCCAGCGGAACTCCGGGGTGTCCGGCGGGGTGGTGTCCACACCGTCCAAGTCACCGGAGGGCAGGTCGCCGCGCCGGCGACCGGGCTTCGGCCCGATCGTCGGCATGCCGAGACCGACGAGCTTGCGGCCCGACTCCCTGGCTTCCTCGATGCGGTCCTGGCCTTGCTCGACGAACGCGACGTGACGCCAGGTATTTGCACCCAGCGCGCCGGTGTTGTCGTAGCTGGAACCCAGGATCTCCAGGTTGCCGTCCACGGGGTTGCGGTTCCACTCCTTGCACGCCACCTCGCAGGCCTTGCAGCCGATGCAGATCGAGGTGTCGGTGAAGAAGCCCTTGCGGGGATGATCGTGACCCCATCCGGTGGATGCGGCGGGGCCGGCAGGCCCGGCGAGCAGGCTCATCGGTTCTTCATCTCCTTCATCGACGGGGTGCCGTCCGGGACAGCGGTGGCCTCCTCGGGCCCGCGCACCTCGTGCGGCGAGAAGCCGTCGGCCGGTCCCTCGCCGGGGGCGCCCAGGGCACCGTCGACGTGCGCATCCTCTGCCGGGACCAGCCCGGCCCGGTCGCGGTACTCCTGCACCAGCGCCCGCAGCTCGGCCCCGTGGGGCCGGCGACCCGGGCGGATCGCACAGGCGTTGTTCTTGCTGTTCTGGATCTGCACGTTGGCGTCCAGGTTCATGGCGATCAGGTCGTTCACGCCGTCACCGGAGACGACCGCTTCCTTGCCACGGGCCCAGTGGAACGGCAGGCCGATCTGGTGCACGATCCGGTCACCGATCCGCAGCGGTGTCATCCGCTCGGTCACCAGCACCTTCGCCTCGATGGCGGAGCGCGCCGAGATGATGGTGGCCCAGCCGTACGGCTCCAGCCCCAGTTCCTCGGCCAGCTCCGGCGACACCTCGCAGTACAGCTCCGGCTGCAGCTCCGCCAGGTACGGCAGGAACCGGCTCATGCCACCGGCCGTGTGGTGCTCGGTGATCCGGTACGTGGTGAACACGTACGGGTACACCTCGCCGCCCGGGGCGGAAGCGCCCGGCGAGGACAGATTGTCCTTGCTGGTGAACGTCACCCGGGTGGGGTTGGACTGCTGCGAGTACAGCGGGTTCTTGACGTTCGACTCCGGCCCCTCGTAGTGCGTGGGCAGCGGGCCGTCCACCATGCCGGTGGGCGCGAACAGCCAGGCACGACCATCGGACTGCATGATGAACGCGTCCGTGCCGGACAGGGCGGCGGCCCCGCCCTTGGAGGGATCGCCGGGATCGTCAGGACGCTTGGTGGGCGGGAAGTCGGGGACGTCCAGCCCGGTCCACTTGCCCTGCTCCTCGTCCCACCACACGTGCTTCTTGCGCTCGCTCCAGGGCTTGCCCTGGGCGTCCGCGGAGGCACGGTTGTACAGGATGCGACGGTTGGCCGGCCATACCCAGCCCCACTCCAGGGCGGCCTGCGGCTGCTCCGTGCCGGGCTTGCGGCGGCGGGCCTGGTTGATCCCGTCGGCGTACACACCGGCGTAGATCCAGCAGCCACCGATGGTGGTGCCGTCGTCCTTCATCTCACCGAAGGCCTTCAGCGGCTCCCCGGCCTTCTCACCAGCGATGTGGCGGCCGTTGATCTCGGCCAGCACCGCCTCGGCGTCCGGCTCACCGTGCTCGTCCACCGGGTAGTCCCAGGTGAGATCGAGGATCGGCCGGTCCCGCGGGTCGGTGGAGTCCTTCAGCTTCTCCCGCACGCGCTTGCCCAGCTCGTACGCGAACTCCAGCTCGCTGATGGCATCACCCGGCGCATCCACCGCCTTGTCGCGCCACTGCACCATGCGCTGGGTCTGCGTGAACGACCCGGCCTTCTCGGTGTGGTTGGCGGCCGGCATGAAGAACACCTCGGTGCCGATGTCCTCGGTGCGGGTCTCCCCCGACTCGATCTCGGCGGAGTCCTTCCAGAAGGTGGCCGACTCGATCATGTAGAAGTCACGCACCACCAGCCACTTCAGCTTCGCCAGCCCCTGGCGCTGCATGCGGCCGTTGGCCGAGCCCACCGCGGGGTTCTGCCCGAACAGGAAGAACCCGTCGACCCCGCCCTCGAGCATGCGCATGAGGGTCTGGTAGGTGCCGTGCGCACCGGTGAGCTTGGGCAGGTAGTGGTAGGCCCACTCGTTCTCGGCCGTCGCAGCATCGCCCCACCACGCCTTCAGCAGGTTGATGGCGTAGATGTCGGCGTTGGCCCAGAAGCCCTTCTGCTCCTTCTTCCCGATGGCCCGCGCGTACTCCGCGAAGGAGTCCTGGCCCACCTTCGCCATCGGCAGGTAGCCGGGCAGGATGTGGTAGAGCGTGGGGATGTCGGTGGAGCCCTGGATGGTGGCGTGACCGCGCAGCGCCATGATGCCGCTGCCGGGACGACCCACATTGCCCATCAGCAGCTGCAGCACCGCCGCGGTGCGGATCATCTGCGGGCCGCCCTGGTGCTGGGTCCAGCCCAGCGCGTAGGCGAAGCAGGTGGTGCGTTCACGGCCGGAGTTCTCCGTGATCGCCCTGACCAGGTACTCGAAGTCCTCCGCGGCGATGCCGCAGGTGGCCTCCACCATCTCCGGGGTGTACCGGGCGTAGTGGCGCTTGAGGATCTGGAACACCGTGCGCGGGTGCTGCAGCGTCTCGTCGCGATCGGGCAGGCCCCGCTGGAGCATGTCCTTCTCGCCCTGGTAGGCCCACGACTGGTTGTCATAGGTGCCGGTCTCCGGGTCGTACCCGGAGAACAGGCCGTCGAGATCCTCGGTGTCCTCGAACTCCTCGCGGATGATCGTGGAGGCGTTGGTGAAGGTCTTGACGTACTCCTCGAACCAGAGGTCGTTCTCCAGCACGTACCGGATCACGCCGCCCAGCAGCACGATGTCGCTGCCCGAACGGATCGGGATGTGCTTGTCCGCATTGGCGGAGGTGCGGGTGAACCGGGGATCCACGTGGATCACCTTCGCGCCGCGCTTCTTGGCCTCCATCACCCACTGGAACCCCACCGGGTGAGCCTCGGCCATGTTCGAGCCCTCGATGACGATGCAGTCAGCGTTGGCCATGTCCTGCAGGTACTGCGTGGCGCCGCCACGTCCGAACGAGGCTCCCAGACTGGGAACCGTGGACGAGTGTCATATGCGGGCCTGGTTCTCCATCTGGATCGCGCCGGCGGCGGTGAAGAACTTCTTGAGGAGGTAGTTCTCCTCGTTGTCGATGGTGGCACCGCCCAGGCTGGCGATGCCCATGGTGCGGCGCACCGCACGGCCCTGCTCGTCGACGTCCTCCCAGTGGTTGCGACGGGCCTCGATGAAGCGGTCGGCGATCATGTCCATCGCGACCTCGGCATCGAGGTCCTGCCACTCGGTGGCGTGCGGGGGCCGGTACTTGATCTTGGTCTGCCGCAGGGTGGAGTTGGCCAGCTGCTCACTGGCAGCGCCCTTGGGGCACAGGCGGCCACGCGAGACCGGCGAGTCCGGATCGCCCTCGATCTGGATCACCCGGCCGTCCTTGTGGAAGACGCGCTGACCGCAGCCGACGGCGCAGTACGGGCACACGCTCTGGGCGACGCCGTCGGCCGTGGCGGTGCGGGGGGTGGTGTTCCTGGTCTTCTCCGACATGACGGACGCGCCGCGCCCGGTCTTGTCCGCGCCTCGCAGCTGGCGGATCACCGGCCAGTCGAGGAAAGTGGTCTGAGACATGCGCCCACCATAGCACCGGCCACTGAAAAAGTGCCTCTGGACTGCGAAAAGACCCGAAGGTCACCGGCAATTCCGCAAGGCGGCCGGTACGGAAATCAGCTCGTGCTGGTCAACCCCTGCTGTCAACCGGCGGAGTCGGGCACCCGCCGGACTCAGGCGTCGTCGGTCGTGACGTCCTCGCGGATCCGCTCGTGATGCCGGATCACCTCGGTGACGATGAAGCGCAGGAACGCCTCGGCGAACACGGGGTCCAACCCGGCCTCATGCGCCATCGCGCGCAAGCGCTCCACCTGGCGCTCCTCACGGTCCGGATCAGCCGGAGGCAGACCGTGCTCAGCCTTCAGCAGTCCCACCTTCTGGGTGTGCCGGAAGCGTTCTGCCAACAGGTTCACCAGAGCGGCGTCGATATTGTCGATACTGCGGCGCTCATCCAGAAGCAGCTCACGGGCGCGTGCCGCGTGATCCTCCGGGCCTGCACCCTGCATCGGTGCGGACATCAGGCGCTCTTCTCCCCACGATCCTGCTGGGACTGCCTCTCGACGTCCTTGCCCGAGAGCATCATCGGGGCTCGGCCGTCCGTGATCACACCCTCGGTGATCACCACCTTGGTGATGTCATCGCGGGAGGGGACCTCGAACATGACCGGCTGCAGTGCGTCCTCCATGATGGCCCGCAGACCACGCGCGCCGGTGCCGCGGTCGATCGCACGGTCCGCGATCGCCTCCAGAGCGCTGCGCTCGAAGTCGAGCTCCACACCGTCCAGGGCGAACATCTTCTGGAACTGGCGCACCAGGGCGTTGCGCGGCTCGGTGAGGATCCGGATCAGCGCGTCGCGATCGAGGTCGGCGACGCTGGTGATCACGGGAAGGCGGCCGATGAACTCGGGGATCAGCCCGAACTTCAGCAGATCCTCCGGGACCAGCTTGGCGTAGATCTGCTCCTGCTCCAGCGGCGTGTGCAGCTCGGCCCCGAACCCGATGCCGCGCTTGCCGATGCGGGAACCGATGATGTCCTCGATGCCGGCGAAGGCGCCGGCCACGATGAACAGCACGTTGGTGGTGTCGATCTGGATGAACTCCTGGTGGGGGTGCTTGCGCCCGCCCTGGGGCGGCACCGCCGCGACGGTGCCCTCAAGTATCTTCAGCAGTGCCTGCTGGACGCCCTCGCCGGAGACGTCGCGGGTGATCGAGGGGTTCTCGGCTTTGCGCCCGATCTTGTCGACCTCGTCGATGTAGATAATGCCCCGCTGGGCCCGCTCCACGTCGTAATCGGCGGCCTGCAGCAGTTTCAGCAGGATGTTCTCCACGTCCTCGCCCACGTAGCCGGCCTCCGTCAGCGCCGTGGCATCGGCCATGGCGAAGGGCACGTCGAGCATCTTGGCGAGGGTCTGGGCCAGGTAGGTCTTCCCGCACCCGGTGGGTCCCACGATCAGCACGTTGGACTTGGCGACCTCGATGTCGTCCTGCGTCTCGGAGGCCGTGCTCTCCTCGTCCTCCGAGGCGGGGCCGATGGAGCCCGCCTTGCGCGCGGCCCCCGCCTTGGCGGCAGGCCCGGATCGGCCCGAGGTCGCAGCAGTGGACTGCTTCGCCTCCTGGGCGCGCACCCGCTTGTAGTGGTTGTAGACGGCCACCGCCAGGGCCCGCTTGGCGGGCTCCTGGCCCACCACGTACTCCTCCAGGAAGTCGAAGATCTCCTGGGGCACGGGCAGGGCGGCCTGCTCGGTCTCAGCGGGCTGTGCCGCCTGGATCTCCTCGGCGATGATCTCGTTGCACAGCTCGATGCACTCCTCGCAGATGTACACCCCCGGGCCCGAGATCAGGCGCTCCACCTGCTTCTGCGACTTTCCGCAGAACGAGCACTTGAACACGTCGGCACTCTCGGTCGAGCGCGCCATGTCCGTCTCCTTTCGTCGGACCGCCAACGGGAGGAACCCGTCGGCCGTGCAGTGCGGCCACCCCGGACGCGCACGGCACCACGCTACCGCGCAACCGGCCCCCCACCGGGGAGGTGAGGGGCCGGGTCGTCGTGAGCGCCTGTGGGATCAGCGGGAGATCTGGGGCCGCGATTCCTTGCGGGACTCGAGCACCTGGTCCACCAGGCCGTACGCGAGTGCGTCACGGGCAGTGAGGATCTTGTCGCGCTCGATGTCGCGGCTGATCTGCTCCTTGTCGCGACCGGAGTGGTGGGCGAGGGTCTCCTCGAGCCACTCGCGCATGCGCAGGATCTCGTTGGCCTGGATCTCGATGTCCGAGGCCTGACCGCCGCCCTGGCCGCCCATGGCCGGCTGGTGGATGAGGATGCGGGCGTTGGGCAGCGCCAGGCGCTTGCCGGGAGCACCCGCAGCCAGCAGCACGGCGGCCGCAGAGGCGGCCTGGCCCAGGCACACCGTGGTGACCTCGGGCTTGATGTACTGCATGGTGTCGTAGATGGCGGTCAGCGCGGTGAACGAGCCGCCGGGGCTGTTGATGTACAGCGTGATGTCGCGGTCCGGGTCCTGGGACTCCAGGACCAGCAGCTGGGCCATAACGTCGTCGGCGGAGGCGTCGTCCACCTGGACGCCCAGGAAGATGATGCGGTCCTCGAACAGCTTGGTGTACGGGTCCTGGCGCTTGAAGCCGTAGGCGGTGCGCTCCTCGTACTGGGGCAGCACGTACCGGGAGCTGGGCATCGTGCCGGCCTGGGCGAAGGGCATCGCAGCGGGATTGCGGGGATCGAAGGTCACGGGTTCTCCTAGCGTGAAGGGTTCGGGGTCAGGCGAGGCAGGGGCGAGAGGGGTCAGTCCTCGGTGCCGCCGCCGCCCGTGACGTCGTGCGCCCGCTCGACGATCTTGTCGACGAAGCCGTACTCCAGGGCCTCCGGCGCGGTGAACCAGTGGTCGCGGTCGCCGTCGGCGATGATCTGCTCGACGCTCTTGCCGGTCTGCTCTGCGGTGATCTCGGCCATCTGCTTCTTCATCGACAGGATCAGATCGGCCTGGATCTTGATCTCGCTGGCGGTGCCGCCCAGGCCGCCCAACGGCTGGTGCATCAGCACCCGGGCGTGCGGGGTGATGAACCGCTTGCCCTTGGTGCCCGAGGAGAGCAGGAACTGCCCCATCGAGGCCGCCATGCCCATGCCCACGGTCACCACGTCGGGCTGGATGTACTGCATGGTGTCGTAGATGGCCATACCGGCGGTGATGGAGCCGCCTGGGCTGTTGATGTAGAGGTAGATGTCCTTGGTGGGATCCTCCGCGGCCAGCAGCAGCATCTTGGCGCAGATCGCGTTGGAGTTCTCGTCACGCACCTCGGAGCCGAGCCACACGATGCGCTCGCGCAGCAGCCGCTGGTAGACGTTGTCGTCGAGGCCCATGGGGGTGTCACCGGCCGCGCCGCGGGGCGATTCGAGATGGGGTGTGGAGGTCACAGGTGTCTCCTTCGTGATGGGATCGGCGATGACACGACTCTAGGCGCTGGGTGCGACGAAGCGGCATCCTGTTCGCCGCAGGCGCACTGGGGCCCGATGAGCCACCGGGTCCGGAGATCCCACCGGGCCACCGGGGCACCGACGCTGGGGAGATCGCGTGGAGATGCGGAGCCGATCGGCGTTCGAGGTCGCCCTCGACTCGCCCACCGCCTGAGACTTGCCCCATGCCCTACACCCTCGCGCACCCTCTGTTCGCCGCGCCGCTGCGGCGCCTCGGGCTGCCGCTGTCCGCCCTCGCGGCCGGAGCAGTGGCACCGGACCTGCCGCTGTGGGCGACGTCCGTGGGCCTGCCTGGACACCTGGGGTCCGAGGGCTACTTCTTCACCCATTCGCTGCCGGGCATCGTCACCGCCGACCTCCTGATCGGCATGATCCTCTGGGGGATCTGGGTCCAGCTGGTGCGGGCGCCCTTCTTCGACTCGCTGCCCTCTCCCCTGCGCGAGCGGGTGCCGGCCGTGGCCCCAGGACCGGAAGCCACCTCCCTGCGCCGCTCCGGCAGGTCGAGCCCGTCAGCCCCGCTCGACGCCGCCCGCCGCTGGTCGCTCGCCGCGCTCGGCGTGATGCTCGGGGTGATCACGCACGTGGGGATCGACGAGTTCACCCATCCGGGCCGCTGGGGCACCCAGAACATCCCGTGGCTGGCCGAGACGCACGCAGGGCTGCTGGGCACCTCCTGGGTGCAGTACTCGGCCGGGGTCGGCGGGCTGCTGGGCATCGCCCTGTGGTGCGGATGGATCGTGCTCCGCTCTCGCCCGCTCCCCCGACCCGCGACATCACAAGCCGCCCGGCGCACGGTGCAGGCCCTCGTGATGCTTGCGATGGTGATCGCGGTGGCCGACGCGGCGAAGGTAGCGACCGACTCCCTCTCACGGGCTGCGTTCGTGGCTGCCACGCGTGGCGTGATGACCGTGCTGGCCGGCCTGCTGCTGGGATCGGCGATCTCCGCCGCGGTGGAGGGCCTGCGCCCGTCGCGTCCGAGGTGACCCGAGCCGCATCGCACCACCCCTCGACCTCCCGAGACCGTCAAGTGCTCCCCGAGTAGGGTCACGTCCTCCCGCCCTCTGGCAAAGCTCTCGTCAAGACCGCTACCCGGCTCATCCAAGCGGGCTGACCGCAGCTGTTCCGTCCTCCTACGGTGGTCTCACCGCCTGGAGCCCGCAAGGATTCGGGCCCGGTCCCCCGGACCGACGAGCCCATCCGGCGCCGACCCCGGCGCTCGGGACGCAGAACAGAACAGACACCCTCGGCACCCGCCAGAGGCTGGAAGGAACGAAACGCACACCATGGCCAAGCACAACACCCACCGCGCCGTCGGCCGCGCCACCACCCCCGTCAGCAACGCCCGTGTGGCCGCCCGTGGCATGGGTGGTGCCGCTGTCCTGGGCACCGTCCTCGTCGGCTCCGCCTTCGTCGGCGGCACCGCGCAGGCCGCCCCCGCCCCGGCCCCCGCCGCCCCCGTGACCGCTCCGGCCGTCGCCCCGGCAGCCCCCGAGGCCGCGGCACCCACCGTGGTGCTCAACACCACCGAGAAGCTCCGCTGGGGCTCGCGCGGTGGCAATGTCGCCGATCTGCAGAGCGGTCTGAACCAGAACGGCGCGAACATCGCCGTGGACGGCAAGTTCGGCCCCCGCACCCACGCGGCGGTCAAGGACTTCCAGCGCAGCAACGGCCTGCTGGTCGACGGCGTGGTGGGCCCCCAGACCCGTGGCGCCCTCAACGGCGGCGTGTCCATGCCCTCCAGCGGCACCTCCGCCCCCGCCAAGAAGTCCAGCTCCGCCTCCACCAGCTCGATCGTGGAGCGGGCTCGCTCCGTCGTGGGCACCGGCTACACCTGGGGCGGCTCCTCCCCCAGCGCCGGCTTCGACTGCTCCGGCCTGGTCACCTACGCCTACCAGGGCTCCGGCCTGAACCTGAACGGTCGCACCTCCAGCCAGATCACCAACGGTGGCCGCACCATCTCCCAGTCCCAGGCCCAGCCCGGTGACATCGTGTCCTGGCCCGGCCACATCGGCATCTACGCCGGCAACGGCCAGGTCATCGACGCCTCCGGCTCCAAGTACCGCGTCACCGAGCGCGGGATCTGGGGCAACCCCACCTTCGTGACCTACCGCTGATCCTCAGCCACTGATCACACGCCGGCAGGCCCGGCTCCCACCACGGGAGCCGGGCCTGCCGCTGTTCCGGCGCGGCGGACCGGTCAGGCCCGACGGCCGTCCTGGCGCAACGACCGGTCCAGATCCGACAGGGCCGCGCGCACCGTCCCCACCAGGACTGCGGTGCTGACCGCCGGGAAGGCGATGAGCCCGCCGAGCGCTAGCAGTGAGCGCCGCTCGGGCTGCTCGGCCGCTCGCTTGGACGCCATGATCAGCACGGCCGACATGGTCTGCAGGCCCAGCACCTGGGCAGAAGCGGTCACCTCCGGCCCTTGGGGCCTCGCGCCGCCCCGGTGCCGCAACGATTCCGCCGCGGCCCATGCACCGGCGGCAACGGACAGCACCACCGGGACTGCTACCGCGCGCGGGGCACTGACCCAGCTGCTGGGGCGGAAGGTCAGGCTCCAGTTCGACGGCAGCGAGCTTTCGCTCCTGCCGACCAGTGCACCCAGAGACGCCACCACGGCGGCCCCGCCCAGGGGCGCCATGGTGAGCATTGTCGAGACCCGATCCGGGATGTGCTGCTCGAGGTCCGGCAACGAGTCGTCCGGTCGGATCAGGCCGAGCTTCGCAGCGACCGCACCGATGTTCAGATCCCAGCCCACGCCGACGGCACGCGGTACGAGCAAGGACGGGTTCTCCGGCTCGAAGGCGCGCAGGCGCGCGTGCGGCTCCGTCAGCCCGCGGAGGTCCAGGGGGACACCGAGCACGCGTCGGACCCCATCGGGCCCTCGCCCGAACAGCCGGCTCACCGACGATGCCCTCCCCTTAATCATGGTCCTGCCTCTCATCTCGTCACTCCTGTCCCTGTGATCCCACTCCCTCTGCACCCGCGACCAGGTGCTCCACGGCGCCCTGCAGTGATCGCCACTCCTGTTTCAGCTCCCCCAGCCGTCGCCGACCCTCGGGGGTCACCGTGTAGACCTTGCGCGGCGGACCGCTGGGCGACTCCTCCCAATGGGCATCGAGCAGTCCCGCCCGCCGCAGCCTCGCGAGCAGCGGATACAGGGTGCCCGCGACCACTTCGAGCGCCTCGTGGCGTGCAAGACGCTCCAGCAAGGCACCCCCGTAGGCAGGTGCGGCAGCCAGGCTGGAGAGCACCACCAGGTCGAGGACTCCCTTGCGCAGTTGAGACGTTGCCATGACCCCACCGACCTCCCGATTCATTCACGCCGACACCTAGTCGGCTGAACCAACTACTTGGCTATGCATCATAGTAGGGCCGGGCCGGTGACTGCGACCGGCCCGGCCCTGCTGGGCGGGCAGATGCTCGCCTCCCGGATGGGCCCCAAGAAGCCGGAGTGAACGGATCCATCAATGCGAACGGGCCGCCACCCCCGTTGGGGATGACGGCCCGTTCGTCACTCACACCCGGCACGTGGCCGGGTCAGGAGCTCACTTCTCGGTGGAGGCGTCCTCGTCGGCCTTCTTGGCCGGAGCCTTCTTCGCCGGAGCCTTCTTCGCAGGCGCCTTCTTCGCGGGAGCCTTCTTCGCGGGCTTCTCCTCAGCGTCCTCGGACTCCTCAGCAGCCTCCGCCTTCTTGGCAGCGGCGGTCTTGGCCGGAGCCTTCTTCGCGGGAGCCTTCTTCGCGGGCTTCTCCTCAGCGTCCTCGGACTCCTCAGCAGCCTCCGCCTTCTTGGCAGCGGCGGTCTTGGCCGGAGCCTTCTTCGCGGGCGCCTTCTTGGCCGGCTTCTCCTCAGCGTCCTCGGAGTCGTCCTCGGACTCCTCTGCCTTGGTCAGACCCAGGTCGAGCACATCGCCCTTCTCGTTCTTGACGGTGACGTCCGCGAGGGCGACGTCCAGGGCCTTGGAGCGCTGCACCTCGGCGAAGATCTGCTCGAGCTGGCCGGACTGGGCCAGCATCTGCAGGAGCTGGTTGGACTCGATGCCGTACTGGGCCGACAGCTGGGTCATGTAGTTCATCAGGTCGTCCTGGCCGACCTGGACCTCGCGGGTCGCGTTGATCTCGTCCAGCAGGAACTGGGCGCGGATCGCCTTGACGGTGTCCTCGCGGATCTCCTCGCCGTGCGGGTCGCCCGCCTCCTTGCCCTCGTTCTGCAGGTGGGTGAGGATCTCGTCCTCCACCAGCTGCTCGGGCACCGCGATCTCGATGTCCTCGAGGAGCTTCTCGAGCAGGGCGTTGCGGGCCAGGGCCACGCGGTTGCCCTCGGCATCGGCGGCGGCCTGCTTGCGCAGGTCGTCCTTGAGCTCGTCGATGGTGTCGAACTCGGAGGCCATCTCGGCAAATTCGTCGTCGGCCTCGGGCAGCTCGCGCACCTTGACGGACTGAGCGGTCACCTTGATCAGCGCCTCCTGGCCGGCGTGCTCACCACCGGCGAGCTCGCTGGTGAAGGTGGTGGTCTCCCCGGCGGACAGGCCCTCCAGGGCCTCATCCAGGCCCTCGAGCATGTTGCCCTGGCCGATCTGGTAGGAGACGCCCTCGACGGACTCGATCTCCTCGTCGTCGATGGTGGCCAGCATGTCCAGGGACACGAAGTCGCCGTCCTCGGCGGGACGGTCCACGCCCACCAAGGTGCCGAAGCGCTCGCGCAGCTCGGTCAGGCGCACCTCGACGGCGTCGTCATCGACCGAGGGCTCCTCGATCTCGACCTCGACGGAGGAGAACTCCGGCAGCTCGAACTCGGGGCGCACGTCCTGCTCGACGACGAACACGAGGTTGCCGTCCTCGGAGCCGTCCAGGCCCGGGACCTCGTTGACCTCGACCTCGGGGCGGCCGACGGGCTTGAGCTCCACCTCGGCAGCGGCCTTCTGGTACAGCTCGGGCAGGGCCTCGTTCACGGCCTCCTGCATGATCGCGGGACGGCCGAAGCGCTGCTCCACGAGGCGGGTGGGAACCTTGCCCTTGCGGAAGCCCGGGATCTGAACCTGGTCGGCGATCTTCTTGGTGGCTGCCTCGACGGCGGGCTTCAGCTCGTCGAAGGGCACCTCGACGGTGAGCTTGACCCGGGTGGGGCTGAGCTTCTCGGACGCGGTCTTCACTGGTCAGGTCTCCCTGTGGATGAGTCGTTCGGGTGGTCTACGTGCACGCCACGGGGCGCAGGTGGTGCAGCGACCCTGCGGCGGAGTCGGGGTGACAGGATTTGAACCTGCGGCTTCCCGCTCCCAAAGCGGGTGCTCTACCAAGCTGAGCTACACCCCGGAGGGCAACCCACCGAATATTACCCGCTCGCGGCTGTGGGCGCTGTGCCCGCCCGACACCCCTGTGAGCAGATGCATGCCCCACAGGGGCCCGCCGGGCGTGATCCCGGGCCCGCGATCTGGTTCAATGGTCTGCGATCCCCACCGCGCGGAGCCACTCCGGACGGGAACGGGTCACCACCTGACCGGGTATGGCGCAGAACGGTCCGATACGGGCCCAGAAGCTGTATCACTCCTGGTCACGCGGGCGTAGCTCAATGGTAGAGCCTCAGTCTTCCAAACTGATTACGCGGGTTCGATTCCCGTCGCCCGCTCCGAATTCTTTGAGCCGCGACGGTCACCTGACCGTCGCGGTTCTCCGTATCTGTCACCGAAAACTGGATCGCGGGGTCCATCCTGCTCGCCACGGCCGTGCCCTGTGGTCTGCTGGCCTGGGGCTCGAGGATCTGGGACCCAAAGGGCACGGACGACTGAGCACCGCTCAACGCACGGGTCGGCCGCGCGACCAGGTCGATGAGCGCCTGCGCCATCGACATGCCGGAGGGAACCGGATCGGCGTAGGAGGGGATCGACTGCGAGGCCACGGCTGGAGCCTATCGGCGCTGACCCACCCCGCGGCTCAGTGCGCTAGCCAGTGACAACCGCCCCGTGGGAGCGGTTCACTGGACACATGCATGAGCTCACGGATGATCAGCGTCCCGCTGCCTCCGCGACAGCGGGCGCCGACACTGCGAAGGGTGCAGCGCCGGTGCACGTCGAGCTGCCTGTGGGCCGACCCTTCGACGGTGAGGGACTGGCCTCCTGGTTCGCCCACCGGGCAGTGCCCGCGGTGGAGAGCATGGAGGGCCTCGTGTGGACCCGCGCGGTGCGCCTCCCCCACGGACCGGCCGTGCTCGAGGTGGATCTCGGCGCCGCCGGGGCGCTCCCGCTCGTCCTGCGCCTGGCGGACCTGCGGGACCATCCCGCAGCCGTGGCACTGACGCGGCGGCTGCTCGATCTCGACGCCGATCCCGTGGGCATCGATCACCACCTGGCCGCCGCTGTGCCGCAGCCGGCACCCCTGGTCGCGCAACGCCCCGGTGTGCGCCTGCCCGGAACCGCGAACATCACCGAAGCACTGATGTGGGCGATCGTCGGCCAGCAGATCACCACCGCACAGGCACGCGATCAGATCACCCGGGCCACCGACCTGGCCGGCCAGGCACTGCCGGAGGGCCTGCGCACCGGATCGGTCACGCGCCTGCCGGTGCTCCCGGCCGATGCTGCCCGGACCGCCGATGCCTGGTTCCGCGGGCCAGGGGCCCGCCGACGGGCCCTGGTCGCCGCGCTGACCGTGGACATCGACACGGGCCAGCCGATCGACACTCTGCGCGCCCAGCTGCTGGCCCTGCCCGGCGTGGGGCCATGGACCGCGGACTACGTGCTGCTGCGCGCCGCCCGCGCCACCGACTCCCACCCTGCCAGGGACGTGGCCCTGCTGGGTGCCGCCCGCGACCTCGGGATCGCCGATGACCACGGCTCCCTGTTCGCGGCATTGCAGGCGGCATCACCCTGGCGCAGCTACGCTTCCCTGCACCTGTGGCTGCACAACTCGACCCTCCGACCGCCGCCCCGCAGGCGACGATCAGCCGCCCCACCTGTGAAGGACGCACCATGACCGCTCACGGCACCACCCCGCCGATGGCCACCATCCGCCATCGCCGCATTGACACCCCGCTGGGCACCTACGTGCTGGCCGCCGGGGACGACGCCCTGATCGGCGTGTGGCGGGAGGCGCAGAAGCACTTCCCCGTAGTGGCCCGCCTCGGCGAGGAGGCTCCGCAGGAGCACTCCGTGCTGGATGCGGCCGCCTCCCAGCTGCTGGCGTATCTGGCCGGCGAGCGCACCGGTTTCGACCTGCCGCTGGCACCGGTGGGCACGCCGTTCCAGCATCGGGTGTGGGAGCAGCTGCAGACGATCCCCTACGGCGCCACCACCACGTACGGGAAGATCGCCGAGGCGCTGGACAGCCCCCGGGCCGCGCAGGCCGTCGGTGCCGCCGTGGGCGCCAACCCCCTGTCGATCGTGGTGCCGTGCCATCGGGTGCTGGCCTCCAGCGGTGACCTCACCGGCTACGCGGGCGGTACGCAGACGAAGGAGGCGCTGCTGCGGCTGGAGGGCGTGCTGCTGAGCTGAGGGATGGAACGCCGAGCACCGGTGGTCCGAGGGCCTGCTGCCCGGCGGGTGCGTCGCGTGGCACGATGGTTCGATGACCGCCCAGCCGTTCCGCTTCCCCGTCGCCGCCCGCTATGCGGGCATGGAGTCCTCGCCGCTGAAGGACATCTTCTCCCTCGCCGCCCGGGAGAACGTGGTCTCCTTCGCCGGGGGCATCCCGGATCCGCAGCTGTTCGACCTGGCCCCCATCAAGGGGGCCTACGACTGGGTGCTCACTCACCAGGGCACCCGCGCCCTCCAGTACGGGGTGAGCGAGGGCGAGAAGGAACTGCGCGAGCAGGCCGCCCGCAGGCTCTCCCGCACCGTCCCCACCGATGCCTCGCAGATCCGGGTCACCTCCGGTTCCCAGGAGGGCCTGTTCGTGATCGCGCAGGCGATGCTGGAACCGGGCGACGTGGTGCTGGTGGAATCTCCGACCTACCTCGCGGCGGTGCAGGCCTTCGCCGTGCACGGCGCCCACATGATCGGGGTGGAGACCGACGAGCACGGCGTGGTGCCGGACGCTCTGGAGCACGCCATCCGCACCCACCACCCGCGGTTCGTGTACCTGATCCCCACTTTCCAGAACCCCACCGGACGCACCATGCCGGTGGAGCGCCGGCAGGCGGTGGCCGAGGTACTGCTGCGCACCGACACCCCGCTGGTGGAGGACGACCCCTACGGGGAGCTCACCTTCACCGGCGCCACCTGGGCACCGATCGCCTCACTGCCGGGGATGAGCGAGCGCACCCTGCTGCTGAACTCGATGAGCAAGCTGATGGCCCCCGGGGTGCGGATCGGCTGGATGCGCGCCGAGGGCCCGATCCTGGACACCCTCGCCGTCGCGAAGGCCGCGATCTCCATGCAGTCCTCCGTGGTGGACCAGCTGACGGTGGCCCGGTACCTCGACACCGCAGATCTCGATGCCCATGTGAAGCAGGTCAGTGCGGTGCACCGGGAGCGCCGCGACGCGATGGCGGCCGCGCTCACTCCCCTGCTGCCCGCCGATGCGCGGATCACCCATCCTGATGGCGGGATGTTCCTGTGGGCGGCGCTCGGGGAGGGCTACGACGCCCAGGACATGCTGGCCGAGGCCGTCGATGCCGGCGTGGCGTACCTGCCGGGCTGGTCGTTCTTCGCGAGCGACCCGGACCGCTCCACCATGCGTCTGAGCTTCGTGACCCACTCCCCCGAGGTCATCGGCGACGCCATCCAGCGCCTGGGCGAGGTCATCGCCGGAAGGTCGGCCCACCTATAGTGAGGCCGTGCTGCTGCTCTCGGACCCTCGCCTGCTGAAGATACTGGTGGTGGACACCGGCGAACCGTTGGTCGATCTCGCGGACGTCCCCGACCTGACCATCGACGATCGCAAGGCCGACCCGGAAGGCGCGTGGCGCCGGGTGCGCCAAGGCGTGGCCGAGCGCCTGCTGACCGCTCGTCGAGCACTGCCCGATGGATTCGATCTGCTGTTCATCGAGGGCTACCGCCCGATGGGGCTCCAGGAGAGCTACTTCACCGAGCACCTGGAACATCTGATGGCGGCCGACCCGACGCTGGACGCACAAGCAGCGTACATCCAGGCCAGCCAGTACATCTCCCCGGTCGAGGTCGCCCCGCATCCGTGCGGTGCCGCCGTCGATCTGACCCTCACCGAGAACGGCCTCGAGGTGGACATGGGCACGCCTGTGAACCAGTCGCCGGAGGACAGCGCGGGGGCCTGCTACATGGCCGCCGAGAACATCTCACCGGGCGCCCGGCGGTCACGGCAGATCCTGGCTGAGGCCATGCACACGGCCGGCTTCGTGAACTACGAGCCCGAGTGGTGGCACTGGTCCTACGGGGACCGCATCTGGGCCGCGCGGGCGGTGTCCCCGTCCGCGCTCTACGCACCGCTCTGAGAACAGCCGCGGGAGCCGGCTCAGTCGCGCAGATCCCGGAACCGGGAGCGGGTGAGCCACACGATGCCGAGCACCAGCAGCGCAACGGCGCCTGCGATCCACAGTGGCCCCAGCCAGGACGCGAGCACGAGCACGCCGCCGGCCAGGAGTACCAGCAGGATCGCGTCGGACTGCCAGGTGAGCATGGGGATCACGGAGAGGTCACCCTGTGCGGTGGGTATCGGGGTGGCGAGCTTCAGCGGCATCGGCCCCTTGGCCGCGGCGTGCACGCGCAGTGCCACCAGGACCGGGGCGAGCGCCACCGGGACGAGAACGGCACGCAGCAGCCCCACCTGCTCCGCCCCTGTCGTTCCCAGTGCCACCGCTGCCCCGCCGAGCCCGCCGACGACAGCCAGCAGCAGCATTGGCGCAAGGGAGTGCAGGAGAGCCTGTGCAGCGGCGGTCTGACCCAGCAGCGGGGGCGCGCCTAGGGTGTGCACGGCATGGCGGATGCCGTCGGTGAGTGCGCTGCTGGCCATCCACAGCCCCAGTATCCCGGTGGCCATCGCCATCCAGGCCAGCGGCCCGGTGGCGAGCACCCCCCACCCGAGTGCCGCAGCCGCTCCGATGGCGCCGATCAGACCGATCACCGTGCGCTCCGGGGTGCGCAGCCAGGCGATCGCGTCGCGTCGTGCGTAGACCAGCGGCAGCGGTCCCCCGCCGATCACAGGCAGGCGACGGCCGGTGCTGGCCCGCGCCCGGAACGCTCCGGCGGCACCGGTCAGGTCACCGGTGGTGGCCGTGGTGGTCGCGGCCTCCCAGCGCACGGCCTGCTCCAGCAGCACCTCCCCGCGCAGGCGGTCCAGCAGAGGGATACACGCAGCGACGGCGATGATCCCGGCGAGCGTCAGGCCGATCGCCCAGGGCATCGCCCTCGCGCCTGCCAACGGGTACGCGGCCCCGGGGCCGACCGGCACGGGGAGGGCAGCGAGCGCCAGCCCGAGCAGTGGCAGGGCGATCGCGAGGAGGCGGCGCCAGGTGCCCGGCAGCAGTTCCCCCAGCAGCCAGGCCGCGCCGAGCAGCAGGCCCGACCCCGCGGCAGCCAGTGCGAACCATCCGGCCCCTGCGAGCCCGGCCCGATCCACGGTGACCAGCGTGGTGCCGATCAACACCGCCGCAGTGACCAGTCCCAGCACCGGCACCAGCAGGGCACGGGCGAAGGGACGCCACAGCACCGCGCGGCGGCGCAGAGGGCCGGCTGCGAGGGTGGCGGTGAAGAAAGGAGCCAGCAGGGCGGGACCGCGGGTTGCGCCTGTCAGCACCAGCGCACCGGCAGCGACTAGGGCGACGGCGGTGACCACCTGCGGCGCGGTACCGGCGAGCAGAACCGGCACAACGTCCGGTCTGGCCATCCCCGCCCCGATCGCCCGCAGGACGGGCACCACCAGGATGGCGATGCTGAGCACCACCAGGTACACCAGATAGGCGACGTCCGCGCGGGTGCGGGCACCTCGGCGGGAGGCCCAGATCTCCCGGATGGCGCCCATCGACGCCTGTTCCCGGTGCAGGTCGGAATGATCTGCCGGAGCGCTCACCAGTCGATCTCCAGCACGTCGGTGGCCAGTTCGTCAACCAGGCGAGGGCTGTGGCTGGCGATCATCAGCGCCGCACCCTCGTGCGTTCGGCGCTGCAGGGCGGCGATCACCAGTCCCAACCGGTCGGGGTCCAGGCGCTGCTCGGGCTCGTCCAGCACCAGCACGTCGAAGGGACGGGCCAGGGTCAGCGCGATCGAGGCGAGCTGGGTCTGCCCGCTGGAGAGCTCGTGGGGGTAGCGGGAGCCCAGCTGGGCGATGTCCAGTTCGGCCAGCAGTTCGCCTGCCTGCTCCCGGGCCTGCCCGGCACGGGCTCCCCAGGTGGCGGCGATGAACTGCAGGTGCTCGGCGATGGTGAGGTCGCGGGCCGTCTGCGGTGGGCCGATCAGCGCGGCGAGACTGCGGCGGAACGCACAGTCGCGATCGTCCGGCACGCGGCCGTTGACCCGCACCTGCCCGGAGGTGGGCTCCAGGATCCCGGCGACGGTGCGCAGCAGCGTGGTCTTCCCGGCCCCGTTCGGACCGGTGACCGCGAGGATCCCTCCGGTATCCACGGAGCCGGTGGCCTCCAGCAGCAGCACCGCCTCGTCACGCACCACGCCGATGCCGTCGAACTGGACAGCGGGGGGATCGGACCCGGCGACAGGGTCGGCGGGCTGGCTGCGCGGACTCAACATGGGCCCATTCCATCGCACGCGGGCCGGGAAAGGGACCTACCTTCGTCGATGGGGCCTCGATCCATGGTCGACGAACCTGCCCGGCGCTGCTGCGAGCGGGTGCCCCACAGCCGCTGCGAGCGGATGCCCCGCACCGGTGGGGCGGGGATCACAGCCGGGACATGCGCGGCCCGCATGAGACAATGGTGGTGCCTCACCGTAAGTGTCGCGCGCCTGTTCCTGCAGGTGGCGGGCATTCGAACCGATCCGCTCTGCGTACTCCCCGCCCCTTCGGCGCGGGACTTCGCGGGTGGCCGGTCGCCGTGGTCCCGGGATCCCCGGGCCCGGTGCCGGACGGGGCGCACGATCGCCAGGAGGTTCCCCGTGACCGCAGTCGACACCCCCATCACCCCCCGCTCCACGTACCGCGACCGCACCCCGGTGGTGGGTGATGTGATCACCCATCCCGTCCACGGGCCGGTCCGGGTGGTCGCCACGACCACCCGTCAGGTGCGCGGCACGGCGAAGGACTACGTGGACCTCGAGGTCGTCGAAGGGGCGATGCGCATCTCCGTGCCGATGGAGCGCGCCGAGGACGTGGGCCTGCGGGACCTGCTGGAGGAGGACCAGATCTGCGACATCCTCGAGATGCTGGCCGGACCCGAGACCGATCGTCAGGACAAGGACTCCTGGGCCCATCGGATGAAGGAGCTGCACATGCAGCTGCAGTCGGGCTCGCTCACCGAACGGGTGTGCGTAGTGCGGCAGATCCTGCGGGAGTCCGGGGAGATCCCCTCGAGCCTGGCACTGCGCGACCTGCTGCGCTCCGCCATCTCCCCCCTGGCCTCCGAGATCTCCATCGCCCGCGGCATCAGCCCCGAGGCCGCACGCGAACTGCTGATCGATGCGGCACTGCCGGGGCGTCCGCACGCGGCGTGAAGCCACCCATGACGCTCGGAAGTGTCAGCCCCTAGATTTCGCGTCAGAAACATGAGATGGTGGTCACGCTCCGTCACAAGTGCCGTCGACCTGACCACGCAGGCCGACAGACATTCGCGCCACTTCCTTCCGTCACGCCGATCGATCCTGACCGCACCGCAGGAAGCTGAGCCGCCCCGGACACCGCAGCCGGAGTGCCGGCGGAGCGTTCGTCCCGTCGAGGAGGTTCTCCGTGCCCACAGCTGCTGCCACCACCCCCGCCCCTGCCCGCGCCCCGCGAGCAGGCTCGGTGCTCACCCACCCGTTCCACGGACCGGTGCGCGTGCTCTCCACCCGCACCCGCAGGGTCCGTGGGACGTCCACCGAGTACGTCGAGCTCGAGGTCATCGGGGAGTCCATGCGGATCTCCGTCCCCCTGGGTCGCTCCGAGGACGTGGGGCTGCGTAACCTGCTCGAGGAAGACCAGATCATGTCGATCCTCGACCAGCTCGCCCAGCCCTCGCCGCCGCCTCCGGCCCGCAAGGAGACCTGGGCCCGGCGCATGAAGCAGTTGGAGATGCGGGTGCAGTCCCGGGCTCTCAGCGAACGGGTGGGCGTGGTACGGCAGATCCTCCGGGAGTCCGGCTCGGTCCCCAAGAGCCTCGCAGAGCGCCGCCTGCTGCGCTCGGTCCTCGCTCCCCTGGCGGCAGAGATCTCCATCGCCCGCCGCATCACCCTGGACGAGGCACGCGATCTGATGGTCGCGGCGGCCCTGCCGGAGCACGCTCAGGCCGCGTGAGGGGGCTGCGGGCCGTCCGGGTGGACGGCCCGGAGGGGCTCGTGCCTGTCAGTTCGTACCTATCAGTTCGTGCCCGCCGGTCGGGACGAGGGGCTTGTCTGCAGCCGCGCGGGGTGGTGCGCGGCAGCACCCGTCCCAGGTGCGCCGCACCCCCCAGGCACAGCACTCCGATGGTCGCGGAAGCAGCGCCCACCGGAGCCACCACCACGATCCCGGCCACCAGCAGCGGTGCTACCAGGCGACCAGCTCCCACCAGGGTGTTCCACCAGGACAGGTAGCGGGTGCGGCCGTGCACCGGGGACACGTCGATGCCCAAGGTCATCACGATCCCGGAGCCCAGGCCGTTGCCCAGCGCGATCACCATCGCGGGCAGAAGCAGTGCCAGCAGGGCCGGGGTGAATCCGTGGCCGGCGGCGCCCCCGGTGGCAAGGGCCAGGGCAAGGTATCCCAGCCCCATGATCGTGGCGCAGGGAACTGCCACAGCGGCCCTGCCGTACCGGTCCATCAGCACGCCGGCGGGGACCACCAGTGCGATGTCCACCACCGCGGAGATGCCGAACACGATCGAGATCCAGAACGCGTCCAGCCCCAGCCCTGCGCCCAGCAGGGGGATGATCACGGGGTTGTTCACCCGGGCGATCATCACCGGCATGATGCCCAGGCCCACGATCAGCATCCGGGCCAGCACCGCCCGGGTGAGGCGGATGCGGGCCGGGCTGCGGCCCACGTGCTCGCGGTGGTGCCTGCGCACCGGTGCTGCGCGCACCTCGCCCGCAGGCAGGAACACCGCCACCATCACCGTCGCGGCCAGGGTCATCGCGGCGTTCAGCACGAACACTCCGGTCAGTGACCCGGCGGCCAGCACCACTGCTCCGGCGAGCGGTCCGATCACCTGTCCCACCCGGATCATGCCACCGAACATGGTCATGCCCCGGGCACGCATGGACGGCGGCAGTGCGGAGCCGAGGAAGGACTGCCTGCCCAGCATCCACACCTGGGAACAGGCGGCCATCATCACCAGCACGCCGATCAGCATCGTCCGGGCACCTGCCCCGGCCTCGACATCGTCGGCCAGTGCCGGGGTGAGCACGGCGTAGCCTGCCATGCTCGCGATCACCAGCAGCAGCCCCGTGGCCACGAGTGCCGCGCGGGCACCGATCCTCCCGATCAGGCGCCCTGCGGGGATGGGCCCCAGGAAGGCCGCCAGGCCGAACACCACCGTGAGGGAGGCGGCCTGTGCCGTGGCGAATCCCAGCTCGAGCGCCAGCAGGGTGATCACCGGCATCAGTGCGGCCACCCCGATGAACTGCAGCAGAGTGGGTATGTAGATGGAGGGGGCCAGGGACCGGATCACCTGGGAGACCGTGCGCCCCTCGCCGTCCAGCGGCGGGGGCGGGGCTGCGGACACTGGTCGAGTCTCCCACCCCGCCCGGGGCCCGGCAAACGGAATCCCCAGCGGATCCGGCGGTCGGCGCTTCCGTCCTCGCGGCGGACCGGGCCCTGCGCCCGTTACATTGGCCCGATGGCGTTCAAGACCCTCACTGTGATCGGAGCCGATGACCTGCTGGGCGAGGCGGTGGTGCGCGAGGCCCTGGTACGTGGCCTCAGTGTGCGTGGCACCGCTCCCCTTCCCCAGCGGGTCCCTCGGCTCTCCCCCGAGTTCGAGGTGCTGCGGGCGGAGGCGGGCAGCCAGGACGATCTGGAACCGGCGGTGCAGGGCGCCGACGCCGTGGTGCTGGCACTGACCCCGCAGCTGGTGGCCGATCCCACGATGCAGGCCACCGACGCGGCGATCGCGGCGGTGCGGGCCATGCGCGCGGCCGGGGTGGAGCGCCTGGTGGCGGTCTCGAGCATCGAGCTGGCGGACCCGGCGCGCGTGCTGGGCCCCCTGCGCAGGCGGCTGCACCACGGTGGCCTGCAGGACCTGCGCCGGCTCGAGCGGCTCCTGGCCGGCAGCGGCCTGGACTGGACGGTGCTGCGAGCGGGCCGCCCCACGGACCTGCTGGGCACCCGGGAGCAGTCGGTGGGTACCCGGCACGACGAGGGGAGCCGCGCCCTGCCCCGGGAGGACCTTGCACGGGCGCTCGTGGACCAGGCGCTCACGGTGGGCTCCGAGCCGCGGGTGCTGACCGTCACCGTCTGAGGTCCGGCGCGCTGCGCGGGATCGGCGCTCCTGGCAGGGTCAGTCCATCCCACGGGATCAGTGGGCCTTGAGGAAGGCCTGGGCGGTCGCGAGCTCCCCGCGGCGCGCCGAGGACTCGTCCACCCCGGCGGCGATCGCCTCAGCCGCCCAGCGCACCGACCAGGCCTGCAGGTGGGCGATGCCTTCCGCGCTCTCCAACCACTCCCGGGTGGGCGCAGGGACGGGCACGGTGACGCAGGCGCGCCACCCATCGGCGTGGGCGGCCAGCGCCATCAGCGCGATCTCCCAGTGGATCGCTGCAGCACCGGGACCGTAGCGGTCGAACCGTTCACGCTCGATCAGGGTGGTGCAGGTCAGGCGCAGGCTGGTGGTGCCGTCGTCCTCGGGGTCCAACCGCACCTGAACAGGATCGGCGGAGCCGTCCTTCTCGCAGGTCAACGAGACCTTGTGGGGCTCGACCAGTTCAAGCACCTGGCCGTGGGCGCCGTCGGCGAGGCGGTAGCGGCCGCCCTCCACCAGTGCGCCGGACAGCTGCCCGTACCACTGCGCCAGCTCGGCCCGGTCCACCAGCAGGGGCCACAGCTGGGCAGGGGCGAGCGACAGGTTGGTGGTCAGGGTGAGGGCGGTGCGCACATGCACGCCGTGCTCCTCGATCTCGAGCCGGCGACGCACCGCCTCGACGTACGGCAGCGACTCCGTGACAGTCATCTTCTCCTCGGGAGGCCTGTACTGCACTGCTCCGCACCGGCGCACGCGCGCGGGGGCGGACGATCCGAAGCGTATCGGACCGCGGACCGACGTGCCACGTACGGACCGTCCTGCCCCGTACAGTGGAAACCGTGAACGACACGACGCGCTTCCAACCTGCCGACTTCACCGCCCACCTCTTCGACCTGGACGGGGTTATCACCCCCACCGCCGAGGTGCACATGCGGGCCTGGGCCCGGATGTTCAGTGAGTTCCTCACCTCCCGCGGCATCACCGAGCCCTACACCGACGCCGACTACTTCGCGCACGTGGACGGCCGGCCCCGCTACGACGGCGTGCGCACCTTCCTCACCTCCCGCGACATCGAGCTGCCCGAGGGCGAGGACACCGACCCCGGCGACCAGGTCCCCGGCTCCGAGACCGTGCGCGGCCTGGGCAACCGCAAGAACGATCTGGTGCTCACGCTGATCCGCACCGAGGGGGTGACCCCCTACCCCGGCACCGTCGCCTACCTCGACTCCCTGCCCGCAGGTGCCCGCCTTGCCGTCGTCTCCTCCTCCCGCAACGCGGAGGAGGTGCTGCGCGGTGCGGGCCTGCGCGACCGCTTCGAGTTCGTGGTCGACGGGAACGTCGCCGCCGCCGAGGGCCTACCCGGCAAGCCCGCCCCCGACACCTTCGAGCACGCCGCCGCCCTGCTGGGGGTGGCCACCACCGACTCGGTGGTCTACGAGGACGCCGTCTCCGGTGTGCGCGCCGGCGCTGCCGGCAACTTCGGCGCCGTGATCGGCGTGGACCGGGGCGTGGGTGCCGACACCCTCACCGAGGCGGGCGCCACCCTCGTGGTGCAGGACCTGGAGGAACTGACATGACCCGCCTGCGCTCCGTCCCCGAGGACCCCGTCGACCGCGCCCACCTGCCGCTGGACGAGTGGCGGCTGGTGGAGTCCCGCCCCGGGGCGGACCTGGGCCTGCTGGAGACCCTGTTCGCCACCGCCAACGGGTTCATGGGCATGCGCGGCACCCCCGAGGAGGGGCGCGATGTCAAGGCCCACGGCACCTTCCTCAACGGCTTCCACGAGACTTGGCGGATCAACCACGCCGAGTCCGCCTATGGCCTCGCCAAGGTGGGCCAGACCATGATCTCGGTGCCCGACTGCAGCACCATCAAGCTGTACGTGGACGATGAGCCCCTGCTGCTGTCGATCGCGGACATGGTGGAGTACGAGCGCTGGATCGACTTCCGCGAGGGCGTGCTGCGGCGTGACCTGATATGGCGCACCCCCGCCGGCAAGCACGTGCGGGTGCGCTCCAGCCGCATGGTCTCCTTCGAGCAGCGTCACCTGGCGCTGATGGAGATGGAGGTGACGATGCTGGACGGCTCCGCGCCGGTGGCGATCTCCTCCCAGATCGTGAACCGGCAGGACTCCGTGGACGAGTTCGGCAACAGCGCCGGCCCCATCACCGACAAGCACGACCCCCGCCAGACCACCGCCTTCACCCACCGGGTGCTGGAGCCGCAGCAGGACTGGCACAGCGAGAAGCGCATGCTGCTGGGCTACCGGGTGGCCAACTCCGGGATGACCCTCGCCATCGGCGCGGACCACGAGGTGGAGTCGGAGGCGGAGGTGGAGCGCCTGCTGGACACCATGCCGGACCTGGGTCGGGCCGTGTTCCACGCGAACCTGGATGAGGGGCAGAGCATCACGGTGCGCAAGGCCGTGGCCTACCACTCCTCCCGGTCGGTCCCCCACCGCGAGCTGTTCGACCGCTGCCGCCGCACCCTGGACCGGATCCGCACCGAGGGATTCGCGCCGCAGTACGCGGACCAGCGCGCCTACCTGGAGGACTTCTGGCGCCGCTCGGACGTGCAGCTGCCCGGACGTCCCGCCGAGCAGCAGGCCACCCGGTGGTGCCTCTACCAGCTGGCGCAGGCCTCCGCCCGATCCGACGGCTGGGGGATCCCCGCCAAGGGCGTCACCGGCTCCGGGTACGAAGGTCACTACTTCTGGGACACCGAGATCTACGTGGTGCCGTTCCTGATCTTCACCTCCCCCACCTGGGCCCGCAACGCCCTGCGCTTCCGTTCCAACCTGCTGCCCAAGGCCAGGGAGCGCGCACGTGAGCTGAACCAGCGCGGCGCCATGTTCCCCTGGCGCACCATCAACGGCGACGAGGCCTCGGCCTACTACGCGGCCGGCACCGCGCAGTACCACATCAATGCCGACGTGGCCTACGCCTTCTCCATGTACACCGATATCACCGGCGATCTCGACTTCCAGCACCGCGACGGGGTGCGGGTGCTCGTGGAGACGGCCCGGATGTGGTCCGACCTCGGCTTCTGGCGGGTCACCGCCGAGGGCGACGCCAGCTTCCACATCCACGGGGTGACCGGCCCGGACGAGTACACCACCGTGGTCAACAACAACATGTTCACCAACGTGATGGCCCGCTACAACCTGCGGCGAGCCGCCCGCGCGGTGCGCGAGCTGCGCGAGGCGGACCCAGCCGGCCTGGAGGCCCTGGTCTCCGAGCTGGAGCTGGACATGTTGGAGCTGGAGCAGTGGGAGGCCTGCGCCGACGGCATGTTCATCGCCAAGGACGAGGCACTGGGCATCCACCTTCAGGAGGACCGCTTCCTGGAGCGCGAGGTGTGGGACCTCCCCAGCACCCCCGAGGAGTTCTTCCCCCTGCTGCTGCACTACCACCCCCTGGTGATCTACCGCTTCCAGGTGCTCAAGCAGGCCGACGTGGTGCTCGCACTGTTCCTTCGCGGCGCTGAGTTCACCGCCGAGGAGAAGCGTGCCGACTTCGAGTACTACGACCCGATCACCACCGGTGACTCCTCCCTCTCGGCCGTGGTGCAGTCGATCATGGCCGCCGAGGTGGGGCACCAGAAGGCCGCCCTGGACTACTTCCGGGCAGGCCTGTTCGTGGACCTGGGCGACCTGCACGGCAACACCTCCGACGGTGTGCACATCGCATCGGCCGGCGGCGTCTGGAACGCCCTGGTGCACGGCTTCGGCGGTATGCGCCAGGAGAAGGGTGCGCTGTCCTTCGACCCGCGCCTGCCGGAGTCCTGGCCGGAGCTCTCCTTCCCGCTGACGGTGCGGGAGTCGCGGTTCCGGGTGCGGATCACCCGTGAGGAGATCTCCTTCGTGCTCGAGGAGGGCGAGGAGCTCGAGGTCACGGTGCGCGGCGAGAGCGCGCGCGTCACTCGGGACGGTGCCACGGTCGCGCTGGCGGACCAGGGCCCGATCCTGGATGATGCCGTGCTGGCCTCCCCGCGCGGACTTGGCGACGAGCGCGCCGATGGGTCTATCGTGACCTCCTTCGTGCCGAAGGATCCCGATGACCCGTGGGAGTACCCCGTGCACACCGATCCCGACGACATCATCGAGTCCGTCTGAGTCGCGGCTGCCCCCGTGGCAGTCGCGGCCGGGCACTCCCCGCACCCCCAGGAGGCCACCGGTGAGCGGCTCGCGACGACGCACGGACCGGCCCGTCGTCGACTACCGGCGCCCCCGGCTCAGTGTGCTGTACGTGCTGCACCGGGTGCGGATGCGGCTGCTGGACATCCAGGTGTGGGACGTGGCCGGCACGATGACGTTCTACACCGTGCTGTCGGTGTTCCCTGGGGCGGTGGCGATGGTGTCCCTGGTGTCGATGATCGGGGTCCAGGCGCAGACCATCCACACCGTCTCCGCCCTGATCACCGAGATCTTCCCGACCCTGGACCCGCGCCCGTTCACCGGGGCGATCCTGGCGGTCGCCTCCACCGACGGCGGGGCGTGGGGCCTGGCCCTGGGCACCCTGGGGGCGCTGCTCTCGGCCTCCAACGGCGTCGCTGCCTTCCACCGTGCGATGCACCGGGTGTACGACACCCGGGAGGGCAGGCCGTTCCTGTGGTTCCGCACGATCGTGTTCGGGGAGACGGTGCTGATCATCGCGGTGGTGCTGCTGTGCATCGGGATGCTCACGGTGGGCGGCGAGGCATCGCAGCGCCTGGGCGGGCTGATCGGGGTGCCGCAGATCGCCTTCGACACCTGGAACGTCGTCAAGTGGCCGATCCTGCTGTTCATCCTGATCATCGGGGTCTCGATGGCCTACTACCTGTTCCCCAACGTGAAGCTCCCCCGGTACCGCCTGATCACCCTGGGCTCGACGATGACGGTGCTGGTGCTTTTCGGCTCCGCCCTCACCCTGGGGCAGCTGATGGTGTACGCCACGCGCTTCGCCGAGGTGCTCACCGCACTGAACGGCCTGATCGCGATCCTGCTGATGCTGTGGGTGGGCAACATCGTGATCGTCGCCGGGGCCGCACTGGATGCCGAGTTCCTGCGCGCACGCCAGATCGCGGCCGGTCTGCCTGCCTGGCACGTCATCGAACTGGACCCCCACGCCACCCACAGCCTCGACTTCCTGGCCGCCGATGCCGCCACCGCCGAGGAGATCGGCCGAGCGGTCGCCGGGTCCGCGCGCGACGGTGAGCCGCTGCGCCGGCGACGCAGCCGGTGGATCGTCGAGGCCGACAGCCCCTTCGCGGTGAGCCCGACCGAGAAGCCCCTCACCTCGCCCCGAGAAGAAGGAGACCAGGACGCATGAGCGTGCGGCCCATCACGATCATCGGCCATCGTGCCCTCGAGCAGCGCACCCGGAAGGTCCGCGAGATCACCGAGGACATCCGGGAGCTGGTGGCCGACATGTTCGAGACCAACGACGCCGCCGACGGGGCGGGCCTGGCCGCTCCCCAGGTGGGGTCCCGCTGGCGACTGTTCGTGTACTCCTGCCCCGACGCCTCCGACACGCTGCGCCGTGGCGTGGTGATCAACCCCCGCCTGGAGCGCTTCGGTGGGCTGGAGCTGGACGAGGAGACCATCGAGGGGTGCCTCTCGGTGCCCGGCGAGGGCTTCCCCACCGCCCGTCACCGTGGCGCCCGCGTGCACGGCATCGATCTGGACGGGGAGCCGGTCGTGGTCGAGGACGAGGGCGGGGTGCTGGCTCGTGCGCTGCAGCACGAGGTGGACCACCTGGAGGGATCGCTGTACATCGAGCGGCTCTCCCCCGCCCACCGCCGGGAGGCCCTGGACGCCGTGTCCGCCCGCGGCTGGCGCAGCAAGGGCCTGCTGACGTGGGATCCCCGACTCACCAGCGCCGAGGACGTCTGAGCACGAGCCGGAGTGTCTATCCTGGAGCGATGGACCGTCCTTGCCTCTCCCGTCGCCGTGCCCTGATGCTCCCCGTCTCCGCTGCCGGGGTGACCGCCGTGGCGGGCTGCGCCCCTGAGGACGAGGGCTTCGGCAACGGCACTCCGGTGCGTGCGGCGGACGGCGCGATCCCCCTGGCCGACCTGCCGGAGAACACCGGCACCCTGGTGAACTTCGGCGGCGACCACCCCTTCGTGCTGCTGGTGCGCGGAAGCGGGGATGAGGTCACCGGGTACTCCGGGTACTGCACCCACAACGGCTGCGCCCTGCGCGAGGTGGAGACCGAGCTGGACTGCCCGTGTCACGGCTCCCGCTTCGATGCCACCACCGGTGAGGTGCTGGTGGGCCCGGCAACGATCCACCTGCCCGAGGTACCCGTGGTGGTCGAGGACGGCCACGTGCGGCGCACCGCCTGACCCGCGCAGCAGCTACGCACCGCGATGACGCCCCATTCCGGCCCCCACCGCCGCCAGCGCGAGGTGGTCTCCTTCGTGCGCCGCGGCGCCCGCCTCACCCGCAGCCGCCAGGACGCCTGGGACCGCCTGTCCGAGCTCTACGTGATCGACCTGCCGCGCGGTGAGAGGGACACGATCCCAGCCGCCGGTGCGAGGCTCGAGCTCGAGTCGGTCTTCGGCCGCCGTGCGGAGCTGGTGGTGGAGGTGGGCAGCGGCCAGGGCGAGAACATCGCCGCCGCGGCACAGGCCTCGCCTGAGCGGGACCATCTGGCCGTGGAGGTGTACGTCCCGGGACTGGCACAGACCCTGGACCGCATCGAACGGGCCGGGTCCCCGCGCAACGTGCGCCTGCTGCCGCTGGACGCCCAGCGCAGCCTCCCCCAGCTGCTGCCCGCCGGGTCCGTCTCCGAGCTGTGGGTGTTCTTCCCGGATCCCTGGCACAAGTCCAAGCACCACAAACGACGCCTGGTGAACCCTCCGTTCCTCGACGCGGTGGCACCGCTGATGCGCGAGGGTGCCGTACTGCGCCTGGCCACCGACTGGGCGCAGTACGCCGCCCACATGCACCACGTGATGGAGGCGGACCCCCGCTTCGCCTCCCTCCACCCGGACGGCCCACGACCTGACGGGACCACCAGTGACGAGGTACCGGGTGACCTGCCCGCCACGGGCTGGGCCCCGCGCTTCGAAGGGCGGGTGCTCACCAGCTTCGAGTCCAAGGCCCACGCCGCGGGCCGTCTAGTATGGGATCTTGCCTACACCCGGGCGCCCCACCGTCAGGAGGACGAGAACGGATGAACGCGTCCGACGATGTTCAGCTTCCCTCCGACTGGGAGGACGGCGATCAGCCCGAACCGGGCAGGCGCTCCTCGCGACGCATGGCCCTGATCGGCCTGGGCGTGATCTGCGCCCTGGTGCTCGCCGCTGGTGTGGTGGTGGGTGGCTACCTGCTCTCTGTGCGTGACGCGTACGAGAAGCGCAACACGGTGACCATCACCCGCAGCACCTCCGACGGTGAGCGCCCCGAGCAGATCGAGGGCACCGGACGGAACTTCCTGCTGCTGGGCTCGGACAAGCGCTCCGAGGAGGAGGCAGCGGCCTCCGGCGTGGTGGGTCAGCGCTCGGACGTGATGATGCTGGTCCACGTCAGCGAGGACGGCCAGGACGTGTACGTCATGTCCTTCCCCCGCGACCTGTACGTGGACATCCCGGGCCACGGCAAGGACCGCATCAACGCGGCACTCGCCTTCGGCGGGGTCCCCCTGGCGGTCTCCACGGTGGAGAACTACGTGGGGGTGCCGATCGAGCACGTGGCCCTGATCGACTTCGACGGGATCGAGGGCCTGGTGGACTCCCTGGGCGGCATTGAGGTGATGGTGCCGCAGAGCTTCGAGGCGGACGGCCATCAGTTCACCGAGGGCACTCAGCAGATGAACGGCGAGGAGGCGCTGGTGTTCGTGCGCCAGCGCAAGCAGTTCGCCGACGGGGACTTCCAGCGCAACCGCAACCAGCAGGCGGTCCTGCTGGGCATCGCCGACAAGCTGATCAGTGCCGACACCCTCAGCGACCCCTTGAAGCTGCGGGACACCGTCGCGCAGATCTCCCCGTACCTCACCACCGACGAGGACCTGACCGCGACCGCCATGGTGGAGCTGGGCCTGTCGATGCGGTCGGTGCGCAGCAACGACCTGTACTTCCTCTCGGTCCCCCACGGCGGCCCGTACACCACCAGCGGTGGCGCCAGCGTGGTGGCCACCGAGGAGGGCGAGATGGACAAGCTGCGCAAGGCCCTGCGCGAGGACGACATGGGCACCTACTACGCTGAGAACGCCGGCAAGTACTGACCCACAAGGGTGCTCCGACCAGCCCCTTCCACCCCGCACCACTTGGAGGACATCGTGGCCAACCCGCTCGTGAAGATCGCCGTGACCGCGTCAGGCTTCGTCGCCGCCCGGCTCGGTCGGCGGATCGCCGACGCCGGATGGGGGGCCGTGTTCGGCGAGGAGCCGCCGGACGACCAGTTCACCCGCAACTCCGAGAAGGAGACCAAGAAGCGGGTGAAGCAGGCCAAGAAGGACGGCCTGAGCAAGGCGGAGATCGATGAGATCCGCAACCCGGCGGACGACGTCCCGTGGTGGAAGCGCATGCTGTGGGCGGTAGTCTCCGGCATCCTGCTGCAGGGTCTGCGCACGGCCGCCCAGAGCGGCGCGAAAAAGGGCACCGATCGCCTCACGCGCCGCCGCCCGCGTCCCAACCGAGGCTGAGGCCGGCTGCTCGTACGACATGAGGGAGGGTCCCGGTCGCTTCAGTCTCCTGAAGCGACCGGGACCCTCTCTCCGTGTCAGCCAGGTGGGCCGCTCAGAACTCGGGCACGTCCGTGCTCTGGTGCAGGGTGTCCACCGCATCACCGGTGACCAGGAAGCCCACCCGTCGCACGAGTGAGACGGCGTGGTCGCCGAGGCGCTCGTAGAAGCGGATCAGCAGGGTGAGGTCCACGATCTGGGTGTTGGTGTAGTCCTGCCCCTTGCCGATCTCGCGGGCGATCTGCTGCTGGAGATCGTCGAGCTCGTCGTCGTTCTTCTCCACCTGGGCGGCCAGGGCCAGGTCACGGTCGGTGATCACCACGGCGGCGTCCCGCAGGGCGGCCGCTGCCAGGTCCGACATCTTCTGGATCTGGGCACGGTGCTGCTCGGGCACGGCCAGCTCGGGGTGGCTGCGGCGGGCCACCAGGGCCACGTGGGCGCACAGGTCGCCCATGCGCTCGAGCGAGGAGCTCATGCGCAGCGAGGCCACCAGCAAGCGCAGGTCGGTGGCCACCGGGGACTGTCGGGCCAGCAGCTCCACGGTCTTGGAGTCCAGGTCGATCTGGCGCTCGTCGATGTGGGGATCAGCGGCGATCACCCGCTCCGCCAGGCCCAGGTCGCCCTCCAGCAGGGCGGCGGTGGCGTCCTCCAGGGCACTGCCCACCATCGATGCCATGTCGACCAGGTCGTCGACGAGATGCCGCAGATCGCTCTGATAGGCCTCGCGCATGTCGCACTCTCTTTTCCGTCGGAGGGGTCGTCAGCTCTCGAGTGTGGCGACCGCGGATGAACGTTCGTCGCTCCTCGGTGAACGAGAAGCGGAGTCGAGGTGAACTCCTCAGTTCCGTGTCGCCCGACACCGGGCTGATGTCCGATCCTACCTGCGCGAGGTCCTACTCTGGTCTGGTGCCCATGACGATCCTCCTGCTCCTGGCCGGCACCATCGGCCTGGTGATCGGCTGTGCGGCAGCGCTGGCACTGGCCCGGTCCGAGCGGCGGGACCGCTCCCGTGCCCAGGCCCCGGAGCCGGTGGTTCCCGAGCCCGCCGCCGAGGTGCTCGCGATCCTGTCCTCCGCCTACGTGGTGCTGGACTCCAGCGGCGATGTGCTGAGGGCCTCACCGCTGGCCTACTCCTACGGGATCGTTCGCGCCACCGGCGGCGACTACCCCCGCCTGGCCAATGCCGAGCTGATGGAGCTGGCCGCTGATGTGGGCCGCAACGGCGGCTACCGCGACGAGCGGCTCACCATCCGCCGTTCCAGCCAGGGGGACTCCGACGCAGTGATCGATGTGCGCATCGGGGCGCTCGGCGAGAACGGCGTGCTGCTGCTGGCCGACGACCTCACCCGGGCGGTGCGCGTGGAGGAGACCCGGCGCGACTTCGTGGCCAATGTGTCCCACGAGCTGAAGACCCCGGTGGGTGCGATCACCCTGCTGGCCGAGACCATGGAGGATGCCGCGGAGGACCCGGACGCCGTGCGCCGCTTCGCCGGCCGCATGCAGACCGAGACGCGGCGCCTCTCGCACCTGGTGCAGGAGATCATCGAGCTGTCCCGCGTGCAGGGCAACTCCGCACTCACCGACGGTCAGCCGGTCGAGGTGGACGACGTGATCACCGAGGCGGTGGCCCTGAACCGCAACTTCGCCCTGGGCTCGCGGATCGAGGTGGCCGTGGGGGGCACCAGTGGTCTGCGCGTCTTCGGCTCCTCGGCGATGCTCACCACCGCGATGTCCAACCTGATCTCCAACGCGATCACCTACTCCGACGCCGACACGCGCATCGGCGTATCGGTGCGGCGCGACGGGGGCATGGTGGAGCTGTCCGTGAAGGACCAGGGCATCGGCATCTCCAAGGAGAACCTGGAGCGGGTGTTCGAACGCTTCTTCCGGGTGGACCGCGCTCGGTCCCGCGATACCGGCGGGTCCGGTCTGGGGCTCGCTATCGTCAAGCACATCGCCACCGATCACGGTGGCGAGGTCACTGCCTGGTCGATGGCCGGGCAGGGATCCACGTTCACCCTGCGAATCCCCGAGATGGGGCATACCGGCGCAGTGACAGTCGGCGGTGATCCGTCGCGTACTTCGGAACCGGACATCGATCCGGGTGTGGGAGGTTGAGATGACCAGGATACTGATCGTCGAGGACGAGGAGTCCTTCTCGGACCCGCTCTCGTACACCCTGCGCAAGGAGGGGTACGAGGTCGCTGTCGCCGATAACGGCACCGACGGCCTGCGGATCTTCACCGCCCACGGTGCCGACCTGGTGCTGCTGGACCTGATGCTGCCGGGCATGAGCGGGACCGAGGTGTGCCGCGAGATCCGCCGCACCTCGAGCGTGCCTGTCATCATGCTCACCGCCAAGGACGACGAGTTCGACAAGGTGCTGGGCCTGGAGCTCGGCGCCGACGACTACGTCACCAAGCCCTACTGAGTATTCGTAGTCGTGGGAGCCACCGAATCTTGCTCTTGGGGACCGCCGATCGTGCCGACGGGGGCCAGTAGCCGCCGCGGTGGGGACCACTGGCTCCCGCCGGCATCGGGTCACTGGGGCAGTGCGGTGTGTTCTCGCATGTTCCTGTCGCCGGTGTCGATCCAGATTGTGTTGTGCACGATGCGGTCCATGATCGCATCGGCGTGGACTGCTCCACCGAGCCGGGCGTGCCAGTCCTTCTTCGGGTACTGGGTGCAGAACACGGTCGAGCCGGTGTCATAGCGGCGCTCGAGCAGTTCCAGCAGCATCGAACGCATTCCCTCGTCAGGATGGTCCAGCAGCCACTCGTCGATCACCAGCAGCGAGAACGTGGAGTACTTCCGCAGGAACTTCGTCTGGCCCTGCGGCTTGTCCTTTGCCAGGGCCCAGGCCTCTTCGAGGTCGGGCATTCGGATGTAGTGGGCTCGGAGCCGGTGCTGGCAGGCCTGCTTCGCCAGCGCGCAGCCGAGGTAGGACTTCCCTGAGCCGGTGAAGCCCTGGAAGACCACGTTCTGTTGCCGCTGGATGAAGGAGCAGGTTGCCAGTTGCGCGATCACGTTCCGGTTCAGTCCCCGTTCCTCGACCAGATCCAGCCGCCGCAGGTCCGCTCCGGGATAACGCAGCCCCGCCCGGCGGATCAGACCCTCGACCTTTCCATGATTGAAGATGGAATGCGCCTCGTCCACGATCAGCTGGAGCCGTTCCTGGAACGACATCCCCAGCACGTGAGCCTCATCCTGGGCATCGATCGCGTCCAGCAGCGCGGTCGCGCCCATCTCGCGCAGCTTCCGCTTCGTGTCGTTATCGATCACGCTCACCGGACACCTCCGGCGTAGTAGTCGGCGCCACGGACGTATCCGCCGTCTTCCGCGGGTTCCTCGCGGGGTGGACGCAGGGCGGCGACCTTGTCCTGCCCGGTGGCCAAGATCGGGTGCAGATGCGCATAGCGCGGTGAACGGACCCGTCCCGTCAGCGCGAGTGCGCAGGCCGCCTCGACCCGATCTACGGAGAAGCGGCGAGAGAGCCGTAGCACCGCCAACGCGGGATCCAGGCCCTGTTCCACGATCGGCACGGACTCGAAGATCCGCTGGATCACGATCACCGTGGCCGGCCCGACCCGATCTGCCCACGCCCGCACCCTCTGCGCGTCCCAGGCCTGGAAACGCTCGCCCGCAGGTAGGTCCGCGTCGTTGGTGCGGTACTCATTGCTCGCGGTCTCCGGGAGCAGCAGGTGACTGGTCAGTCGCTGGCTGCCCTGATAGATCTCCAGCGTCCGGGCCGTGATGCGCAGATCGACCTTCGCGCCGATGTGCGCGAACGGCGCGGAGTAGAAGTTCCGCGCGAACGTGACGTGCCCGTTCCTGCCCACTCGTCGTCCGTAGTGCCATGTCGAGATCTCGTAGGGCACCGCCGGCAGCGGCGTCAGCAGCGGCCGCTCCTCCGCGTCGAACACGCTGGCGCGGGATCCGGGCCGCTTCTGGAACGGCTCCGCGTTATAGGCCTCCATCCGCTGCCCGATGGCGGCTGCAAGTTCGGGCAGGGACGTGAATCGCTGATCCCGCAGCCCGGCGATGACCCAGGTCGCGACGTGCGCGACGGTGTTCTCCACGCTCGCCTTGTCTTTCGGTTTCCGCACCCTCCCCGGGAGCACCGCCGCCGAGTAATGCGCTGCCATCTCGCGATACGCATCGTTCAGGACGATCTCGCCCTCGCGGGGGTGCTTCACCACACCGGTCTTGAGGTTGTCCGGAACGATCCTCGGGACCGTCCCGCCCAGCGCCTCGAACATCGCTACGTGCGCTCGCAGCCAGGACTCCTGGCGCATATCCAGCGCCGGGAAGCAGAACGCGTAACGAGAAAAAGGCAGGCAGGCAACGAACAAGAACACCTTCGAGACCTCGCCGGTGACCGGATCGGCCAGCTCCATCGTGGGGCCGGACCAGTCGACCTCCACGCTCTGGCCGGCCTTGTGACCGACTCTCGAAGCGGCACCGGTGACCATGACGTGGTGCTGGTAGGTGCGGCAAAACCGGTCATACCCCATCGCCGGATCCCCAGCCGCCGTGGTCGCGTCGAAGTACTCGCCGTGCAACAGCTTCAGCGTCACGCCGACCCTGGCCATCTCTCGATGGACCTGTTCCCAGTCCGGCTGTGCGAACACGCTCTCGTGCTCGCCCCGGCCCGGGAACAACCGGGCATACACCTGCTCATCGGCGACGTCCGCGATATCGCCCCACCCGATCCCTGCAGCGTCAGCGGCCTCGAACACCGCCCTCACGGACTTGCGGGACATGCCCTGCGAGGACGAAATCGCTCGCCCCGACAGACCTTCTGCGCGCAGCTGGAGCACCAGCTTCGCCCTGATCTTCCGTACCATTCCAGATTGCTCCTTCCGCCGCGTGCCCTATACACACGGCGGAAGGAGCGTAGACAGAGCGGCCCCAACGACACCACTGGTGGTCCCGAACGACGCCACCGCTACGGCAGCGACGTGGCACCCGAACCCTCGATCAGCGGACCCCAGCGAGGCGAATATTCACTACTCCTCCCGCGAGCTGCTGGCTCGCATCAAGGCGGTGCTGCGGCGCGGTCAGGACTCGGCCGACGGCCAGGAGGACCCCACCCTCCACGCCGGCCACATCATGATGGACGTGGAACGCCATGTGGTGCAGGTACGCGGGCAGGAGGTCGCGCTTCCCCTGAAGGAGTTCGAGCTGCTGGAGATGCTGCTGCGCAACGTGGACCGGGTGCTGACCCGTGGCCAGTTGATCGACCGGGTGTGGGGCGCGAACTACGTGGGCGACACCAAGACCCTCGACGTCCACGTGAAGCGACTGCGCGCCAAGATCGAGGATGATCCCAAGAACCCCGTGCACCTGGTGACGGTGCGAGGGCTGGGCTACAAGTTCGACTCCACCGCCCACTGAGGGGCAGGACCGCCAGTCACTGAAGTGCGGGCCCGCTGGCTGGACGCGGGCGGCGCCGGCCGTCCGGCGGGCGACCAGGGGCGCCGCCGGAGGACGGGTGTATCAGGAGGTCGCGCCCTCGCCGGCGCCCTCGACAGCGTCGCGGTAGTACTCCAGCGAGGTGTCGGTGACCGGCAGCGTGATCTCGGTGGACTGGCCGTTGGCGGTGACGGTGAGGGCCATGTTCGCGCCGGCGGGGACGTCGATCTGACCGATCGGGACCTGCTGGGCGTTCTCGCCCACACCGAGGTTCACGGTGGCGCCGGCGGGCACGGAGACGCGGCCGGAGAACACCACGGTGCCCTCGGAGGTGCCCTCGAGCTCGACGGTCATCTCCTCGGTGGTGTAGTTGGCGACGGCGCCGAACAGGACGGGGTCACCCTCCTCCGGGAGGACGACGATCGCGTTGCGCACACCCGCCATCAGCCGGCCCGACTCCTCGAGGTTCGCGTTGGTGCCGTCGGCAGCCTGGTAGAACTCGTGGGTCTGCACCGGGTTGAGGTAGGCGCAGCCGGACGCGGAAAGGGCGAGGCCGACCGCGGCGGCGGCGAGCGCGAGACGGGGACGACGCACGTGGAGCTCCTGTTCGGTTCCTCGGGGAGGGCCCTGTCAGGGTACCCCACCTGACAGGCGTCAGGACCCTCGTCCGCAGGCGACACCGGCCACGCCACTCCCCCTGCGCCGCATGCGCCAGCGCATGAGTGCGGGCCGCCCTGGAAGTTACCCACCAGGAAAAACCGCGTATAATAGCACACCCTCCCCCTGCTAGACTGTTCTCCGGAAAGGGGACCAGCCACATGAATTTTGCCGTCGGCGAGACCGTCGTCTACCCGCACCACGGTGCCGCACTCATCGAAGAGGTGAAGACCCGCACCATCAAGGGCGAGGAGCGCACCTACCTGAAGCTGAAGGTCGCCCAGGGTGATCTGACCATCGAGGTCCCTGCGGACAACGTCGACCTGGTCGGTGTGCGCGACGTGGTGGACAAGGAGGGGCTCGCCGAGGTGTTCGAGGTGCTCCGCCAGCCGTACACGGAGGAGCCCACCAACTGGTCGCGCCGGTACAAGGCGAACGTGGAGAAGCTCGCCTCCGGCGATGTGAAGAAGGTGGCCGAAGTGGTGCGCGACCTGTGGCGTCGCGACCAGGACCGTGGCCTGTCCGCCGGCGAGAAGCGCATGCTCGCCAAGGCTCGCCAGATCCTGGTCTCCGAGCTCGCTCTCGCGGAGAAGACCGACGAGGGCAACGCCGAGTCGATCCTCGACGAGGTCCTCGCCTCCTGAGCGAGCACCTCACCGAGCATCCCCCGGCCCCAGGCATGAACCAGAGCCTCCCGTTGCGCCCACGTCCCATCGTGCTCGCCCTGGCGCCTCCGCAGGCCCGAGGGACCGGTGGGGAGATCCCGGCCCTCGCTGAGCTGGGCGGCAGTTGCCTGGTTCAGCGCCTGCTGACAACGCTCTCCCAGTTCTCCCTGCCGGCTCCGCTGGTCCTGACCCGGGAGTCTGCCGTGCCGCGCATGCGGCGAGTGCTCGGCCCCCGCATCGAGGTGCGCGGGGCCGAGGGCGGTCGGCGTAGGGCGTTGACTGCGGTGCTGTCCTCGATCCAGGAGCATGCCGTGATGGTGCTGGACGCGGAACGCGCCCTCACCCCCGCATCGGTGATCACCGACGTGCTGTCCGGCGCGGACGAATCCGTGGACGCGGTGGTGCCGGTGATCCCGCTGACCGACTCGGTCAAGCTCACCTCGGGTTCCGGGCTGCGCAACGTGGACCGCTCCACCCTGGCGAGCCTGCAGAGCCCCCGGCTGCTGCGCCGAGAGGTGCTCGAGCAGGCACTGGCCTCCACCACCGACGACGAGGCCGACGAGATACTCGCCGCACTGGCCTGCGGGGCCCGGGTGCGCACCGTGCACGGCTCTCACGCCGGTTTCGCCGTGGTGGACCGCCTGGGGCTGTGGCAGGCCCAGATCGCGTTGGGGCTGGCCCGGGACACCTCCCACCGTCACGGCCTCACCCGCCGTCACTGAGGCGTTCGGTCGCGGGCGGGCGGTTCAGCCGTGGGTGGGCGGTTCAGCTGCGGCTGCGCCAGACAGCACGGAACTCCTGCAGCATCCTGACGGGCTTGGACAGAGTGCGCACCGGGAGGCTGGAGGCCAGTTCCCCCGGATCGGTGCGCAGGCGCCGGACCAGGCGACCGGGCTTGCTGGAGATCCGCTGGCGCAGATCCGGAAGGTAGTCCTCGCTGACATCCAGCCGCGTCACCGCACCACAGCCGGTGCACTGGATCTCGGAGACGAAGCGGCCCGCATAGACGACCTGGTGCTCCGCCTCCTGCTCGCAGGCAGTGCAGCGCAGGAAGCTCTCCTGGACGGCCATCATCCCCTCCTCACCCGGTCCTCAAACCTAGCGCGGCCACCACGTCCTGCGCCAGGAGGAGGTCCTGCGCGTAGGTGATCTTGAAGTTGGTCTCCTCGCCCCGCACCCAGCTTACCGGGATGTCCGTGTACTCCTCGGCGCAGGAGGCGGTGTCGGTGCCCACGAAGCCGTCCCGCGCGGCCGCCTCGTAGGCGTCCAGGATGGTGGAGGCACGGAAGCCCTGCGGGGTCTGCACCCGCACCAGGGAGGACGGATCGAACCGACCCTCGGCCAAGCGGTCCGGGCCGTCCACCGGGGCCACGTCGGCGGCGGGGATGCCAGGGACCGCGCCACCGTGCTCACGTGCGGCGTGAAGCACCGCAGCTGCCAGGCCGTGGGAGACCAGTGGCCGGGCGGCGTCGTGGATCAGAACCGTGTCCACCGCACCGGAGTCGATTCGATCGGCCAGGTGGCGCAGCGCCATCAGCTCCGACTCCTGCCGGGTGTCGCCGCCGATGATGATCTCGAGGTGGTGCTGCGTCTCCCTCTCGGCCACGAACCTGGCGTGCTCGAGATCCTCTGGTCGCACCACGATCACGAGGGTTCCCACGCCCTCCACGGAGGCGAGCGTGTTGATGCCCCAACTGGCGATGCTGCGACCGGACAGCGGCAGGAACGCCTTGTTGATCCCGGCACCCACACGAGTGCCGGAACCGCCGGCGAGCACGATGCCGGCGGCCTTCCCCCGCAGGTGCGGGCGGCGGTGGCGGCGAGGATGGGTCACCTGGGCATCGTAGTCGCCGCCCCGGAAGCATGTCAGAATCGAGGTCCTGCCCTGTCCCACCAGTTCTCCCAGGAGTCGACATGCTCACCATCGCCATCGTGTGCGGCGCGGGGATCGCCACCTCCGCCCTGCTCGCGAGACAGGTGCGCGAGCACGTGGCTCCCCGGGGCCCGCATCTGCGGGTGGTCCAAGCCACCGTGATGGACCTGCTCTCCCCAGATTTCACCGCCGACCTGGTGGTCTCCACCGTGGATCTGCCGGACGCCCTGGGGATCCCCCGTGTCTCCGGAATGCCGCTGCTGCTGGGCACCCGACCCGAGCAGGCCTATCTCGACATCGACGAGAAGCTGGACCGCATCGCCGGGGACCGCGCATGACGGCGCTGCCGCGCGTGGGCACCGGGGTCGATGTGCACGCCGTGGCCCCCGAGGGCAGCGACCGCGAACTGTGGATCGCCGGGCTGCTGTGGGAGGGCGAGCGCGGACTGGTGGGGCACTCCGACGCCGATGTCGCCTCCCACGCCGCCTGCGATGCCCTCTTCGGGGCCGCCGGGATCGGCGACCTGGGCACCCACTTCGGCACCGACCGGCCCCAGTGGGCCGGTGCGTCCGGCTCCACGCTGCTCGCGGAGGCCGCACGCCTGGTGCGCGAGGCAGGTTTCGAGATCGGCAACATCTCGGTGCAGGTGATCGGCAACCGCCCCCGGCTGTCCTCCCGGCGCGAGGAGGCCTGCGCGCGGATGAGCGAGGCCGCCGGTGCCCCCGTCTCCGTGGCCGGCACCACCACCGATCGACTGGGACTGACCGGTCGCGGCGAGGGCATCGCCTCCATCGCCACGGCCCTCGTGGTCCCGGGCCACCCGGCCTGAACCCGGCCCTTCCCCTTGGAGAACCGAACGACGCAGGAGGCCCCTTGAGCAACGGCGAGAGCACCCGTCCCCGGCTGGGGGCCACCGACGTGGAGGACGCGGCGGAGAAGCTCCGTTCCGTCCTGCGTCGCACTCCTGTGCACCTGAGCCGTCGCCTCAGTGACCTCGCCGGGGTGCCGGTGTGGCTCAAGCGCGAGGACCTCCAGTCCGTGCGCTCCTACAAGCTGCGCGGTGCTCACCTCTTCCTGGACTCCCTGCCTGCAGGCGTCCGCTCCGCCGGAGTGGCGGCCGCCAGTGCGGGGAACCACGCCCAGGGTGTGGCCCAGGCCTGCTCCGTCCAGGAGATCCACGGCCGCATCTACGTCCCCGGCACCACACCCCGGCAGAAGCGCGACCGGATCGTGGCTCTCGGTGGGCCCTGGGTGGAGCTGGTGCTGGTGGGGGACACCTTCGATGATGCCGCCGAAGCTGCGGCCGATGACGCCGAGCGCACCGGGGCCACCCTGGTGCCGCCCTTCGACCATCCGGTGGTGATGGCGGGGCAGGGCACCGTGGCGCTCGAGGCGATCGAGCAGCTGCGCACCGAGCACGGCCGGGAGCCGTCCACCGTGGTGCTGCCGGTGGGAGGCGGCGGGCTGCTGGCCGGTTGCGGTGCCTGGCTGCGCGAGCGCACGCCCTCGGTGCGGATCATGGGCGTGGAACCGGCCGGTGCCGTGTCGATGGCCGCCGCCGTACGGGCCGGCCGTCCGGTCACGCTGAACGAGATGGACCGCTTCGTGGACGGTGCCGCGGTGCGCCGGGTGGGCGCGGGCCCCCTGGCGATGGTGCAGGCCATCGAGCCGGAGCTGGTGGCGGTGGAGGAGGGCGCGGTGTGCACCGAGATGCTCTCGCTGTACCAGGTGGACGGCATCATCGCCGAGCCGGCCGGCGCGCTGGCCGCCACTGCTGTCGCCACCGGCACCGTGAAGGCCGAGGGCGATGTGCTGGTGGTGGTCTCCGGTGGCAACAACGACGTGTCGCGGTACCACGAGATCCTCGAGCGCTCGATGGTGCACGAGGGGCTCAAGCACTACTTCCTGGTGACGTTCGCGCAGGAGCCGGGCGCTCTGCGGCGGTTCCTGGACCAGGTGCTGGGTCCGGACGACGACATCGTGCTGTTCGACTACATCAAGCGCAACAACCGCGAGGAGGGGCCCGCCCTGGTGGGCCTGGAGATCGGGCACCGGGAGGACCTCGAGCCGCTGATGGCGCGGATGGCCGCCTCCAACATGGGGATCGAGCGGATCGATCCCAGCGACCCGATCTACCGTTACCTCACCTGAGCTGCGGCGGGGTCTCAGTCCTGCCGACGGGCCTCCACGGCGGAGCGGACGATATCGTCCAGGCCCTTGCTGGAGGACCAGCCCAGGGTCTTCTCGATCCGCTCGGTGGAGCAGATCAGGCGCGCCGGATCACCGGGGCGGCGCTCGCCCATCTCGGGGATGAGCTCCTTGCCCAGGGCGCGGCCCACCGCTGCGATGACCTCGAGCACGCTGGATCCCGTGCCGGTGCCGACGTTGAACACCCGGTGGGGGCGCTCCTCGCCGCGCAGGTAGTCCAGGGCGGCGATGTGGGCGTCGGCCAGGTCCAGCACGTGCACGTAGTCGCGGATGCAGGTGCCGTCGGGCGTGTCGTAGTCCGTGCCGAACACGATGGGTGCACGGCCGGCCTCCACGGCGTCCAGGATGATCGGCACCAGGTTCATCACCAGGGTGTCGGCGAGGTCCGGCCAGCCGGCCCCGGCCACGTTGAAGTAGCGCAGGGCCACGGTGCGCATGTCGTGGGCGCGCTCGGCATCGGCCAGCATCCACTCCCCCACGTACTTGGTGGCGCCGTAGGGGTTGATGGGCTGCGGCTGGAGATCCTCGGTGACCAGGTCCACGTCGGGCATCCCGTACACGGCGGCCGAGGAGGAGAACACCACGTCGCGCACCTCGGCGCTCGCGCAGGCTGCCAGCACGTTTGCCAGGCCCGCGATGTTGTCGTGCCAGTACATCTCCGGCTTCTGCACGGACTCGCCCACCTGCTTGTGGGCGGCGAAGTGGATCACCGAGTCGGCACCGGAGGCTCGCAGCTGGAAGGCCAGCTTGTCCACCGCGTCGGGCTTGGTGACGTCCAGCTCCACCAGTTCGGCGCCCTCGGTGCGCTCGCGGAACCCGGTGGACAGGTCGTCCACCACGATCACGTGCTGCCCCCTCTCCAGAAGCAGTCGCACAACGTGCGATCCGATGTACCCGGCACCACCGATCACGAGAGTCGTCATGGTTTGAGCCTAGTCGCTCAGCTCCAGGACGTCGCCACCGGTCGTCCCTCCGCGTATCCCGCGGCGCTCTGCAGGCCGATCACCGCACGCTCGCGGAACTCGGCGAGGCTGAGCGCTCCGGCGTAGGTGCAGGAGGACCGCACCCCGGCGGTGATGGTGTCCAGCAGGTCCTCGACCCCGCCGGCGCCGTCCTCGAGGTACATGCGCGAGGTGGAGATGCCCTCCTCGAACAGGGACTTGCGGGCGCGGGCGAAGGCGTCCTCGTGGGCGGTGCGGTTGGAGACGGCCCGCTTGGAGGCCATGCCGAAGTTCTCCTTGTAGCGGCGGCCGCGCTCGTCGGTGCGCATCTGGCCGGGCGACTCGTAGGTCCCGGCGAACCAGGACCCGATCATCACGTTGGAGGCGCCGGCCGCCAAGGCCAGGGCCACGTCTCGCGGGTGGCGCACGCCGCCGTCGGCCCATACCCGGCCACCCAGTGAGCGGGCCTCGGCGGCGCACTCCAGCACGGCGGAGAACTGGGGTCGGCCCACCCCGGTCATCATGCGGGTGGTGCACATGGCGCCGGGGCCCACGCCGACCTTCACGATGTCGGCCCCGGCCTCGATCAGCTCGCGGGTGCCCTCGGCGGTGACGATGTTGCCGGCGACCAGGCGCACGGGGGTGTCGGCGCGGTCCCCCAGGACGGAGCGGGCCGCACGCAGGGCCTCGATCATGCGGTCCTGATGGCCGTGGGCGGTGTCCAGGACGATCACGTCGACCTCGGCGTCCAGCAGGTCCTGCACCCGGGTGGCGACGTCGGCATTGATCCCGAGGGCAACAGCGGTGCGCAGGCGGTCCTGGTCATCGGTGGCGGGGGTGTAGATGGTGGAGCGCAGCACACCGGTGGCGGTGAGCACGCCGCGCAGTGTGCCGTCGGCCTCCACCACCAGGGCGGCGTCGTGGTGGGTGGCGGCGATGCATGCGTGCAGCACGGCGGGTTCGGCGGTGAGCTCCTCGGGTCCCAGGGTGAGCACGTCGGTGCTGGCCACCTCGCCCACCGCGCCGAACATGTCACGGCCGGCGATCTCCTGGGCCGAGATCACCCCGAGCGGACGGCGATCCTCGTCGATCACCACCACGATGCCGTGGGGGCGCTTGGGCAGCAGGGCATCGGCCTGGCCCAGCGTGCCGCTGGGGGCCAGGGTCAGGGGGTGGTCCACCAGCAGGTCACGCGCCTTCACCGAGCGGACGATGGAGTCGATCCGCTCCGGCGGCAGGTCCTGCGGGAGCACCGCGAGCCCGCCGCGGCGCGCCATCACCTCGGCCATGCGGCGCCCGGAGACGGCCGTCATGTTGGCGGCGACCAGCGGGACGGTGGTGCCGGAGCCGTCATCGCTGGCGAGGTCCACGTCGAAGCGTGAGGTGACCGCGGAGCGGGACGGGAGGAAGAAGCAGTCGTCGTAGGTGAGGTCGGTGGCGGGTTCGTGGAGCAGGCGCATGGGAGCCAGGATAGGCGCGGCGGCGCCGCCAGGGGCTCCTTCACAGACCTCCACGAGGCCCTCACACGCGGCGGGTGGGCCGATCCTGGCCGTGAAACTAGGATGGGCGCATGACGGACCCGTCCTCGACCTCGTGGCGCAGGCGCCGTCGGGGCGGAAAGTACAAGGATTCCGGGCGGTCGGCCGCCGAGTCCTCCTTGTCCCCCGACGTCGCGCGCGCCAATCGTGACGCCGCCTTCGGCTCCACCCGGAAGTCCTGGGTGGGTAGCCCCTCGACCCCTCCGAGCCCCGCCGCGGCCCCCCGGAACCCGGCCATGGCCGAACAGCCCAGCGCCGAACCGCTCGTCGAGGCTCCCGCCGAGGCCCTCGACCCACCACAGGAACAGCCTGAGCAGGAACGACCCGAGCAGGACCGGGCAGGAGCCGCCGCCTCACCGTCGGCAGCCGAGGAGCGTCTGAGCCCGCCACGTCACGGCCGTCGAGCAGCACGTCCCGTGGCACCCGCCGACGAACCGGGCTCTGACGACGAGGACCGCGATGCCTGGTCGCCCGCCTCCGCCTCCGCAGCGAGTACGGACCCCGTCTCGCCCGCGCCCGCGAGCTCGGACCCTTACTCGTCCGCCCCCCGCCCGACCGACCAGCCCGCCCAGAAGACCTCCAAGCGCCCGCTGGCGACCCGTTCGGCGAACGAGCGCCGTGGCTCCCGCGCGGCCGACCGGCCCGAGGGCTCCCTTCCCGTGGTGGCCTTCTGGACCGTCCTCACGTCCCTGGCCCCTGGCACCGGTCTGCTCACCACCACGCTGAGACGCGTGGGCTGGGTCCTGCTGGGCACCCTCGTGGTGGGTACCGCCGCCGCCGGGGCCTGGTTCGCGTTCGGGGACCCTGTGCGCAGCGGCCTCAAGCTGCTCGCCAACCGCAACGTGCTGGTGGGCCTGATGGTCGCTGTCGCGCTGGTGGGGCTGGTCTGGGCGATCCAGATCGTACTGGCGAACCTCGCCCACACCGCCCGACAGCGCCTCGAAGGCGCGAAGCGGTACATCGCCTTCGCCCTGGCGGCCCTGATGGTGGTGGCCGTGGCACTGCCCTTCGGCCGCGGCGTGCAGTCGCTGTGGGCGGCCCAGGGCCTGCTGGGCTTGGAGACGGTGTTCGGCCAGGGCACGGAGACCGGCCGACTCAAGGAGGGCAAGGACCCGTGGGCCGGGGTGGGCCGGTTGAACATCATGCTGCTGGGACAGGACGCCGGCGCGGACCGCACCGGCACCCGCCCGGACACCATCATGGTGGCCTCGATCGACACCGAGACCGGCCGCACCGCTCTGTTCTCCATCCCCCGCAACCTCGAGCACGTGCGCTTCCCGGAGGACACCCCCGCCGCCGAGGTGTTCCCCGACGGGTTCCGCTACTTCGGCCAGAACCAGGACCTGATCAACGCGGTGTGGAGCTGGGCCGAGGACCGACCCGACCTGTTCCCCGGCGATCCGGAGCCCGGTCTCACCGCCACCCGGTGGGCGGTCGAGGAGACCCTGGGCCTGGAGATGGACTACTACGCGATGGTCAACCTCCAGGGCTTCGAGGACCTGGTCAACGCCATCGGAGGCGTGGACCTGGTGGTGGAGCGTCGCATCCCCATCGGTGGTGGCGCGGCCAAGATCGAGGGGTACATCGAGCCCGGCGAGCAGAAACTCGACGGCTTCCACGCCCTGTGGTATGCCCGCTCGCGCGAGGGCTCCGACGACTTCAACCGCATGTGCCGTCAGCAGCGGATCGTACGCGCGGTGGCCGAGGAGGCCGATCCCACCACGCTCGCGATGTCCGTGCCGGGGCTGGTCAACGCCACCGAGGAGAACATCCAGACCGACATCCCGGTGCGCCGCCTCGACGCCTTCGTGGAGCTGGCGCTGCGCATCAAGGACGCCGGGTTCACCTCGTACCCGATCACGCAGGACGTCACCTTCAGCGGCAACGCCGACTGGGACTACCTCAAGGCATGGACGCAGGCCTCCATCGAGGACTCGATGAAGCAGACCGAGCCGGAGTCGGTCAAGGGCGAGACCCAGGCAGGATCCACCGATCCGGCACCCACCGGTGAGGCCCCTTCGGACCAGGGCACGGACTCGGCCGGGGATGACCCGACCACGGAGGAGACCCCCGCCGAGGAGACACCCTCGCAGGAGCCGTCCAGCGACCCCACCGAGCAGCAGTCCACCGACGGCGCGGAGCCCTCCGAGGAGCCCACCACCGAGGCCCCCGAGATCGAGCAGGACCCGCTGAAGTCGTGCCTGCCGGGCGCCGACGACGCGGGCTGAACCCCGCCCGCGGTCCCGTAGGCCCGCGGTCCCGTAGGCCTGTCAGTACCGTCGGGGCGGGGATCGTCCTGCCGGTGATCAGCCGATGATCAGTCGGTGACCTGCAGCAGGGCGTTCTCGATCAGTTCGGGCATGGCCGGGTGGATCCAGTACTGGGTGGTGGCGATGTCCCGCGCCGTCTGCCCGGTGCTCATCGCCTGGATCAGCAGCTGGATCAGGGTGGTGGCCTCGACGCCGATGATGTGGGCACCCAGGATCTCCGTGGTCTCCGCGTCCACGATGATCTTCGCGAAGCCGTCGGTGTCCTCGAGGGCCCAGCCGTAGGCGATGCCGGCGTAGTCCTGCCGGGCCACGCGGATCTGGCGTCCGCTCGCCTCGGCGTGAGCGGTGGCCGCGCGTTCGTCCATCCCCACCCACGCCACCTGGGGGTCGGTGAACACGCCGCTGGGGATCGGCATGGTGTCCGAACGGAGCATGCTCCCGGGGTGCAGCACGTTGTGGCGCACGGTCTTCTGCTCATGGTTGGCGACATGCTTGAGCTGGTGGGCGCTGGAGACATCGCCGAGCGCCCAGATCCCCTCCAGGACCTCCCCGCCCCCGAGGACCCGCTGGTACGGGTCCACCACGATGCGGCCATCGGGGTGGGTGTCGATGCCGGCGGCGTCCACATCGAGCAGGTCGGCGTTGGAGATGCGGCCGGTGGCCACCAGCAGTTCCTGCGCCCGCACCTCCACCTCGGCGCCGTCGCGGGTGCCGCGCAGCAGCACGCCCTCGCTGTCGCGGCGCACCGAAGTGGTGGTCATGCCCGTGATCAGGTGCAGCCGTTCATCCAGCACCCGGGTGAGTCGCTCGGAGACATCGGCGTCGGCCTGCCGCAGCACCCGCTCGGAGCGTGCGATGAGGGTGACCTCCACCCCGAGGGAGGCGAAGATGTGCGCCATCTCCACAGCTACCACCCCGGATCCGAGGATCGCGAGGGAGGAGGGCAGCTCCGGGATCCGCATGATCGTGTCGGAGGTGTGGGCGCGGGCCTGGTCGATACCGTCGATCGGGGGGAACGCGGGGCGGGACCCGGCCCCGATCACGATGGTGTTCGCGGTGATGTGCTGCTCGGTGCCGTCGGCGAGGGTGACGGCCAGGGCGCGGGGCCCGGTGAAACGAGCGGTGCCGCGCAGCAGGGTGAGGTTCTGGTTGTCGACGTGATCGGCGCGGTACTGCTCACCGCCGGTGCTGATCGCATCGAGCCTGCCGAAGATGCGGTCGCGGATCGCGGGCCAGTCCACGTGGCGCAGTGCCGAGGTGACACCGAAGCGGGCGGACTCGGCCGGGGCGTGGGCGAGGTCAGCGGTGTGCACCAGCATCTTGGTGGGGATGCACCCCAGGTTCAGGCAGGTCCCGCCGAACACATGGGCGGGGCCGACTCCACGGTCGATCTGGACGATGCTGCGGCCGGCGAACTCGGGGCCCGGGAACGAGTTGGCGGAACCGGAGCCGATCAGGGCGATGTCGAAGTGCTGCGCGTCGATGGTCACCGCCCCAGGCTACGCGGGCGCATGCGTGCCTGAGGAGATTCCCGGTGTGACGGCGGCCTACCCCGCGGCGGAGACCACACCGTACAGTTGCCCCGTGAATCACCCTTCGGGCACCTCCCCCTCCACCGCAGCCTCCTCCGCGCGTCCGGCTGCCGCCGATGACGACCGCACCGGGGACGTGCATCCCGCCGATGCCCATGACCTGATCCGGGTGCGCGGGGCACGGGAGAACAATCTGCAGGACGTGTCCCTGGATCTGCCCAAGCGGCGCCTGGCAGTGTTCACCGGGGTGTCCGGATCAGGGAAGAGCTCCCTGGTGTTCGGCACCATCGCCGCCGAGTCCCAGCGGATGATCAACGAGACCTACAGCAGCTTCGTGCAGGGGTTCATGCCCACCCTGGCCAGGCCCGACGTGGACTCCCTGGACGGGCTCACCACCGCGATCATCGTGGACCAGGAGCGGATGGGTGCCAACGTGCGCTCCACCGTCGGCACCATCACCGATGCCGGCGCCCACCTGCGCACCCTGTTCTCCAAGCTCGCCGAGCCGCACATCGGCGGCCCCGGCGCGTACTCCTTCAACGTGCCCAGCGTGTCCGGCTCCGGAGCGATCACCGTCCAGCGCGGGGACAGGACCATTGCCGAGAAGGCCAGCTACACCCGCGTGGGCGGCATGTGCCCACGCTGCGAGGGCATGGGGCAGGTGACGGACCTGGACCTGGCCGAGCTGTACGACGAGGACAAGTCCCTGGCCGACGGCGCCCTCAAGGTGCCCGGCTACACCGCGGACGGCTGGTACGTGAAGCTGTTCACCGCCTCCGGCTTCTTCCCCGCGGACAAGCCGATCGCCTCCTTCACCAAGCGCCAGCTGCACGACTTCCTGTACAAGGAGCAGGTGAAGGTCAAGATCGACGGGGCCAACATGACCTATGAGGGTCTGATCCCCAAGATCCAGAAGTCCATGCTCTCCAAGGACCGCGACGCGATGCAGCCCCACATCCGGGCCTTCGTGGATCGGGCGGTCACCTTCATCACCTGCCCCGAGTGCGAGGGGACGCGCCTGGCCGAGCACGCCCGCACCTCGCGGATCGACGGGATCTCGATCGCCGATGCCAGTGCCATGCCGATCACGGACCTGGCCGACTGGGTACGACGGCTGCGCGAGCAGAACTCCTCCCGTGGGGTCGCACCCCTGCTGGAGAACCTCTCGACGCTGCTGGACTCCTTCGTGATGATCGGTCTGGGCTACCTGGCCCTGGATCGCCCCTCCTCCACCCTCTCCGGCGGTGAGTCCCAGCGCACCCGGATGATCCGACACCTCGGCTCGGCACTGACCGACGTCACCTACGTGTTCGATGAGCCCACGATCGGCCTGCACCCGCACGACATCGCCAACATGAACCGACTGCTGCTGGAGCTGCGGGACAAGGGCAACACGGTGCTGGTGGTGGAGCACAAGCCGGAGGCCATCGCGATCGCCGATCACGTGGTGGACCTGGGTCCGCGCGCCGGTGCCCACGGCGGCCAGATCCAGTACGAGGGCGACCTGGTGGGTCTGCGGGCCTCCGACACCCTCACCGGGCAGCACCTTGACCGCACCGTGCAGCTGAAGGAGCAGGTGCGCGAGCGCACCGGTGCCCTGGAGATCCGCGGGGCCACCCGCCACAACCTGCGCGACGTGTCGGTCGATATCCCGCTGGGGGTGCTGACGGTGGTGACCGGGGTGGCCGGCTCCGGCAAGAGCTCCCTGGTGCACGGGTCGATGCCGAAGGACGCGGGTGTCATCGTGGTGGACCAGGCTCCGATCCGCGGATCGCGCCGCTCCAACCCCGCCACGTACACCGGGCTGCTGGAGCCGATCCGCAAGGCCTTCGCCAAGGCCAACGGGGTCAAGCCCGCCCTGTTCTCCAACAACTCCGAGGGCGCGTGCGCAGCATGCAAGGGCGCCGGGGTGATCTACACCGAGCTGGGGTTCATGGAGACGGTGGCCACCCCCTGCGAGGAGTGCGAGGGCAAGCGGTTCCAGCCGGCGGTGCTGGGGTACCACCTGGGCGGCAAGGACATCGCCGAGGTGCTGGCGATGAGCGTGGCCGAGGCCCGCGAGTTCTTCTCCTCCGGCGAGGCGAAGGTTCCGGCCGCCGCGAAGCTGCTGGTCCACATGGACGACGTGGGCCTGGGCTATCTCACCATCGGCCAGCCCCTGACCACCCTCTCCGGAGGTGAGCGGCAGCGCCTGAAGCTCGCCACCCACATGGGCGACAAGGGCGGGATCTACGTGCTGGACGAGCCCACCACCGGACTGCACCTGGCCGATGTGGAGGCGCTGCTGGGCCTGCTGGACCGCCTGGTGGACTCCGGGAAGACGGTGATCGTGATCGAGCATCATCAGGCCGTGATGGCGCACGCGGACTGGATCATCGATCTGGGTCCCGGTGCCGGGGCCGAGGGCGGCCGCATCGTGTTCGAGGGCACCCCCGCCCAGCTGGTGGCCGATGCCTCGACGCTGACCGGCGAGCACCTGCGCGAGTACGTCGGAGGCTGAATCGCCGCAGCAGGGCCACGGTGGCCGGGCGGCAGCGATGCCGGCCGTGCCAGAGTGGGGTATGCGCATCCACCACCTGAACTGCGGCACGCTGCGCCCCCCCGGGCGAGTCGATGGTGTGCCATGTGCTGCTGATCGAGGTGGGGCGGCGCCTGGTGCTGGTGGACACCGGGTTCGGCAGCGCGGACGTGCTGACCCCTTCCCGGCTGGGCCCGGTGCGGCACCTGCTACGGCCGGCCCTGCGCCCGGAGGAGACCGCCGTTGCCCGGATCCGCTCCCTGGGACTGGACCCCGCCGCGGTCACCGACGTGGTGCTCACCCACGGCGACCTCGACCATGCTGGTGGCCTCGTGGACCTGCCGCACGCCCGGGTCCATCTGCTCGCGGCCGAGCAGCGCGCCATCCAGCATCCACAGGGACTGCTGGAGGCCCAGCGGTACTGAATATTCGCCTCGCTGGGGTCCGCTGATCGAGGGTTCGGGTGCCACGTCGCTGCCGTAGCGGTGGCGTCGTTCGGGACCACCAGTGGTGTCGTTGGGGCCGCTCTGTCTACGCTCCTTCCGCCGTGTGTATAGGGCACGCGGCGGAAGGAGCAATCTGGAATGGTACGGAAGATCAGGGCGAAGCTGGTGCTCCAGCTGCGCGCAGAAGGTCTGTCGGGGCGAGCGATTTCGTCCTCGCAGGGCATGTCCCGCAAGTCCGTGAGGGCGGTGTTCGAGGCCGCTGACGCTGCAGGGATCGGGTGGGGCGATATCGCGGACGTCGCCGATGAGCAGGTGTATGCCCGGTTGTTCCCGGGCCGGGGCGAGCACGAGAGCGTGTTCGCACAGCCGGACTGGGAACAGGTCCATCGAGAGATGGCCAGGGTCGGCGTGACGCTGAAGCTGTTGCACGGCGAGTACTTCGACGCGACCACGGCGGCTGGGGATCCGGCGATGGGGTATGACCGGTTTTGCCGCACCTACCAGCACCACGTCATGGTCACCGGTGCCGCTTCGAGAGTCGGTCACAAGGCCGGCCAGAGCGTGGAGGTCGACTGGTCCGGCCCCACGATGGAGCTGGCCGATCCGGTCACCGGCGAGGTCTCGAAGGTGTTCTTGTTCGTTGCCTGCCTGCCTTTTTCTCGTTACGCGTTCTGCTTCCCGGCGCTGGATATGCGCCAGGAGTCCTGGCTGCGAGCGCACGTAGCGATGTTCGAGGCGCTGGGCGGGACGGTCCCGAGGATCGTTCCGGACAACCTCAAGACCGGTGTGGTGAAGCACCCCCGCGAGGGCGAGATCGTCCTGAACGATGCGTATCGCGAGATGGCAGCGCATTACTCGGCGGCGGTGCTCCCGGGGAGGGTGCGGAAACCGAAAGACAAGGCGAGCGTGGAGAACACCGTCGCGCACGTCGCGACCTGGGTCATCGCCGGGCTGCGGGATCAGCGATTCACGTCCCTGCCCGAACTTGCAGCCGCCATCGGGCAGCGGATGGAGGCCTATAACGCGGAGCCGTTCCAGAAGCGGCCCGGATCCCGCGCCAGCGTGTTCGACGCGGAGGAGCGGCCGCTGCTGACGCCGCTGCCGGCGGTGCCCTACGAGATCTCGACATGGCACTACGGACGACGAGTGGGCAGGAACGGGCACGTCACGTTCGCGCGGAACTTCTACTCCGCGCCGTTCGCGCACATCGGCGCGAAGGTCGATCTGCGCATCACGGCCCGGACGCTGGAGATCTATCAGGGCAGCCAGCGACTGACCAGTCACCTGCTGCTCCCGGAGACCGCGAGCAATGAGTACCGCACCAACGACGCGGACCTACCTGCGGGCGAGCGTTTCCAGGCCTGGGACGCGCAGAGGGTGCGGGCGTGGGCAGATCGGGTCGGGCCGGCCACGGTGATCGTGATCCAGCGGATCTTCGAGTCCGTGCCGATCGTGGAACAGGGCCTGGATCCCGCGTTGGCGGTGCTACGGCTCTCTCGCCGCTTCTCCGTAGATCGGGTCGAGGCGGCCTGCGCACTCGCGCTGACGGGACGGGTCCGTTCACCGCGCTATGCGCATCTGCACCCGATCTTGGCCACCGGGCAGGACAAGGTCGCCGCCCTGCGTCCACCCCGCGAGGAACCCGCGGAAGACGGCGGATACGTCCGTGGCGCCGACTACTACGCCGGAGGTGTCCGGTGAGCGTGATCGATAACGACACGAAGCGGAAGCTGCGCGAGATGGGCGCGACCGCGCTGCTGGACGCGATCGATGCCCAGGATGAGGCTCACGTGCTGGGGATGTCGTTCCAGGAACGGCTCCAGCTGATCGTGGACGAGGCGCATTCCATCTTCAATCATGGAAAGGTCGAGGGTCTGATCCGCCGGGCGGGGCTGCGTTATCCCGGAGCGGACCTGCGGCGGCTGGATCTGGTCGAGGAACGGGGACTGAACCGGAACGTGATCGCGCAACTGGCAACCTGCTCCTTCATCCAGCGGCAACAGAACGTGGTCTTCCAGGGCTTCACCGGCTCAGGGAAGTCCTACCTCGGCTGCGCGCTGGCGAAGCAGGCCTGCCAGCACCGGCTCCGAGCCCACTACATCCGAATGCCCGACCTCGAAGAGGCCTGGGCCCTGGCAAAGGACAAGCCGCAGGGCCAGACGAAGTTCCTGCGGAAGTACTCCACGTTCTCGCTGCTGGTGATCGACGAGTGGCTGCTGGACCATCCTGACGAGGGAATGCGTTCGATGCTGCTGGAACTGCTCGAGCGCCGCTATGACACCGGCTCGACCGTGTTCTGCACCCAGTACCCGAAGAAGGACTGGCACGCCCGGCTCGGTGGAGCAGTCCACGCCGATGCGATCATGGACCGCATCGTGCACAACACAATCTGGATCGACACCGGCGACAGGAACATGCGAGAACACACCGCACTGCCCCAGTGACCCGATGCCGGCGGGAGCCAGTGGTCCCCACCGCGGCGGCTACTGGCCCCCGTCGGCACGATCGGCGGTCCCCAAGAGCAAGATTCGGTGGCTCCCACGACTACGAATACTCAGTACCGCCCCTCCCAGTGGGCGCACGGCCCCCGGATCACACCGCACCGGCCCGGAGCCGTGCGCTGGAAGGGCTTCGAGGGATGCGTCGACCTGTCGGCGGTGGCGCTCGGGATGCTGCTGGTGCCACTGCCCGGGCACACCGCCGGTCATGCCGGGGTGGCACTCCCCACCGGCAACGGCTGGCTGCTGCATGCCGGGGACGCCTTCCACTCGGCCCTCTCTCTGCAGGAGAGATCGATGCGACCGGACGTGCGGCTGCGGCAGGGCCTGCTGGCGCACGACGAACCAGCCCTGCGCAGCACGCAGCGCCGGCTCTCCGCCCTGGTGCGCGTCGATCCCTCGGTGCGGATCATCAACAGCCACGACCGGGGACTGTGGGAGCAGACATAACCGGGCGTACGCTGGAGCGATGCCTGCTCCCCCCGGTCCCCGCGCCCTGCCCGCAGCCCTGACGGCGGTGCTGGACCTGCTGCGCTGCCCCCGCTGCGGGGAGCAGCTGGCCCCGGCCGACGGCTCCCTGCGCTGCCCAGTGCGGCACACCTTCGACGTGGCGCGGGCAGGCTACGCCTCCCTGCTCACCGGCACCGCAGCGACCAGCGGGGACGACGACGAGATGGCGCGGGCCCGGGACAGGTTCCTCGGCAGCGGCGCCTACGCACCGATCCGGGACCTGATCACCGAGCTGGTGGGCAGCCAAGTGGGGGCACGCAGTGCTGCGGGCGCTCCTCCCGCCGTGCTGGACGTGGGCTGCGGCACCGGCTACTACCTGGCGGGGCTGCTGGAGCGCCTGCCCTCGGCGCGAGGGCTGGGGCTGGACACCTCGACGCGTGCCCTGCGGTTCGCGGCCCGCGCCCATGAACGTGCCGCCGCGGCCAGCTGGGACGTGTTCTCACCATTCCCCCTGCGGGACGCCAGCGTGGAGGTGCTGCTGGACGTGTTCGCCCCCCGAAACCCGGCCGAGTTCGCACGGGTGCTGACGCCCGAGGGCGTGCTGGTGGTGGTGCGGCCCGCACCGGGGCACCTCACCGAGCTGCGTGACGTGGTCCCCGGGATGGTCTCCCTGGACCCGCACAAGGAGGAGCGCCTGCACCGGGTGCTGGATCCCCTGTTCAGCACGGAGCGCACCGAGGAGCTGCGGTACCCGGTGGACCTGACAGCGGCATCCGCCCGTGACCTGGTGAGGATGACGCCCAGTGCCCGCCACGTCGATGCCGGGCAGCTCGAGGCCGCGGTGCCGTCGGACCTGACGGTGACCGTCAGCGTGGTGGCGAGCTCCCATCGGGTGCTGCCGGAGCGTTGAGCGCCTTGTAGAGGCTCAGGGCCAGCGCCGTGCGGTCCCGGGCCTCGAGCTTGCGCAGCAGTGAGGAGACATGGTTCTTCACGGTCCCCTCCGCGAGCACCAGCTCGGCGGCGATCTCGGAATTGCTGCGTCCCTCGGCCACCTGCTCGGCCACCAGGCGCTCGGTGCGGGTGAGCACCGCCAGGGCTCCCGACCCCTCGCCGCCCGATGCGCCCCCGCTTCCTTCGCCGCCGCCGTTCGGCGAGCGTTCCGGCCCTGTCCGACGCATCGCGATGCGCGCGACGCGGGGGTCGATCACCATCCCGCCGTCGGCCACGGACCGGATCGCGTCGGCCAGCGCATCGGTGGAGGTGTCCTTGAGCAGGAACCCGGCCGCCCCCGCGGCCAGCGCTCCCGTCACCACCAGTTCGCCGTCGAAGGTGGTCAGCAGCAGTACCGGCAGCTCGGGGTGCTCCGCGGCGCAGCGGGCCACCAGCTCGATGCCGTCCATGCCGGGCATGCGCACATCGGCCAGGACCACGTCGGGAGTGAAGCGGGCGATGACGGCGAGAGCCTCGCGCCCATCGGCCGCCTCGCCGACGATCTCGATACCGTCCACGGTGGACAGCAGCATCGCGATCCCTCTGCGCAGCAGCTGCTGGTCGTCGACCAGGACGATCCGCACCGTCGGGCTCATCGCGCCGCCTCCTCGCTCCGCGCGGCCATGCCATCGGCGAAACCGGCGGCACGCCCCCGATCGATGCGGACGCACAGCACGAACCTGTCGCCCTCACGAGCCGCGGTCACGCCCCCGCCCAGTGCTTCGGCCCGGGCGGCGAGCCCGCGCAGACCGAATCCCGCAGTGGCCGCGCCCACGGGGACGCCATGGCCGAGGGACGGCGCGATGTCGTTGATCATGCGCATCACCACGTCCTGCCCCTCGATGCCCACGCTGATCCTCACCCGGGAGGCCCGGCTGTGGCGCAGAGCGTTGGTCAGCCCTTCCTGAGCGGCGCGGTACAGCAGCAGGGAGGCGTCCTGACCGAGCTCGGGCTCCTCGCCCTCGGCATCCACGTCCACCTCCAGCCCGGTGCCGCGGAAGGACTCGGCGATCGCCTCGAGTGCGGCGACGCCGGTCGCATCCGGATCCCTCACGGGGCTCAGTGCCCGCACCCAGGTGCGCATCTCGGCGAGCGCTTCGCGCGCGGTGGCATCGGCGCCTGCGACCTCGGCCCAGGCCGCCTCGGGGTCGTTCTGCCTCGCACGTCCCGCGAACTCCAGGCTCATGGAGATCAGCGTCAACCGGTGGCCGAGACCGTCGTGGAGGTCCCGGGCGGAGCGGGCTCGTTCGTCGGCCAGCAGCAGCTCCTTCTCGATCTCCGCCGTGCGACGCAGCCGCGCGAGCGCGCTCTCGAGCCTGTCCAGTGCCTCGTCCCGCTCGGCGATGGCACGCAGGTCACGATGGTGGGCCTGGTGGTAGGCCCGAAACAGCTCTCCCAGGGCGATGCCGAAGCCCAGCAGGATGGCGATCGGCACCGAGTTGAGAAGGCCTACCACCCAGCCGGTCTCCCCGATCCCGTGCAGCACGGTCCCGGTGATCACGACCGCCGCCGCTGCCACCGCGCCTGCGGAGCGACCGACGTCCACGACCAGCAGCGCCACCCCCAGCACCAGGACGGGGATGGTGAAGCCGACCGATCCGGACACGGCCACCGGGATCAGCCCGATCGCGACCGCCGCGCTGAGGATCGCCCTGCGTCGGGCAGTCCCGGCGCGTGCGCGCATCCACCATGCCATGGCGATCACCGGTGCCATCCCTGCGTACACCACTGCGACCTGCAGCTGGCCGGGCGACCACAGCGGCTCGGACACCAGCACCCCGACCGCCGCCAGCACCAGGCACGCCAGCGAGACCAGCTGCAGCGGGGGCAGCATCCGCCGGATCAGGGGCGCATCAGGCATGTCGGAGGGCACGATCCCACCGTAGAGCCTCGCTGCGGCACGGACCCATGACCGGGGTCATGATCACGGTGCCGCGGGTCATCCTGCGGTCGCCGGGATCGTGACCGCAGGGCCGCGAGAGGCGTGCAACCCCGTTCGTAGCGTCGAGGCCATGGACACCAGAACTGAACCCACGCCCTGCTCCGACTCGACTCCCCCGCTCCCGACTTCCTCGACCCGGTCCCCCTCGCCACCGTCCCCCACCCATCCGCGCCTGCCGGCATGGGCGCGGGCCGCCGTGCCCGGCGTGCTGTTCCTGCCCGCCGCCTCGGCCGGTCTGGTCCTGATGCTGGTGCCGGGATTCGCCGACATCATGGAGGGGCGAGGGCTGACGCCGATCCTCGCCTTCACGGTCTACGCGGCCGTGGTGCTGGCAGCGTATGTGCTGATCTCCTGGGCGCTGGTGCGGTGGGTGGATCGCAGGCCGTTCCGGTCCCTGGGGCTGCGCCCGGGCAGGCGGGCTCTGTTCGCGCTGCTTGCCGGGTACGGCATCGCTCAGGTGATCGCCCTGCTGGTCCAGGGCTCCGCGCAGGCACTGGGCATCGGCCGTTCGGTGCTGCCCGAGGAGCTCGCCGCCCAGATGGCGGGCGTCTCCCTCCTCACGGTGATCGCGGTGAGCCTGGTGCGCTCCTTCCTGCTGCAGGGCATCGGTGAGGAGGTGCTGTTCCGCGGCTACCTGCTGCAGACCCTGCGTCGGCGGCCCGTGCTCGCGGTGCTGATCGCGGCGGTCGTGTTCACCATCCCGCACCTGGCTTCGAGCGGCGGCCAGCAGGACGCGGTCGAGCGGCTGCTGTACCTGGCGCTCCCGTTCGGCTTCGCGATCAGCGCCGGGTTCCTGGCCATCGCCCTGCGATCCTTGTGGGCGGCGGTCGGCATCCACGGCGGCTTCCACCTGGCGATGGCGGTCACGATGCTGCTGGGCCTGACGGCCGATGGGCCCGCGGTATGGCTGATGTTCGGCCTGGCACACACGGCGGTCGGGGTGGTGATCGCCGTGCTGATCCCCCGCCGGCGCTGGGACGAGGTGCGCGAGCACGGCCCCTACGGGTCGTGACCGGCAGCGGCGCACCCGTGACCGGCATCGGGGCACCGTGACTGGCATCGGGGCACCGGTGACCGTATGGTCCAGGCAGGCCCTCTCATCGCAGGAGTGACAGATGACCAGCAACGACGCTGACCGCACCCCCCTCTCACCGAGCACCTCCGCGGCGGGGTCCCCCGGTGGCCGCCCATGGGCGCGACGCGGCACAGCAGTGCGGAGCGCGCAGCACGCTGCCGGAGCCACTGGCACCGCCGACACCACCGGCACCGCCGGCACGACTCGTGCCGCAGGCGAGGCTGCCGCTCCTGCCGCGGCCTTCCACCGCTCCCTGCCCGGCTACGCGTCCACCCCACTGCTGCCCGCCACGGGTCTCGCGCAGCGCTGGGGCGTGGGCGAGGTGCTGGTCAAGGACGAGTCCGCCCGCCTCGGTCTGCCGGCGTTCAAGATCCTGGGGGCATCCTGGGCTGTGGCCCACGCGGTTCCCGCCGCGGTGGGGCGCAGGCCCGCCGGTTCCTGGGAGGAACTGCAGGACGCGGCCGACGGGAGCGGTCTCACCCTGGTCACCGCGACCGACGGCAACCATGGTCGGGCCCTCGCGCACCTCGCCCGTCTGCTGGGCCTTGACGCCCGCATCTACACACCCGACGGGGTGGGGGCCCCGGCCCTGGAGGCGATCCGCGCCGAGGGTGCCGAGCTGGTGGAGCACGGCGGGGTGTACGACGACGCCGTACGGGAGGCCACCGCGAGCATCGGCGAGCGCGAACTGCTGGTCCAGGACACCGCCTGGGACGGGTACGAGCAGATCCCGGCCCTGATCAACGAGGGGTACGCCACCCTGTTCGCCGAGATCGACGACGCACTCGATGGGACTGCCGGCGGTCCGCTCACCTCGCGCGATCTGCTGGTGGTGCCCACCGGGGTGGGGTCCCTGCTGCAGGCCGCGCTCACTCATGCCCGCTCCCGTGCCGACGGCCCGCGCGTGCTCGCAGTGGAACCGGTCAGCGCCGCCTGCGCGACAGCGTCCCTCGCCGCCGGGGAACCCGTCATGGTCCCGGCCGACGTGGTGACGACGATGGCGGGTCTGAACTGCGGCACCCTCTCCGACCTGGCGTGGCCGGCGATCAAGGACGGCCTGGACGCTGGGATCGGCGTCACCGATGCGGAGACTGCCCAGGCGATCGAGGACCTGCAGGCCGACGGGGTGCGCTCCGGACCCTGCGGTGCGGCCTCGGCCGCCGCCGTCACCGCGATGCTCACGATGCCCGAGGCGCTGGAGCTGGGGCCCACCTCCCGGGTGGTGCTGGTGAGCACCGAGGGGCGCTGAGACCCGGACCGGACGCCACGGCCCGTAGCTCAGTGCATGTTGCCGGGGCTCAGCGCAGGTGCCCCACCACCCCTTCGACGGCGGCCAGCACCGAGCCGTCCCGGAGCCGCTCCTCGGCCTCGGCGATGTCCGGGGCCAGGAACCGGTCCGGGCCGGGTCCGGGCACCGTCTCGCGCAGCACGGCGATCGCGGCGAGGCCCGCCGGGGAGGGCGCCAGCGGGGCACGCAGGTCCACCGCACGCGCGGCGGTGAGCAGTTCGATCGCGAGCACCCGCCGCAGGTTCTCCACGCTGGTGCGGAGCTTGCGGGCGGCGTGCCAGCCCATGGAGACGTGGTCCTCCTGCATCGCCGAGGAGGGGATGGAGTCGACGCTGGCGGGCATCGCCAGGCGCTTCATCTCCGAGACCAGGGCGGCCTGCGTGTACTGGGCGATCATGAAGCCGGAGTCCACCCCCGGGTCATCCGCCAGGAACGGCGGCAGGCCGTGGGAGCGGGCTTTGTCGAGCATCCGGTCGGTGCGTCGCTCGGCGATGGAGGCGAGGTCCGCGGCGACCACGGCCAGGAAGTCCAGCACGTAGGCCACGGGGGCGCCGTGGAAGTTGCCGTTGGAGGTGACGGTGCCGTCCTCGAGCACGACGGGGTTGTCGATGGAGGCGGCCAGTTCGCGGTCGGCGACGGTGCGGGCGTGGTCGATGGTGTCGCGCACGCCGCCGGCGACCTGGGGTGCGCAGCGCAGGGAGTAGGCGTCCTGCACGCGGGACCCCTCGGAGGCGACGTCGGCGATGATCGGGGAGCCCTCCAGCAGCGCGAGGATGTTCGCGGCCGAGGCCTCCTGCCCCGGGTGGGGGCGCAGCGGGGCGTGCAGCTCGGGGCGGAACACGCCGTCGCGGCCTCGCAAGCCCTGCACGGTCAGCGAGCAGGTGACGTCGGCCAGGCGCACCAGGTCATCGAGGTCCGCGATGGCCATCAGCAGCATTCCGAGCATCCCGTCGGTTCCGTTGATCAGCGCCAGTCCCTCCTTCTCGGCGAGCTCCACCGGTTCGATGCCGGCCTCGGTGAGCAGCTCGCGCACGGGGCGCTCGGTGCCGTCGCGGTCCCGGGCTCGCCCCTCCCCCATCAGCACCAGGGCGCAGTGGGACAGCGGTGCGAGATCTCCGGAGCAGCCCAGGGACCCGTACTCGTGGACGATCGGGGTGATGTGCGCGTTCAGCAGCGCGAGCATGTTCTCCAGCACGACGGGCCGCACGCCGGTGCGGCCGGAGGCGAGGGTGCGGGCGCGCAGCAGCATCAGGGCGCGCACCACCTCGGTCTCCACCTCAGGGCCGGCGCCGGCGGCGTGGGAGCGGATCAGCGAGCGCTGCAGGGCACCGCGCATCACTGGCTCGATGGCGGTGTCGGCGAGCGCCCCGAAGCCGGTGGAGACGCCGTACACGGGGGCGTGACCGGGTGCGGCGAGCGCGTCGACGTGGGCGCGCACCCGGGCCACCTCCTCCCGTGCAGCGGGGTCGAGGTCCACAGGTGCGCCGTGGCGGGCGACCGACAGGACGTCGGCGGCGGTGAGACCGTCGGTGCCGAGGGTGACGGGCTGCCGGGCAACGGAGGAGGCGGTGCGGGAGGCGGGCTGGGAGGTCATGGGTGCTCCTGGGGCTGGGTGGGGAAGCGACGAGGCGAATGGGGCGCCGACGGGTCAGAGGATCTGCTTGCCGCGCCGCCACACCGCGTGGGTGAGCGGCATGCCGGGACGGTAGGCGAGGTGGATGGCGGCGGGGGCGTCCAGCACGTGCAGGTCCGCCCGAGCGCCGACGCCGAGGTGGCCCACGTCGTCGCGACGCAGAGCCAGAGCCCCGCCCCGGGTGGCAGCGCGGACGGCCTCGGCCAGGGTGAGGCGCATCTGCAGCACGGCGGTGGCCACACAGAAGGCCATCGAGGAGGTGTAGCTGGTGCCGGGGTTGCAGTTCGAGGCGATTGCGAGCTGGGCCCCGGCGTCGAGCAGTGACCTGGCAGGTGCGAGCGGGGCGCGGGTGGAGAGGTCGCAGGCCGGCAGCACGGTCGCGACGGTGGGGCCCTGCTGTACCGAGAGCTGCCCGGGGGCCGCTCCGGGCGCGACGGGCAGACTCGCGGTCCCGGCGAGGGCGTCGATGTCGGAGGGGTCGAGGTGGTTCAGATGGTCCACGCTCGCCGCCCCCAGCTCACAGGCCAGCTGTGCGCCGCCGGTGCGGCCCAGCTGGTTGCCGTGCACCCGCAGGCCCAGGCCGGCCTCGATGCCGGCGTGCAGCACACGGGCGGACTGCTCGGGGTCAAAGACACCGTCCTCACAGAACACGTCGATCCAGCGCAGCGCCGGCCCCGCCGCATCGCGCACCGCCTCGAGCATGGGACCGGCCACCAGGTCCACGTACTCCTGCGCCCGGCCCTGGTACTCCGCGGGCACCAGGTGCGCGCCGAGGTAGGTGATCTCGTCGATCTCACCGGCGGCATGGAGCTGGGCCAGCAGGCGGGCAGCCCGGGCCTCCTCGTCCACGGTGAGGCCGTACCCGGTCTTGGTCTCCAGGCAGGTGGTGCCGCCGCGGGCGGCCTCGACGATCCGCCTGCGCAGCAGCGCCAGCAGCTCCTCGTCACTGGCGGCTCGGGTGGCATCGGTGGTCACGGCGATGCCCCCGGCGGCGTAGGACTCCCCTGCCATCCTGGCCTCGAACTCGCCGGAGCGGTCCCCGGCGAACACGAGGTGGGTATGGGAGTCCACCCAGCCCGGAAGCACGGCCCGGCCACCCAGGTCCACCTGGTCGTCGGCCGCGGGGGCCTGGGCGCCAGGGCCGGTCCAGGCGATGCGGCCAGAGTCGATCACCAGGGCGGCATCAGCGATCACCTGCCCCTCGGTGGCGCCTGCGGGCAGGGCCTGCGGGTCCTCCAGCGCCGGGTCCAGGGTCCACAGCTCGGAGATGCCGGTGAGCAGGGTGGCGGTCACTGGGCAGTCCCGTCAGCCGTGCTGCCGTCGACCGTGCTGCCGTCGACCGTGCAGCCATCGGTCGTGCTGCCGTCGACGGTGTCATTCCGGTCCCCGCTGTCGCGGATGGTGGGCTCCATCGGCACCCGCACCCCGCGCTCACGTGCCACGTCCGCAGCGCGGGAGTAGCCGGCGTCCACGTGGCGGATCACGCCGAGTGCGGGATCGTTGGTGAGCAGCCGCTCGAGCTTCTGGGCCGCCAGGTCGGTGCCGTCGGCCACGCCCACCTGCCCGGCGTGGATGGAGCGGCCGATGCCCACGCCGCCGCCGTGGTGGATGGACACCCAGGTGGCACCGGAGGAGGTGGCGGTCAGGGCGTTCAGCAAAGGCCAGTCGGCGATGGCGTCGGAGCCGTCCAGCATGCCCTCGGTCTCCCGGTACGGGGAGGCCACCGAACCGGAGTCGAGGTGGTCGCGGCCGATCACGATGGGGGCCTTCACCTTGCCCTCGCGCACCAGTTCGTTGAACAGCAGCCCCGCCTGCTGGCGCTCCCCGTAGCCCAGCCAGCAGATCCGGGCCGGCAGCCCCTCGAACTCCACCAGCTCACCGGCGGCGTCCAGCCAGCGGTGCAGGTGCTCGTTCTTCGGGAACAGCTCCTTCATCGCGGCGTCGGTGACGGCGATGTCCTGCGGATCGCCGGACAGTGCCACCCAGCGGAACGGTCCCAGGCCCTCGCAGAACAGGGGGCGGATGTAGGCGGGGACGAAGCCTGGGAAGGCGAAGGCGCGGTCGTAGCCGGCGTGGCGGGCCTCGTCGCGGATGGAGTTGCCGTAGTCGAACACCTCGGCGCCCTCGTCCTGGAACTCCACCATGGCCTGCACCTGGCGGGCCATGGACTCGCGGGACTTCTTGGTGAAGCCCTCGGCATCGGCCTCGGACTCGGCCTGCCAGTGCTCCACGTCCACCTCGAGCGGCAGGTAGGACAGGGGGTCGTGGGCACTGGTCTGGTCGGTGACCACGTCGATGGTGATCTCGCCGGCGCGGTGGCGCTCGAGCAGTGCCGGGAACACCTCGGCGGCGTTGCCGACGATGCCGACGGACACCGCGCGCTTCTCCTCGCGGGCGGCATTGGCGCGGGCCACGGCGTCGTCGAGGTCGTCGGCGATCTCGTCGAGGTAGCGCTTGGAGACCCGGCGCTCCAGGCGACTGCGGTCCACGTCGGCGATCAGGCACACCCCGCCGTTGAGGGTGACCGCCAGTGGCTGCGCGCCGCCCATGCCACCGCAGCCGCCGGTGAGGGTGATCGTGCCGGCCAGCGTGCCGTCGAAGCGCTTGCGGGCCACCGCCGCGAAGGTCTCGTAGGTGCCCTGGAGGATGCCCTGGGTGGCGATGTAGATCCAGGAGCCGGCGGTCATCTGTCCGTACATCATCAGGCCCGCGGCCTCCAAGCGGCGGAACTCGGGCCAGGTGGCCCAGTCCCCCACCAGGTTGGAGTTGGCCAGCAGCACCCGTGGGGCCCAGGGGTTGGTGCGCAGCACACCCACGGGCTTGCCGGACTGCACCAGCAGGGTCTCGTCGTCCTCGAGGTCGGTGAGGGTCTCCACGATCGCGTCGAAGGCCTCCCAGGAGCGGGCGGCGCGGCCGGTGCCGCCGTAGACAACCAGGTCGTCCGGGCGCTCGGCCACCTCGGGGTCGAGGTTGTTCATGAGCATCCGCAGGGGGGCCTCGGTCTGCCAGCTCTTCGCGGTCAGGTCGGTGCCGCGGGGTGCGCGGACGGGGCGGGCGCCGGGAAGGCTCATCGGGTGCTCCTGGGTCGCAGCGGTGGGACCCCACCAGCACAGCACGGAGGCGGGAGGGGGGCGAGAGCTGACGACGGGGTCCTGTCCGGGATACCGGACAGACAGGGAACGGGGGCCGGGGGAGGTATGTACGGTGCGGAGGTGCCACCATGGGGCCAGCTCACCGACTCGCCCGCACTGCTACCCCGTCACCCCCTCGGGAGGACCACCATGGGACCCACCAATGCCTCTGAGCACCTGGACGCCTGGACCGGACGCACCGACGGCGACGGCCCCGAGCACGCGCGCTGGCACCAACGGGTGCACGGCGCTGATGGTGCCCACGACCCGCACGTCTCAGTGCTCGGCTTCCGCTCCGATGAAGGCGTGCGCCGCAACGGGGGGCGCGTGGGCGCAGCCGACGGTCCGGCCTCGCTGCGTTCGGCCCTGTCGCCTCTGGTGCCGCACCCCTTGATCGCCGACGGATCAGTGGACCTGGTCGACCACGGGGACGCAGTGACCCTGGGCGAGGACCTCGAAGCCGGGCATCGTGATACCGCTGCTCTCATCACCACCTCCCTCCGGGCACCCGGGTCCGTCCTGACCGTGGTGCTGGGTGGAGGCCATGAGACCGCCTGGGCGAGCTACTTGGGGCTGGTGCGCTCACTGGAGGCCCGAAGCCCTGGCTACCGCACCCCCGCCACCGCGGCCACGTTCCCACGCTGGGGCGTGCTGAACCTCGACGCCCACTTCGACCTGCGCCGAGAGCCCCGCTCCACCTCCGGCACGCCGTTCCTCCAGATGGCCGAGGCGGAGCGAGCCGCCGGCCGGACCCTGCAGTATGCGGTGCTGGGGATCTCCGAGGCCAACAACACCGGCACCCTGTTCTCGGCAGCACGCGAGCACGGGGTGCGGTGGATGACCGACCTGGAATGCCTGGACGGCGGCGTTGAGGCGGTGCGGGCGTTCGTGGAGGACTTCACGCGCGGGCTGGACATCCTGTATCTCACGATCGACCTGGACGTACTGCCGGCGGCCACCGCCCCGGGCGTGAGCGCCCCGGCCGGGCTCGGCGTGCCACTGCCGATGATCGTGGAGGCAGTCCGTGCGGCCGCCGGCACGGGGAAGCTCACCCTGCTGGACGTGGTGGAGCTGAACCCGGGCCTCGACATCGACTCCCGCACCGCTCGCACCGCAGCACGGCTGATCGACCTGGCGGTGCGCGAGCACCTGGACGCGACCACGCCCCAGGGCTGAACGGCGACAGCCCCTCTCAGGCGGTGCGGCGCAGGCCGAGCAGCACCAGACCGACCGCCATCACCAGGGCACCGGCACCCATCATGATCACGCCCTGCGGCATCACCTCGGCCGCGAACCGCTCCTGGAACACCTGCACCACGGGACCCAGGAACACTGCCTGGTCCACACTGTCCGGCACCACGGTCTCGATCGATCCTGCGAGCCACCACACCGCCAGCCCGGCGAGGATCCCTCCCACCCCGGCCAGAGTGAGGATCACGCGCCGGTGAGCGGCCACGGTGAGGGCCACCAGCACCAGGAGCAGAGCGATGGGTCCCAGCCGATCCGCCCACGGAGCGAGGCCGGAGGCCTTCGTCAGCAATGGCACATCCGGGATGGTGGCCAGGGTGACGGTGGCATCATCGGGCCGCGGGACCTGGATCCCGAAGGGCAGATGGTCCTCGAGGCCGGTGAGGATGCTGTCCACCGCGGGCCCCAGGTCCACGTCCAGGTCCGAGGGGCCCGGGGCGAACAGGGCACCGTGCAGTTCCCGCATGGTCACGTCCCACAGGGAGCCGTAGAGCTGCGTGCCCGTGATCCGCGCAGCCTGTTCCTCCGCCAGGGGCGTGACGCGTTCGGAGACCCAGTCCGGCACCCGTTCGTCGCCGAGGATCTCGGCGACGGCACTGTCGGTGAGGGTGCGCTGGAAGTCCGGGTCATCGGCCAGCGGTTGGGTGACAGCCAGGAAGCCCTGCTGGTCGATGACGGTGCGCTCCACCCAGGAGGCCGGGACCCACAGTGCTCCCAGCACAGCGGCCACCAGCAGCAGGGCGGCGGCCAGGAGATCTCGAACTGCATGCACAGGCTCACGCTATCGGTTCCGGCGGGAATGGGAGCGGCCCCACACCCAGAAAGGGTGCAGGGCCGTGCAGGAGAGGTCGATCAGCCGCCGACGCGGATGAAGGTCCAGTTCCCGGAGTAGATCTTGCGCTCGGTGGTGTCCACGCGGCTGTTGCCGGCATCCACGAACTGGTTGCCACCGGCGTAGATGCCGATGTGGCCGGGCTTGTACACGAGGTCGCCGGGGCGAGCCTCGGAGCGCGGGATCACACGGCCGGCGGCGGCCTGGTCGGAAGCACCGCGGGGCAGGCTGATGCCGTGCTGCGCGTACACCCACTGCACGAAGCCCGAGCAGTCCCAGCCGGACGGGGAGGTACCACCGAACACGTAGGGAGTGCCGATGCCGGAGCGAGCGGTGGCGAGGATGGAGCTGCCCTTGCCGGCGGAGACACCGGAGTTCGAGGACTCCTTCTTCTTCTCGGACTCCTGCTCGGAGCGCGAGGACTCCTCACCTTGCTCGTCGTCGGAGCGGGAGGAACGGTCGTTCGAGCGGGAGGAGCGCTCGTCGTCGGAGCGGGAGGAACGGTCGTTCGAGTGAGAGGAGCGCTCGTCGTCGGAGCGACGCTCCTGGCGGTCCTCACGCTCGCTGCGATCAGAGTTCTCGGAGCGGTCAGTGCGCTCCCCGGCCTGCTCCTCCTGGGCCTGCTCCTCCTCGACAACGGGCTCCGGCTCGGGCTCGGGCTCGGGCTCGGGCTCGGGCTCGGGCTCGGGGAGCGTGACGGAGATGGCGCCGGCGGCGGGGGCCAGCGACGGAGCGGCCTCCTCGGCAGCCTCGGCCGCGGGGATGCCCACGGCGGGGGCGGCCACGGGCAGCAGCACGGGCGCGGCAGCGGCATCGGCCTGGGGTGCCGGGGCATCGGCGCCCGGCTCCGCAACCGCGGCGCTCGCGCCACCGAGCAGGATCCCGGCAGCCATGGCGGCGCCGGCGGCGGCGCGGCCTGCGCGCACGGCGGGGGTCACCGTGCGCACCTGGCGCCGGTGGGTGTTCTTCGCAGTGTTCGACACGTGTGGCTCCCAGCCCCGAGGCTCTCGCCTGTGCGCTCGATGATGCTCGCAGTCCTGATCCGGTGCGCAGCGGGGCTTCCCGGGGGACATGCCCGGCGAGGTCGCCGGGCACGAGTACGACCTTAGGGGCGAGCACCCCTGGCCGTCGCCCGTCCGGGCGGCTTCTGGGGGAGACCTTGACGGAGGCTTTACCCCGCAGCGATCCGAGTCACAAGGAGCTGACCAGCAGTGATGTCGTCGAGCAAGAGCGGGTCACCATCCCCGACCTGCAGGACCGCAGAACCACCCTGCTCCCCCATCTGGGCCTCGGCCCCCGGAAACAGGCCGTGACGTGCAAGTTCGCCCAGCAGCTCGGGGTCGCTCTGGGCCCGCTCCCCGATCCTCTCCAGTCGCACTCGCACGTGCTCGCCAGCGGTGGCGACGTCAGCGAGGGTCTCCAGTGCGTTGGACTGGTCTTTACCGTCCGGCGTGATCGCGGTCTCGGCAATCCCCAGGCTCTGCAGCCCCGGGATCGGGTTGCCGTAGGGATCCACGTAGGGCGGTTCGAGCTGCTGCGCGATGCGCTCCTCGACCGCCAGGCTCATCACGTGCTCCCAGCGACATGCCTCTTCGTGCACCAGGGCGAAGTCCAGGCCGATCACGTCCAGGAGGTGCCGTTCGGCCAGGCGATGCTTTCGCATCACGGCGGTGGCGATCTGCCGGCCCTCGTCGGTGAGGCGGATGCGGCGCTCGGCATCGAGGTGCAGCAGGCCGTCGCGCTCCATGCGTGCAACCGTCTGGGACACGGTGGGTCCGGAGTGCCCGAGGCGCTCGGCGATCCGGGCACGCATCGGCACCACACCGGCCTCACGCAGCTCGAACACCGTCTTGAGGTACATCTCGGTGGTGTCGATGAGATCGCCGCTCATGGTCCCTCCTTCGCGCCCGCGCCGCTGTCGGCCCTAGGAGTCTACCGAGCAGGCGGCGCACGCGATCCCCGGTCAGCCGATCAGGCCCGCCAGATGGAGGAGCACGCCGAAGCCGTTGAGCAGCACATGGGCCAGTACGCACACCCATATCCGGCGCCAGCGAGACCACATCAGCCCCAGGGCAAGACCTGTCGTGCCGTTCATGGCGATCGCGCGCACGGCGTTCTCACCAAGGGCCCCGTCCCCGTGGGAGAAGGTGTGCATCAGCCCGAACAGGATGGAGGCCACCAGGATGCCGGTCCACCGCCCTGCCAGGGCCTCCAGTCGCGTCTGCAGGAAGCGCCGGAACATCAGCTCCTCCCCCAGCCCGGCGGTGATCGCCGTGGCCGTCGCGCCGATCAGCAGGATCGCCAGCGGCGGCCACGTGGCCGGAGCGCCCGGGGAGAAGGGGCCGACCTGCGTCAGCACGCCCAGCAGCAGGGCCGGCAGCACGATGATCCCGACGGGGACCACCGGGCGGGAGATCAGCACCGAGGGGCCGCGGCGTCTCCCGAGCACCGCGAGCACTGCTCCCGGCACGATCAGGAACATCACCGCCTTCAGCAGTACCCAGTCCTCGGGCGTGGGCATCACTGCGCCCAGAAGCGGGAAGCCAACGGCGAGGGCGAGCAGCCCGGCGGTCTCACTGCGAAGCGCCGACGGCAGACGCACGATCACCGCGGAGCCGCCGCGACCGCGCGGCAGGACGAGCGTCATGACGATGACCGCGACGGTCGGGACCAGCAGCAGGGGCACGGGGAGTGCCTCGTACCCGGGGTCACGGGAGACGACCAGCCCCTGGGGGTTCAGGAGTGTCGTGGCCACCACCGCTCCCAGCATGATCGCGGTCAGTGCAGCCAGGGCCCACGGGCGATCTGCGACAGGCTTGCTGGTCTCGGCTGCTGCGCTCATGGGACGAGCCTCCACCACAGTGGCCGATGGCGCCTCCTCCATCGGGAGGAGATCGGCAGGATGATGTGATCGGGCCGGCGCCCCACGATGCACAGCGAAGCGCCCCGGCCCTCCGAGGAGGACCGGGGCGCGCTGCTCAGCGGCGAGAAGGGGTCACAGACCCTTGACGATCTCCCGCATCAGATCGGCGGTCTCGGTGGGGGTCTTGCCCACCTTGACGCCGGCGGCCTCGAGGGCCTCCTTCTTGGCCTGCGCGGTACCGGCCGAGCCGGTCACGATCGCACCGGCGTGGCCCATGGTCTTGCCCTCGGGGGCGGTGAAGCCCGCGACGTAGCCGACCACCGGCTTGGTCATGTTGTCCTTGATGTACGCGGCGGCCCGCTCCTCCGCGTCGCCGCCGATCTCGCCGATCATCACCACGCCGACGGTGTCGGGATCGTTCTCGAACGCCTCCAGGGCGTCGATGTGGGTGGTGCCGATGATCGGGTCACCGCCGATGCCGATGCAGGTGGTGAAGCCGATGTCCGAGAGCTCGTACATCATCTGGTAGGTCAGGGTGCCGGACTTGGAGACCAGGCCCAGCTTGCCCGCACCGGTGATGTTCGCCGGGGTGATGCCCGCGTTGGACTTGCCGGGGCTGATCACGCCGGGGCAGTTCGGGCCGATGATGCGGGTGGTCCCCTTGTCCTTGGAGTAGTTGAAGAACTCCGCGCTGTCCTTGACCGGGATGCCCTCGGTGATGATCACCAGGAGCGGGATCTCGGCGTCGATCGCTTCGATGGCGGCGTCCTTGGCGAACTTCGGCGGCACGAAGACCACGGACACGTTCGCGCCGGTGGCCTCCATCGCCTCCTTCACGGAGCCGAAGACGGGGACCTCGTGGCCTCCCTCGAAGGAGACGGACTGGCCGGCCTTGCGGGGGTTCACCCCGCCCACGATCGCGGTGCCGGAGTCGAGCATGCGCTGGGAGTGCTTCATGCCCTCCGAGCCCGTCATGCCCTGAACGATGACCTTGCTGTTCTCATCGAGAAAGATAGACATGGGTGCGGTTCACTTTCCTTCGGCGGCGAGCTGGGCGACCTTCGCGGCGCCGCCGTCCATGGTGTCGGCCTGGGTGACGAGGGGGTGGGCGAACTCGGCCAGGATGCGGCGGCCCTCCTCGACGTTGTTGCCGTCGAGGCGCACCACCAGCGGCTTGGTGGCGGAGTCGCCGAGCTTCTTCAGCGCGCCGACGATGCCGTTGGCGACCGCGTCGCAGGCAGTGATGCCGCCGAAGACGTTGACGAAGACGGCGGAGACCTGCTCGTCACCGAGGATCACGTCCAGGCCGTTGGCCATCACCTCGGCGGAGGCACCGCCGCCGATGTCCAGGAAGTTCGCGGGCTTCACGCCGTGCTTCTCGCCGGCGTAGGCGACCACGTCGAGGGTGGACATGACCAGGCCCGCGCCGTTGCCGATGATGCCGACCTCGCCGTCGAGCTTGACGTAGTTGAGGTCCAGCGCCTTGGCCTTGGCCTCCAGCGGGTCCTCGGTCTTGGTGTCGACCAGCTCGCCGTGGCCCTCCTGGCGGTAGCCGGCGTTGTCGTCCAGGGTGACCTTGCCGTCCAGGGCGATGATGTCACCTGCACCGGTCTTGACCAGGGGGTTCACCTCCACCAGGGTGGCGTCCTCCTCGCGGTACACGTCCCACAGCTTCTGCAGCACCGGGGCCACCTTGGCGGCGGTCTCGGCGTCGAAGCGGGCGGTCTCGACGATCTCCTTGGCCTTGGCCTCGTCGATGCCCACGTTCGGGTCCACGGCCACGCGAGCCAGGGCCTCGGGGCGCTCCACGGCCAGCTGCTCGATCTCCACGCCGCCCTCGACCGAGCACATGGCCAGGTAGTTGCGGTTGGTGCGATCCAGCAGGAGGGAGAAGTAGTACTCCTCGGCGATGTCGGCGCCCTCGGCGATCATCACGCGGTGCACGGTGTGGCCCTTGATGTCCATGCCGAGGATCTGGGAGGCGTGCTGCTCGGCCTCCTCCGGGGACTTGGCGACCTTCACGCCACCGGCCTTACCGCGCCCGCCCACCTTGACCTGGGCCTTGACGACGGTCACCGGGGTGCCGAGCTGCTCCGCTGCAGCCCTGGCGCTGGCAGGGTCCTCCGCGACGACTCCTCCGAGCACGGGCACGCCGTGCTTCTCGAAGAGGTCGCGGGCCTGGTACTCATACAGGTCCACGGGTTGGGGGTCCTCTCGTTATCGACAGAGGACGGCAGGCCGCGCTCCGGCCTCGGGGCCGTCCCAGGTAACGGGCCCAGCGTATCGCCTCCGGGGCCTTCCGAGGACCTCAGTCCCACCCGGGATGACCACTGTGACCTCCTTGAGTGGAAGTTCATCGCGCCCCGGGAAGACGATCCTCTCCCGGGCAGGGGCACTACAGTGGGCCCGTGCCTCGCCGTCGAAGTCTCACCCAGCGCATCCGTGACACCCTCGGGTTCAGCGTGGTCGCGATCCTCGTGCTGTTCATCATCCTGCGCCTGGTGGGAGTGCGCTCCACCTTCTCGAGCTTCTTCCTGTCGGTGGTGATCACCATCGCGCTGAACGTAGGGCTGTCCTACTGGGGCGAGCACTCGGCCCGCCGCCGCTCCCAGCAGGACCGTTCGTATGACGACCGGACCCGCCGGGACAGCGACATCCGCTGGCGCGAGGACGAGCGGCGCTAGAGCGCCCCGTACCCCACCGGACCCCCACTGGCCGAGGAGAGAAGATGGCCGACTGGAAGACCTACGCGAAGGCCGCCCGCAACACTGCGAAGCGGCAGGCGCAGAGCGCCTCACGAGCCTCTCAGGATCGTCGCGGAACCGGTTCGTCGTCGGAGCGGTCGCGCTCCAGCTCGGCATCGGAGCGGCCGCACTCCAGCTCGTCAGCACCCCGCTCGCGCAGCAGTTCCTCTGGTTCGCCCGGTGCTCGCACTCGCCAGGAGACTCCGCGAGGCCGGACGCTCAGCGGCGGCGACTACGCCCGCGCCGCGCGCCGCGCACTGGGCGAGGGCACACGGGACAGCCGCGAATCCATCCGCCGCAGCGGGGAGCGGGCTCGCAAGGACGCCGCCGCCTACGCCGCAGTCGCCGAACGCCGCATGAAGAAGGCCCAGCTGGGTCGGCGCATCACCGCCGCCTTCCGGGATGCGTTGCTGGTGGGCCTGTCGCTGTTCGTCATCTGGTTCGTGGTCACCCGTACCGGGGTGCAGATCCCCTTCACCGCGGTGCTGATCGTGGTGGGCATCATCGTGGCGCTCCGCTTCGGATGGGCGCTGTTCTCCCAATTCACCACCAGCAAGGACCCGAGCCCGGAGGCCGATGCCGCGACTGCCGGCCCCCGGGACCATGATCGGTCACGGGAGTACGACCCGGCGATGGACCAGCAGGAGCAGCACCACGCCGAGCCGGCGCAGAAGCGGCGCCGCGAGCACTGAGCCAGCCCCGCCGATGCGGCTGACGCGGCTGCCCCGCACCTGGAACACCTCTACGTGGAGTCCGCGTTTCTGACACGCTGCCTTTATCTGACGTGATGTTCGACTGATCCAGCATTCTCGCCGCGTATGCCGGGGCATCCCGCGTCTAGCCTTGCAGGGACCGCAGTCCGACCCGCGCCGCTCCCCCGATCGGCGTCCCCGGTGAGCCGGCCCGCCTTCGGGGCCGACTCACCTCAGTGCCTCGAGGTGGCCATGCCCGACGCGACCGATCGCCCGTCCTCGTCCCCGCCGATGGCCGCGCGCCCCGATCCACGAAGCGGTGGGCGTCGCTCCTGGCATCGTCGGGCCTCCCGCCCGGTGACCTGGTGGATGGTGGCACTGGTGGTCGTGGTGCTGATCCATCAGTGGTTGCCGCAGGCGCGCTGGCTGATGGTGCACATGGTCACCCTGGGGCTGATCACCACCTCGATCATGGTGTGGGGCCAGCACTTCACCGAGGCCCTGCTGAAGACCAGGCTCGGTGAGGAGAGTCGGGCCCGCCAGGTGATCCGCAGCCACCTGCTCACCGCCGGTGTGGTGGCGACGATCGCGGGGATGCTGCCGTCGTGGCCCTGGCTGGTGGTAGTCGGTGCGCTGCTGGTCTCCGCTGCGATGCTCTGGTACGCGATCTCCCTGGGCGCGCAGGTGCGGGCGGCCATCGCCCCCCGCTTCGCCTTCACCGTGCGCGCCTACATGATGGCGGCCTGCCTGCTGCCGGCCGGCGCCGTGCTCGGCGCGCTGATGGCCTTCAGCCTCGGTGAGCCATGGCAGGGCAGGCTTCTGCTGGCCCACCAGATCCTCAACATCCTGGGCTTCGTGGGGATCACGGTCACCGGCACGCTGCTGACCCTGTGGCCCACGGTGCTGCGCACCAAGGCCGATCCGGTCGCGACGAGGAAGGCGGCCGGCGGATTGGTGGGGATGGGAGTGGGCGTGGTAGGTGCCTCGCTCGCCGCCCTCATCGCCTCAGTGAGCCTGGGGGTCGCCTTCGTCCTGATCTATGCCGGGTCCTTCGCCTGGGTGGCGGTGACGCTGGTGCGGGCCGGGGTGCGCTCTGCCCGCCAGCAGCACCGCATCGAGCTGCCGTGGTTCCCGATCCTCTCGATCGGCTCGGGCATGGTGTGGTTCGTGCTCGGGCTGCTGGGCCTGGCCGCGATGTGGCGCGGATCGGCCGATGAACAGCTCACCAGCTCCCTCGTGGCCGCCGATGTGCAGGCCCTCACCGTGCCGTTCGTGGCCGGATTCCTGCTGCAGGTGCTGCTGGGGGCGATGAGCTATCTGCTGCCGGTCACCATGGGCGGCGGGCCCCGGGCGGTGCGCACGTCACTGGCCGCGATGAGTCGCTCCGCCCTCCCCCGCGTGGTCGTCTACAACCTGGTGGTGGCCCTGTTCGTGCTGGCCGATGCTGGGAACGCCGTCGGCGGCGCCCTGTTCGCAGGTCTCACCCTCGGCACCACCGATGCCGGGGCCTTCGGCTCCTGGGCGCGGGTGCTCACCTCGCTGCTGGCCTTCGCGGCGCTGCTGAGCTTCCTGGTGCTGATGGGGATCGCGGTGCGCACCAGTGTGCGTGAGCGCCGGGCTCTGATGGAGGGGCACGCCACCCCTGCTTCGGGTACGACTGCCCTTGGCATGCCGACTCGTGCTCCCGCTACCCCGACCGAGGGAAGCGATCTCGACGCAGCGCCTGATGCCCCGCGCTCCGTCGGCGCTGCCCCGAACCCTGCGGCACCAGCGGGACTGGACCGTCGTGCCCTGACCGGGGCCCTGCTGGGCGCCGGTTCGGTGCTGGGAGTGACCGCGATCGGCTCCTCACTGGACCGCGCCTACGGCTCCTACGGGAACGACGCCGGATCCGGGACGACCGGCGCGACGCCTCCGGGCGACGGGACAGGCTCGGTGGCCCCCACCGGGCAGACCACCACGGTGGCTATCGGCATGTCAGAGATGCGCTTCCATCCCGACGTGATCGAGGTGCCGGCCGGGAACACCCTGATCATCGAGCTGTCCAACGATGACGCCCACGACGTGCACGATCTGGTGCTGGCCGACGGCACTGTCTCCGGGCGGCTCCAACCGGGCGGGTCCACCACTGTGGAGGCCGGGGTGATCGGCCATGACCTGGCCGGCTGGTGCTCTATCGTCGGCCACCGAGCGATGGGCATGACCCTGCAGGTGGTAGCCACCGGCGCAGCCTCCCCCGCCGAGCAGGGCCCCGGGGCCGGACAGGCAGGCGGCGTGGATGAGCTGACCCGTGTGCCGCTGGACCTCGCCGCAGCACCCGGTGCCGGGTACACGGTGCGCGACGCCGCACTGCCGCCGAGCGCCGGCCCGGAGCAGCGGCTCACCCTGGAGATCACCGAGGCGGCCCTGGAGGTGGCGCCCGGGATCGCCATGGACGCGATGACGTTCAACGGCACCGTGGTGGGGCCGGTGATCCGCTCGGAGCTGGGCGCCCGCCTGACCGTGGACCTGGTGAACAACGGCACCATGGGGCATTCCCTGGACCTGCACGCCGGCCGGGTGGCGCCGGATGAGGTGATGCGCACGATCCCGCCCGGTGAGCGCCTGGAGTACGCCATCACCACGGAGTACGCCGGGGTGTGGCTCTACCACTGCTCGACCATGCCGATGACGGTGCACCTGGCCGCCGGCATGCTCGGCGTGCTGATCGTGCCCCCGCAGGACCTTGCTGCGGCTGATCGTGAGTACGTGCTGGTGCAGTCCGAGCATTACCTGGTGCCTGAGGGCGCTACCGGGTACGACGAGGCGATGCACGAGGGCGCACGCCCCGTAAGCCCCGCCAAGATCGCCGTCGAGCGGCCGGACATGACCGTGTTCAACGGCCACGCCAACCAGTACGTGCACGCCCCGCTGGAGGCGAAGGTCGGCGAGCGTGTGCGGATCTGGGTGCTCGCCGCCGGGCCCTCCCGAGGGATCTCCTTCCACGTGGTGGGCGGGGTGTTCGACACAGTGTTCTTCGAGGGCGAGTACCTGCTGCGCCCGGACAACGAGACCGGTGGAGGTTCCCAGGCCCTGCACCTCGGCGCCGCCCAGGGCGGATTCGTGGAGCTGGTGTTCGATGAGCCCGGCACCTACACCGCGGTGAACCACTCCTTCGCCGACATGGAGCGCGGGGCCCGGGCCCTGATCCGCGTCACGGCCTGACTCCGGGGATCGCGCGCTCGTCGCGTGAACTCCGGTTCCGTACACTCCCGGCATGCCGACAGCTCCCCCGCCTGTGAGCGGCCCCTTCACACTCCGTCCGCTGACGGGACCGGACGCTCCCCTGGTCCAGGAACTGCTCGAGGCGGCGCCGGACTACACCCGTCGGACCCAGGCGCGCGACGTGGCACCGACCGACGGGACCGGCGTGCTCACCGCGGTCCCGCCCGGGCTCGATCCCCGCGCCAAGACGGTCCTGGGTCTGTGCGACGACGCCGGTTCCCTGCTGGCCCTGGCCTACGTGCTGCACGGCTGGCCGGAGCCAGACACCGCGCACATCGGCCTGCTGCTGGTGCGCCAGGACGCCCAGGGCGCCGGGCTGGGGCGACTGCTCCACGAGACCCTGCTGGCCCAGGTCCGGCTGCACGCGGGGCTCCGACTAGTCCGGGCCGGCATCGTCTCGACGAACGCGGAGGTCGCCGTCCCGTTCTGGCAGCGGATGGGGTACCGCCCCACCGCAGAGGTGCACCCGCACCAGCCGCAGGGTGCACTGCAGGGGGCCGAGATGACCACGACGATCTGGGAACGGGAGATCCGCGACAGGGATAACCGCGACCAGGAGTGCCGCGACCACGAGTCGAGCGCCCCGGCCAGGGACGGCCATCCCTCCGGACTGCACCATCTGGAGCTGTGGACCGCGGATCTGGCGACCACCGAACCGGCCTGGCACTGGCTGCTGACCACCCTCGGTTGGCAGGCCGAACGAGTCGAGGGCTGGGAGCTGAGCAGGATCTGGCGGCACCGCGACGGGTCCTACATCGTCCTGGAGCAGTCCGACGACGTGATCGGTGACCGGTCCGACCGAATGCGCCCCGGGATGAACCACCTCGCGCTCACCTGCCCGGGCCGCGAGCTGCTGGACTCCCTGCGTGGAACGGCCGCCGAGCACGGCTGGCGGGAGCTGTTCGCCGAGCGCTACCCACATGCCGGCGGGGAGGACCATGTGGCCTGGTACGCCGAGGATCCCGAGGGCATCGAGGTGGAAGTGGTCGTCGAGAACTGACGTCTGATGCGGAGAGCACGCCGCCCGCGCGGGCGGTCCACAGTCGCTGCTCAGTCCCCGTCACTGCGCAGTCCTCGGACCCCCAGAGCCAGCACCTCCTCGAGGAGTTCCTCCCGGCGCCGCGGTGCCAGCTCTCGCAGCCCTCCCTGGGTGCACAGGATCGCGAAGCCATGGACCAGCGACCACAGGGCCACAGACCGCGCCTCCACCGCACCCCCTTCCGCCTCGGGCACCGCATCGCGCACCAGGGCCGACAGATCTCCCAGGGGAGTCCCGTCCCATTGGCCCTCCGGCGCCGGAAACCCGCTGGACATACTGCCGAACAACAGGGGGGCCTCGACGGCGAATGCCACATAGGCGCGGCCCGCGGCCCGCACACGGAGCCGAGGGTCCGCCTCAGCGACCGAGCCCAGTTCCTGGGCCATGCGCTCCGACAGCTCCTCGAGGACGTTTCGTCGTACACACTCCAGCAGTTCGTCCCGGCTCGAGAAGTGCCGGTACGCGGCTGAGGAAGAGACCCCTGCCTGCCGTGCGACCTCTCGCACGCTCACCGAGTCCAGTCCGGTCTGCGCGGACATCTCCGTGGCCAGGCGGATCATCTCGGCACGGAGGTTCCCGTGGTGGTAGGCAGGCTTCGCGGAAGTGTTGACAGTGCTCACATTCCGAGGATACCGTCCATCAATGTGAGCGCCGCTCACATGGAAGCCTCCTGACCTCGAAGGAAGCCATGAACCTGACCCTTCTCGCCACGCTTCTGATCACCGGCTTCGTGGGCTGTGCCGAGTTCGCATCCGCGACCTTGATGCACCCCGTGATCCGCCGACTGCCCATCGAGGAGCAGATGACCATGGAGAAGGGGCTGCTGCGCACCTTCGGCCGGGTCATGCCCCTGCTCATGACCGCAGCGCCGATCCTGGCCGTCATGGGGGCCGTGGCATACGGCAGTGGCTGGCTGGTCAGTGCTGCCGTCGTCCTGGCCGTCGCCCTTGTCGTGACGATCCTCGGCAATGTTCCGATCAATCTGTGGACGTCCCGGCTGCGTGGGACCGAGGTTCCCGAGCAGTTCCGTGCCAAGCGCCGGCACTGGGACATCTACCAGGTCGTGCGGGGGTCACTCCAGCTGCTCGGCTTTGCGCTCACCTGCGCCGCCGTATCCCAGCTCATTCCGACCACGACCTGACCCCCTCTCACCCGCCACCCACGCCCGCTGCCCTCACGCCTGCCCCGCCCCGCGAAAAGGAACCATCCGATGACCACGCTGTCCCGCCCCGCCCGCCTCGCCGCCGGTATCTCCCTGCTCGCCGCCATCGGCATCGAGACGGGAGGTCACTACGTCCTGGAAGTCAGCCGTGGGGACATCCCCCGCACCCCCCTGCAACTGCTGTATGCCCGCGCGGGACACGGGCACGCCGGAGCACTGGTTACCTTGGGGCTGGCGGGCATCGTCCTCACCGAGGCAGCCGGCCTGCGAGGCCTTCCAGCGCATTTCGGACGGTGGGCGATCCCCGCTTCCTCCGTCCTGATGCCGGCCGGCTTCTTCCTGTCCACCGCCGGGAAGGACGTCAACGAGCCGAACGGGCTGAAGGTCCTGATCACCGCCGGTGGCGTCGTGCTGGGCGCTGGCCTGCTCACCCTGGGCGGCTCCCTGGTGGCGCAGGGACTGCGCAACGGCGAAGGGTGAGCTCCGGACCTGGACTCACAGCTTGGTGATCGGGGCGTACCGCAGCAGCAGGCGCTTCTTCCCGTGCGGGGCACGGAACTGCACCTCGACCTGGGTCTTCTCGCCCTGACCGGCCACCTCGGTGACGGTGCCCATACCGAAGGTGTCGTGGGTGACGCGGTCCCCCACCACCAGCTGCGGCATCTTGGCGACGTCCGTGGGGGTGCGGCCGGAGCCGAAGCTGGGCCGGTTCACGTCCTTCCGGCCTCCCCCGGGGCCGCCACTGTAGGCCGGGCCCCGGCTCGAGCCGGACGTGCCGGCGTAGCCCCCGGAGCGGCCTGAGCCGTAGCCACCGGAGCCGTAGCCGCCCCCGTAGCCTCCGCCGACGAGGGTGGATCCGGCGCGGGCCACGTCCAGCACCTGCTCGGGCACTTCGTCGAGGAACCGGCTGGCGGGCATGAACTGCGGGGCTCCCCAGGTGGCGCGCATCTGCGCGCGGGTGAGGTACAGCTTCTCGCGGGCGCGGGTGATGCCCACGTACGCCAGTCGCCGTTCCTCCTCCAGCTGCTCCGGATCGCCGAAGGTGCGCTGGTGGGGGAAGGTGCCGTCCTCCAGGCCCGTCAGGAACACCACCGGGAACTCCAGGCCCTTGGCGGTGTGCAGGGTCATCAGGGTGACGAACTGGTCCTCGGCCCCGGGGATCTGGTCGGCGTCGGCCACCAGGGAGACCTTCTCCAGGAACCGGTCGATGAGCGAGCCCTCGGGGGCGTCGGTGCCGTCAGCATCCACCAGGACCGCTTCCGCGGATGCCACCTCCTCGTCATCGGAGGTGGGGGCGGCGGACGACGGGGCGGGCGCGTCGGACTCCTCGTCCTCGAACTCGCTGGCCGCGGCGTCGACCGCTTCCATCTGTGCCTCGAACTCGGAGGCCACGCTGATCAGCTCGGCCAGGTTCTCCAGGCGGGACTCGTCCTGCGGATCGTCACTGCCCTGCAGCTCCGCGTAGTAGCCGGACTTCTGCAGGATCGCCTCGAGCACCTCGGCCGGGCCGTCCCCGCGCTGAGCCAGTTCCTGCATCTCCTCGAGCATCACCACGAAGGACCGCACGGCGTTCAGGGAGCGGGTGGCGATACCGGGGGCTTCCTCGGCGCGGCGCAGTGCCTCGCCGAAGCTGATCCGCTCCCGTTCGGCGAGCATCGCGATCGCGGCCTCGGCGCGGTCGCCGATGCCACGCTTGGGGACGTTGAGGATGCGGCGCAGGTTGATCTCGTCAGCCGGGTTCGCCAGCACCTGCAGGTAGGCGATGGCGTCCTTGATCTCGCGGCGCTCGTAGAAGCGGGTGCCGCCCACCACCTTGTACGGCAGGCCGATGCGGATCAGCTGATCCTCCAGCGCGCGGGACTGCGCGTTGGCGCGGTAGAAGATCGCGATGTCACCGGCGGTGCGGCCATCGTCCACCAGAGCGTCGATCTGGCGGCCGATGTAGCGGGCCTCGGAGGCCTCGTCGTCGGCCACGTACAGGGTGATCTTGTCGCCCGCACCCTGATCGGTCCACAGGTTCTTCTTGCGCCGGCCCTGGTTCTCCTCGATCACGGCGTTGGCGGCGGTGAGGATCGACTGGGTGGAGCGGTAGTTCTGCTCCAGCACGATGGTGCGGGCGGAGGGGAAGTCCTGCTCGAACTCCACGATGTTGCGGATGGTGGCGCCGCGGAAGGCATAGATGGACTGGTCCGAGTCACCCACCACGGTGAGATCTGCGGAAGGGTCCTCCCCCACCAGTTCCCGCACCAGCGCGTACTGGGCGGGGTTGGTGTCCTGGTACTCGTCCACCATCACGTGGCGGAACCGCCGCCGGTAGCCCTCGCGGATCGCAGGGTTCTCCCGCAACAGCTGGACGGTCAGCCCGATCAGGTCGTCGAAGTCCACGGCATTGGCCTGCCGCAGGCGCTCGGTGTAGTTCGTGTAGATCCGCGAGAGGGTCTTCTCGAAGGGGTTCTTCGCGCTCTCGGCCTGATCGGCGAAGTCGATCGGGTCGATCAGGTCGTTCTTCAGCGAGGAGACGCGCGAGGCGATGGCCCGGGGTGCGTTCTTCTTGGTGTCCAGCTCGAGGTCCTTGGCGATCGTGGTGATCAGCCGCAAGGAGTCGGCACTGTCGTAGATGGTGAAGGAGCTCTTCAGCCCGGCCGCCGCAGCGTCACGGCGCAGGATCCGCACGCAGGCGCTGTGGAAGGTGGAGACCCACATGCTGCGCGCGGCGGGGCCCACCAGTTCGGCCACCCGCTCGCGCATCTCGGCGGCGGCCTTGTTGGTGAAGGTGATCGCCAGGATCTCCCCCGGCATCGCCTCCCCGGAGGCCAGCAGGTGGGCGATGCGGCGGGTGAGCACCCTCGTCTTGCCCGAACCGGCACCGGCGACGATCAGCAGCGGGCTGCCGCGATGCTCCACCGCCTCACGCTGCGGCGGGTTCAGCCCCTCGACCAAGGACGCCAGCGCCTGGGGATCCGACGCCGCCCAGGGCCGAGCAGGAGGGGCGTAGCGATCGGTGCTGCCGTACCCCGGCACGGGAGCATCGCCGTAGGGAGGTTCGTCCTCCGGCGGGGGTACCTCGTCATAGGGCGGGGGTGCTTCGTCGAAGGGGGACTCCATGGGCGGGGCCTCGTCGAAGGGAGGCTCGCTCGGGGGCAGGGGCGCGCCCTGGTGCGGGGGTCCGTCGACGGCGCGGTCGGCATCGACCCGCACGCCTTCCAGGCGGCGGAAGGAATCGGGCAGCGAGAGGTCGTCGAACAGTGAGCTCATGAGGGCTCCAGGATAGGCGTCGGGCCCGACAGCGCACGCGCTGCCGGGCCCGATGTGGACAGGGCCAGGACTCACCCGACCCCGCCGAGGGAACGTCGATGACGTCACACCAGGACGGCGACCACCACGTTGATCACGATCGCGGCGGGGATCGCGTACCAGACGGCCGAGGAGGTCTGCGGGCCCTTCTTGCGGGCGATGAAGGCGAGCACGGTGACGATGATCGCGATCAGCGCCTTGACGCCGAGCTTCATATGGTTCGGGTCACCGGTGATGGAGATGATCGAGGCCAGGATCAGGCCCGTGGCCAGGGCCCCGGCGGCAGCGTGCGCCATACCGGGGTTCGGCTCGCGGGTACGGGCGGCTGCGATCCAGGTGCCCAGGGCAATCGCCCAGCAGAGCAGGTGGATGACGATGATGAGGGAATATACGAACGACATGTCGGCATCCTACGTGTCCCGCCCTGGGAACACCCTCCCCACCACGTGCGAGAATCCCCCCATGTCACAGCCCGGCCAGCCGTCGAAGCCCGGCGATCGGACCCCCGGCACCGATCCGGACGCCATGAGCGACCACCCGGCTCCGCCGCCGTGGCAGGCCCTCACCCCCGATCTCAGCGTGGATCGACCACCTCGCCTGGGGGCCAGGCGCATCGTGCTGTCCGTCCTGTCGCTGCTGCTGGTGATCGCGCTGCTGGCCTGGGCTCTCCCCTGGGCGGCCGGTACCACCTGGCCGCAGATCATCGATTCCTTGCGAGGGCTGCCGCCGTGGGCGGTCCCAGCCATGCTGCTGCTGGGCCTCGGTGCTCTCGCCCTGGAGGCATGGACCGTGCGCACGGCCGTTCCGGGCTCCCGGTACGGCACCGCACTGCGCGGACACGCCGCGTCCAGCGCCCTCGCACTGGCCGTCCCTGGCGGCGGCATGCTCGGCATGGGCCTGCTGGGGTGGGTACTGCGTCGTACCGGGCTGGGCCTGTCCGTGGTGATCGCCGGCATCCTCACCGCCTCGCTGATCGAGACCGTGGTGACCACCGTCCTGGTGCCACTGGTGGGCGGGATCGCCTATGTACTGGCCGGGATGATCAGTGTTGCCCGCATCGACCTGCCCGCGGCGGCGCTGTGGGCGGCCCTGGCCGCCGTGGCCGGGGGCGTGATCGCCCTGGGGCTGTTCGCCGTGCTGCTGCGCAGGCCCGTGCTCACCGGCCTGCTGGAGACGGCATCGGCCGTCACCGGGATGGGCGGCACCGACAAGGACACCCCCGGGGGAACTGCCTCCTTCGTGCCCTTCGTCCTGGAGCAGCGCGATGCACTGGTGCGCCTCCTGCGCGAGCGGCCGCTGTCACTGGTGGCGCCCACGGCCGCAGCTCGCATGCTGCAGTGGCTGGCTCTGGTGCTCGCGATCGAGGCGGTGGGCGGCTCGGTGCCACTGCTGCTGACGGTGGCGCTCTTCGCCCTGGGACGGGTGCTGTCGCTGGTGCCCCTCACTCCCGGTGGCGCCGGTGTGAGCGAGACGGTCGGCGCGGCTGCGCTGGTGGCGCTCGGACTGGGGTCGGCGGCGGCGGCCACATCGATGCTGCTGCTGGCGGTGGCGACCCTGGTGGTGCCCCTGGTCGCGGGTGGGCTCGCAGCCGTCCTCTCCGTGAGCCGGGGCAGCGCTACGCAGGCTCAGTCGGCCTCGTCCTCGTAATCAGGGGTGGGTGCCCCCAGAGTGTCCGAGGGGTGCGGCAGGAATCCACCACTGGTCTCGAGGCGGCCTGCCTGAGGCACCAGGGGATCCCCGCCGATGCTGGCACCGTGCTGGGTGCCCACGAAACGGGCGACATCGACCACGTGGTAGCGGGCCTCGTCACCGCGCCCCAGGAACCCTGCCCCGCCGTAGCCGCCCATGCGCCGGCCAGAGGTCCGCTCGAGGGAGGTGGCCTGCTCCTCCAGCTGACGGGCACTCGTGCGCAGCCCCGTCGCGATGCGCCCCAGCCGGGTGTACTCCTCGGTGGTCCAGCGCTCATGGACGTCCTCCGCGGTGCGCCGGGCGTCCTCATCGTCGGACCGGGTGACCTCGAGGATCGCATTGGACACGCGCAGGCGCAGGAGGGTGACACGGTCAGCCGCCCGTCGCAGGGCGTCGGCGTAGTCGCGCAGTGCGCGGGGGTCCGACGTCATCCGGCTCCTTCCCGAGATCCGCGCCCGAGGGCAATGAGCCCGCCCCTCCCGGCGCTCGCTCATCGTATGCCGTCAGGCAGGGAGGCGGTCGAGCCAGTCGTCGAGCACCTCGATGGCCCGGTAGCGGGCATCGGCATCGGAGAGGAACACGTCGTGGCGGGCCCCCTCGATGGCCTCGATCCGCACGTCGGGACCGAGGTGCGCGGCAGCCTCGGCGATCGCACGCACATCCAGCACGGAGTCGGCGCGGCGCATCGCCTCGGTGAAGCCCACCCCGAACGCCGACCGCGCAGAGTGCATCACCAGTACCGGGATCGCCAGGGGCCCGGCGGCCTCGAGGCGACTCTGCCCGTCGATGACCGCCGCGAACGTGTCGGCAGGGAAAGGGTGCCCCCCTGCCGGCTTGAGCGCCAGGTCGTAGTCGTACAGTCCCCCGAACTCACGGTGCAGCGCACGCGCGTATCCGTCACTGCCCTGGGGAAGCAGCGGCCGGACATGGAGACGCCGGGCGATCCTGCTCACCGGACGGCTCAGCAGACGGCGCACCGCTGCCCCCAGGTGCATCTCCAGCCAGGGCGAGTTCAGGGCCAGCGCTTTGACCGTGCCGGGGTGCCGCAGGGCCCACAAAGTGGCGGTGAGGCCGCCGGTGGAATGGGCCAGCAGGATCGGGGGGCGATCACGACCGATGATCCGCAGAGCGGCACCGATCTCCTCGTCGTACCGGTTCAGGTGGTCGATCTCGGTGGGGGTCTGGTGCGGGAGAAGGCTGCGACCGTGCTTGCGCAGGTCCAGCCCCCACACATCCAGGCCACGGGCACCCAGATGGTCCAGCAGCTCACGGTCCAGCACGTAGTCGGACCAGCCGTGGCCCACCAGGATCGGGGTGGCGTCCGGGGCTTCGGGGAGGCGGTGGACGAGGGTCGCGGCCACCGGGCCCTCGGCGTCGACGCCGAGGTCGATCCGGTGAGCGACGTATCCCTCCCCGAAAACCGGATCAGTGATCATTCGCCGTCGGCGCTCTCCTGGAGCAGCCGCATGACCTCGTCACGCGGGTAGCGGCGATGACCGCCGAGAGTGCGGCGGTAGGTGAGCTTGCCGGCTTGCGCCCACCGCGTGACCGTCTTGGGGTCGACATGGAAGAGCTTCGCCACCTCGGCGGGGGTGAGAAGTTCGGTGGCTCCGGGCCCGGGAGACTGCGGCTCCTCGGTGCTGATCATCAGGCGTGCGACCTTTCAGTTGTCACTATGGTTCCGTGTGGTGCTGCGTCGTGTCGACGATGGCGGCGCGTGCCGCGCAGGGGAAGAGCCTAGCGCTCATAACTTTGCACTCCTGCGTACATCGCCTCTGCGTCACGCTGCGACACCGTCATTTCTGTCATTGTTCCCAGAACGACCCGCCCTGACCTGCGCCGGGACTCCAGCAACAGCGGACGGGTGTCAAAAAAACTCCTTAATCCTACTGCCCGGACAGGCGAACCGCCCTGCGAGCGGCCCACTGACGCGCCCCGTTATGTCTCTGTGACCTCGAACGTCAGCAACGTCTCCTCAAGGCTGTCGCCGGGGGTGGAGCGATGCATGTACGCTTGGGTTCCGAATCAATGCCATCTTCCGGGCGCACACGCCCGCTCCGACGCACAGGGGGTCAGATCCATGGGTCGTGGCCGACAGAAAGCCAAGCAGACCAAGGTGGCACGGGACCTCAAGTACTACAGTCCACCCACGGACCTCTCGGCGCTCCAGCGGGAGCTCCAGTCCCAGCGGAACGCCTCGTCGAACGACTCCGGCACCAGCCGTGACCCGTGGTCCGACGACAGCGACGACTGGGCCGAGGACGCTCCGTCAGCGCGCCGCCGCTGACCTGCTGCAGCACCTGTCACAGGAACCGTGACCACGCACGAGGGATGACCATCGGGGTCATCCCTCGTCGCATGTCCGCGCGTCGCCTGTCCGGGCATCAGAGGATGCTCACGCCTCCCGCGTGCCCTGCCAACCCGGATGCTGGCCGGTGAGCAGCACACCGCCCCCGTCGACCCCCTTCGCGCCGGAGACGATCCGCTCCAGCGGGCCGGACGGCGCCGGCAGCGAGGCCTCGTCCACGATCTCCCCGATCACCCGGGCCGCGAGCCCGCTCTCGGCGAGCCCGCCGATCGCCGCATGCGCGGTGTCCTGCGCGACCACGGCGATCATGCCGATACCCATGTTGAGGGTCCCCTCGAGATCCAGCTGGGGCACCGAGCCCCAGTCCGCGATCCGGCCGAACACCGGGGCGGGCTCCCAGGCGGAGCGATCCACCCGTGCCCCGGTCCCCGCCGGGAGCACCCGGGCCAGGTTCGCCGCGAGGCCACCGCCGGTGATGTGGCTGAGGGCGTGCACCCCTGCCCCGGAGCGCGGGTCCTCGATCATCGCCAGCACATGCGCGGCGTAGATGCGGGTGGGCTCCAGCAGCTCCTCCCCCAGCGTGCGGCCGAAGTCGTCGATGTGCTGCCCCAGGTCCGACTGGCGGGCGGCGAGCACCGCCCGCACCAACGAGTAGCCGTTGGAGTGCAGTCCGGAGGACTCCATCCCTATCACCACGTCGCCGGCGCGCACCCGCTCCGGTCCCAGCATGCGGGAGGCCTCGACCACACCCACGGCGGCACCGGCCACGTCGTAGTCCTCCGGGGCCATCAGGCCCGGGTGCTCGGCGGTCTCACCGCCCACCAGGGCGCACTGCGCCTCCTGGCAGCCCTCGGCGATGCCGCGGACGATGTCGGCGATGCGTTCGGGCACCACCTTCCCGCAAGCGATGTAGTCGGTCATGGCCAGTGGCTTCGCGCCGACCACCACGATGTCGTCGACCACCATGCCCACCAGGTCGCGGCCGATGGTGTCGTGCACGTCCATCTCGCGTGCGATCGCGATCTTGGTGCCGACGCCGTCCGTGGAGGAGGCCAGCAGGGGGCGCTCGTAGTGCTTGATCGCACTGATGTCGACCATCCCGGCGAAGGCGCCGATGCCGCCCAGCACCTCGGGGCCGTGGGTGGCGGCCACCGCTTCCTTCATCAGGGCCACGGCGCGGTCACCGGCGGCGGTGTCCACGCCTGCTCCGGCGTAGGTGATGGGCTGGTCGGTCATGCGTCCTCCAGGGCGGCGGCGATGGTCTGCTGGGTGTGGAGGTCCAGGGTCCCCTGGCCGATCTCATCGGCATCGGTGACCCTGACCGGGTACTCGCCCGTGAAACAGGCGCTGCACAGCGACCCGCTGGGCTGGTCGGTGGCCTCGATCATGGCCTCCTGGGAGATGTAGCCCAGGGAGTCGGCGCCGATGGAGCGGGCGATGTCCTCCACGCCGAGGCCGTTGGCGATCAGCTCGGCACGGGTGGCGAAGTCGATGCCGTAGAAGCAGGGCCAGCGCACCGGCGGGGAGGAGATGCGCACGTGCACCTCGGCCGCGCCCGCCTCCCGCAGCATCCGCACCACGGCCCGCTGGGTGTTGCCGCGCACGATGGAGTCGTCCACCACCACCAGTCGCTTGCCCTGGATGGCCTCGCGCAGGGGGTTGAGCTTCAGGCGGATGCCGAGCTGGCGGATGGTCTGGCTGGGCTGGATGAAGGTGCGGCCCACATAGGCGTTCTTCACCATTCCCTGGCCGTAGGGGATGCCCGACTCCTGGGCATAGCCGATCGCGGCCGGGGTGCCGGACTCGGGGGTGGGGATCACCAGGTCGGCCTCGACCGGGTGCTCCTGCGCGAGTCGCCTGCCCATCTCGATCCGGGACTCGTTGACGCTGCGGCCGGCGATGCGGGTGTCGGGCCGGGCCAGGTACACGTACTCGAACACGCATCCCTTGGGGCGGGGCTCCATCACCTGTTCGGAGCGCAGGCCCTCCTCGTCGATCACGAGCATCTCGCCGGGGGCCACCTCGCGCACGAAGCTGGCGCCGCAGATGTCCAGGGCGGCGGTCTCCGAGGCCACCACCCAGCCCCGTTCGAGCCTGCCCAGGACCAGGGGGCGGATGCCCTGCGGGTCGCGGGCGGCGTAGAGGGTGTCCTCGCTCATCAGGGTGAAGCAGTAGGCCCCGCGCAACTGGGGAAGCAGCTCGCGCAGGGCGCCCTCGAGCGAGCCCTCGGTGTTCAGCAGGGCGGTGACCAGGGCGGTGTCGGTGGTGTTGCCGCGGGCGATCTCACCGGAGTGCCCGTTCTCGCGCTCCTCCAGCAGCCTCAGCAGTTCCCCGGTGTTGACCAGGTTGCCGTTGTGGGCGAGGGCCACCGTGCCGTCGGGCCGCGGGCCCAGTGTGGGTTGGGCGTTGGACCACACGGAGCCGCCGGTGGTCGAGTACCGGGTGTGGCCGATGGCGATGTGCCCCTGCAGGGTCTCCAGGGATGCCTCGTCGAACACCTGGGAGACCAGGCCCATGTCCTTGAACACCATGATCTGGGAGCCGTCGCTGGCGGCGATGCCCGCCGACTCCTGGCCACGGTGCTGCAGGGCGTACAGCCCGAAGTAGGTCAGCTTGGCGACCTCTTCACCAGGGGCGAAGACCCCGAAGACGCCGCATGCGTCCTGAGGGCCCTTCTCCCCGGGGAGCAGGTCATGGGAGAGGTGTCCGTCGCCGCGTGGTGCCACCGGATCATGATGCCACAGCGCGGTCACGACGGTGCATCGGGGTCCCGTGCGGTCAGCGGCCCTTCCGGCTGTCCCGGGCCTCGCGGGCGCGTCGACGCTCCAGGACCATGTCCACCACGCACGCCAGCGCGGCCAGCGGCGCGCCGATCGCGAGCACCGCGACCATCGCCAGGTTGAAGAAGCCTCCCAGATCGCCGACCCCGAGGAACGGGGCCACCAGCAGCGCTGCGACGGCGGGCACCACCAGGGCCAGGACCACCCAGAACGCGAGCGTGGGCGTGCGACGCGAGCGCACGTACACAGTGGTGTCGGGCGAGGGATCGTGCCCGACGCGGTCGGGCTCGGCGGGGTCGCGGTCGCCGCGGTCGGGCTCGACGGGGCTGTTCACGGTGGGGTCTGACTGGGTCACAGTGCTCCTGCGGCGTCCACCGCTGCAGCGGCGATCGCGGGGTCGGTGGGGGTGTCGGGGGCATCGGGCTCGAGCGGGGCGCCGGGCCGGCGGCGGGCGGAGAGGTGCACGTCGGCGACATGGCTGCGATGCACCAGGTCGGCGATGTCGGCAGGCCTGACCCCTCCCCCGGCGCACACGTCCAGCAGCCCCTCGGAGGCCTCGACCATGCGGGCCAGGTCATCGGCGCCATCCAGCGCGCGGGCGGCCCCACCGGAGCTGAGGATCCGGTGGAACCCGGCGCCCAGCAGCTGCTCGACGGCCTCCACCCGGTGGTCTGCAGCGGGCATGGCGTCCAGGGCGCGGTGCGCGGTCAAGGTCACCGAGCGCAGGGTGGACTGCGCAGCTTCGAGCGCGGCGTCGCGCACCTGCTCGATGGCGGGCAGGTCGAGACGACCCTCGGGGGTGAGGGCGCCGAACACGATGCCCGCAGCACCGGCCTGCACCGATGCGGCAGCCTGCTCGGCCATCAGTGCGATCTCCTCGGGGGTGTACACGAACTCCGCCGGGCGGCCCAGGAAGTCACCGTCGCCGGCACGGGAGCGGATCAGCACGTGCACGTCGAAGTGCGGGCGCGCCTGTTGCGCATCCAGCAGGGAGGTGGCACGGCGGGCGCACTCCTCCACCAGCGCGACAGGGGGTGTGAGGCCGCCACGGTCGAGGTCCACGCACAGCTCGACACGGTGGGCACCTGCCCGTGCGGCCACCTCGAGCCCGGCCACGTCCTGGACCGCGATCTCCACGCGGATGCTCATGCGTCCTCCTGCTCGACATCTGCTCGGGCCTCCCGCACTGCACGGCGCGGGCCGGGCAGCGGCAGGTGGGCGCCGAGGTCACTGCGCTCACCGCTGGCCCGCACGCGACCGGCAGCAGTGGCGTCGTCCCAGGTGAGGTCGCCCGAGACCAGGGCCAGCCAGGTCTCGTCATCGGTCTCCACCACGGCAGGCGGAGTGCCGCGCGTGTGTCGGGTCCCGGCGATCGCCTGCACCGCGGCGAACGGGGGGACCCTCAGCTCGACGGCGCCGCCGGGGAACTCCTCGGCGAACAGCTCGAGGGTGTGACGAACGGCGGTGGCGCGCACGGAGCGCGGGGCAGGCCCGTCCGAGGGGGTGTGGCCGGCCCAGTCCTGCAGGGCTCGGCGGCCGGCCTCGGGATCGGTGCGGCGGGTGGCCACCTCAGGCGCCCGCAGGCCGCTGCTGGGCCGGATCGGGCAGCAAGTCGTGCACGGCGATGGTGTCAGCGCGGTCCGGGCCCACGCCGATCGCGCTGATCCGGCAGCCGGCCAGCTCCTCAAGGCGCTCCACGTAGGCGCGGGCCGCGGCCGGCAGCTCCTCGACGGTGCGGCAGGTGGAGATGTCCTCGCTCCAGCCGGGCATCATCTCGTACACCGGCTTGGCGTGATGGAACTCGGTCTGGGTCATCGGCATCTCGTGGTGGACGGTGCCGTCCACGTCGTAGGCCACGCAGATCGGCACCTCCTCGATGCCCGTGAGCACGTCGAGCTTGGTGAGGACCAGATCGGTGAAGCCGTTGACGCGGGCCGCGTAGCGGATCATCAGGGCGTCGTACCAGCCGCAGCGCCGGGGGCGCCCGGTGTTCACACCCACCTCACCGCCCACGCGCTGCAGGAACTCGCCCCATTCGTCCTCCAGCTCGGTGGGGAAGGGGCCCGCACCCACGCGGGTGGTGTACGCCTTGACGATGCCGATCACCCGATCCACCCGGGTGGGGCCGATGCCCGAGCCGGTGCATGAGCCACCCGCGGTGGGGTTCGAGGACGTCACGAAGGGGTAGGTGCCGTGGTCCACGTCCAGGAACGTGGCCTGGCCGCCCTCCATCAGCACCACCTCGCCGCGGTCCAACGCGTCGTTCAGCAGCGTGGTGGTGTCCACCACCATCGGGCGCAGCATCTCGGCATAGCCCAGCAGCTGCTCGGTGATCTCGTCGATCTCCACCTCGCGCCGGTTGTACAGCTTGACCAGCAGCGCGTTCTTCTGACGGAGCGCGCCCTCGACCTTCTGCCGCAGGATCGACTCGTCGAAGAGGTCCTGGATGCGGATGCCGAGCCGGCCCACCTTGTCCATGTAGGCAGGGCCGATGCCACGGCCGGTGGTGCCGATGGCGCGCTTGCCCAGGAAGCGCTCGGTGACCTTGTCGAGGGTGCGGTGGTAGGGGGCCACCACGTGGGCGTTGGCGCTGATGCGCAGGCGGGCGGTGTCCACACCGCGCGCCTTCAGCACCTCGATCTCCTCGCTGAGGGCCTCGAGGTCCACCACCACGCCGTTACCGATCACGGGGGTCACGCCGGGGCTGAGGATCCCGGCAGGAAGGAGCTTCAGCTCGAACTTCTCGCCGTGGATGACGACGGTGTGGCCGGCGTTGTTGCCGCCATTGGGCTTGACCACGTAGTCGACGCTCTCACCGAGCAGGTCCGTGGCCTTCCCCTTGCCCTCATCGCCCCACTGGGCTCCGACGATCATGACGGCGGGCATGGCGACTCCTGAGATGGTCGAGGGGGACGCGAGGATCGTACCAACCGGGCCGATCTGGGTCAGGCCAGGAGGGACGGATCTGCTTCCTGCAGGAACTCCTGCACGCGGTCCGCCTCGGTGACGTCCCCGATCCGACGGGAGGCCTCACCCAGCAGCGCCAGGGCCTTGAGGAACCCGAGGTTGGGGGCGTGCGATGCCGGGATCGGGCCCTGCCCGCGCCAACCGGCACGACGCAGCGCGTCCAGGCCACGGTGGTAGCCGGTGCGTGCATAGGCGTAGGCCGCGATCTCGTCACCGTCGCACAGGGCGTCCTGGGCGAGCTCGGCCCACACCAGGGGTGATTCGGGGTGTTCACGGGCGAGGTCTCCCGCGGCGGCCGGTGCTCGGCGAGCGCTGCGGCGACCTCCACGTCGACGAAGTCCTCCGGGAGACGGGTCTCGGGGATCCCCAGCAGGTTCCGGGAACGGTACGCATCGGCAGCTTCGGACATGCTCAACATGATAGGCGCTGGTACCTGGACGGTCCGCACCTGGTAGAAACGACCCATGACACGAACGCAGGACGGCTCGGAGCTGCTGACCGGCCCTGGAGCGGGAGGCCTGCTCCGCTCGGCCGTCGGCAACTCCGGTGGCGTGCTGCACAGCTGGCAGCTCGACCACGTGGACCATCGCCCAGGCCGCAGCACCAAGGCACTGTTCCGCACCATGGTGTCCTGGCCGGAGCTGGACGGTGCCGGTGCTCCTGCCCGCGAGGAGCTGTTCGGGGCCAGCGCCCACATCGGGGAACGTGAGAAGAACCTCTATGTGGCGGAGCAGACGCTCGTGATGACCGACGGCGACATCAACGTGCGCGTGTGGCGCTACCCCCACGATCCCTGGCTGCCGATGCTTCCGCTGGTGTGCTACCCCGATGTGGTGGGCCGCACCCTGCACGAGCTGGGGGTGTCGATCGGCGACCCCACCATGCAGATCGCGATCGACGTGGTGTCCTACCGGCCCGGCAGGCGCGCCGTGCTGCGTGTGGCGCAGGGGTCCGGCGCGGTGTACCTGAAGGTGATGCAGCCCCATCGCAGTGGCGAGATCGTGGACCGCCACCAGCGGCTGCTCGCCGCAGGCGTGCCGGTTCCGGAGGTGATCGCGCACCACAACGGCCTGGTGGTGCTGCAGGAGCTGCCGGGCCGCCCCCTGGCCCGCGCCGTGGTGGACGAGGGTGTGGATGCCTGCCGCGGGGAGGACCTCGTGGCACTGCTGGACCGCCTGCCTGCGTCCTTGTACCCCTTGCCGCTGCGGCCGCCGTGGACGGATTCGGTGGACTTCTACGCCGGCATCGTGGCGTCCTCCATGCCGTCCCTGGGGCCACGGTTGGATGCCCTGGTCCGATCCATCCGTGAGGGTCTGACGGCGCTCGAGCAGCGGATGGACATGCGCCCCCATGACGTGGTCCACGGAGACTTCTACGAGGCCCAGGTGTTCGTCCAGGAGGGCCGCGTGGTGGGCCTGCTGGACATTGACACGGTGGGCCCGGGGCGTCGCGCGGACGACCTGGCCTGCCTGCTGGCCCACTTGAGCGTGCTGGCTGACTACGGCAACGCAGGCCGCATCGACAAGGCCATGCAGTCCCGGGTGGAGCGTGCGATCTCCACCTGGCAGGCGGTGTTCGACCAGCGGGTGGACCCCACCGAGCTGGCGCTGCGATCGGCCGGGGTGGTGCTCTCGCTCGCCACGGGCCCGCACCGGCAGCAGGAGACCGCCTGGGAGGCCGCCACCGAGGCGATCGTGCGGGTGGCCGAGCAATGGGTGGACATCGCCCGTGCCGCTGAACGCTCCCGCCCCGAGCAGCCTGGCCTCCCGGGATCCACCGCGGCACGCTGGGTGGGCCCGGCCGGGCACCATCCCGTCCCCACCGGCCAACAGCCGCTCACCGCGGGCCAGCAGCCGCTCGCCTCCCGGCCGCCGCTCTCCCCCGTGGATCGACAGGGGCCGGGCGCTATGACCTCGAACGACTCGAGCCGCCCCGGTGACGGGGACGTCCGCGCCGACACCCCGGGGGACGACTCCCCCACCCAGGAACGGTCGATCAGCTCGATCGTCCCGAACTGAGGACCGCCCCATGCGAGCTGTGCTGCAGAGAGTGGACGGCGCCCGGGTCGAGGTGGACGGGGAGGTCGTCGGCGCGATCGAGGGCGAGGGACTGCTGGCACTGGTGGGCGTCACCCATGACGACGGCCCCGAGCAGGTGGCCACCATCGCCCGCAAGATCTGCGAGCTGCGGATCCTGGACGGTGAGCGCTCGGTGCTGGATGCGGGAGCCTCCGTGCTGGTGGTCTCCCAGTTCACGCTGTATGCCGACGTGCGCAAGGGGCGGCGCCCCTCGTGGAACGGGGCCGCGCCCGCCCCGGTGGCGGAACCGCTGGTCCAGCAGGTCATCGAGGCGATCCGGGAGCGCGGGGTCAATGCGCAGGAGGGCCGCTTCGGCGCCCACATGCGGGTGGGTCTGGTCAACGACGGGCCGGTGACGATCCTGCTGGAGGCGTGAGCCCGCGCCCACCTGTGGCGCCCGGCCCTCGCCCCGTGCGCGGACCCGGGGGGACCGGTTCCCTTCGCACACGCAGGCGGCCGGACGTACCCTGGGGGCATGACCTACACACTCGTACTGCTCCGCCACGGCGAGAGCGACTGGAACGCCAAGAACCTGTTCACCGGTTGGGTGGACGTGCCGCTGACCGAGAAGGGCCGCGAGGAGGCCGTTGCCGGCGGTGTGCTGATGAAGGAGGCCGGCATCCACCCCGATGTCGTGCATACCTCCCTGCTGCGCCGCGCGATCATGACCGCGAACCTCGCCCTGGACGCCGCGGACCGTCACTGGATCCCCGTCAAGCGCGACTGGCGCCTGAACGAGCGCCACTACGGCGCCCTGCAGGGCATGAACAAGTCCGAGATCCGCGAGAAGTACGGCGAGGAGCAGTTCATGGCCTGGCGCCGCTCCTACGACACACCGCCGCCGCCCATCGAGTTCGGCTCCGAGTTCAGCCAGGACCAGGACCCCCGATACGCTGATCTCGGCGACCAAATGCCGAAGTCCGAGTGCCTCAAGGACGTCGTGGCCCGCTTCCTCCCCTACTGGGAGGAGGGCATCAAGCCGGATCTGAAGGCCGGCAAGACGGTCCTGATCGCCGCCCACGGCAACTCGCTGCGAGCACTGGTGAAGTACCTCGACGGCATCTCCGACGAGGAGATCTCCGGGTTGAACATCCCCACCGGCCAGCCGCTGGTGTACGAGCTCGACGAGAACTTCGACGTGGTGGAGAAGGGCGGCCGCTACCTCGACCCCGTGGCCGCCAAGGCCGCAGCCGAGGCCGTGGCCAACCAGGGCAAGAAGTGACCGCCGTGCGTGCCTGATGCCGCATCGGCTCCGAACGCAGGGCGCCCCCGGACCATCGTCCGGGGGCGCCCTCGTCTCACGACGGGATCAGCCAGCTGTCACCAGAAATAGCCCGCGTCCCAGCCGTCGTAAACGCCGCACAGGTTCGCGACCTGCCACAGGGGCAGCCAGTAGTAGGCCGGGGCGGTGAACCCGCCCAGGGCGCTGCCCGCGGGGTCCGCGATGAGCAGCTCGCGGGTGTCCGGGTCGTAGCCGTCGATCACCACGTAGTGCCCGATGCGGCTGGTGTTCCCGTGCCACAGCGGGTAGGAGCCCGCCGAGGCCTGCCAGTACGCGATCGAGGGGTACCCGTTGCGGACGTTCTCAGTGACGCGCTCCCACAGCAGGTTCGCGGAGTAGGAGGTCGCCGGCTTGGTGGGGACCTTCTGGAAGCTGTAGGTGGCTCCGGGCATCGTCGCGCTGAGGTAGTCGTCGATGGTCCAGAACGGGGTGGCGCCGTACTCCTCCGTCTCCAGGTGCGCGGCGATCGTCGCGAGCGACGGCGGCGTCGCCATCTTCGCGCTCAGTACCATCCACACCGACGTCGGGCCGCAGTAGTAAGAGTTCGGCTGGTAGAGGTGCTTCGAGGCGGTCTCGACGCGGCCGGAGGCGGAGGCCGGCGCCGACAGCGCGGCGCTGCCGGCCGCCAGGCCGGTCCCGAGGAGCGCGGCGGTGCCGAGCGTGCGCAGGGCTCCGCGGCGGGTCAGCCGGGGAGCGGTCGTCGTGAGATCGGGCATGTCGGTCCCTTCGATGCGGGGGGATGGAGGCCACCCGGGGCCGCAGGCGCGCCGCTGACCGCCTCGACGAGCTCGGGGCCGTCCCAGCGGGCCGAACGCCCCGGGCCCGATCAGGCTAGGGTCCACGCCGCCGGATGTCGATGGGTAGCTCTACCCCTTGACATCTGACCTCAGATGCTTCCCCTCCCCACGCTCAGCGCCGTCGGCGCCGGGTCCCGAAGAGGCTGCGCGTGATCTCCCGGCCCAGCACCGTCCCGGCCGAGCGCAGGAACGACTTCACCGCCGGGTTGGCGAGCACACCCTCGTCCTTCGCACCGGAGGAGCGCTTCCGGGCAGGGGCCGCGGCGCCCTTTGTCCGCGTCGACGTCGGCGCCGGCTCTGCGCCCTCCTCTGCGGCGGCCTCGGCCTCCGCCTCGGCGCGGGCGGCGAGGATCTCGTAGGCCGACTCCCGGTCCACCACCGTGCCGTACTGTGCGCTCAGCGGGGAGGCCGCCACGGCCTGGGCGATCACGCCCTCGGGTGCCGGTTCCATGGAGGATTCCGGGGCGCGGACTGCGGTGATGGCCACGGGCGTGGGGGCGCCGTCCTCGCTCATCACCGTCACGATCGCCTCACCGGTGCCCAGCGCGGGGATCACCTCCACGAGGTCATGGTCGCTGGTGGGGAAGGTGGAGGCGGTTGCCTTGAGCGCCTTGGCGTCGGCAGGGGTGAAGGCGCGAAGGGCGTGCTGGACGCGGTTGCCGAGCTGGGCGAGCACGTCCCCGGGCACGTCCTTCGGGGTCTGGGTGATGAAGAAGATGCCCACGCCCTTGGAGCGGATCAGCCGCACCGTCTGCACCACCTGGTCCAGGAACGCCTTGGAGGCGTCCTTGAACAGCAGGTGCGCCTCGTCGAAGAAGAACACGAGCTTCGGCACCTCGGCGTCACCCACCTCGGGCAGGTCCTGGTACAGCTCCGCCAGCATCCACATCATGAAGGTGCTGAACAGCTCGGGCCGGGAGGCCACCCCGGGCAGCTCCAGGCAGGAGATGATCCCTGTGCCGTCGGCGCTGGTGCGCAGCAGCTGGGCGGTGTCGAAGGCGGGTTCGCCGAAGAACACGTCGGCCCCGGATGCCTCGAAGGCGGTGAGCTTGCGCAGGATCACCCCGGCGGTGGCGGTGGAGATGCCACCGATGCCCTTGAGCTCCGGCTTGCCCTCGTCGGAGGTGAGGAACTGGATCAGGGCACGCAGGTCCTTGAGGTCCAGCAGAGTCAGACCGCCCTGGTCCGCGTAGTGGAAGATCAGGCCCAGCGAGCTCTCCTGGGTCTCGTTGAGATCCAGCACCTTGCTCAACAGCACCGGCCCGAAGTCGCTCACGGTGGTGCGGATCGGCACGCCCTCGCCCTGGCCGCCCAGGCTGTAGAACTCCACCGGTGCCGCACGGGATACCCACTCCTGGCCGCGGGCGGCGGCGCGCGCCGTCAGCTTCTCTGAGGCGGGCCCGGGCACGGCGATACCGGAGAGGTCGCCCTTCATGTCGGCGACGAACACGGCGGCGCCCGCGTGGGCGGCCTGCTCGGCGATCACCTGCAGGGTGCGAGTCTTGCCGGTGCCGGTGGCGCCGGCGATCAGGCCGTGGCGGTTCAGCATCGCGACCGGCAGGTTGACGGCCACTGCGGCGTTGGGCTCGCCGTCCTCGATCATGGCGCCGATGTGGATCCGGCCACCCTCGAAGGCGTAGGCGTCGCGCACCCGTGTCGCGGTCTCGCTGAGCGAGGGGGCGTCGGGCGAGGAGGAGGCGGGGTCCTTGGGCTGCGGGGTGGTCATGGCTGCTCCTTGTGCGCCGGCGTCCGGCGGGTACGGGGTCGACGCCCGATCGTATCGCCGGACCAGGCGCATCGCTCCTGATTCGCCCGCGCCGCCGAGCCCACGACCGTCGCCCGTGCCACCCCACCCACTACCGTGTGGCCCATGAGCAACCGTGCTGACGACCGCCCCCGGATCCTCGGGGACCCGCCCACTGCGGTGCGGCCCGCCTTCGAGCTGGAGGCCGACGCCGTGCGGCTCATGCTCACCTCACGCAGTACCCCGCGCCTGATGGAGCTGCTGGGCATGGACGAGCAGGACCGGACCGAGCTCGCTCCCCTGCTTCCCCGCGTTGCGGCGGACGAGGAGCTGCTGGGCGCGGTCGCCGAGATGGCGAACCTGCTGCGACGGGAGGCCGGGCTCGACGCCACGACAGCGCCGCTGGAGGAGCACACCGAGCGTCTGAACGCCCTGCAGGAGCGGATCCTGCCGGGCCAGGGACTGCTGGTGATCCTCGCGCACATGGTGGCGGCCGACGTGGTGCGCGCCTGGCACGCGGCGCGTGGACTCGGCGAGGAGGAGTCCTGGCGGGCACTGTCGGACCTGGGCCAGCAGATGCGGGTGCACCGGGCGACGTTCGGGGAGCTCGGTCATCACACGGTGGGGTGGACGGCGCTGAACTGGACCGGGCGCCTGTTCTGGCTGGGGCGCCTGCAGTTCGACCTGCACCGCGCCGGTGAAGGGCGCTGGCAGATCGGTACGCACATCCCGGCCACCGGGCGCCTGCTGTCGGCGGAGGTGGATGCCTCCTTCGACCGCGCCACCACGTTCTTCACCTCGCACTTCGGTGACCTGGCCGAGGATGAGAACGGAGCTGACGGGAGCCGCACCTCCTTCGGCCACACTTTCGTGTGCCATTCCTGGCTGGTCAACGCAGAGCTCCCGGAGATCGTCGGCCCGGAGTCGAATCTCGGTGCCTTCGCGGCCCGCTGGGAGATCGAGAAGACCTTCCGGGCCGATGACGACGCCGTATTCTTCGTGTTCAACCGTCGCCCGCCCTACGAACCAACCGAGCTGCCCACGGACACGCGCCTACGCACGGCGATCGTGGAGCGCCTGCTCGACGGACGCGGCTGGACGGGTGGCACGGGCCGACTGACCCGGAGCTGACCCGCCACTGACCCAGCGAATGAGCCGCCGAGGGGGAGCCGGACGCCGCAAGCCGACACGCGACCCCGGGAGACCAGCCGCGGCGCTTCGGGTGCGACGTTGTGAACAGTTGGAGGCAGCTCAACTGTTCATAACGTCGCACTCGACCGGCGAGCCGGTCAGACGAGGGCCGCGCCGGTGTCGAACAGCTCGAGCACCCGCTCGAACTCCTGGTCCAGGGGGGTGCCGCTGGCCATCGACAGGATGAACGCACTGCGGGTCAGAGCGAAGGCGATCTGCACGTCGATCACCGCGCGAGCGTGGACGTCCTCCCCCGAGAGCCGCTCCTCGAGCGCCGCCACCAGTCCGCCCTGCAGCTGCACGGTGCGGCCGGCGTTCATGGCGTGCAGGGACGGCTCCTTGGCCATCACGCGCTTGCGCAGGTCGCGCAGGTCCTGGTCGTGGGGCATCGCTGCCATCCAGTCACGAAGCACGGCTCGAAGAGCGACCGGGGCCGGTTCGTCGAGGGGCCTCGCGCGCAGCGCGTCCCCGATCTCGTCGGGGTCGGTGAAGACCACGCCCAGCAGCGCAGCCTCCTTGGTGGCCCAGTGGTTGAAGAAGGTGCGGGGGCTGATACCTGCACGCTCGGCGATCATCTCGACCGTCACGCCGCCGATGCCGTGCTCTGCAACCAGCTGCAGGGCCGCGCGGTGGGTCTGCAATCGGGAGGCGCGCTTCTTGCGTGCACGCAGTCCCTGCTCCGGGGCACGCTCCTGCTCCGGGGCGTGCTCTCCGGGTGCGTGCTCCTCGACGTCCTGCGGCGGCGGCTCGTGCTGTGGATCGATGCTCACGGCGCATATCGTACGCGGCACATCACAACAACTGCACTCACTGAAATAGTGCAGTGAGTGCAAGCGTTGGTTAGCATGACGGGAGCCGTCCGAAGGAGCCCGGCCATCCACCCATCCCCCTCTCGTGCAGGAGCACCCTTGCCCTCGACGCCGTCGACCCCGCCCACCGACCCGGCCACCGCCAGCACCGCACCCACCGGCAAGTCCGATGCGGCCGCGAGCCGTGGCCGCCGCAGCAGCGGACCGGACCGCACCGGGTCCTACGACGTGGAGTTCACGGGCCTGGACCGCGACGGCAAGCTGGTGTTCGCCGGCCTCATGCTGGGCATGTTCGTGGCCTCCGTGTCGCAGACCATCGTGGGCCCGGCCATGCCCCGCATCGTCGCCGACCTGGGCGGCCTGGACTACTACAACTGGGTGATCACCGCGGCGATGCTGGTATCCGCCGTGGTGGTGCCGATCGCCGGCAAGCTCTCGGACATGTACGGCCGCAAGGGCCTGTACCTGGCGGGCCTGGGCATCTTCATGACCGGTACGATCCTGGCCGGTCTCTCGGGGGGCTTCTGGTTCCTGGTGTTCGCCCGCGCCGTGCAGGGCCTGGGCATGGGCATCCTGATGCCGCTGTCCCAGACCATCATCGGCGACATCATCCCGCCGCGGCAGCGCGGCAAGTACCAGGGCCTGATGGGCACCGTGTTCGCGGTGAGCTCTGTGGCGGGCCCTCTGGTGGGCGGCACCGTCACCGACAACTTCGGTTGGCGCTCCCTGTTCTTCCTCACCCTGCCGCTGGGCATCCTGGCCTTCGCGTTCATCGTGCGGTTCATGCGCCTGGACTTCACCGCGCAGCCCGCCCGCATCGACGTGTGGGGCATGGCGACCCTCACCCCTGCCCTGGTGCTGGGCCTGCTGGCCACCACCTGGGCGGGCTCCACCTACGCCTGGACCTCCCCGGTGATCCTGGGCATGTTCGCCGCCTCGATCGTGCTGCTGGTGGCGTTCGTACTGATCGAGCTGAAGGTCGAGTCCCCCCTGGTGCCGCTGTCGATGCTGCGCGACCCGGTGGTGGCCCTGTCCATCGCCGCCTCGTTCCTGATCTCGGTGGCGATGTTCGGGGCGATCGTGTACATCCCCGTGTACGCCCAGGGGGCGATGGGGGTCAGCGCCACCGACTCCGGCGCGATCCTGATCCCCCACACGCTCTCGATGATGCTGGTGGGCATCGTGATCGGTCTGCTGGTGAGCCGTTTCGGCCGCTACAAGGCGTTCATGCTCACCGGTGGGCTGCTGCTGGTGGTGGGCTACGGGGCGCTGGCCATGGTGCGCTTCGACGACACCCCCTGGCATCTGGTGATCCCGATGCTGGTCACCGGCATCGGCCTGGGCATGACCGTGCAGCTCTACACCCTGGCGGTCCAGAACGCGGTGCCGCAGTCCGAGCTGGGCATCGCCACCGCCTCCCTGCAGTTCGCCCGGAACCTCGGCTCGACCGTGGGCACGGCGGTGCTGGGCGCGCTGATGTCGGCCTCGATGGCCGGTTCGATCGCGTCCCACCTGCCCGACGGGGCCGATGCTGCCGCGGCCGACCTCGACGCCTCCTCCGTGCTGGACCCCTCGGCCCTGGCGGACCTGCCCCCGGCCGTGGCCGACGCGATCCGCGAGGGCCTGGCGGAGGCCATCAGCACCGTGTTCATCGCGATCGTGCCGGTAGCGGCCCTGGCCCTGCTGCTGACCATCTTCATCGCCGAGCGTCCACTGCGCACCACCCTGCAGAAGCGAGAGCCCCGCACCACGACCGGATCGGTGCCGGCGATCGGCGCCGAGGACGGCTGGGACGAGAACGAGCGCCAGGAGCTCGACGCGGTGCGCAGCTCGGCGCCCACCGGCACGAACGCATCAGAACCCACGCGTGACACCGAGACGGCAGGGTCCCGGCAGGCCTGACGGCCACGCGCAGACCTTCATCCCGGTACCCCATCCCGGTACTGCGGGAGGATGCCGGGGCCGACATGAGCGGCTGTGCAAAAATCTACGGGTGATCCGCGCTGACCCGTTCCCGCCGTCCTTGCCCGCCGCGCTGCGTGACTCCTTCACCACCCGCCTGATCCGTGACGAGGACGTGGACAACGTGGTCGCGCTGATGACGGCGGACCGCCGACGCGTCGTGCCGGATGCGCAGGTGGGCACCGAGGGTGCCCGGACCCGCCTGGTGGGCCCGCAGTCCTGGTCCCGCCGGCAGGTGCTGGTGGTGCCCCGCGCCGAGGACGGCTCCCCCAGCATCGACCAGCCACCCCTGGCCTGGGTGAGCGCGGAGGACCGCGCCGCCGGCCGCACCAACGTGCAGTGGTTCGCCGCCGCCGACGCTCCGCACCGCGACGAGCTGGTGGGATCGCTGCTGCACTGGGCGGCGGATGTGGGCGGGGCCTTCGCCCGGCACCGCGGGGTGGAGGAGACCGTGCTGAACGACGGAGCGGACGAGCGCGATGCGGACCGCAAGCGACTGATGACCGCTGCCGGCTTCACCCGTGCCCGCACCTGGGAGCACATGGAACGCCCGGTCACCGCCGAGGAGGCCACCACCACTCCCGAGCCCCGCGCCGGGGTGCGCGCCCGCCGCGTCCACCTGCATACGTCCGGCCTCCCCTACGCCCAGGACGTGCGCTGGGTGCATCGCACCCTCGAGGAGTCCTTCGCGGACCACTTCAACTCCTACCGGGAGTCCTTCCCCGAGTTCGTGGGCCGGCTCACCTCCGGTGACAGCGCCCGCTGGGACCACTGGTGGATCGCGGAGGTGCAGAAGGACGACGGCTCCTGGTGGCCGGGCGGCGGCCTGGTGGCCGACGTCATGCCCGCCACAGCGACCGCCGGCGAGGGCACCTACCTGGAGTACCTGGGGGTGCACCGCAGCGCCCGCGGCCGCGGGGTGGCCAAGGCTCTGCTGAACGCCGCGATCCGCGACGCTGCCGAGCGCGGCCTCACCCGGGTGGGCCTCGAGGTCGATGCTGACTCCCCCACCGGCGCGGACGGCCTGTACCGATCGATGGGGTGGGTCACCACAGAGGTGTCGGAGACCTGGCACCGCGCCGTGCCGGCGCTGCCCTCGAACCTGCTGCGCGACGGGCAGTAGAGGCCCTGCCAGCCGCAGGACGAGACACGTCCCGGCCTCACTCCTGCGGCAGGCGCGGGATCACTCCCACTCGATGGTGCCCGGGGGCTTGCTGGTCACGTCCAGCACCACCCGGTTGATCTCCGGCACCTCGTTGGTGATGCGGGTGGAGATGCGGCCCAGCACGTCGTAGGGCACCTTGGCCCAGTCCGCGGTCATGGCGTCGTCGCTGGTGACGGGGCGCAGCACGATCGGGTGGCCGTAGGTGCGGCCATCGCCCTGCACGCCCACGGAGCGCACATCGGCCAGCAGCACCACGGGGCACTGCCAGATGTCGCGGTCCAGCCCCGCGGCGGTGAGCTCGGCACGGGCGATCGCGTCCGCGCGGCGCAGGATGTCCAGCCGCTCCCGGGTGACCTCGCCGATGATGCGGATGCCCAGGCCGGGCCCGGGGAACGGCTGGCGCCACACGATCTCGTCGGGCAGGTCCAGCTCGGAGCCCACGGCCCGCACCTCGTCCTTGAACAGGGTGCGCAGCGGCTCGACCAGCTCGAAGGAGAGGTCCTCCGGCAGGCCGCCCACGTTGTGGTGGCTCTTGATGTTCGCGGCGCCCTCGCCGCCGCCGGACTCCACAACGTCCGGGTACAGGGTGCCCTGCACCAGGAAGGCGGTGGCATCAGCGCTGGTGGTGTGGGTGCCGCCGTCGGCCTCTGCCTCCACCACGCCCTGCTCGCGCAGGATGTCGGCCTGGGCGCGCTCGAAGGTACGGATGAACTCGCGGCCGATGATCTTGCGCTTCTGCTCGGGGTCGGTCACCCCGGCGAGCGCCTCGAGGAACTGGGCCTCGGCATCGACCACCACGAGCTTCGCGCCGCCGGTGGATTCGCCGAAGGCCTTCTCGATCTGCGCGGACTCGTCCTGCCGCATGAGGCCGTGGTTGACGTAGACGCAGGTGAGGCGCTCACCGATGGCACGCTGCACCAGGGCCGCGGCGACGGCGGAGTCCACCCCACCGGAGAGGGCGCAGATGGCGGTGCCCTCTGCGACCTGTTCGCGGATCCGCTCCACCTGCTCCTCGATCACATTGCCGGTGGTCCAGGTGGGTTCGATGCCCGCGCCGCGGTACAGGAAGTTCTCCAGCACCTCCTGGCCACGGTCGGAGTGCCCCACCTCGGGGTGCCACTGCACCCCGTACAGGCGCTTGCCGGGATGCTCGAAAGCGGCGACAGGGCTACCGGCGGAGGTGGCGACCACCTGGAAGCCCTCAGGGGCGGCGGTGACGGAGTCGCCGTGGCTCATCCACACGTTCTGGTCCAGGTCCTGCTGGGCGAGCAGCTGGGAGGCGCCGTCGACGGCCTCCAGGCGGGTGGCGCCGTACTCGCGCACGCCGGTGGGTGCCACGGTGCCGTCCAGCGCCGCGGCCATGGACTGGAAGCCGTAGCACAGGCCCAGCACCGGCACCCCGGCCTCCAGCAGTGCCGGGTCCAGGCGCGGTGCGCCCGGCTCGTACACCGAGCTGGGACCTCCGGACAGGATGATCGCCAGCGGCTTCCGGGCCAGGATCTCCTGGACGGGCATGGTGTGCGGGACGACCTCGGAGTAGACGTCTGCCTCGCGGACCCGGCGCGCGATCAGCTGCGCGTACTGGGCCCCGAAGTCGACGACGAGGACCGGATCTGCATCGGTGTTCTCAGCTGTGCTCACGGCCCCGAGTCTACGGCGTCAGGCGAGGCGT